>NZ_CP027482.1:1378634-2067951 GCF_003443875.1 Aeromicrobium sp. A1-2 | reverse complement strand
AACACGTGGGCACGGTCGAGGTCGTACGTCCGGCTGCTCATGACTCCGATGGTAGGACGCAGCGCCCCGGGCACGTGCCGCGGCGAGACGGCCCCGGTGACGTCACCGGGGGCGGGCTACGATTGTTGAGCGATGAACGACTCTGACGGCACGGTCTACCTCGACCATGCGGCGACCACGCCCATGGTCCCGGAGGCGATCGCTGCGATGACCGAACAGCTCGCGCTGACGGGCAACGCCTCGTCGCTGCATGCCTCGGGCCGCGCCGCCCGCCGCACCGTCGAGGAGGCTCGCGAGCTGATCGCCGAGCGCTTCGGTGCCCGGCCCAGCGAGGTCGTGTTCTGCTCCGGCGGCACCGAGGCCAACAACCTGGCCATCAAGGGCCTGTACTGGTCCCGACTGGCCCAGGATGCCGCACGCAACCGGATCATCTTCAGCTCGATCGAGCACCACGCGCTGCTCGACCCGGTCACCTGGCTGGCCAAGCACGAGGGCGCCGAGATCGACATGACGCCGGTCGACGTCGCGGGGCGCATCCAGGTCGACGAGCTGCGAGCCAGCGTCGAGCGGGATCCGTCGACGGTCTCGGCCATCACCACGATGTGGGCCAACAACGAGATGGGCACGATCCAGCCGATCGCCGATGTTGTGGAGATCGCCAGGGCGCACGACATCCCGGTGCACAGCGACGCCGTGCAGGCGGCCGGCTACCTGCCGCTCGACTTCGCGGCCAGCCGACTCGACGCCATGACGATCACGGCGCACAAGCTCGGCGGACCCGTCGGCGTCGGCGCCCTGCTGATCCGCCGGGAGATCGACGCGACCCCGCTCCTGCACGGCGGCGGGCAGGAGCGCGACCTGAGGTCCGGCACGGTCAGCGTCCCGCTGATCGCCGCGTTCGCGGCCGCGGTCGACGTCACGGTCGGGCGTCAGGCCGAGACCGTGGAACGCATCGAGGGTCTGCGGCGGCGGCTCGTCGAGGGCATCATGCGGGTCATCCCGGATGCCATCGTCAACGGTGACCACGGGACCGGCCCCGAGCACCGGCTGCCCAACATCGCCCATGTGACATTTCCGGGATGCGAGGGCGACGCGATGCTGATGCTGCTCGACGCCCAGGGCATCGAGTGCTCGACCGGTTCGGCGTGCGCTGCCGGTGTACCCCAGCCGAGCCATGTCCTCCTGGCGATGGGCTACGACGATGTCGCGGCACGCGGGTCGTTGCGGTTCAGCCTCGGCCACACGTCGACCGAGGCCGACGTCGACCGACTCCTGGCGGCGTTGCCGGCCGTGCACCAGCGCGCCCAGCGGGCCAGCCTCGTGCGGAGCACGTTGTGAGGATCATCGCCGCGATGTCCGGCGGGGTCGACTCTGCCGTCGCCGCGGCCCGCGCGGTCGACGCGGGGCATGACGTGACTGGCGTGCACCTCGCCCTGAGCCGCAACCCTCGCTCGTACCGCTCGGGTGCCCGCGGCTGCTGCTCGATCGAGGACGCCGGCGACGCTCGCCGAGCCGCCGACGAGCTCGGCATCCCGTTCTACGTGTGGGACATGAGCGAGGAGTTCGCCGATGACGTCGTGGACGACTTCATCGCCGAGTACGCCGCGGGTCGCACGCCCAACCCGTGCCTGCGCTGCAACGAGAAGATCAAGTTCGCCGCAGTGCTCGATCGCGCTCTGGCGCTGGGCTTCGACGCCGTCGCGACAGGTCACTACGCCCAGCTCGAGACCGCGCCGGACGGCACGATCGAGATGCACCGGGCGATCGACATGAGCAAGGACCAGTCCTACGTCCTGGGCGTCCTGACGCAGGACCAGCTGGCGCACTCGCTGTTCCCGCTGGGCGACACGACCAAGGACGTCGTACGGGTCGAAGCGGCCCGCCGCGGCATCCAGGTCGCGCAGAAGCCCGACAGCCACGACATCTGCTTCATCCCCGACGGGGACAACGCCGGCTGGCTCGCCGACAAGCTCGGTCCGAAGCCGGGGACGATCGTCGACGAGGACGGTGCGGTCCTGCGGGAGCACGATGGCGCGTACGCCTTCACGATCGGCCAGCGCCGGGGGCTGCGGCTCGGGATCCCCGCCGACGACGGCAAGCCGCGTTTCGTGCTCGACATCGAGCCGGTCAGCGGCACCGTCACGGTGGGCTCGCGAGCGGCCCTGGTCGTCGACGCTCTGGAGTGCATCAAGCCGTTGTGGTGCGGCACCGCTCCGACCGAGGTGCTCGACTGCACCGTGCAGCTGCGTGCCCACGGGGACGAGCACCGCGCCCGGGTCGTGGTCGACGGCACCGACGTGCGCGTCGACCTGGTCGATCCGGCAGAAGGTATCGCCCCGGGCCAGGCCTGCGTGATCTACGCCGGCACCCGAGTCGTCGGCTCGGCCACAATCAGCAGCACCTCCCGCGTGCTGGCCGGCTAGCGGCCACCCGATCCGGCCGGATGCTGGACGACACCACTCCTTCAGACAGGAATCACATGGCACTGGCCACCGGAATCGGCTCGATGCCCGGCACGGACTTCGCGGAGTCGCTGCGGCTCGTGCTCGGCGAGGTCGGCGACTTTCCCTTCTTACCCGAGCTGCCCGGTCGAGGTGTGCACGCCGGCATGATCGGCCGCACCCTCGCGGTGCTCGACGGGCTCGACGCCGATCTGCAGCCGGACGGCTGGCGCGTCGGCGTCGGCGCGGGTTCGGACCTCCGGCGGGCGCGCTCCCTCCTTGCGCAGGACCTGGACTCCGCCGAGGAGCTGGCCGGAACGCACCAGGGCCTGCTCAAGCTCCAGGTCACCGGACCGTTGACGCTCGCCGCGACGGTCGAGCGTCCCCGTGGCGACAAGATGCTGGCCGATCACGGTGCCCGCCGGGAGATCGCCGAGTCGCTCGCGGAGGGCCTAAGGGCGCACATCGCCGACGTGCGCCGCCGTTTCGCCGGCGCCGATCTGGTCGTGCAGGTCGACGAGCCGTCGATCGTCGCGGTCATGACGGGCGGCATCCCGACCGCGAGCGGGTTCTCCCGCCACCGCAGCGTGCACCCCCCCGAGACGGATGAGCTCCTGCGGATCGTCGTCGACGCGGTGACCGGGGCAGGCGCCCGGGCCGCGGTGCACTCGTGCGCCCCGGACGTGCCGGTCGCTCTCCTGGTCGGGGCCGGCTTCAGCGCGATCTCCTTCGACCTGTCACTCGTCCGACCCGACGACGTGTGGGCGGAATCATTCGAGCAGGGGGTGGACCTGTGGTTCGGAGTCATCCCCTCGGCCGACTCCATGGGGGTCACCGACCTCGAGCCGGCCAGACGGATCGAGACGTTCTTCGGGCACTTCGGCTTCGACGAGGAGTCCTATGCCGACCGGCTCGTCGTCACTCCGACGTGCGGACTCGCGGGTGCGTCGCCGGGCTGGGCCGCGAAGGCGCTCGCCACCGCGCAGAGTGTCGCCGCACGACGATAAAGTCAGATCATGGCGACCGACGACGAGCTCAGGCAGCGGCACAAGGAGCTGGCCGAGATGCTCGAGGAGCATCGGCAGCGCTACTACGTCGACGACTCACCGACCGTGTCCGACGCCGACTACGACGAGCAGATGCGCGAGCTCGAGGCGCTCGAGGCGCAGCTGCCCGAGCTGCGCACCCCCGACTCGCCGACGCAGACCGTCGGTGGCTACGCCTCGTCGTCCTTCGAGGCCTACCAACACCGCGAGCGCCTCATGAGCCTCGACAACGCCTTCTCGGTCGAGGAGCTCGAGTCGTGGCACGCCAGGATCGTGCGTGAGGGCGTCGACGACGCCGAGTTCCTCTGCGAGCTCAAGGTCGACGGGCTGGCGATCTCGCTGACCTACGAGCACGGCCGGCTCACGCGTGGCGTGACCCGCGGTGACGGGCGGGTGGGGGAGGACGTCACCAACAACGTCCGCACGATCAAGGTCATCCCGCACGAGCTGACGGCATCGGACGCCTATCCCGTCCCGGCCTATGTCGAGGTCCGTGGCGAGGTGTTCTTCCCGACCAAGGAGTTCGAGGAGTTCAACACCGCCTGGGCCGAGTCCGGCAAGACCCCGTTCTCCAATCCGCGCAACGCGGCGGCGGGCACCCTGCGCATGAAGGACGCCTCGGTCACTGCCGGACGCCCGTTGTCCATGGTGTGTCATGGGCTCGGCTACCGCGAAGGCTTCACGCCGGTCCGCCAGAGCGAGGCCTACGACGCACTCGAGGCGTGGGGCCTGCCGACGAGCGAGCGGGCCAAGGTCGTCAAGACGCTCACTGAGGTCGAGCAGTTCATCGACTACTACGGCGAGCACCGTCACGACGTCGTGCACGAGATCGACGGTGTCGTGGTCAAGGTCGACCAGGTCGAGCTGCAGCGCCGGCTCGGGTCGACCTCGCGCGCGCCACGCTGGGCCATCGCGTGGAAGTACCCGCCCGAGGAGGTCAACACCCGATTGCTCGACATCCGGGTCAATGTGGGCCGCACAGGTCGCGTCACCCCCTATGGCGTCATGGAGCCCATCCGGGTGGCTGGCTCGACCGTCGAGATGGCGACCCTGCACAACCAGCACGAGGTCAAGCGCAAGGGCGTGCTGATCGGCGACATGGTCGTGCTGCGCAAGGCCGGTGACGTCATCCCCGAGATCGTCGGCCCGGTCGTCGCGCTGCGCGACGGCACCGAGCGGGAGTTCGTGATGCCGACCGAGTGCCCTTCGTGCGGCACGCCGCTGGCCCCTGCCCGCGAGGGTGACAAGGACATTCGCTGCCCCAACACCCGCTCGTGTCCTTCTCAGCTGCGTGAACGCCTCAGCCACGTCGGTGGGCGGGGGGCGTTCGACATCGAGGTCTTCGGCTGGGAGGGCGCCACGGCGCTGCTGGACGCCGGCGTACTGGTCGACGAAGGTGGCTTGTTCGCGTTGACCGAGCAGGAGCTCCTCACGGTGCCGCTCTACACCCGCGCGGCCAAGAAGAAGGAGCTCGAAGACGGAGCGGCGGACCGGCTCCTCAGCGCCAACGGCATCGCACTGCTCGCCAATCTTCAGGAGGCCAAGACCCAGCCATTGTGGCGGGTCCTCGTGGCGCTGTCGATCCGCCACGTCGGCCCGACGGCTGCTCGCGCGCTCGCGACCCACTTCGCCACGATGGATGCGATCCAGGCGGCCTCGCTCGAGACGTTGTCAGCGGTCGACGGGGTCGGCCCGACGATTGCCGAGGCGGTGATCGAGTGGTTCAAGGTCGACTGGCACGAGGGCATCGTCCAGCAGTGGCGGGATGCCGGCGTCGTGATGGAGGACGAGCGTGACGAGTCGATAGTCCGCACCCTCGAAGGGCTCACTGTCGTTGTGACGGGCTCGCTCGAACGATTCACCCGTGACTCGGTCAAGGAGACGATCATCGCCCACGGCGGCAAGGCGTCGGGCTCGGTGTCCAAGAAGACCGACTACGTCGTCGTGGGGGACAACGCCGGATCCAAGGCCGAGAAGGCCGAGCAGCTGGGGGTGGCGATCCTGGACGAGGAGGGCTTCGAGCGCCTTCTTGCCGACGGTCCGGCGGACACTGACGCCCGCGACGAGGACGGTGCCGACGGGCTGCAGTGAGCCGTGGCTCGACCCACCGTCGTCGACACTGGCGGTAGCGGTCGGCGCACATCCGGCGGCTTGGGCGCCATACTGGACCCATGCTCGATATCCGACCCCGCTGCGAGTGCTGTGACCGCGACCTGGATCCGATGTCCGACGCGGACATGATCTGCACGGACGAGCGCACCCGGCGACGGATCTTCAATTCCAACTGCCTGGCGGTGCACGCATGAAGGACTCCGAGTTCGTCCGGGCGCTCCAAGCGGTCTTCGACGCCAATGATCCGTCCGACGGCATCGACCGGGGCGACGGCTATGGGCGGGACCACCGGATCGAGTCGGTCCGGATCGTTGAGTCCGAGGACGGTTTCGACGATCTCGAGGTCACGGTGCGAGCGAATCGCAAGGCCATCACTGCGCGGCTGCTGTTCGACTCGGCGTGGCGCACGGCCAGCGGGCTGGACCAGGTCAATGCCTACGCGGCCTACGTGGCTGCGATGTGGTCGTCGGCGGTCAGCGGTCGAGGCTCGGCGGGGCCCCTGTCCGGCCACGCTGCCGAGGACGTCGAGGTGACGCTCAAGCGTGGGTGCACCGACGTGAGTCGCACGGCCCCTGACGTCGTCTCCGCGGTCGACCGAGATGGTGAATCGTTCTTCGTCCACGTATCGGCGCAGCAGTGGCAGGACTTCGTCGTGAGCCAGGGGGATGACGCGATGTTCGCTCTCAACACGATGATCGATTCGCGCTGGGACGACGAGAATCACCTGGTGTTCTTCCGCGGAGCGTTGCACCAGTCGATCCGGGCCGAGCTGCCCCCCGTGCGGAGCATGTTGCTGCGCGATCCGAGCGCGGATGGCTCCGGATCCGCGCGCACGTCCGAACGCTGAGGCCCGGCTGACCGGCGCGTAGCATCGAGGCGTGCCTCCCCGTTCGCCGCTGCCGCCACGACACGGGCTCGGGGCAGCGTGGCTGCGCACCCCCGACCGCGATCGGCCCCACCCGGACACGTGGCCGACGATGGGAGCCTGGCTCCGTCACCGCCTGCCGGAGCGGGTCGAGGTGACCCAGATGCTGGCCGACGAGCGGTTCGTCTATGCCAGCGGCCTGGCCGTCGCCGAGGACCACCCCTATGCCCCGCACACGTTCGTGTGGTTCCATCGCGACCTGATCGACGAGGTAGAGGTGCCCGGTCGGATCGTGATCGTCCACCAGGACGAACGCCTCATCGTGGTCGACAAGCCTGCGTTCTTGTCCACAATCCCGCGGGGGCGCCACGTGCAGCAGAGCGTCGTCGTGCGGCTGCGCGCCGAGCTGGGCCTGCCCGAGCTGTCACCGTTGCACCGGCTCGACCGCGTCACGTCCGGGCTCCTGCTGCTCGCGACCGAGCGCCGGTGGCGCGGCGCGTACCAGACCCTGTTCCAGGACGGTGCCGTGCGCAAGACCTACCGGGCGCTTGCGCCGAAGCGGCCCTCGCTGGAGCTGCCGGTCGTTGTCCGCAACCACCTCACGAAGCAGCGGGGGACGTGGCAGGCCGAGGTCGTCCCCGATGCGCCGGTCAACGCCGAGACCCGGGTCGAGCTGGAGTCGACGTCCGGTGACCTGGGGATCTACCGCCTGACTCCACGCACGGGGCGCACACACCAACTGCGCCTCCACCTGCACGGCCTGGGCATCCCGATCGTCGACGACCCGCTGTACCCCGAGGTCCAGGACATCGCGACCGACGACTTCAGCCGGCCGTTGCAGCTTCTGGCCGACGAGCTGGAGTTCACCGACCCGTTCGACGGCTCGCCCCGCCGATTCCACAGCGTGCGGCAGCTGCCGCTGACCTGATCGGGCTCAGGCGTCCTGTCGCGCCAGCGCGACGAAGACCGCGATCGCGACGACAGCGAACGCGATGCCCCACCACACCAGCCCGGCGGCCGCGGCGTACAGAGCCACGGTCAGGAACAGCATGACCTGCACGACGACCCGCGTCGGCTGGTCGAGCCTGCGCATCGAGCTCGGAGCCATCCACTGCGCCCAGATGCCGATCGCGACGAAGGCGAGGAACGCACCGATTGCCCAGCCACGCCAACCACCCGCCAGCCCGTGTCCCGCGAAGAGCAGCAGCACGACCATCGCGAGCTCCACGAAAAAGGCGATCGCTTCGAGGATGCCCATGTCGTCGGGCTTCTGCGGTGGCATGCGTCCAGCCTAGAGGGGTTGTGTCATGCGCTGATGCGTCGGGCGATGCTGGCGGCCAGCTCGGTGGGTCGCTCGTCGGGCAGCCAGTGACTGGCACCCTCGAACACCTCGAGCTCGTACGGGCCGGTCACGAATTGCGGCGTGAGCTCGGCACCCCGGCGTACCAGCGCGGCGTCGCCATCGCTCCAGACGTACGTCGTGGGGACCGAGACCTTGCG
Organism: Aeromicrobium sp. A1-2; assembly: GCF_003443875.1. Classification (NCBI taxonomy): domain Bacteria; kingdom Bacillati; phylum Actinomycetota; class Actinomycetes; order Propionibacteriales; family Nocardioidaceae; genus Aeromicrobium; species Aeromicrobium sp. A1-2. Next base: position 2,059,987 of record NZ_CP027482.1, on the reverse strand, counting down.
GCGGAACTCGCCCGGGGGTGCCAGGAACAGCGACCGGTAGTAGCCCAAGCCGCCGCGCAGCGCCCCGTCGGCGACGATCTCGGCGCGAAACGTCACGATCATCGACGAGGTCATGCCCGCTGCCCGCAGGATCTTCTCGCCGAGCCCGTCGGGTCGGCTCAGCAACCACTCGGGCACGAACGGCAGCTGGAACATCAGCATGTAGTACGACTTGAGCAGCTGCGAGCTGCTGAGCATCGACTTGACGAAGGCGCCGGGGTGCGCGACCGACACTGCGGTCAACGAGCGGATCGACTCGGGGTGGTTCGCCGCGACGCTCCACGCGACCGCAGCGCCCCAGTCGTGCCCGACCAGGTGGACCGGTGAGCCGATCCGGTCGATGAGAGCCATGACGTCCGAGGTCAGCCCGGAGATCCGGTAGGCGAACCGTGAGCGCGGCCGAGCGCCGGGGGAGTAGCCACGCTGGTCCAGGGCGTACGTCCGCAGGCCCCGCGCGTGCAGCTGCTCGGCCACCGCGCTCCACGACGTCGCCCGTTGGGGGAAGCCGTGCAGGAGCACGACGGGCGTCCCGTCGATCGGGCCGCTGTCGATCACGTCGAACGTCATGCCGCCGGTGCTGAACTGGGAGATTCGCTGCTGGGTCATGCTCGAATCCTTGCAGAGAATCTCGTTATCTGTGACGCCCGACGCCCGCTCGGCCGCGGCGGCGACGGTGACTAGGATGGATCGGTATCCCCGAACCCACTGCAAGGATCTGTATGTCTGAGCCCGCCAAGGGTATTTCGCGAGCCGACGTCGTCCATCTGGCCGGCCTCGCTCGCATCGATCTCAGCGACGCCGAGCTCGACCATCTCGCGTCCGAGCTGCCCGCGATCCTCGACCACGTCGCGAGCGTCCAGCAGGCCGCCGGCGACGACGTCGAGGCGATGAGCCACCCGGTGCCGGTCGACAACGTGTTCCGCGAGGACGTCGTGGTGCCGTGCCTGACCCCCGAGCAGGCGCTCGCCGCCGCCCCGGCGTCCGACCAGCAGCGTTTTCTGGTGCCCAAGATCTTGGGAGAACAAGCATGAACCCCGACCTGACCCGATCCACTGCCGACGAGCTGGCTCGTTCGCTCGCGGCCAAGGACGTGAGCTCCGTCGAGATCACCCAGGCCAGCCTCGACCGCATCGCCGCGGTCGACGGTGACCTCCATGCGTTTCTGCACGTCGACGCCGATGGCGCGCTGGCCGTCGCGGCCGAGATCGACGCGCGCCGGTCCAAGGGAGAGCAGCTGTCCTACCTCGCCGGCGTGCCGATCGCGGTCAAGGACGTGCTCGCGACCAAGGGCCTGCCGACGACCTGCGGATCCAAGATCCTCGAAGGCTGGATCCCGCCGTACGACGCAACCGTCACGGCGCGGCTGAAGGCTGCCGGTCTGCCGATCCTCGGCAAGACCAACATGGACGAGTTCGCGATGGGTTCGTCGACCGAGCACTCGGCCTACGGACCGACCCGCAACCCGTGGGACCGCACCCGGGTCCCCGGTGGATCGGGAGGCGGCTCGGCCGCCGCCGTCGCCGCCTTCGAGGCACCCCTCGCGATCGGCACCGACACCGGCGGATCGATCCGCCAGCCCGGTGCCCTGACCGGCACGGTCGGCGTCAAGCCGACCTACGGCGGAGTCAGTCGCTACGGCCTCGTCGCGATGGCCAGCAGCCTCGACCAGGCCGGCCCGGTCACCCGCACGGTCCTCGACGCGGCATTGCTGCACGAGCTCATCGGCGGTCACGACCCCATGGACTCGACCAGCATCCCCGAGCCCGTCCCGGGAGTCGTCGCCGCAGCTCGCCGCGCCGACGTCAAGGGGCTGCGCATCGGCGTCGTCAAGGAGCTGGGTGGCGAAGGATTCCAGCCCGGCGTCCGGGCGCGGTTCGACGAGGCCGTCGAGCTGCTCACCTCGGCTGGTGCCGAGGTCGTCGAGGTGTCGATCCCCAGCCTGCAGTACGCGCTTGGCGCCTACTATCTCGTGATGCCGAGCGAGGCGAGCAGCAACCTCGCCAAGTTCGACGCGATGCGCTACGGCGTCCGCGTCCCGCCTGCGGGCGTCGATGATCCGAGCGCCGAGCAGGTCATGGCTTCGAGCCGTGAGGCCGGCTTCGGTGACGAGGTCAAGCGTCGGATCATCCTGGGCACCTATGCCCTGTCCAGTGGCTACTACGACGCGTACTACGGCTCGGCGCAGAAGGTGCGCACGATCCTGGCCCGCGACTTCGCGGCCGCCTTCGCGGGCGTCGACGTCCTGGTGTCACCGACGTCTCCCACGACGGCCTATCCGCTGGGCGACAAGCTCGACGACCCGCTCGCGATGTATCTCGGCGACGTCGCGACGATCCCGGCCAACCTGATCGGGATACCTGGCCTGTCGTTGCCGGTGGGCCTGGCGACCGAGGACGACCTGCCGGTCGGCCTGCAGTTCCTGGCTCCGCAGAAGGCCGACGACCGGCTCTACAACGCAGCGGCGGCGCTCGAGCGGCTGCTCGAGGAAAAATGGGGCGGCTCCCTGATCGCCCAGGCACCCGAGCTGGAGGTTGTTCGATGAGTAGCGAGACGCTGGTCCCGTTCGACGAGGCGCTGACCCGCTACGACCCGGTCATGGGCCTGGAGATCCACATCGAGCTCAACACCGCGACCAAGATGTTCTGCGGCTGCCCGACCGGGTTCGGGGCCGAGCCCAACACCCAGGTCTGCCCGATCTGCCTGGCGCTGCCCGGCGCGCTGCCGGTCGTCAACGCCAAGGCGATCGAGTCGGCGATCCGCATGGGCCTCGCGCTCAACTGCGAGATCGCGACGTGGTGCCGCTTCGCGCGCAAGAACTACTTCTATCCCGACATGCCCAAGAACTTCCAGACCTCGCAGTACGACGAGCCCATCGCATTCGACGGCTTCGTCGAGGTCGAGGTCGAGGGCGAGACGTACCGGATCGAGATCGAACGCGCACACATGGAGGAGGACACCGGCAAGGCGCTCCACGTGGGCGGCTCGACCGGACGCATCCACGGTGCTGACTTCTCGCTGGTCGACTACAACCGGGCCGGAATCCCCCTGATCGAGATCGTGACCCGCACGATCGAGGTGACGCCGGAGAAGGCCCCTGCGGTCGCCCGCGCGTACGTCTCGCACGTCCGCGACCTGATCGGCGGCCTGGGCGTTTCGGACGTCCGGATGGATCAGGGCTCGTTGCGCGCCGACGTCAACCTGTCGCTCAAGCCCAAGGGTTCCGAGGTGCTCGGCACCCGCTCGGAGACCAAGAACGTCAACTCGTTCCGGTCCGTCGAGCGGGCCGTCCGCTACGAGATCTCCCGCCACGCCGGCATCCTGGATGCGGGTGGCAAGGTCGTGCAGGAGACCCGGCACTTCCAGGAGGACTCCGGCACGACGCTGTCGGGCCGCGAGAAGTCCGATGCCGATGACTACCGCTACTTCCCCGAGCCCGATCTCGCGCCGGTCTCGCCATCGCGCGAGTGGGTCGAGGAGCTCCGGGCCACGCTGCCGGAGCCGCCGGCCGTACGCCGGTCCCGTTTGCAGGCCGACTGGAAGTTCTCCGACCTGGACATGCGCGACACGATCGGTGCGGGCGCGCTCGACCTGATCGTCGCGACGGTCGAGGCAGGCACGACACCGCAGACGGCCAAGAAGTGGTGGCTCGGCGAGATGGCCCGGCGCGCCAACGAGACCGGGCACGACCTCGATGCCCTCGGCATCACGCCGAGCCAGGTCGCCGAGATCCAGGCCCTGATCGACGCCGGACGGATCAACGACAAGCTCGCTCGGTCGGTCTTCGACGGTGTCATCGCGGGGGAGGGCTCCCCGGAGGAGGTCGTGGTGGGGCGTCAGCTCGAGGTGGTCTCCGACGACGGAGCACTCGGCGAGGCCGTCGACCGGGCGATCGCGGGTGATCCCGACGCGGCGCAGAAGATCCGTGACGGCAATCTCGGCGTCGCAGGCGCGCTGATCGGAGCGGTCATGAAGGAGATGCGCGGCCAGGCCGATGCCGGCCGGGTGCGGGAGCTGATCCTCGAGAAGCTGTCCTCCTGATCGGGCTGCCCCGAGGTCACATACGTTGATTGAACAGGTGATCACCGCTTCGTCCCACTAGGATCTGTTCAGGTCCAGGGAGGGAAACCCGTGACACTGACAGACGACCTCGACGATCCGGAAAATCGTCGCAGCGTGGCACCGGCAGACGTGTGTGCGGTTCGCGGGCGTATTCGCGACGCTCGTGCTCGCAACCGTCGTGACCGGTACGTTCTCGGTGGCCGCGGTGCTGGTTCTCCTCGGCGTGGCGGCCGCGATCGGACTGGCGTACGGACTCCTCGTCGCGACACGTCAGGTCGGTCGCCGATGGTCGTTGCTGCTGTGGCCGGTCGGTAGCTGTGCCGGCATCAGCGCCATCGACTGGGTGGCGCACGTCGCGGCCGGTCTGGTCCTGGGCCTGGTCGTGCTGTCGTTCCTCTACATCGGCCTGAGCCAGCTTCCGCGGCACGGGTTGTGGTTCGTCCCGTTCGCGATGCTGCTGCTCTACCAGGTGGCTGACCTGACGCCGAAGATGGCGGTGGTCCGTCTTCCCATCGCGGCCGTGGTGTGGATCATCTGTTGCGAGGGGCTCGCGAGCCTGATCCGCGAGCTACGTGTCAAGACCGTGGAGCTGGAACGGCTCGCGACGACCGACAGCCTCACCGGGCTGCTCAACCGCACGCGCCTCGACGCCCACCTTGCGCGGGTCGGCAGTGCCGGCGCGGTCGTCGTGATCGACATCGATCATTTCAAGCCGTTCAACGACCTGAGCGGACACCTGGCGGGTGACCAGGCGCTGATCCATCTGGCCTCCGCGCTCAGCAGCGGCGTCCGACCGGGAGACGCGGTGTTCCGCTTCGGCGGCGACGAGTTCCTGGCGATCCTCGTGAGCGCCAGCGTCGAGGACGCGGGAGCCATGATCGAGAGGATTCGCGACTCGTGGTCGGACAATCCGTTCGGACTCACGTTCAGCGCGGGCGTGGCGCGGGGTGGTTCGGACGCCGTGCGAGCCGCGGACGACCTTCTCTACCGGGGCAAGCGACGCGGACGCGACACGGTAGTCACTGACAACCCTGACACGGAGATCGCCGCCGCGTCATGACCCGCTCTGCTCCGGGCGCTCGGAGGACCGCCGGTCGACCCGGACGAGCAGGTGCTTGAGCTCGTCCAGCACGATTTCGGGGAACTCCACCGGGATGAAGTGGGTGGCGCTGAGCTCGCGGTAGCGGGATCCCTTGACCCGCTGCGAGGCCGTGAGCATGTCGCGTGCACCGGTCAGGACGTCCCACTTGCCCGCGACGAAGGTGACGGGGATGTCGATGTCACTCAGCGACACCCGCGCATGCTGGGCGACGCTGAGGGCGAGCTTGGCGTACCAGGCAGGATGCGTCGTGAAGAACTCCTGCAGGAGAGTGCGCAGCTCGGCGGTGTCGGCAGCCGGATGGATGAGTCGTGTCCGGCGCACGATGTTGGTCGTCGTGTTGGTCCACGGCAGCTTGCGGGTGACGGGCGCCAGCGCGTGGCCGCTGACCGTGACCGACCGGGCCAGACCGACCATGATGCCGCGCGCAATGATCGGCGGGACGCGTAGCGGCGCAAGCATCGTCGAGAAGGTGTTGCCGGGCACGCCAGCCACGGCGAGGATGCCGGTGACCCGCTCGGGGTGGCGCGTTGCGAGCTCGAAGGCGATCGTCACGCCGGTCGACCAGCCCGCGATCACGCAGGAGTCGATGCCGGCATCGTCCATCACCGCGATCGCGTCCTCGATGAACGACTCGAGGTCGACGCGTCCATCGGCTGGGCGGGCCGACCCGCCCGTGCCCCGGTGGTTCCAGCCCACGACGCGTACGCCGCTGTCCGTTCGAAGCAATGACGGCCAGGCATGGGGGTTGGTCCCCAGACCGTTCGACAGCAGCACGGTTGGACCGTCGGCGTCGTTGCTCCACGCTCGGATGCTTGTCCCGTCCGCGCTGATCACGTCGTAGTAGCGGACGAGGGGGATCGAGGGTGAAGTCACGCGCTGATTGTCCACGGGCCGTGATCGCAGTGCAATGCCGGGGTGGACGTTGATGCGCCGCCTCGTAGCGTCAGGGCGGCCAAGCCCCCCAACTCCCGATACGCACCGCTGCGGAGCCGGGGTGGACGCCAAGCCCGCAAACTCCCAATACACCTAGTGCGCGATGCGACAATGCGGTGTGAACTTCCAAGACCCAGCCGCGCTGGCCGAGGGCATCAACGCGATGCTCACGGCACCCGACGAGTTTGAGGTCGTCGTAGAAGAACTGGGGCGAGGCGGACGAAGGGTCCGAATCCAGCCTCGCGTTATTTCTGGTGTCGAAGACGTACTGCCTAGGGCTGACGCGTGGATCGAGATCATTGGTACTGGCCGGTTCGTCCTGCGTCTGGACGGCACCCTGGGCATCGACGAAATTTACGATCACGACGACGAAGGCGTGCTAGAGATTCTGTCCGGCTTCTGTGCAATCGCGGAGAACTATCTCGGAGGCGCCGGAACCATCACGCGACGTTCCGACCACGTTTCAGTCGTCCTCGCAGCAGGTGACGACGAGTTTCTACTAGAGGGGCGATTGCCCGCGCATCCGCGCTGAGCCTCGTTCGAAGCGGCAAGCCCGCCTGTGTTCACCTGGTGTCCGTTCGGGTGTGCCTGTGGGCCGCCGGGCGTGTGGTCAGGCGGCTTGGCGGTAGTTGCTTCGTCGTCGGCGTCGGCGCAGGGTGCGGCCGGCTTTGGTGGTGAAGGTGAATCCGTCGACGGCGTTGCCGGTGATGTTGAGACGACCACGGTGCAGCAGATGATGGCATCTGGTGCAGAGTCCGACCAGGAGGTCGAGGTCGGTGGGTCCGCCCAACGACCACCAGATGCTGTGGTGGATTTCCAGGTGGGTGTGGTGGCAGCCCGGGGTCGCGCACACACCGTGTTGGCGGGCGATCACGGACCGGCGTTGGAGAAGGTTGGGTTGGTACTTCGCGGTCCCGGCGTTGAGGATCTGAGCCTGGCGGTCGCTGCCGCCGTCCTTCATCAGGAATGCGGTGAAGTCACTGACACACAGCAAGTACATCAACAGGTTTGGTCCGATCGCGCCATGGCCGGCGAGCTTCGCCGGCCGTGTTGGCGGCATGTGGTCGGGGATCAGGTGTGGGTTCTCGGTCGTGGCCTTCACATGCGAAGCAGCCGCTTCCAAGGTGTCGGCGTCCACGAACACCGACAGGTGCGGTTTGACGCCCTTGTCGGAGGGGAGCCCGTCGCCCAGGATGTCGGTCAACAGGTCATCCAGACCTTGGACCCGACGCTGCGCACCGGTGCGGGTGTCCTCGGCATCGTGCGGTGCCGAGACAGAGTCCAGGACCTTCTTCAACTTCGCCCGGTGACCGTGTTGAGGAAACCAGTCACGTGCCAGCCGTCGGGCAAAGCGTCGACGGCGATGTCTTCTTTGTCCATGCCCCGCTCCCACGCATCGTCCAGATCCTCGGGATGGATCGTGTCCTTCAAATGCTTGACCGTCTCGAACAGCTCAGCCGGCTCATGGTGGGAGGCGACGTCGACGAGCACGTCCTCGAACTGGCGCATCGGCTCCAACCCCACATGGCGTAGTCCATAGACGAACACCCGCACATGGGCGGCGCTGATCTGCCCCGACATAGCTGCGCCGGCCATCAGCGGCAGGTCCCGCAAAGCAACCACATTCTTGACCAACACCGTGGCCTGACCCGGGTTGAGCCGCAACTGGTTGCGGACCCAGGCATTCAACGTCGAGGCACCGTCGATCTCGTAGTCCTTCGACGCGTCGATCTCGGCCAGAGCGACCGCCTTGGCAGCATCAAGGGCGTCCTGCGCCACCTGGATCGCTCGAGCCCGGTCCCTCGCATCACCCGTGCGCAGCGCCTGAGCGGCGGTCCGCATCGCGTCGATCGTGGGCTCCGGATTCATGCCTCCACCTTACTCGAACATACGTTCGATGACAAGTGGAAACCACTGGAATATCAAGGAGTTTCGGCTGATTTGCGGTGTCTGAGGTGAGTGGGAGGATGGTGTCGAGATGTGTTCTTTCGACAGGCTCAAGGATCGACGGGCTCAGGGAGCGATCGCGAGCATGGCGGCGATGAAGCGGTCGGCGCCTCCGTCGGACTGAGGCAGGAAGACGCTGGGCTCGGCAAGCTCCAGCTCGATCAGCAGGGGTGAGCCGTCCGCAGCGGTCACCAGGTCGATTCGTGCATAGAGAAGCCCAGACCCCGTGATGCGCTGGGCGACATCCAGCACGGCGTCGGCGACCTCCCGCTGGGCCGCCGTCGGGGTGCGGGGCGTGATGGACTCACGGCTGTCGCGGTCCTGGACGACCCCTTCGCCCGGCTCCAGCAGCGCGCCCTTGCGGATCGCGTGGGAGAAGGTGCCTCCGAAGTAGAGCATCGCCGTCTCGCCCTCGTCGTCCACCGAGGCGATGTAGGGCTGGGTCATGGACGTGCGTCCGGACGCGACCAGCTCCGCGCTGTGGGCCCACGCCTCCTCGCGGGTGTTCCAGCGGGCGGTGTCCCTCGAGCCGGCCGAGATGGTCGGTTTGACGACCCATTCGGCGTGGTCGCCGAGGTCGTCCCCGATTCCGACGTCCCATCGGGTCTCGATGATGGGGACCCCGGCAGCGGCAAGCTCGCGGAGGTAGACCTTGTCGGTGTTCCAATGCAGTACGCCGGCGGAGTTGTGCAGGCGGGGCACTGAGGCGGCCCACGCGAGGAACTCGTCGCGCCGCGCGACGTAGTCCCAGCACGAGCGCACAACGACGGCGTCGTACGCATTCCAGTCGACCGCCGGGTCGTCCCACACGGTGATCTCGGCGTCGACCCCGTTCGTGCGGGCCGCCGCGAGCAGCAGCGGGAGGTCCGGGTCCAGGTCGCGGGTGGCCGATGAGCTGACGAAGGTGACGGTCATGGGGTTCATCGTGCCAGTCAGCGGCTTCAGTTGACACCTTATCTTTGCAGTACAGAAGTGTTAACCTTATATTATGTCCACACAGCAGGCTCGAGTCGCGGTCATCGCCGATCTCGTCGGATCCCGGACCCAGCCCGACCGAGCCGCCGCGCAGGACAGCCTCGTCGCGGCGCTCGCGCAGGTCAATCGTGTCGTCGACTCGGTGCAGCCGCTTGCGCCGACCATCGGTGATGAGTGCCAGGGCGCCTACGTCGACGTGCCCACGGCCCTACGTGCCACGTTGCTGCTGCGGCTGACGTTGCCGGACCCGCTGGACTGCCGGTTCGGCGTCGGCGCGGGCACGTACGAGAGTGTCGGCCACAGCGACTACGGTCCGATGCAGGACGGTCCGGCGTGGTGGGCGGCTCGCGACGCGATTGTGGAGACCAAGGCGCGTGAGAGCCGCAAGCATCGGTCGCTCCGCACCTGGTACGTCGTCGCCGACGGTGTACCGCACGGATCGCGGGAGTTCCCCGCGCCCGCCATGACCAATGCCTACCTGCTGGCGCGCGACGAGATCGTCAGCGGGATGAATGCACGCAGCCGCCGGCTTCTGCTGGGGCTGCTCGACGGGAGGACCCAGGTGGATCTGGCACACACCGAGGACATCACGCAGTCGGCCGTGTCCCAAAACCTCCAGCGCAGCGGCGCCTACGCCGTGCTCGGTGGTCTCGGGCTGACGGCGGGGGAGGGCACCGCATGATCCTGCTCGCGCTGCTGCTCGCGACCCTCGGCACGGCGGACCTCGTGCGGCCGCAGGATCGCGCGGCGACCCGCCCCCAGCTGGCCCGGGCGGTGGCGACCGGCACGGCAGTGCTGGCGTTCGGGGGCTGGGGTTGTGGCCTCTCGGTGTGGTGGGTGCTGCTGGGAGCCGGCCTGCTCGCGGGCTGGGTCATCTCGACGCCCAGGGACCGGACGCACCCGTGGCCGATCGTCGCGCTGGGTGGTGCCGCACTGGCGATCCTCGCCGGCAGCGCGCACGCGCCGGTCGCCGACGGCTGGCTGACGTCCTGGTACGACTCACTGCGCATCGCCGCGTTGGACGGTGTCGCCTTCGAGCGGTTCGCCCTGGCCGCCGGCTGCCTGGTGTTCCTGGTCGAGTCGGCCAACATCATCGTGCGGATGGTCCTGGCCGGCACCGACGCCGGCGTCATGGCCAGCGAGCAGACGCTCAAGGGTGGTCGCGTCCTGGGCCCGATCGAGCGCATCCTGATCTTCTCGATGGCATTGTCGGGCGCCTACGTGGCGCTGACTGCCGTGGTCGCCGCGAAAGGCATCCTCCGCTTCCCCGAGATCTCCCGCGACGTCGCGGGGCGCAAGGCCGAGTACGTCCTGGTGGGTAGCTTCGTGAGCTGGTCGATCGCCCTCGTGTTCGTCCCTCTCATTTAGTCAAGAACTTATATCTAGTCAAAATAAGTTCACAGCTAATGCTCACTTGGCATCCCTGCTGGCGGGTCGTCGCGGCCTGAGTCGTAATCTTTTCCCATGCCCTCCGAGAACGAGATCGACATCAAGCCCCGCAGCCGCACTGTCACCGATGGCCTGGAGGCCACCGCGTCGCGAGGCATGCTGCGTGCCGTCGGCATGGGCGACGACGACTGGGTGAAGCCCCAGATCGGCGTCGCGTCCAGCTGGAATGAGATCACTCCCTGCAATCTTTCGCTCGACCGACTCGCCAAGGCGGTCAAGACCGGTGTGCACGCCGGTGGCGGCTATCCGCTGGAGTTCGGCACCATCTCGGTCTCCGACGGCATCTCGATGGGCCACGAGGGCATGCACTTCTCCCTGGTCAGCCGCGAGGTCATCGCCGACTCGGTCGAGACCGTCATGATGGCCGAGCGCCTTGACGGCTCGGTGCTGCTGGCCGGCTGCGACAAGAGCCTGCCCGGCATGTTGATGGCTGCGGCGCGTCTCGACCTCGCCAGCGTGTTCCTCTACGCCGGCTCGATCATGCCGGGCAGCGTCGACGGCAAGGACGTCACGATCATCGACGCCTTCGAAGCGGTCGGCGCCTGCATCAAGGGGCTCATCAGCCGCGAGCAGGTCGACAAGATCGAGCGCGCCATCTGCCCCGGCGAGGGAGCCTGCGGCGGCATGTTCACCGCCAACACGATGGCGACTGCTGCCGAGGCCCTCGGCATGAGCCTGCCGGGATCGGCTGCCCCGCCGGCGATCGACAGCCGCCGCGACGAGTTCGCGGTCGCGTCCGGCGAGGCTGTCGTCGGGTTGCTCCGCCAGGGCATCACGGCACGACAGATCATGACGAAGGAGGCCTTCGAGAACGCCATCACCGTCACGATGGCGCTCGGCGGCTCGACCAACGCCGTGCTGCACCTGCTGGCGATAGCACGCGAGGCGGAGGTTGACCTGACTCTCGCCGACTTCAACCGGGTCGGCGACAAGGTCCCACACCTCGGCGACCTCAAGCCGTTCGGACGCTACGTCATGAACGACGTCGACAAGGCCGGCGGCACCACGGTCATCATGAAGGCGCTGCTCGACGCCGGGCTGCTTCACGGTGACTGCCTGACGGTCACGGGCAAGACCATGGCCGAGAACCTCGCCGGCATCACCGAGAAGCTCGACGGCGACGTGATCCGTACGCTCGACCGACCGATCCACAAGACCGGCGGGCTGACGATCCTGCACGGATCGCTCGCTCCGGACGGTGCTGTCGTCAAGAGCGCCGGCTTCGACTCCGACGTGTTCCGTGGCTCAGCCCGGGTGTTCGACGGGGAGCGCGCTGCGATGGACGCACTCGAGGACGGCACGATCGTCGCGGGCGATGTTGTGGTGATCCGGAACGAAGGCCCCAAGGGTGGGCCCGGCATGCGCGAGATGCTCGCGATCACCGGAGCCATCAAGGGCGCCGGGCTGGGCAAGGACGTCCTGCTCCTGACCGATGGACGGTTCTCCGGCGGTACGACCGGCCTGTGCGTCGGTCACGTTGCACCCGAGGCCGTCGACGGCGGACCGATTGCCTTCGTCAAGGACGGTGACCCGATCGTGCTCGACATGGCCAACCGCACGCTCGAGGTCGAGGTCGATGCCGACGAGCTCGAGGCCCGCAAGGTCGGTTGGGAGCCCATGCCGCCGAAGTACACGACCGGCGTCCTGGCGAAGTACCGCAAGCTCGTGAGCTCCGCGGCCGATGGCGCAGTGTGCGGCTGAGGTCGTGACGGACCTGATCGATCCCGACGAGCTTGCGGTCGCGCTGAAGGTGCTCGCTGCCGCCGAGCGACTCGACGAGGAGGATCCCGACTACGTCGCGCTCCGACGCGCCTGCGGGACGTTCTACAAGAACGTCAAGAAGCACCGCAGGCTCGCCAAGCGTGCCGAGGTCGCCGCCGCCGATCGCGCGGTCGTTGCCGCGACCGCGACCGGATCGCCGACCCGCATCGACGACGAGACCGAGGGCATCCCGCTGGTCTCGAATGCCGCCGGTGCGTCGGCGGGCACGCTGCTGGTTGCGCGCCCCTGCTACATCTGCAAGCAGAAGTACACCGCGGTGGACGCGTTCTACCACCAGCTGTGCCCGGCCTGCGCCGCGTTGAACCGGTCGAAGCGCGACGCCCGCACAGACCTCACAGGTCGCCGTGCACTCCTGACCGGAGGACGCGCCAAGATCGGGATGTACATCGCCCTGCGACTGCTTCGGGACGGCGCGCACACCACGATCACGACCCGGTTCCCGCACGATGCGGTGCGCCGGTTCACCGCGATGCACGACAGCGCGGACTGGATCCATCGTCTGCGGATCGTCGGCATCGATCTGCGTGATCCTGCCCAGGTCGTGGGGCTGGCGGACGCGGTCGCCGCACAAGGTCCGCTCGACATCCTGATCAACAACGCTGCGCAGACCGTGCGGCGCACCCCCGGCGCCTACGCTCCGCTGGCCGAGGCCGAGTCGGCGCCGCTGCCGGATGGCCCGCTGCCTGAGCTGTTGACCTTCGGGCACACCAGCGATGCGCACCCCGCGGCGCTGGTCGGGTCCGTCGCCGCACACCCGGTGCTCGCGGGTGACGCGCACACCGCGGAGGAGCTGACGTCGCTGGCGCTGTCGGCGGGCTCGGCCGATCTCGAGCGGATCGACGCGGGTGGGCTCGTGCCGGACACCGTCGACGTCAACAGCTGGACCCAGCGGGTCCACGAGGTCGACGCGTTGGAGCTGCTCGAGGTGCAGTTGTGCAACACGACCGCTCCGTTCATCCTCGTCAGCCGGCTCCGACCGTCGATGGCCGCAGCAGCAGCCGAGCGGACGTATGTCGTCAACGTCTCGGCGATGGAGGGCCAGTTCAGCCGCCGCTACAAGGGGCCGGGGCATCCGCACACCAACATGGCCAAGGCCGCGCTCAACATGCTGACCCGCACCAGCGCGGGGGAGATGCTGGAGCAGGACGGCATCCTCATGACGGCCGTCGACACCGGCTGGATCACCGACGAGCGTCCGCACCCGACGAAGCTGCGGCTCGCCGAAGAGGGGTTCAAGGCTCCGCTGGACCTGGTTGACGGGGCCGCGCGCGTCTACGACCCCATCGTGCGCGGCGAGGCGGGCGACGACGTCCACGGGGTGTTCCTCAAGGACTACGAGGCGTCGCCGTGGTGAGCAACCAGGAGCGTACGCCGAGGTCGCTGGTCACGGACCCGCGATCGACGACCCCCGCTGCCGTGAGCTTCGATCGTGCGTCCACATGTTGGTACGAGTCGTCTCACCACTTGACCACGGCGGGTCCGCGGACGACACTGGAGTCGTGCATGCAGAGATTCTCGTAGTACGCGTTTGACGTGATGGCCTGATCCGGCCCCGCGTCTCCCTCGATAGCCCTCGGGCCGAGGGATTTTTTTATGCGAACAGCCGGGTCACTTGACGACATACGATTGACCGAAACAAAGGACGACATCATGACCGAGCAGCTCACGGGGGCACAGAGCCTCGTGCGGGCGCTGGAGCACGCCGACGTTGACACCATCTTCGGCATTCCGGGCGGTGCGATCCTGCCCGCGTACGCCCCCCTCTTCGACTCCGAGAAGATCCGCCACATCCTGGTCCGTCACGAACAGGGTGCCGGGCACGCAGCGCAGGGCTACGCGATGGTCACCGGCAAGGTCGGCGTCTGCATGGCGACCTCCGGCCCGGGCGCGACGAACCTCGTGACTGCGATCGCCGATGCGTACATGGACTCGGTCCCGATCGTCGCGATCACGGGCCAGGTCGCGACCCACCTGATCGGCACGGACGGCTTCCAGGAGGCCGACATCCGCGGCATCACGATGCCGATCACCAAGCACAGCTTCCTGGTGACCGACGCCGACGAGATCCCGCTGGTGATCGCCGAGGCGTTCCACATCGCCAGCACAGGTCGTCCCGGACCGGTCCTGGTCGACGTCCCCAAGGACGTCCTGCAGGCCATGACGACGTTCGCGTGGCCGACCGAGCTGGCGCTGCCCGGCTACCGTCCGACGACCCGCCCCCACGGCAAGCAGGTCCGTGAGGCGGCGCGCCTCATCGCGGCGTCGGAGCGTCCGGTCCTGTACGTCGGCGGCGGTGTCATCAAGGCGGACGCGGCCGAAGAGCTCAAGATCCTCGCTGAGATGACGCAGATCCCGGTCGTCACGACCCTGATGGCGCGCGGAGCGTTCCCCGACTCGCACGAGCTGCACCTGGGCATGCCCGGGATGCACGGAACCGTCGCCGCAGTGTCCGCGCTGCAGAAGAGTGATCTCCTGATCACGCTGGGTGCGCGGTTCGACGATCGCGTCACCGGCCAGCTGTCGTCGTTCGCGCCGCTCGCCAAGATCATCCACGCCGACATCGACCCGGCCGAGATCTCCAAGAACCGCACCGCGGACGTCCCGATCGTGGGCGACTGCCGTGAGGTCATCGCCGATCTGGTCTCGACGCTGCGCAAGCAGGCCGCCGAAGATGGCGTCGAGGGCGACTACTCCGCCTGGAAGTCGCAGATGCTGGGCGTCAAGGCGAAGTACCCCGTCGGCTACGACAAGCCCGACACGGGCCTGGCGCCGCAGACCGTCATTGAGCGCATCAGCGCGATCGCCGGCTCGGAGGCCACGTACGTCGCGGGTGTCGGCCAGCACCAGATGTGGGCCGCGCACTACGTCGACTACGAACGTCCGCGCCAGTGGCTCAACTCCGGTGGCGCCGGCACGATGGGCTACGCGGTTCCCGCCGCGATGGGCGCCCAGGTGGGTCTGCCGGGCAGCGTCGTCTGGGCCATCGATGGCGATGGCTGCTTCCAGATGACCAACCAGGAGCTCGCCACGTGCGCGATCGAGGGCATCCCGATCAAGGTCGCGGTCATCAACAACTCCTCGCTCGGCATGGTGCGCCAGTGGCAGACGCTGCTCTACGAGGGTCGCTACTCCAACACCGACCTCAACACCGGGCCGGAGTCGATCGGCGCCCGCCGCATCCCCGACTTCGTCAAGCTCGCCGATGCCTACGGCTGCGTGGGCCTGCGGTGTGACAGCGAGGCCGACCTCGACGCGACGATCGAGAAGGCCATGGCGATCACCGATCGTCCGGTCGTGATCGACTTCGTGGTCGAGCGGGACGCCA
This sequence comes from Aeromicrobium sp. A1-2, assembly GCF_003443875.1. Taxonomy (NCBI): domain Bacteria; kingdom Bacillati; phylum Actinomycetota; class Actinomycetes; order Propionibacteriales; family Nocardioidaceae; genus Aeromicrobium; species Aeromicrobium sp. A1-2. The sequence goes on along the minus strand of NZ_CP027482.1, from coordinate 2,044,376 downwards.
TGGTGTGGCCCATGGTCCACGGCGGCGCCAGCAACGATGCCATCCAGATCGCGCGAGACCTCGCGCCAGAGTGGGATGAGGAGGACCTCTGATGACTGCACACACACTGTCCGTGCTTGTGGAGAACACCCCGGGTGTGCTGGCTCGGGTCTCGAGCCTGTTCATGCGCCGCGGGTTCAACATCGACTCCTTGGCGGTCGGCCCGACCGAGATCCCCGAGATCTCCCGGATGACGATCGTCGTCAACGTCGACGAGCTGCCGCTCGAGCAGGTCACCAAGCAGCTCAACAAGCTCGTCAACGTCCTCAAGATCGTCGAGCTCGACTCGCACAGCGCGGTTGAGCGAGAGCTCATGCTGATCAAGGTCAAGACCGACGCCCAGACCAGGGGACAGGTGCTCGAGACCGTCCAGCTCTTCAGGGCTAAAGTGGTTGATGTTGCCACCGATGCCGTGACGATCGAGGCAACCGGCGACGCGGGCAAGCTCACCGCGATGCTGAACGTCCTCGAGCCGTTCGGCATCCGCGAGATTGCCCAGTCGGGACGCGTGGCCATCGGCCGCGGATCCCGTTCCATCACAGACCGCACACTTCGCGCCGTTCCCGGCACGCAAGCAAGCTAGATCCAAGGAGAAACACCCCGTGGCTGAACTGTTCTACGACGACGACGCAGATCTGAGCATCATCCAGGGCCGCCACGTGGCGGTCATCGGATACGGCAGCCAGGGACACGCGCATGCGCTGAACCTGCGCGACTCGGGCGTCGACGTCCGCGTCGGTCTGCCCGAAGGCTCCAAGAGCCGCGCCAAGGCCGAGGCGGAGGGCCTCCGGGTCCGCTCGGTCGCCGAGGCGGTCGAGGAGGCCGACGTCATCGTCGTCCTCGCGCCCGACCAGGTCCAGCGCCACGTCTACACCGAATCGATCGAGCCCAACCTGGTCAGCGGTGACGCCCTGGTCTTCGGCCACGGCTTCAACATCCGCTTCGGCTACATCTCCGCCCCCGAGGGCGTCGACGTCGTGCTGGTCGCGCCCAAGGCTCCCGGCCACACGGTCCGCCGTGAGTTCGTCGACGGTCGCGGCATCCCCGACATCATCGCGGTCGAGCAGGACGCGACCGGCAAGGCGTGGGACCTCGCGCTGTCATACGCCAAGGCCATCGGTGGCACCCGCGCCGGCGTCATCAAGACGACCTTCACCGAGGAGACCGAGACCGATCTCTTCGGCGAGCAGGCCGTGCTGTGCGGCGGCGTGTCCCACCTGGTGCAGGCAGGCTTCGAGACGCTGACCGAGGCTGGCTACCAGCCCGAGATCGCGTACTTCGAGGTGCTGCACGAGCTCAAGCTCATTGTCGACCTGATGTGGGAGGGCGGCATCGCCAAGCAGCGTTGGAGCATCTCCGACACGGCCGAGTACGGCGACTACGTTTCCGGCCCGCGGATCATCGATGCTGGTGTCAAGGAGCGCATGCAGGCTGTGCTGGCCGACATCCAGGACGGAACGTTCGCCAAGCGCTTCATCGATGACCAGGACAACGGCGCGAAGGAGTTCCTCGAGCTTCGTGAGAAGGAAGCCGGTCACTCGATCGAGAAGACTGGCAAGATCTTGCGGTCGCACTTCTCGTGGAAGCAGCAGGACACGGATTACGTCGACGGTCAGGCCGCCCGCTGACCTCACCTCCCCGCTGGGCCTGACGTTTCTGTGCCGACACACCGTGTCGGCACAGCAGAAACGTCAGGCCCAGCGGTGTCTTGACCTGGAGGCGGCGTGAGGTCGGGTCAGGCAATGAGCTCGAGCGTGTCGTGGTGATCCCGCCGGGACGTCGTCGCGGTGTTGTTGACGACGTCGTCGTACGCCCGACGCAGTCGACGGACCGCCTCGGTGAGGGTCTCGTGCGACTGGGTGTACGGAAGCCGCAGGTGCCGTTCGCCGGTGGCGCCCGCCGAGGCGAAGAAGCGTGGCCCGGGGGTCAGCAGCAGCCCGTGCCGTTCGGCCGCCGTCGTCAGGCGCGAAGACATCCGGCTCGGCAGCGTGACCCACAGGCTGAGGCCGCCGGCCGGGCACGGCGCGACGATCTCGGGCATCTCCTGGGCCAGTTCGGCAAGCAGGTGGTCTCGGGCCGCTCGCAGCCTCGCCCGTCCGGCCGCGGCGGTTTGCCCGCCCTCGGTCAACAGTTCGGCAAGCACCAGCTGGTCGAACGCCGACGACCCTAGGTCGTCCATCATGCGGGCCTGGATGATCGGCATGATCGCGCTACGTGGTGCCCGGATCCAACCGACCCGCAGCCCGCCCCAGTAGGACTTCGATGATGAGCCGATCAGCAGCGCCCGCGGGTCGTAGGTCGCAAAGACCGGCGGCATCTCGATCCCGTCGAGGTTGATCTCGCGCAGCGACTCGTCGATCACCGGGACGACATCGTGGCGGCGCAACGCGTGCGCCCAGGCCAACCGCTCCTCGTGGTCCATCACCGCAGCGGTCGGATTGTGGAAGTCCGGGACGATGTACGCCGCGCGGTGCGGCGCGCCGGCCAGCGCAGCGCGCACCGCATCGGGAGACCAGGGCCGATCGTCGATCGGCAAGGCGGTGAGACGTCCGCCCGCCGCGGCGAGCGACTCGTGGGCGTGCGGATAGCTCGCGCCCTCAACGACGATCCGCTGCCCGCGGGTCAGCAGCGTGCGGGCCAGGAGTGAGACCGCGCCCATCGCCCCGCTAGTCACGATGATCTGGTCGGGGTCGGTCGGCAGACCTTCGTCGGTGTAGCGCTGCGCCAGGATCTGGCGCAGCGCAGGGAGCCCGTCCGGCAGGTATCCGGTCGTCGACAGGAGCCCCGGCAGTCGGCTCACGGCCGCCTCGAACGCCCGGGCGAGGCCGGGGGGCCCGACCGGCGCCGAATAGGTCAGGGCGATCGTGTCGGCATCGTCGGGAGTGATGATCAGACTGCTGGCGCTGGACGCCGCGATCGGTACGTTGACGACGCTGCCCGAGCCCCGGCGCGACCGGAGCAGCCCCGAGTCGCGGAGCTCGGCGTAGACCCGGGTCGTGGTCGTGCGGCTCACCCCGAGGGCGACGGCCAGCTCGCGCTCGCTCGGGAGTCGCGATCCATCGGGCACCCGGCCGTCGACCACGAGCAGCCGGATCCCGTCAGCAATCTCGCGGTACGCAGGGCCGCTCCCGCTCGAGGGTCCGAGCAGGTCGGCAAGTCGGCGCGGGGAGACGGTGATAGCCACATGGCCACTATCCCACTATTGGCTATGTGATCAAGGGCCAATCGTGGTCAGAATGGATGCATGGACATCCTCACCGTCGTGACGCTCTTCGCGCTCCTGCTGGGTGCGTGCGGCTCCCTCGCGCGTCCTGTCGCGTGGGACGGCCATGGATCGCGCCATGCTCCAAGCAGCCACGTCGCGGAGGCCGGGTCATGGCTCGTTCAGGAGCTCCAGCGATGAGCGGGATGACCGCGCGCCTGGCGAGGCTCCTGCTGGGCTTGTTCCTCTACGGCTTCACGATGGCCATGTTGGTCGAGTCGACCCTCGGCCTGGATCCGTGGGACGTGTTCCACGAGGGTCTGGCCCACCACGTGCCGCTGACCTTCGGCCAGGTCGTCATCATGGTCGGGGCCGCAGTGCTGCTGCTGTGGATCCCGCTGCGGCAGATGCCCGGCGTCGGCACCGTGCTCAACGTCATCGTGATCGGGCTGGCCGCCGACTTCGGGATCGCGGTCATCGCCCAGCCCGATGCACTCTGGCTGCGGGCGCTCCTGCTGATCGGTGGCGTGGTTGGCAACGGCTTCGCCGGCGCGCTCTACATCGGTGCGCAGCTGGGTCCCGGACCTCGGGACGGTTTGTGGCTCGGACTGGTTCGACGCACGGGACACAGCGTCCGGGTCTGGCGGACCGTCATCGAAGTCTCTGTGGTCGTGGCCGGCTTCCTGCTCGGCGGCACAGTGGGTCTGGGCACGGTGCTGTATGCCCTGGCTATCGGACCGATCGTGCAGTTCTTCCTGCCGTACACCGAGGTGCGCCTGGCATCAGGCGCCGTGGGGCGGTCTCACGTATCCTCGGGCACGATCCAGAGCTGACGCCCCTTCGGGTCAACTGGACTCGTGGCGACGAGGCCGTCCGAGGGGCGTGGCGTGGCGGCATACATCCCGAGAGCCGAGTCGCAGGCGAGCGTCCTCAAGGAGTCCAGCCCGTCCAGCCCGTCGACACCATCTGCCACGACCAGGAGCCCACACCCGTGCGCGGCGTCGACCAGCAACCTGAGCAGGTCGTCGGCACCCGGATGTGTCGATGTGAGCAGCTCCCGATCGATCTTCAGGGCGTCAGCCGGGAGGTGCTGCAGCTGTGCGATCGGGGTGCGTCCGGTGCCGAAGTCCTCGATGCAGACGAACACACCAGCGCGGCGCAGCGCAGCGAGAGGGAGAGCGACGTTCGGCACGTCGACGAGCACCATCTCGGTGACGCCGATCGTCAACCGGTGCGGCTCCAGTCCGGAGCTGTGCAGGACCGCGCGGACGTGGTCGACCATGCCGGGGTCAGCCAGCGTCCGCCCCGAGATCGTCACCGAGATCGTCAGGTCCTCGAACCGGGCCGGATCGGCTGCCGTGAGGTCGGCCATGGCGCCCGTCGCCCGGCTGAGCAGCCAGCGGTCGAGCTGGCAGATCAGGTCCGACGCTGCTGCGAGGGCCAGGAAGCTGTCTGGATCCTGCACCCCGTGGGACGGGTGACGCCACACGATCTGAGCCTCGTATCCGTCGAGGATCTCGGTCCGCACGGCCACGACGGGTCGATACCAGATTTCCAGATCGCCATTAGACATTCCGGCCGCCAGGGCCGCCTCGACCTTTGCCAGCTCGCCGATCTCGCTCCGCAGCGCCTGACCGAAGAGCTCGATCTGACCGCGCCCGGCGTCGTGGGCCCGTCGCAGCGCGATCCCCCCCTGGTGCAGGAGCGCGTCGGGGTCGGTCCCGCCGTCCAGGCTGGTCGCCACTCCGACGCAAGCGGTCGCCGAGATCCGCTGGCCACCCACCCTGATGGGGCGCTGGACCGCGGCCAGCAGGCGCCCCGCGAGCGCCACCGCATCGCGTTCGGACTCTCCCGGGTCGATCAGGACGACGTACTGAACGCCGCCCATGCGTCCGACCGAGCCGGAGTCGCGCACTTCCTCCTGGAACCGATGACCCACCTCGCTGAGCGCCGCATCTCCGACGCCGTGGCCGAATTGATCGTTGACCTGCGTGAAGTCGTCCAAACCGACGAGCAGCAGGCTGACCGGGGGGCCCTCGGTCCGGCTTCGGCGCAGGGCAGCGCCGATCAACTCGCGCATGTGCGGACCGTTGGACAGGCCCGTCAGCAAGTCACGTGAGGATTGTTCGCACAGGTCTGCCTGCAGCCGGTCGCGCTGGAGGACCGTCGCGCGGATCTCCTCGATGTTATAGGCCATCCGCCACACGACCAGGAGGGACACCGCGCTGGCCGCCAGCACGACGACCCACACCTCTACGCGGAGCCCGAACGCCCACTGCGCGACCATCAACAGGGGTCCGATCAGGACCGCACAGGTCAGCGCCACAAGGCGGCGAGACGTGAACGGGGCGACCCGGACGTTTGTCGGGCTGGAAAGCTGGGCCATCGTCGGGTGCAGAGCCGCGGCCCCCCGCAGGACGTAGCTGGCGATCCAGAGCAGGTCGAGCTGGCGAAGCGCCCCGGCGTCAGTGGCGGTCGCGGCCCAGACCGCATCGGCGACGATGAGCGGAACGATCGCGCCGATCATGAGACGGAACGACGCGGAACGCGTGCCGGGGACGGTCATCAGGCGGAGCGCCATCGCCAGGAGCAGGATGTCGCAGACCGGATAGGCCACATCGACGGCCCGCTCGATCGCCGGTACCTCGCCGTTTTCGAGGATCGGACTCGCCACGAACACCCACAGCAGCAGCCCGAAGCCGATCGTGACGATCGCGCTGTCCACGAGCCCGGGGACATCGTGACGAGGACGGCGGTCACGGATCAGTGCTCCGATGCCGGCGGCGAGGAGAAGGTAGCTGACCAGGAATGCGATGTCGGCCGCCGACGGCGTGCGACGATCCGTGCCGACCGTCGCGAACAGGATGTCACCCGTGACGGCGGCGGCCTGGCCTGCCGCGAGGAGCAGCCACGGTGTGCGCTTGAGCGGCCGGTTGACCCGAACGCCCACGACGATGGCTGCGACGCACGACAGCCCGACGAGTACGTACAGCACGTCGCTGGCTGTCCGGGGGACGACGAGGTAGATCGCCATCACGAGGGCGCCGAGGATGACGTAGGCCTTGGTCATGCCCCTCCTCGGCTCGGCGATGCTGACCCCATCTTGGACCACGTGGGGCGATCTTGACCCGCGCTGTCCCGCCGCACATCGTCAGACGGGTATCTCGGCGCCGCGGGTGCGCCTGCACTGGCCGCCGTCGCCGTCCGCCGGTAGGTTTCGGTCAAAGCGGGATCGTCCCACAGGATGTCCCGCCCGTACGCCGGGGGATTCGCCATGGTTGATGCACAGATCACAAGGGCTAGACGCCTGCCACCGGAGCTCGCGATGCTGCGCATCACGAATGCCCGCCACCGCCTGCCGGCCGTGTTCGGCACGGGGCTCCTGATCGTGCTCGCTCTGGGGGTCATGATCGGCGCAGGCATCTTCTCGCTGGCCGGCCAGCAGGCCGCCTCCATGGCAGGTCCAGCAGTGATCATCTCGTTCCTGATCGCTGCGGTGGTGTGCGTGCTCGCGGCGTTGTCGTACGCCGAGCTCTCCTCGACGCTGCCGACCGCGGGTGGTGTCTATACGTTCGCCTACGTCGCATTCGGCGAGGTGTGGGCGTGGATCGTGGGCTGGGCTCTGGTCCTCGAGCTGGTCGTCGCGGCCGCACTGGTGTCGCGGGTCTGGGCGGCGTACTTCACCTCGACGCTCGGCGGTCTGGGCATCGGCGTTCCGGCCTTCGTGGCTGACCATTCATCCGTGACCGAGGGGACGGGGTGGATCGCGGCGCTGCTGGTCATCGTCCTCGCCCTGCTGGTCGCGGCCGGCACCAAGCTCTCCGGCCGCGTGCTCACGGGGATTGTCGCCGCCAAGCTCATCGCAGTCGCCCTGGTCATCGTGATCGGAGCAGGCCACGTCAAGGCCTCCAACTACGCCCCGTTCGTGCCCGACGTCGTCACCGGTGCCGGTGCGCGCGGCAGCGTCCTCCAGAGCCTCACGGGCGGCACGGGAGACGCCTTCGGCCTGACCGGGATCTTCACCGCCGCGGGTGTCATCGTGTTCGCCTTCATCGGCTTCGACCTGATTGCCACGGCCGCGGAGGACACCCGCAACCCGCGGCGCTCGATCCCGCGGGCGATGCTGGGCGCGATCGGCATCGTCACGGTGCTCTACGTCGTGATGGCGACCGTGCTGGTCGGCCTGCGTCCGTATCAGGAGCTGGGCACCGACGCGCCGGTCTCCGATGCGCTGCGGTCGATCGGCCCGGGCTGGAGCTCCGACGTCATCAACATCGGTGCCCTGTTCGGCCTGACGACGGTGGTCCTGGTCGTGCTGATCGCCCAGAGTCGCGTGCTGTTCGCGATGGGTCGCGACGGTCTGCTGCCGCGCAGCCTCTCGCACGTCGGCACCGGCTCCGCACCGGCGCGGGCTGCGCTGGTCGCCGGACTCGCTGCGGCCCTGCTGGCACTGGATCCGGGCACTGCCAACCGCGAGCAGCTTTTGGTGCTCGGCACGTTGTTCGCCTTCGGGTTCTGCGCCGTGGGCGTCATCCGGCTGCGGAAGTCACAACCCGACCTCGAGCGCGGCTTCATGGTGCCGATGGTGCCATTTCTGCCGATCGTGTCGTTGGTGGCCACGATCTGGCTGTCGTTCAACCTGAGCTGGACCACGTGGCGCAACTTCGTCATCTGGATGATCGTGGGCCTGTTGGTCTACGGGCTGTACGGGCGGGGCCACAGCGCGCTGGGCAACCGTGAGGAGCTGCCGCCTGCTCCCGAGGACGCCACGGACGGGGCCGCCGTGAGCGAGAGGCAGCCGGGGGCGCACCGGGCCGGATACCGCTAGCGAAGGGTCGCGATGATCAGCGAGGCGTCTACGTCGATCAACATCTCAACCGCGGCGAAGCGCTCGTCGGTCAGCCAGCGCTCGCGCACCGTGTCGACCCTGCCCTCGACGATGGGTGGCCAGAAGGCCGAGGGCACGAAGTCGTCAAGCACCGCGATGCCCCCGGGCTCCAGCAGGCCGGCGATGACATCGATGCTCTCCATGACCTCGCGCACGTCGACGAACAGCAGCGAGAAGGGGGCATATTTCTCCAGAGTCGACCAGTCGCCCGCGATGACGTCGACGTTGTCGGTGTCGGCGAAGATCTTCTGGACGTCGCCGGCCAAGGCCGGATCAAGCTCGGCGCTGACGACTCGAGCGTCCGCAGGCGATCCGCTCGACAGCCACGCGGACCCAACACCACAGCCGGTTCCGAGCTCGGCCAGGGTCCCCGTGCGGGACGCGGCGAGGGAGGCCAGCAGTCGGCCGGTCTCGTTGCGGATCGAGGTGATGAATCCGCGCTGACGCGAGAGATCGAGCGTCCTCGAGACGAGCTCAGGGACTTCGGCGGGTGCGCTCACGCGGTCAGTCTGTCACGAGGCCCGGCAGCAGGCCGCACGTGTGGCTCTGTGTCGCCGTGAGCCCACCAGGTGAGACATCTTGGGGCTGTCTGCACGGATCCTGGTGGACAGGAGTAGCGTGGCCGCATCATGCGGAAGCAGCTCGTAGTAATCGCTTGCCGCGGCAGGGCCTCTTAGGGCTACACCCTGCCGCGGAGTTTCGGCGTTGGCCCGCCGTTTCGCCGCAGGGTTGCTGATCATGATCTGATCGCTCGCTTTCGTACTCTCCTCGGATGATCTCCGGACATGTGTCTGGTGGAACGGCGGACCCTTCGCCGATCCCCGCTCCCGTCCAATCGAAGGAGACATCATGGAACCCCAGCTGATGGAGTGGGGCCCCGCGCACCTGCGCGACGAGGCCAAGCCGCTCGAGCTGTCCGACCGGCCTGACGACAACTGACCACATATCAAGATGCGGGTTTCACATTCTGAGATGTGCTGCCTAGGATGAGACACATGACTCGTACGTTTTCGCTTGCAGTGGTGCCCGGAGATGGCATCGGTCCCGAAGTGACGGCCCAGGCCCTCCAGGTCCTCGACGTCGTCGCAGCTGATCACGACGTCGCCTTCAGTCGCACCCAGTACGACCTGGGTGCCAAGCGTTGGCACGCGACCGGCGAGACGCTGCCGGACTCGGTGCTGGAGGAGATTCGCGGACACGACGCGATCCTGCTCGGCGCAGTCGGCGATCCCAGCGTGCCCTGGGGCATCCTGGAGCGCGGGCTGCTGCTCAAGCTCCGCTTCGCGCTCGACCACTACGTCAACCTGCGCCCGTCGAAGCTGTTCCCCGGCGTCGCCACGCCACTGGCCGATCCCGGCGCCATCGACTTCGTCGTGGTCCGTGAGGGCACCGAGGGGCCGTACGTCGGCAACGGCGGGGCAATCCGGGTCGGCACGCCGCACGAGATGGCGACCGAGGTCAGCATCAACACGGCGTACGGCGTGGAGCGTGTCGTCCGCGACGCCTTCGCCCGTGCGCAGGCGCGGCCGCGGCGCAAGCTCACGCTGGTCCACAAGAACAATGTGCTGGTCCATGCGGGACACCTGTGGACGCGCACGGTCGACGCCGTCGCGACCGAGTTCCCCGATGTCACGGTTGACTACCTGCACGTCGACGCCGCGACGATCTTCCTGGTCACCGATCCGGCCCGGTTCGACGTCATCGTGACCGACAACCTGTTCGGCGACATCCTGACCGATCTCGCCGCGGCGATCACCGGTGGCATCGGCCTGGCCGCCAGCGGCAACATCAACCCCGACCGGACCGCGCCCAGCATGTTCGAGCCCGTGCACGGATCTGCGCCTGACATCGCCGGCCAGCACAAGGCCGATCCCACCGCGGCGATCCTGTCGGGTGCCCTGCTGCTGGACCACCTCGGACTGCCCGAGGCCGCGGCCCGCATCACGTCGGCGGTCGAGGCCGACATCGCCGAGCGCGACGCGACCGTCCGGACCACCGAGGAGGTGGGGGAGGCCATCACGTCACGCGTGGCCGAGGGTGTATCGGTGAGCTGATGCCCGCTTACCTTTGACCCGAGAAAGTATTACCGTGATTACTATGACTTCCAAGCAATTCGCGAGCAGGTTCGAACCAAATCCCGCTGCGCGGACCGCTGAGCTGCGCGACGCCATCCTGGCCGATCCCGGCTTCGGCAACCACTTCACCGACCACATGTTCCTGGCCGAGTGGACCCCGGCAACCGGCTGGGCCGATGCGCGGGTCGTGCCGTACGGGCCGCTGATGCTGGATCCCGCGACGGCTGTTCTGCACTACGCGCAGGAGATCTTCGAGGGTCTCAAGGCGTACGTCCACGCGGACGGCTCGGTCTGGCTGTTCCGCCCGGAGGCCAACGCGGCGCGCATGCAGCGCTCGGCGCATCGCCTGGCGCTCCCGGAGCTGCCGGTGGACTGGTTCCTCGGGTCGGTCCGCGCGCTGATCGAAGCCGATCGTGACTGGGTGCCGGCCGGCGGCGAGAAGAGCCTCTACCTGCGGCCGTTCATGTTCGCGTCGGAGGTTTTCCTGGGCGTCCGCCCGAGCCAACACGTGACCTACTCGGTCATCGCCTCACCCGCAGGTGCGTACTTCGCCGGGGGAGTGCAGGCCGTCTCGATCTGGTTGTCTGCCGACTATTCGCGCGCGGGTGCCGGTGGCACGGGCGCGGCCAAGTGCGGCGGCAACTACGCAGCGAGCCTGCTGCCGCAGCAGGAGGCCGCCGATCACGGTTGCGCCCAGGTCGCCTTCCTGGACTCGACCGAGCACAAGTGGGTCGAGGAGCTCGGCGGCATGAACCTGTACTTCGTCCAGTCCGATGGCTCGATCGTGACGCCGGCGCTGTCCGGGTCGATCCTCGAGGGCGTCACGCGTGACTCGATCATGGCGATCGCCCGGGATCTGGGCCACGAGGTCGTCGAGCGTCGGGTCAGCATCGATGAGTGGCGCAACGGGACTTCGGACGGCACGATCACCGAGGTCTTTGCGTGCGGCACAGCGGCCGTGGTGACGCCGGTGGCATCGCTCAAGTGGGACGGTGGCGAGGCCGTCAGCGGCGACGGCGAGGCCGGCAAGGTCACGACGGACATCCGCTCTGCACTGGTCGACATCCAGTACGGTCGTGCGGCCGACCGACACGGCTGGATGACCCAGGTCCTGCCCGGCTGATCCCTGTCTCGGACGGAGCGTGGCACTGTACCGGCCAGTACAGTGACGTCTCCCACACCGGACCGGTCGCGTGTTCTATGGTCGGTGTGCGAGGCCCAACGTCGTGCCTCGAAACTGGAGGATCACCATGACCAATGCCACGCGCTCCGAGCACGATCTGATCGGCAACCGTGACGTCCCGATCGAGGCCTACTGGGGGGTCCACACGCTCCGGGCCCTCGAGAACTTCCCGATCACCGGCATCCCGATCGGCATCAGTCCCTATCTGGTCGAGGCGCTCGCTGCGGTCAAGGAGGCGGCGGCGACGGCCAACCACGACCTCGGTCTGCTGGATGACGAACGCTTCGGCGCGATTCGCACGGCCTGCGAGGAGATCCGCGCCGGCAGCCTGCGGGACGAGTTCGTCGTCGACGTGATCCAGGGCGGCGCGGGCACGTCGACGAACATGAACGCCAACGAGGTGATCGCCAACCGGGCGCTCGAGCTGATGGGCCACAAGAAGGGTGACTATCACGTCATCCACCCCAATGAGCACGTCAACCTGAGCCAGTCGACCAATGACGTCTACCCGACGGCGGTCAAGATCGCCATCATTCTGGCGACGCACGCCCTGCTCGAGGCGATGGAGGTGCTCGAGAACTCGTTCGCCGCCAAGGCCGACGAGTTCCACGACGTCCTCAAGATGGGACGAACGCAGCTGCAGGACGCTGTGCCGATGACGTTGGGCCAGGAGTTCCGGACCTACTCGCTGATGATCGGCGAGGACCGCAGCCGGCTGTCCGAGGCCGTCATGCTGCTGCACGAGATCAACCTGGGTGCAACGGCGATCGGCACCCAGCTCAACGCCGCGGCGGGCTACGTCCCGGCGGCCTGTGAGCATCTCTCGCGGCTCACCGGCCTGCCATTGCAAAGTGCCGTCGACCTGATCGAGGCGACGCAGGACTGCGGCGCGTTCGTCCAGCTGTCGGGCACGCTCAAGCGGGTCGCGGTCAAGCTGTCGAAGATCTGCAACGACCTGCGACTGCTCTCCTCGGGCCCGCGCGCCGGGTTCAACGAGATCAACCTCCCGGCAGTGCAGGCCGGGTCGAGCATCATGCCCGGCAAGGTCAACCCGGTGATCCCCGAGGTCGTCAATCAGGTCGCGTTCCAGGTCATCGGTCACGACCTCACCGTCACGATGGCGGCCGAGGGTGGCCAGCTCCAGCTCAATGCCTTCGAGCCGATCATCTGTTACTCACTGTCGGCCGGCATCTCCCGACTGCGCGAGGCGATCCTGGTGCTGGCGACCAGGTGTGTCGATGGCATCACGGCGAACGTCGAGCTGCTGCGCGCCGAGGTGGAGAACTCGATCGGTCTGGTCACGGCCCTCAATCCCTACATCGGCTATGCCGCGGCGACCGATGTCGCCCAGGAGGCGCTGGCCACCGGACGCGGCGTCGCCGAGATCGTGCTCGAACGCGGGCTGCTCCCGCCGGAGAAGCTTGAGGCGATCCTGCGCCCCGAGACACTGGCCAACCTGGCGCCGCGCGCGACGCCACCCACCGTGTCCTGACCGGTCAGGGTGCGAAAAGCGTCTCTGCCGGATCGGCCTGGAGAGTGATCAGCAGCAGGTTGTCGTCGGCGTCGTACGCCACGTCGATGTCGATCGCGCGATCCCGTGGCGTCGACGCGGCCTCGGCATCACCGAGCCCGTACGCGATGTCGCGGAGGGTCACGGTCGCGCTCCCGACCGGGTCGTTGGCGGGCCACTCGGCGAGCAACCGATGCACCAGACCGGCCAGCACGGCGCTGAACATCGCGTGGGTCTGCTCGTCGACGCCGAGCACGATCGCCTCTGGCAGGCCGAACGACGTCAGACCGATCGTCCGCAGGCGGCCCTCGGCAAGATCGTCGTAGCTCACGACGTACCACTGGGTCGCGTGGGCGAGCGAGACCTCGTCGGAGCGGTGCTCGACGACGCGAGGGATGCTCAGGTCGATCACGAGGCCGTCGTGCTGCTCGGCCAGCAGCAGGGCGTCGATCCGGGCGTCGCGGGTCATGAAGGCGACGTCCTCCAGTGTGGCCTGCCGCAGGATCAGGTGCTGGTGCGGTCGGGATCGCAGCCGGCGCATCGCGAGATCGGACGAACCGTAGTGCCGCAGCAGCTCGGGGGAGGGCGGCGGGATCAGGTCCTTGGACTCCAGTGGCCGCGGGGTCATGACCGCATACATCACCGTCGGGTCCACGTTGACGGGAACGGGTCTGGCGGTCATAGGTCGATCAGTCTAGACTGGGCCTCATGCAGAGCATCTCGATCATTATCGACAGGCGCGCCGGGCACTGATTTCAAGCCCCCGACGCGCTGCCTCCCATGTCGTGGGGGGCTTTTTTGTTGCCCGACCGAGATGCCGACCGGAACGAAGGACACCGCAGTGAACGCAGGACACCAGAGCGTGAGCGACTTCCACGTCTACGACACCACGATGCGTGACGGCGCGCAGCAGGAGGGACTCAACCTCTCCGTGCAGGACAAGATGCACATTGCGCGTCACCTCGACGATCTGGGCGTCGGCTACATCGAGGGCGGCTGGCCGGGCTCGAACCCCAAGGACACCGAGTTCTTCGCGCTGGCGGCCAAGGAGCTCGACCTCAAGCACGCGACGCTCGCGGCGTTCGGGGCGACCCGGCGGGCCGGCGTCGCTGCTGCCGCCGACCCACTGATCCAGGCGCTGCGTGACTCGGGCGCCTCCGTCGTGACGCTCGTGGCCAAGAGTCACGACCGGCACGTCACCGAGGCATTGCGCACGACGCTGGAGGAGAACCTCGCGATGGTGCGGGACACCGTGACGTACCTCCGGGACGAGGGACAGCGGGTGTTCGTGGACCTCGAGCACTTCTTCGACGGCTACCGCGCCAACCGCGACTATGCGCTCGAGGTCGTCCGTGCTGCGGGCGAGGCCGGCGCCGAGGTCGTGATCCTGTGCGACACCAACGGGGGCATGCTCCCGCACTGGGTCTCCGAGATCGTCACCGACGTGGCGCAGACCGGCGTACGACTGGGCATCCATGCCCACAACGACACCGGATGTGCCGTCGCCAACTCGATGGCCGCAGTCCAGGCCGGAGTGACCCACGTCCAGGGGTGCATCAACGGCTATGGCGAGCGCACGGGCAACGCCGACCTGGTCACGTGCGTGGCCAATCTCGAGCTCAAGCTCGGCATGACGGTGCTGCCCGAGGGTGCCCTCGCCGAGGCGTCCCGGATCTCGCACGCGATCGCCGAGATCACCAACTATCCGCCGTCGGCGCGCCAGCCCTACACGGGTGTCTCGGCGTTTGCCCACAAGGCGGGTCTACATGCCAGCGCGATCCGGGTCGATCCCAACCTCTACCAGCACATCGAACCGACCCTGGTCGGCAACGACATGCGGCTCCTGGTCTCCGAGATGGCCGGTCGCGCGACGATCGAGCTCAAGGGCAAGGAGCTGGGCTTCGACCTCGCCAACGACGCGGTGCTGCTGAGCCGGGTCACCGACCGGGTCAAGTCGATGGAGCAGTCCGGCTACACGTTTGAGGCGGCCGACGCCTCGTTCGAGCTGCTCCTCGCCGAAGAGGTCGATGGCGTACGTCCGTCGTACTTCGACGTCGAGTCGTGGCGAGTCCTGGCCGAATCGGCGCGCGGCGACGACGCTGTGGCCGAGGCGACCGTCAAGCTGACTGCCGGTGGCGTGCGGCTCGCGGTGATCGGCGAGGGTAATGGCCCGGTCAACGCCCTCGACCACGCGCTGCGTCAGGCGATCGAGCAGGTCTATCCCGATGTCGCCCGCTTCCACCTGATCGACTTTCGGGTGCGCATCCTCGACCAGGGACACGGCACGGACGCCATCACCAGGGTCCTGATCGAGACGTCTGACGGCAAGGACGCCTGGGTCACGGTGGGTGTCGGCGCCAACATCATCGAGGCGTCGTGGGAGGCGCTCGTGGACGCGTTGACCTATGGTCTGCGCCGGCACGCGGTGGTGCCACGGATCAACGACTGATCGGCTTCGGTTTGACCGGCGACCGGGGCGCTGGGAACGTGATCTCGTGAATGTCCGTGCTCGCAGGCTCGTGGTCGCCCTGCCGGTCGTCCTGACCCTGGTGATCGCCGGGGTCATCGGCGCGCTCGTGGTGGTGCAGAACCAGCGGCAGACCGAGCAGGTGGCTAGGGCTGACCTGATCGCCCAGGACTACCTCGCGGCGGTCGCCTCGTTCCGCGCTGCGGTCGTCAAGCAGGTCTCGGCGGCCAAGGAGACCGATCCTGGGGCGCTGCGCAAGATCGTCGAGCGCGGGATCGCCGAACCGCCGAAGCTCGCGGATGCCCCGAAGTACGGTCGGGAGCATTCCACGGTGTACGCCGAGGCTGAGCAGACACAGGCGACCGTCCTCGAGCCGTTCACGAGCCTCAGCAAGACGCTGAAACGGGCCGACACGGGGGTGGACTTCATCGCATCGGCGCGGACGGTGCTCGCGCTGCGAGCGACTGACTACATCAGTACGGACGTGTCGAGCAGCGAGCTGGTTCGCTCTTCGCTGATTCCGGCATTCACCAGGGCGCGCGACGAGTTCGCCCAGGTCAAGGTGCCGTCGGGTCAGCAGGAGCTTGCCGACAAGGTCAGCGGCGCGGTCCAGTACGTCATTGATCAGGCGGCGGTGCTCGCGCAGCGGATCGACAGCAGGCAGAGCTTCTCATTCTCCTACCAGGACCAGTTCCAGGCGGCGGCCGACGCCGTCAGCGACTACGCGACGCAGCTCAAGGGCGACGTCGCCGAGGCACTCAACGCGGTGGGCGAGGCGTAGAGTCAGCCACCGGCACGGCGGGTCATCGGCACGTGGACGATGCCGGCCTCGAGGTAGTTGTCGCCCGACCGGACGTAGCCGAACGAGGCGTACCACTGCTCGAGGTAGGCCTGTGCGTTGAGCTGCAGCTCACCGTCGCCCCACAGCCCGGTGACCTCGGCCATCAGCCGGCCCGAGAGTCCCTGGCCGCGTTGATCCTTGCGGGTGCAGACCCGGCCGATGTGTCGGATGCCGTCGCTGCCGACGTACACCCGCAGATAGCTCGTCGGACCGTCTGTGTCGGTGAACCACAGGTGTGTCGTGGTGGACAGGAGATCCCGTCCATCGACGTCCTCCTCCTCGACCTGCTGCTCGACTGCGAAGACCGCATCGCGGATCCGCCAGATGTCATAGACGTCCTGGGCGGTGAGGTCGGCGCCGGCAATCGTGCGGATCATCGACCGCATCCTTGGCATGTGCCGAAGATCTCCAGGGTGTGGGAGATGTCCCGGAAGCCGTTCTCCTCGGCAATCTTGTCGGCCCACCGCTCGACGGTGGGGCCCTCGACCTCGACGGTGCGTCCGCACGAGCGGCACACCAGGTGGTGGTGGTGACCCGCGCTGCACTGGCGGTAGAGCACCTCGCCGTCGTCGTTGCGGAGAGCGTCGACCTCGGCCGCATCGGCCAGGACCTGCAGGCTGCGATAGACCGTCGACAGGCCGACCGACTCGCCGCGCTGCTTGAGGATGTCGTGGATCTCCTGCGCGCTCGCGAACCCGTCGAGGTCCTCGAGGATCGCCACGACTGCGCGGCGCTGGCGGGTGTTGCGGAGTGCTTCGACCATGACTCTCCCTAGGCGAATTCTGCTGGACGACGGTGATTGCGCAGACGTCTGGCGGCGACTCCGACGAGCGCGGAGACGGCGAAGATCGCCAGCGCGAGCATCACGATCGTGGGACCGGGCTGGGTGTTGATCTGGTAGCTCGCGACGACTCCCCCAAGCGCCGCGACGAGGCCGATGGCCATCGCCGCCATGTGCGTCGTGCGGAAGCTGCGGGTCAGCTGCTGGGATGCCGCGACCGGCACGACCATCAGGGCCGAGACCAGCAGCAGTCCCACGGTGCGCATCGCGACCGTGATCGTGACGGCGGCCAGGATCGCGATCAGGATGCTGTACGCGCGGACCGGGACCCCGCTGACCTTGGCGTGCTCCTCGTCCTGACACACCGCGAACAGCTGTGGCGAGAGGCCTACGGCCAGGATGATCACGAGGACACCAAGCCCAGCCACCAACACCAGATCGGCCGATGACACGGTCAGGATGGAGCCGAACAGATAGCTGTTGAGGGTCGAGGCGCTCTCACCCGCGAGGTTGGTGAGCAGGACTCCACCCGCGATGCCGCCGTAGAACAGCATCGCGAGCGCGACGTCGCCGCTGGTCCGCCCGTACATGCGCAGCAGCTCGATCACGATCGCGCCGAGGGTTGCCACGACGACCGCCGTGAGGATCGGCGCGACGCCGGTGAGCAGTCCGAGCGCGACTCCGGTCAGTGCCACGTGGCCGATGCCGTCCCCCAGCAGGGCGAGCCGGCGCTGGACGAGGAACGTGCCGATCGCCGGGGCCGCGAGTCCGGTGAAGGTCGCCGCGATGAGGGCCGTGCGCATGAACTCGTAGCTGAGCAGGTCGATCATCGCCACACCCCTTCCCCGGTGAGTCCCTCGGGGAGTGGGGGAGCGCCCGTGTGCATGTGGACGTGCGCGTGATCCTCGCCGGTCAGGCCCTCGACGGGTCCGTCGTACGCGACCCGGCCTGCGTGCAGCACGACCGCGCGGTCGATCAACGGACGCAGCGGTCCGAGCTCGTGGGCAACCAGCAGCACCGAGGAGCCGTCATGCACCAGGCCGCCGAGCAGCTCGGCGAGGGACTCCTGGTTGTCGTGGTCGACCCCTGCCGTGGGCTCGTCCATGATCAGCAGCTCGGCCTCGGTGGCCAGCGCACGGGCAATCAAGACCCGCTGCTGCTGCCCGCCGGACAGGTCGCTGAGCGCGGAGCGGGTGCGGTCGGCCAGACCGACCCGGGCGATGGCGGCGGCGACCGCCGACGCGTCGGCCTTGTTGCTCCAGCCGAAGAACCGTCGGCGGGCCAGGCGTCCGCTCATCACGACCTCGTGCACCGTTGCGGGCACACCGGCGACGGCTCGTGAGCGTTGCGGGACGTAGCCGAGCCGGTGCCGGTCGTGGAAGTCAGCGAGCGGGATGCCGAACAGCTCGACCGTGCCACCGGTCATCGGGGTCAGCCCGGTCACGGCGCGCACGAGCGTCGACTTGCCGGAGCCGTTGGCGCCGAGCAGAGCCACGAACTCGCCGCTGGACACATCGAGATCGACCTGGCGCAGGACCTGTCGACCGTCAAGTGCCACGGTCACGCCGCGGGCCTGGAGCACAATGCTCATGAGCAGGAGTTCGCCTTCCGCAGGGTTTGGAGGTTCTTGCGCATCAGGGTCAGGTACGTCTCGTCCTTGGTCGCGTCCGACAGCCCCTCGATGGGGTCGAGCGTAGCGGTGCGAGCCCCGGTCTCGGCCGCGATGGTGTCGGCGATCGCCGGGCTCACCAGCTCCTCGGTGAAGATCGTCGTGATGTTCTGCG
The DNA here is from genome assembly GCF_003443875.1 of Aeromicrobium sp. A1-2. NCBI lineage: Bacteria > Bacillati > Actinomycetota > Actinomycetes > Propionibacteriales > Nocardioidaceae > Aeromicrobium > Aeromicrobium sp. A1-2. The sequence continues at coordinate 2,025,606 of NZ_CP027482.1, read as the reverse complement.
CCCGGACCAGCCGGGTGATGTCAGCCAGTTGGGAGGGGGAGGGCTCGTTGGAAGGATCGATCCCGGCGATCGGCACCTGCGTCAGCCCGTAGCGGTCGGCGAGGTACTGGAAGGCGGCGTGGCTCGTCACGATCGTGTCGGTGCGGCACGACTTCAGGCCCGCCTCGAAATTCTGGTCCAGCGCGGTGAGCTCGGCGGTGAACCGGGCAGCGTTGGCGGCGTAGGCCGAAGCGTGGTCGGGGTCGATGGCCGCGAGCTTCTGCTCGACCGCCTCGGTCACGGTGATCATGTTGCGAGGGTCGAGCCAGGTGTGCGGATCTTCGTCCGCCTCGTCGTGGTCATGCCCATCGTCGTGCCCGTCTTCGTCGGCGCCGTCCTGAGCCGGCTTGAGGGTCAGGGTCTTCGCGATGTCGAGGGTGCCCTCGGACGAGCGGCCGGCCTGGTCGATCGCTTCGTCGACGGCGGCCTGGAAGTGCTGCTCGTAGACGACGAGGTCGGCTTCCTGAACCGCGGCGACCTGCTTGGGCTTGAGTTCGAGGTCGTGCGGCTCGACGCCGGGTGAGGTGAGGTTGGAGACGTCGACGAACGAGCCGCCGACCTGCTCCGCGACGTACGCGAACGGATAGAAGGACGCGATGACCTCGGTCGTGTCACCGCCGTCCTGGGGGGAGTCGCCGCAGCCGGCGAGGATCAGGACGAGCGGCAGCGAGCCGAGCAGGGCTAGTGACTTCTTCATGACAATCATTCTCAAGTAGTTGGGAACCGTTGTCAACTTCACGGTCGCATTGGGGTGGGGCAGCGCGGGGCGGCACGGTAGGTGGTGGGCCGTACGGACTAACATGGAACGACCCTCGGGCGCACGCGGTCACGACCGCGTCCACTGGCCCGCCGACACCCAGCCGGATTGGAAAATCTCCCATGGCATCGACCGTTGACAACGTCATCAGCCTCAGCAAGCGCCGAGGCTTCGTCTACCAGTGTGGAGAGATCTACGGCGGCACCAGATCCGCGTGGGACTACGGCCCGCTCGGCGTCGAGCTCAAGGACAACATCAAGCGCCAGTGGTGGCGCTCGATGGTGCAGGGCCGGGACGATGTCGTCGGCCTGGACTCGTCGGTCATCCTCCCCACGCCTGTCTGGCAGGCCTCGGGCCACCTGTCGGCGTTCGTCGACCCCCTGGTCGAGTGCCAGAACTGCCACAAGCGCTACCGCCAGGACCACCTGCAGGAGGCCTACGCCGAGAAGAAGGGTCTCGACGACCCGGACGCTGTCGGCATGGAGCTCATCGTCTGCGCGAACTGCGGCACCCGTGGACAGTGGACCGAGCCCAGGATGTTCAATGGCCTGCTCAAGACCTTCCTCGGCCCGGTCGAGTCCGAGGAGGGCATGCATTACCTGCGCCCCGAGACGGCCCAGGGGATCTTCATCAACTTCGCGAACGTCATGGGCACCTCGCGCAGGAAGCCTCCGTTCGGCATCGCCCAGATCGGCAAGAGCTTCCGCAACGAGATCACGCCGGGCAACTTCATCTTCCGCACCCGCGAGTTCGAGCAGATGGAGATGGAATTCTTCGTCGAGCCGGGCACGGACGAGGAGTGGCACGAGACCTGGATCAAGAACCGCATGGACTGGTACGTCGGTCTGGGCATCAGCCCCGACAACCTGCGCCTCTACGAGCACGCAGCCGAGAAGCTCTCGCACTACTCCAAGCGCACCGTCGACATCGAGTACAAGTTCGAGTTCGCCGGCTCGGAGTGGGGCGAGCTCGAGGGCGTCGCCAACCGCACCGACTTCGACCTCAAGACGCACAGCGAGCACTCGGGCAAGGACCTTTCGTACTTCGACCAGCCCAACAACGAGCGCTGGACGCCCTACGTCATCGAGCCTGCCGCGGGCGTCAACCGCTCGATGATGGCGTTCCTGATCGACGCGTACGTCGAGGAGGAGATCCCCAACGCCAAGGGCGGGACCGACAAGCGCACCGTGCTCAAGCTCGACCACCGCCTGGCGCCGGTCAAGGCCGCTGTCCTGCCGCTGTCTCGCAACGAGGACCTCTCGCCCAAGGCGCGGGCGCTGGCTGCCGAGCTGCGCGGATTCTGGAACGTCGACTTCGATGATGCCCAGGCGATCGGCAAGCGCTACCGCCGCCAGGACGAGATCGGCACGCCGTACTGCATCACGGTCGACTTCGAGACCCTCGACGACCAGGCCGTGACGATCCGCGAGCGCGACTCGATGACGCAGGAGCGCATCGCCCTCGACCAGGTGACGTCGTGGCTCGCGGCGCGCCTGCCGGGGTGCTGATCGGCTCGTAGGCGACAATCGGCCGGTGAAGCGTTTCTGGATCGCGGCGGCCGTGTCGCTGGCCCTCGTCGGCGGATGCTCGTCAACGCCCGAGAAGAAGTCCGATGCGGTGCCGGTCCCCCAGGGATTCGACGTACCGGCGGGAGTGACGCTGACCAAGGGCGGCACGACGCTGACCGAGGACAAGCCGGCCAGCGTCATCTACCAGGTCGGCACCAAAGCCACGAGCGCCATCACGGTCACGGTCTCGGCCGTCCGCAAGGGATCGATCAAGGAGGACTTCACGTTCTTCTCCCTCGACGACGAGACCAAGGCCGCGACACCGTTCTACGTCGACATCACGGTCACGAACGAGGGCCCGGCGGGTCTGGGCGGCGCGGCGCTGCCGATCTTCGCGCACGACTCCAGCAACACCAACCTGCCGGCCAACGACATTGTCGGGACGCTCCTGCCCTGCCAGAACTCGACACTGCCCAAGAGCTTCCTGCCCGGGGCGACCGCGAAGCTGTGCCTGGTCTACCTGGTGCCCAAGGGCAGGGCCCTGCAGTCGGTCGACCTGCAGACCGGCTCCGCCAAGGACGCCATCACCTGGACCCCGTAGGTCCCTGCTTTCGACAACCCTGAGGGGCGTCGGGGACAATGGTGGGCATGCCCACCGCCACGTTGCCGCGATCCCTCCGGCTCGGAGACCTCGAGGTCCCCGTGCCCGTCGTGCTCGCGCCGATGGCGGGCGTCACGAATGCGGCGTTCCGACAGCTCTGCGCCGAGCAGGGCGCAGGACTGTACGTGTGCGAGATGATCACGTCCCGCGGCATCGTCGAGGGTGACAAGACGTCGTTGTCGATGCTGACGTTCGCCCCCAACGAGACCGTGCGATCGGTACAGCTCTACGGCATCGACCCGATCCATGTGGGCCGCGCGGTCGAGATCCTGTGCGCCGACCACGGCGTCGACCACGTCGACCTCAACTTCGGCTGCCCCGTTCCCAAGGTGACGCGCAAGGGCGGCGGGGCGGCGCTGCCGTGGAAGGACACCCTGCTCGGCGAGATCCTCACTGCAGCGGTGTCGGCCGCCCAGCCGTATGGCGTCCCGGTCACGATGAAGACCCGCAAGGGCATCGACGACGACCACCTGACCTATCTCGACTCCGGGCGCATCGCGCAGGAGACCGGGTGTGCTGCGATCGCATTGCATGGCCGTACGGCGGTGCAGCACTACTCGGGTCAGGCTGACTGGGACGCGATCGGCGAGCTCAAGGCGGCGGTCGACATCCCGGTGCTGGGCAACGGCGACATCTGGGAGGCCGCCGACGCGATCCGCATGGTCGAGCACACGGGCTGCGACGGCGTCGTCGTCGGCCGCGGCTGCCTGGGCCGGCCCTGGCTGTTCCGTGACCTCGCGGCGGCTTTCTCCTCCGAGCACGTCGTCGGGCTGCCGACGCTCGGCGAGGTGGCCGCGGTCATGCGGCGTCACACCGAGCTGCTCAGTGGGATCCTGGGTGAGGAGCGGGGTTGCATCGAGTTCCGCAAGCACATCGCGTGGTACCTCAAGGGATTCGCCGCGGGCAAGGACGTCCGCAACAGGCTGGGGATGGTGTCGTCACTCGCCGATCTCGACGACCTGCTGTCCAGGCTCGACCCGACCGAGCCCTATCCGGTCGCCGAGCTGGGCACGCCGCGGGGGCGGCAGGGCACACCCAAGAAGGTCTCGGTACCGGACGGCTGGCTGGATTCGCGTGACATCGTCGCGCCGATGGATCCCGCGGCGGAGGACGGCACCAGCGGGGGATAGCGTCACCTCGCACCCCTGACCCGTTCGAAGGATCGACATGCCCCTGCCCTGGACCCTGCACGCCGACGGCCGCACGATCACCGACGGCGAGATCGTCGGCCCGGCCGAGCGCCTGACGTGGCCCCGTACGATCGGATTCGGCGCACAGCACGTCGTCGCGATGTTCGGCGCCACGTTCCTCGTGCCGCTGCTGACCGGGTTCCCGCCTTCGGCGACGTTGTTCTTCTCCGGCGTCGGCACGCTGCTGTTCCTGATCATCACGGGCAACCGGCTGCCGAGCTACCTCGGCTCGTCCTTCGCCTTCATCGCCCCGATCGGCGCCGCGACGGCGACCGATGGCATGGGCGGCGCGCTGTTCGGGATCATGGTCATCGGCATCCTGCTGGCGGTGGTCGGCGGCATCGTCATGATCACCGGCACAGGCTGGATCGATGCGCTGATGCCACCGGTCGTGTCGGGTGCGATCGTGGCGCTGATCGGGCTCAACCTTGCGCCCGTCGCGACGGACAACTTCGGCAAGGCGCCGTGGACCGCGCTCGTGACGCTGTCCGCGGTGCTGCTCATCGCGGTGGCGTTCCGGGGTCTGACGGCGCGGCTGTCGATCGTGGCGGGCGTCGTGATCGGCTACGTCTTCGCGCTGGTCGCCGGCAACATCGACTTCACGGCGGTTGGACAGGCCGCATGGATCGGCCTTCCTGAGTTCCACACGCCGACCGCGGCCTGGTCGGTGCTGCCGACGTTCCTTCCGGTGGTCCTGGTGCTGGTGGCCGAGAACGTGGGACACGTGCGCAGCGTCGCGCACCTCACCGGCGATGAGTCGCTCAACCGGCGCACGGGCCGCGCCCTGCTGGCCGATGGACTCGCCACGACGCTGGCCGGCGCCGGCGGCGGATCAGGCACCACGACCTACGGCGAGAACATCGGTGTCATGGCTGCGACCCGGGTCTACTCGACGGCCGCCTACTGGGTCGCGGGCGTCGTGGCGATCCTGCTGGGTCTCTCACCCAAGATCGGCGCACTGATCAACACGATCCCGATCGGTGTGCTGGGTGGCATCACGACAGCTCTGTACGGCCTGATCGGCATCATCGGCGTCAAGATCTGGATCGACAACCGGGTTGACTTCTCCCGCCCGGTCAACCAGTTCACGGCGGCGGTCGCCCTGGTCATCGGCATCGGCAACCTGACGATCACCTTGGGCGATCTGGTCTTCACCGGGATCGCGCTCGGCACGATCGCGGCGGTCGTGGTGTTCCATGTCATGACGACGGTCGAGCGGCTCCGCAGCGACGCGGCTGCCTAGCCCCGCGCGACGCGGGCGCGCTCGAGCTGGTCGAGCAGGATCGACCTGGCGTCGAGCTCGTCGAGATGCTGGCCGTCGGCGTCGACCGGGCCCTGCGGGGTGTGCACCTCGACCGTCGCGACGTGCCGTCGCCGTTGGATCGGGCCCTGGCGCAGCTCGACCGACTGGGTCTTGCGGTGCGGCACGATGTCGGTCGTGCGCTCGATCCAGCCCTCACGAGCCACAAAGGTGCTCTGGTTGGCGCCGACCCAGCGATAGCGCCAGCCGATCGGTGCGAACAGCCACGACCGGCGGGGTGCTCGGATCCGTGACACGGACTCGACGGCGGACCCGGGGATCAGTTCGGCGATGATCGCATCGGCCAGTGGGCCATCGCTGATCGGCAGCAGGGTCGAGGACGAGTCGGTGCCGTCGTCATCGCCGTGTGCGGCGAATCCGGCGACATCGACCTCGAGCCGCTGCCAGCCGAACCTCCGCCACACGAACGGCTCCTTGACCGCGATGCCCTGCACCCGTGCGAACGGGATGGTCTGGGAGGTGCGGGACAACAGGCCGCGCTCGATCCGCAACCCGTTCGCGCCACGGGACAGGGTGAAGTCCCACTGCTGGAGCACCCGCTTGCCGACGATCTGGACCAGCCATGTCCCGAGCGGGATGATGCCGCCCAGCAGCACAATGACCTGGTCGAACCAGAGCGCGCCGCCGAGCAGGACGAGAGAGCCGACCGCGGCGAACAGGAAGTCCAGCGACAGCAGGGTGCCGATCACGACCCGCTGCGGGGGGACGACCGTGATGATGGTGCGCTGCTCGTCGAGCGCGACGGCAGTGTCGGTCTCGCCATGGGCCTTGGCCAGCAGGACGCGCCGTAGGTCCTGGGCGTCGGCGAGTGTGAGGAAGCGGAGTGACGTCCGTGAGTCCTTGCCGCCGGCCATCTCGATCCGGAGCTCGGCCAGACCGAACAGGCGCGCGACCAGGGGCTCGGCGATGTCGACCGACTGCAGTCGTTCGTACGGGATGCGTCGCGAGGCCTTGGTGATCACGCCGGTGTTGATCCGCAGCTCGGCGCCGTCGATGACATATCGCGTGAAGGCCCAGGTCAGAAAGCCGAAGCCCATGCCCACGAGGAGCCCGCCGACCAGGGCGACCAGCAGGCTCAGCAGCGGGCCCATGGTGCCCCAACCGTCGCCGGAGAACACCGAGCCGACCAGCCCCACCGATGCGGCGGCCGCCCACAGGGCGCCCTGGACCAGACCCGTCAGCGGATGGGTACGGAGACCGATCGCCTCGGGCGCCGACTCAGACACCGGCGCCATGGGCCTCGCCCAGCTCCGTGAGCCGGTTGCGAAGCCGGGTTGCCTCCGCCGCGGGAAGGCCGGGGATGTCGGCCGCGGTCTCGACGCTCGCGGTGTGCAGTGTGACGGTCGCGACGCCGAACGCCCGGGCCAGCGGGCCGGCCTCGACGTCGACGAACTGCATCCGACCGTAGGGGATCGCGACGAGCCGTTTGAACATCACGCCGCTGGTCACCAGAAGGTCGTCGTCGTTCTCGGCATAGCCCCAGTTGCGCTGGTTGCGGGCGGCCCAGAACCACCCCCAAACGTAGCCGGCGGCGGCCAGCGCTGCGAGGAGGGCGCCGATCCACTGCAGCCGGGGGAGGGCGAGGAGCAGCACGACACCCACGATGGCCAGGACCGCGGCCGGGACAGCAATCAGGATGCGGCGGATTGTCGCGAGCCGCGGCGACACGGGCTGCCACTGCCCGGCAGGGGGCCTGAAGAGATCGTCCACGTCGCGACCCTACGCGGAGCGTCCGATCCACCCGACCGTGGCGGGCGCTCCGCATCTCGGCGGGTGTGGTCCTCCCGTGGCGTCGAAGGCCCGCAGGCGCAGTCCGAAAGTTGACCCCGGACGTCCCGCGGTGGGAGACTGGCAGACGCAGATCAGCCTCATCTGCCCTTCCCTCAGTTCCATCCCGCGGAGATTTTTCATGGCCAAAGCACTTGTCGGCTTCATCGGTGGCCCCACCACCGGTCAGCTGCGCGAAACCGCCTCGCTCCAACGTCGGATCCTCGACCTCGAGGACGAGATCATGCGCCTCAAGGTCGAGAACGACGGACTGCTCCTGACGATCCGGGAGCGGGTCGACAGCGTGACTGCTGGCGACTTGATGGAGCCTGCGACCCACTAGCGTCCCATCGGTCTAGGGTGGCTCCCAAACGGTCGTCCGTCGTAGGAGTCAGCGTTGTACCTCAAGAGCCTCACCTTGCGTGGGTTCAAGTCGTTCGCGTCGTCGACGACCCTTCAGCTCGAGCCGGGCATCACCTGCGTCGTCGGACCCAATGGTTCGGGCAAGTCCAATGTCGTCGACGCGCTGTCCTGGGTCATGGGCGAGCAGGGCGCCAAGTCGCTGCGCGGCGGCAAGATGGAGGACGTCATCTTCGCCGGCACGTCGGGGCGTCCGCCGCTCGGTCGCGCCGAGGTCGTGCTGACGATCGACAACACCGACGGCGCGCTGCCGATCGAGTACACCGAGGTCACGATCTCGCGCACGATGTTCCGCAACGGCGGCTCGGAGTATGCGATCAACGGCAGCACCTGCCGCCTGCTCGACGTCCAGGAGCTGCTGAGTGACTCGGGCATCGGCCGCGAGATGCATGTCATCGTCGGCCAGGGTCAGCTCGACGGGGTCCTGCGGGCCACGCCGGAGGAGCGTCGCGGCTTCATCGAGGAAGCCGCGGGGGTCCTCAAGCACCGCAAGCGCAAGGAGAAGGCGCTCCGCAAGCTCGATGCGACACAAGGCAACCTGACCAGGCTCAACGACGTCCTGACCGAGCTGAGACGCCAGCTCAAGCCGTTGGGCCGGCAGGCCGAGGTCGCCCGCCGCGCCGCCGTCATCCAGGCCGACGTCCGGGATGCCCGCGCCCGCATCCTCGCCGACGACATCGTCAGCGCACGCTCGGTCATCGCCGAGGAACTAGCCGATGAGACCGCACTCAAGGACCGTCGCCAGGCCGTCGAGCAGTCGATCGCCACGGCCCGCGAGCAGGAAACCATGCTGGAGGACCAGCTCCGGGAGGACTCGCCGCGTCTGTCCGCCGCCCAGGAGACGTGGTACAGCCTGTCGGGCCTGCGGGAACGCATCCGGGGCACCGCTGGACTCGCCAACGAGCGTGTCCGCCTGGCCGCCGTCGAGGCCGAGGATCGCCGCGTCGGTCGGGAGCCCGAAGAGCTCGAGGCCGACGCGCGTCGCGCCCAGGAGCAGCTCGAGCAGCTGAGTGCCGGCGTCGACGAGTCGACCCGCGCGCTCGAGACGGTCATCACCGAGCGCAAGGACGCCGAGACCGCCTATACCGCGGAGGAGCGGCGCGTCGCTGGTCTCCTCCGTGCGGCGGCCGACCAGCGCGAGGGACTGGCCCGTCTGCACGGGCAGGTCAACGCCCTCAAGAGCCGTTCCACGGCGGCCGGTGAGGAGATCGGCCGGCTGACCGCAGCGCGTGAGGAGGCCGAGTCCCGGGCCGTCGAGGCGCAGCGCGAGTTCACGGCCCTGGAGAACAGGATAGCGGGGCTCAACGCGGGGGAGTCGGGCCTCGACGAGGAGCTCGAAGGCGCCGAGGACACCTTGGCCGAGATCACTGAGCGGCTGGCCTCGCTGGGAGCGCAGTCACAAGAGGCCGAGCGTCAGCAGGCAGCCCTGGCCGCCCGCAAGGAGGCGCTTGAGCTGGGCCTTTCTCGCAAGGACGGCGCCGGCGCTCTGCTGGCCGCAACCGACGAGATCAGCGGGTTGCTGGGTTCGGTGGCCGCGCTGCTGACTGTCCGGGCCGGATACGAGACCGCGATCGCCTCGGCGCTGGGGTCCGCGGCCGACGCCGTCGCGGTCGATCACCTGGACACCGCGGTGTCCGCGATGGAGAAGCTCAAGTCCGAGGACCTCGGTCGCGCTGGCATGCTGCTGGGCGGCGGCGAGGTCGATGACTCGACGTGGCCCGGCCTGCCGGACTTCGCGACGTACGCGATCGACGTCGTCGACGGGCCCGTTGCCCTGCAGGGTGCCCTGCGTCGGCTGCTGTTCAAGGTCGCGGTCGTCGAGAGCCTCGAGCAGTCCCAGGAGCTCATCCGGCACGCGCCGGACGTCACAGCGGTGACGCAGGACGGCGACGTGCTCGGCGCACACTTTGCCGCCGGCGGGTCGACGTCCAAGCAGAGCCTGATCGAGGTCCAGGCCGCGATCACCCAGGCCGCGGACGATCTCGGCCGGGCGGTCCACACGCTGGAGCGCCTGCGATTCGAGCAGGAGACCGCCGAGACCACGCGCGCCGCGGCGCAGGAACGTGTCGACGCTGCGCTCGGCCGCCTGCACGAGTCCGACGCGACAATGGCGGCAGTCGCGGAGAACCTCGGGCACCTGGGTGCGACGGCACGTGCCGCCCGCGGCGAGGCCGAGCGGCTGGCCGTCGCGATCACCAAGGCCGAGGAGTCGCAGGCCGGCGATCTGTCCGGGCTGACTGAGCTCGAGGACCGGCTGACCCAGGCCGAGTCAGCTCCCGAGGAGGAGCCGGACACGGCCCTGCTCGAGGAGCTCGCCGAAGCCGCATCGACCCTGCGCCGATCCGAGACCGACGCCCGCTTGTCTCTGCGCACCAACGAAGAACGTGTGCGGGCCCTGGCGGGACAGGTCACGGCCCTGTTCGAGGCGGCCGAGGCTGAGCGTGAGGCGCGAATCAAGGCCAAGGAACGGCGCGAGCGCCAGCTGCGCGAGGCGGAGACAGCCAGGGCCGTGATCGCCGCGAGCGACCAGGTTCTGGTGCACCTCGAGCAGTCTGTGACCCGGGCGGCAGCGCTGCGTGCCGAGATCGAGCAGTCCCGCACAGGTCGGGAGGAGACGCTCCGCAATGTCCGCGCCCAGCTGCGGGAGCAGATCGCCGAGCTCGACGGACTGACCGACTCGGTGCACAAGGACGAGATGGCGCGCGCCGAGCTGCGGCTACGCCTCGAGGGACTCGAAGGAAGGGCGCTGGACGAGCTGGGGCTCGAGGTCGACACTCTGGTGGCCGACTACGGCCCTGAGCAGCTCGTGCCCCCGATCGCCGAGGACGGCGCCGAGCCCGGCGAGCCCGTGCCGTACGAGCGCGATGCGCAGGTCAAGCGACTGCGCTCGGCGGAGCGCTCGATGGCGATGCTCGGCAAGGTCAACCCACTCGCGCTGGAGGAGTTCACCGCGCTCGAGGAACGTCACCAGTTCCTCTCCGAGCAGCTCGACGACCTCCGCAAGACCCGGCAGGACCTGCTGGAGATCGTCGATGAGGTCGACGCCAAGGTCGAGCAGGTCTTCACCGAGGCGTGGTACGACGTCGAGCGGGAATTCCAGGACGTCTTCTCCAGGCTTTTCCCCGGGGGCGAGGGCGCGCTGATCCTCACCGATCCGCAGAACATGCTGACCACCGGCATCGACGTCGAGGCGCGTCCGCCGGGCAAGAAGGTCAAGCGACTGTCGCTGCTGTCCGGAGGCGAGCGGTCACTGGTTGCTGTGGCGTTCCTGGTCGCGCTGTTCAAGGCGCGCCCCAGCCCGTTCTACATCCTCGACGAGGTCGAGGCCGCGCTCGACGATGCCAACCTGGGTCGCCTCCTGGACCTCTACGAGGAGCTGCGGGCCAACTCCCAGCTCATCGTCATCACCCACCAGAAGCGCACGATGGAGGTCGCCGACGCGCTCTATGGCGTTTCGATGCGAGGCGATGGCGTCTCGGCGGTCATCAGCCAGCGGCTCCGCGAGGAAGACACCGCCTGATGGTCGGGCAGGGTCGTGGTGAGCAGATTCCTTTCCGGCGCTCGGAGTTCGACGTGCTCCGCACGATCACGACGCGGTGGGAGGACGAGGACGTCTACGGGCACATCAACAATGTCGTCTACTACTCGTTCTTCGACACCGCGGTCAACGGCTTCCTGATCGAGGCCACCGGCAGCGACATCCGACGGCTCGACGCCGTGGGACTGGTCGCCGAGACGCAGTGCGAGTTCCTGCGCGAGCTGGGCTTTCCGGGGGACGTGCACGCTGGGCTCGCGATCACCCGGATCGGTACCTCGAGCATCGTCTACCGGATCGGCCTGTTCCAGGGCGATTCGGACGAGCCCGCGGCGATCGGACGATTCGTGCATGTCTACGTCGACGCCACGACACGGGCCGTGACCCCGATCCCCGAGGCGATCCGGGCGGCGGTTGGACCTCTGGTGGTCCGACAGGCGTCCGCGATCGGCGAATCCTCCGCCAGCTGACGAGGCACGCGGCCGAACTTCCGCCGGGCGCGCGGGCGGGTGAGCTGGTCCAGCACCACATTCTGCATAGGATCGTCGGGTGACCCTGACTGTGCTGCTCCTGATCATTCTCGTCGCCGTCGTCGTGCTCGGTGCCGGTGCCGCCCTCGTCATCGGCCGCGGCCGTAAGGAGCTGCCGCCGCCATCCGAGTTGGATCGGGTGACCGAGGAGGTCATCGAGCATCCCGAGCACCCCGAGCCGCACCTCGAGGACGAGCTCGCGCCGGAGGAGTCCCCGGCCTCCGACTCGGCCTCCGACACGGCCGTCGACACGATCGAGCGCCCCGAGTCGACGCAGGGACGCCTCGTCCGGCTGCGTGCCCGGCTGGCCCGCTCCCAGGGCTCGCTCGGCAAAGGTTTGCTGGCGGTGCTCAGCCGCTCGACCCTGGACGATGCCGCGTGGGAGGAGATCGAGGACACCCTGCTCGCCGCCGACGTCGGCGTGACGGCGACCGACCAGCTGGTCACCAACCTCAGGACCCGCATGCAGGTCGAGGGCATCGACGACCCGGCCCGGGCCAAGGCCGCGCTCCGGGAGGAACTCATCGGACTGATCGGCCCTTCGTTGGACCGCACGTTGATCTCGACCGGCACGGACGGCAAGCCCGGTGTCGTGCTGGTCGTCGGTGTCAACGGCACCGGCAAGACCACTACGGTCGGCCGACTCGCCCGCGTCCTGGTTGCCGAGGACAAGTCCGTCGTGCTCGGCGCTGCGGACACGTTCCGCGCCGCTGCGGCCGACCAGCTGCAGACCTGGGGCGAGCGGGTCGGCGTACCGACGGTCCGCGGCCCTGAGGGCGGCGACCCGGCCAGCGTCGGCTTCGAGGCGGTCCAGCGTGGCATCGCCGACGGCACCGACGTCGTGCTGGTCGACACCGCTGGGCGGCTGCACACCAAGGCCGGACTGATGGACGAGCTCGGCAAGGTCAAGCGGGTCATCGAGAAGCAGGCGCCGGTCACCGAGGTCCTGCTCGTCATCGACGCGACGACGGGGCAGAACGGGCTGACCCAGGCACGGGTGTTCGGCGAGGTCGTCGATGTCACAGGCATCGTGCTGACCAAGCTCGACGGCACCGCCAAGGGTGGCATCGTGATCGCTGTGCAGCGCGAGCTCGGTGTCCCGGTCAAGTTCGTGGGGCTCGGCGAGGGAGCCGATGACCTCGCACCATTCGATCCAGCAGAGTTCGTCGACGCCCTGCTCGAGTAGCCCCGCCTGCGTAACACGCTGTTTACACGACAGCGGCATTTGTGACCTGAGGGCAACATCACGGCCCGCACCCTGAAACCCCCGGCACCCAGTGTGTAGCCCGGTAGGCAGTTCCTCTGCCTGCGGCAACACACACTTTCAACCGGAGGTTTCATGGATACCGGCGATACTGCATGGATCCTGGCCAGCTCGGCCTTGGTTCTACTCATGACGCCAGGACTGGCGTTCTTCTATGGCGGCATGGTCCGCTCCAAGACCGTCCTCAACATGATGATGATGAGCTTCATGGGTCTGGCCATCGTGCCGGTGCTGTGGGTCCTGTACGGCTACTCGTTCGCATTCAGCCCCGGCGGCAACGGTCTGCTGGGCGGCTTCGAGCGCCTCGGCCTGAACAACATCGCCGTCGACACGGCGTACGGGACGATCCCCGAGTACGTCTTCGTCGGCTTCCAGCTGATGTTCGCAATCATCACGGTCGCGCTGATCAGCGGTGCGATCGCTGACCGTGCGAAGTTCGGCGCGTGGGCGCTGTTCATCGTCATCTGGGTCTCGGTCGTCTACTTCCCGGTCGCGCACTGGGTCTTCGACTTCGGCGACAACGGCGGCTGGATCGCGACCAAGCTCGAGGCACTCGACTTCGCCGGCGGTACCGCGGTCCACATCAACGCCGGTGCAGCCGGTCTCGCGCTAGCGCTGGTCCTGGGCAAGCGCACGGGGTGGAAGCGTGACCCCATGCGCCCGCACAACCTGCCGTTCGTCCTGCTGGGTGCGGGACTCCTCTGGTTCGGCTGGATCGGCTTCAACGCCGGCTCGGCAGTTGGCGCGAACGGACTGGCAGGGCTGGCTCTGGTCAACACGACAGTTGCCACCGGCGCGGCAATCCTGGGCTGGCTCCTGGTGGAGGCGATTCGCGACAAGAAGGCCACCAGCCTTGGCGGCGCGTCCGGTGCCATCGCCGGACTTGTGGCGATCACCCCGGCCGCCGGGGCGCTGTCACCGGTCGGCTCGATCGCCCTCGGCGTCATCGCCGGAGCGCTGTGTGCTCTGGCAGTCGGCCTCAAGTACAAGTTCGGCTATGACGACTCGCTCGACGTCGTGGGTGTCCACCTCGTGGGTGGTCTGATCGGCACGCTGCTGATCGGTTTCCTCGCGACGGGTGACATCGGCCTCTTCTACGGTGGAGACCTGAGCCAGCTCGGCAAGCAGGCCGTCGCCGCGTTCGTGGTGCTGGGCTACTCCTTCGTGCTGACGTACATCATCGGTAAGTTGATCGACATGACGATCGGGTTCCGCATCAGTGAAGAGGACGAAGTCCTCGGCATCGACCAGGTCGAGCACCTCGAGACCGCGTACGACGAAGCCGGAATCCTCGGCGGGTCCGCTCTGAAGACGGGAGTCTGAAACATGAAGCTGGTAACCGCGGTCATCAAGCCGCACAAGTGGGAAGAGGTCCGCGAGGCTCTCGCCGCAGCCGGTGTCGCCGGCATGACGGTGACCGAAGCGAGCGGCTACGGCCAGCAGAAGGGACATACCGAGGTCTACCGCGGTGCCGAGTACGACGTCTCGCTGGTCCCCAAGATCCGCCTCGAGGTCGTCGTCGACGACGCAGACGTCGCGAGCGTGGTCAGCACGATCACCGGAGCAGCGCAGACCGGCAAGATCGGTGACGGCAAGGTCTGGGTCATCCCGGTCGACTCGGTTGTGCGCGTGCGCACGGGCGAGACCGACGAGGCGGCCCTCTAGCCGCACAGCATGACCCAGCGATGGCGCGGCGCCGACACGGTGCCGCGCCATCGCCCGGTCCGGGCGATGATCGACCAGATCCAGCGCCTCGAGACCGCCTACGATCACGGGATCGTCGCTCGGCGACCCGCACCTCGGCAAGGAGTCCGATCATGAAGCTCCACACGGCGGCCGCCCAGCCGCGTTCGCGGGGATCGATTCGCGTGCCGGTCGACCGGTCCGCGCGCTAGGCCGTGTCCGACCACATCGTCCCCGGCCCGCATGAGCTGGCCCAGCGGCGCAGCGACCGGGCGCTGGCTGCCGACCGCCGGTTGCGCGGGCTGTTCTCCGCCGCGGTGCCGGCGGACGGCACCGACCCGCGCGAAGGCCCGAAGCTCGCTCTGGTCGCGGTGGGTGGCTACGGCCGCTCCGAGCTGTCCCCGTTCAGCGATCTCGACGTCGTCCTGCTGCACGACCCGACGATCGACGAGGCCGTCGTGCGCCAGGTCGCGGAGGCGATCTGGTACCCGTTGTGGAACGACGGCGTTGCGCTCGACCACTCGGTCCGCGACGCGACACAGATGCGCGAGACCGCAGCGACTGACCACCGTGCAGCGATGGGCATGCTCGACGCCCGGACCGTGGCCGGCGACGCCGGACTCGTCCTGACGCTCCGCTCCCAGGTCCTGGCGGACTGGAGGCGCGATGCGCGGGCCCGGGTCGACCAGGTACGTCAGGCCCGCAACGACCGCATCGAGCGTGCGGGCTGGCTAGCGCACGCGGCGGTGCCCGATCTCAAGGAGTCCGGCGGCGGCCTGCGCGACAGCGTCATCTTGCGGGCGTTGGTCGCGACCTGGCTGATCGATGTGCCCCACGGCGAGTCCGAGTCGCTGCGCTCGGACCTGCTCGACGTGCGCGATGCGCTGCACGAGACCGCCGGTCGACGGGTCGATCGACTCAACGCCGACAGCATCCCGGACGTCGCCCGCTATCTCGGCATGGGTGCAGAGGAGCTCGATCTGCACACGCGGGAGATCGGTCGACGCATTGCGCACCTCGCCGCACTGTCGTGGCACAAGATCGACAGGGCCCTGACCCCGGCCCGGCGTCGGGCGATCACGGCGACCGGCCCGCTGGTCGCGCCGTTGTCCGATGGTGTCGGGGTGCTCGACGGCGAGGTCATCGTGACGGCCAAGGCCGATCCGAGCGCCGATCCGGAGGTTGCGCTCCGTGCGGCGGCCGCAGCCGCCCGCGGCCGCATGCCGCTCAGCCCAGGCTCGGCCGCCCGGTTGGCGCGTTCGATGGGCATGTTCCCGGACCCGTGGCCGCCGTCGTCCTCGCGGCTCATGGTCGACCTGCTGACTTCGGGTGCGGGTCTCGTTCGGGTGTGGGACGAGCTGGACTTCGCGGGTGTCGTGGATCGGCTGCTGCCGGAGTGGGAGGCGATTCGCCTGCGCGGCTCGTCATCGCCGGTCCACCGCTTCACGGTCGACCGGCACAGCCTCGAGACCTGCGTCTTCGCCGCGGCGGTCAAGCGCGACGTGGCACGTCCCGACCTCCTGGCCGTCGCGGCGCTCCTGCACGACATCGGCAAGGGCGTCGAGGGAGACCACTCCGAGGTCGGCCAGCCGATAGCCGCCGACATCGCCCGGCGGTGGGGATTCAGCAGCGCGGACTCGATCGTCATCGGCCGGCTCGTGCGGTGGCACCTGCTGCTGCCGACGATCGCGACGCGGCGCGACATCGAGGACCCGTCGACCGCGGCCAACGTCGCCGAGATCGTCGAGACCGAGGACTTCCTCGACCTGCTCGCCGCACTGACCGCATCTGATGCCCAGGCCACTGGCCCGACAGCCTGGACAGCGTGGCGCAGGGGCCTGGTCCGCGGGCTTGTCGAGAAGGTCCGCGGTGTCCTGGACGGCACCGTGGTGGTGCCCGCCGAGGAGTACGAGGGGTGGCCCGCGACCGTACCGATCCCCGACCACGGGACGTTGGGTCCGGCTGACTTCGTGCTAACGGTCGAGCCCCACCAGGGTGGGTCCCTGCTGACGATCCTCACCTCGAACCGCCGCGGTGTCATGGCAGATCTTGCCGGTGGGCTGGCCCTGGCCGGCCTGGCAATCCGGTCCGCCCGCACCGTGACCCGGGGCGATGCAGCGGTGTCGCTGTGGGAGGTCTCGCGGCCCGATCTGGACACCGCCCGGCTGACCGATCGCCTGCGCCCGGCGATGGCCGGTGAGCTCGACCTCGCGGGTCGGCTGGAGCTGACCTCGATCGCCGATGCTCCGGACGCCAGAGTCCGGGTGCTCGACCAGCTGTCCGACACCGCCACGCTGCTGGAGGTGCGGGCGCAGGACCGGCGCGGCCTGGTCTGGACCGTGTGCGACCAGATCGCCTCGTTGGGACTCTCGATCCGGTCGGCGCACATGTCGACCTACGGCGAAGAGGTCCGCGATGTCTTCTACGTCGTCGACGTGGAAGGGCACCCGCTCGACGACACGACCGCAACCTCACTGCGGGACGGCCTTGCGACGGCGCTGGCCTGACCAGGGGACCACCGCGGTGATGACGGCCCACACGGACGAGGTACGCAGGCCTCTCGGTTAGAGTTGACCAGACCCCATTCTTCCATCCAAGGACGACGACCGACGTATGTTCGACACCCTGCAAGACCGCCTGCAGTCAGCGTTCAAGAACCTGCGCGGCAAGGGTCGACTCTCCGAGGCCGACATCGATGCCGTCGCACGCGAGATCCGGATCGCGCTGCTCGACGCCGATGTCGCCGTCCCGGTGGTGCGCGACTTCATTGCGAACGTCAAGGAGCGGGCCCGTGGCGCCGAGGTGAGCCAGGCGCTCAACCCCGCTCAGCAGGTCATCAAGATCGTCAACGACGAGCTCATCACGATCCTCGGTGGCGAGACTCGCCGGATCCGATACGCCAAGAACGGTCCTACCGTCATCATGCTGGCCGGCCTCCAGGGCGCCGGCAAGACGACGCTGGCCGGCAAGCTCGGGCTGTGGCTCAAGTCCCAGGGCAAGTCGCCGATGCTCGTCGCGGCTGACCTCCAGCGCCCCAACGCCGTCACGCAGCTTCAGGTCGTCGGCGACCAGGCCGGTGTCACGGTCTTTGCGCCAGAGCCGGGCAATGGCGTCGGCGATCCGGTCGAAGTCGCCACGAGCGGTCTGGCCGAGGCCCGTCGCACGTTGCACGACGTCGTCATCGTAGACACCGCCGGACGACTGGGCATCGACACCGAGCTGATGCAGCAGGCCGCCGACATCCGTGCGGCGGTCGATCCGGACGAGGTCCTGTTCGTGATCGACTCGATGATCGGTCAGGACGCCGTCGTCACGGCGCAGGCCTTCCTTGAGGGGGTCGACTTCACGGGTGTCGTGCTGACCAAGCTCGACGGTGACGCCCGAGGCGGTGCCGCACTGTCGGTCCGCTCGGTCACCGGCCGACCCATCATGTTCGCGTCGACCGGTGAAAAGCTGACCGACTTCGATGCGTTCCACCCCGACCGCATGGCCGGGCGCATCCTCGACATGGGCGACATGCTGACCCTGATCGAGCAGGCCGAGAAGGTCATGGACTCCGAGCAGGCGGCCAAGGACGCCGAGAAGCTCATGGGCGGGTCGTTCACGCTCGACGACTTCCTCAAGCAGATGGAAGCCATCTCCAAGATGGGCTCGATGTCCAAGATCATGGGCCTGATCCCGGGAATGGGCCAGTACAAGGACCAGCTCGCCAACTTCGACGAGCGCGAGGTCGATCGGATCAAGGCGATCATCTTGTCGATGACCCCGGCCGAGCGCACCAACCCCAAGATGATCGACGGTTCGCGCCGGATCCGCATCTCGAAGGGTTCGGGCACCCAGGTCAAGGACGTCAACGGTCTCGTCGACCGGTTCTTCGACGCCCGCAAGATGATGCAGCAGATGGCCAAGGGTGGCGGGATGCCCGGCATGCCGGGGATCCCGGGTGCGGGCCAGCGCACCGCCGCCAAGCAGAAGCCGCAGCAGAAGAAGAAGGGCAAACGGGTGTCGGGCAATCCGGCCAAGCGAGCGGCCGCAGCGACCGGAGCGGCGCCCAAGGACGACGGCGCCAATGCGTTCGGATTCCCCGCCGGCGGCAGTCAGGACTTCGAGCTGCCCAAGGAGCTCAAGGACCTGATGTGACCCTGGTGGGATGATCCCCCAGGGAGTGCGCCGCGGCGCCGCAAGGCTTAGCGTCAAGAGATGAAGTCACCTCCACTCGTCGTGGTCATGGGCATCTCGGGCGTCGGCAAGTCGGTGGTCGGGCACGAGCTGGCCGATCGCTTCTCGCTGGACTACGCCGACGGAGACGATTTCCACTCCGAGGCCAACATCGCCAAGATGTCGGCGGGGGCGCCCTTGACCGACGAGGACCGCTGGCCGTGGCTCGCCGAGATCGGTCGCTGGCTTGCCGCGCGCGGTGCCTCGGGGGGAGTGATCAGCTGCTCCGCGCTCCGTCGCGCGTACCGCGAGGTGCTGGTCGATGCTGCGCCTCGCACACACTTCCTGCACCTGGTGGGCGATCACGACCTGATCAAGTCCCGCATGGAGCACCGCGAGCACTTCATGCCGTCGTCGCTGCTGGAGTCGCAGGAGCGGACCCTCGAACCGCTCGAGGAGGACGAGAACGGTTGGGCCTTTGACATCACCCCCACCCCGGCCGAGATTGTGGAAGCCTTCGTGTCGCTAGCCGACCTCCCCCCAACCCACTGACCGTGACGTCTACGGTCCGGAATCCAGCTCAGCGACCCCGCGCACGTCAGACTCAGGGCGTTCTGGCGCGAGATAGCCTGAGGCAATGCTGATTCCGCTGTTGAGGACGTACCTCGCGCCCTACAAGCGGCCCATCGCCCTGGTCCTGCTCTTCCAGCTGATCCAGACGCTCGCCAACCTCTATCTCCCCGGACTCAACGCCGACATCATCGACAAGGGCGTCGTGGCCGGCGACACCGGATTCATCATCCGTACGGGGATCATCATGCTCGCGATCACGGTCGTGCAGGTCGTGTGCACGGTCGTCGCGGTCTACTTCGGCGCACGGACCGCCATGGCGCTCGGGCGGGACCTGCGGGCCGGCGTCTTCGGCAAGGTCGAGACCTTTGCGGCCCGTGAGATGGCCGAGCTCGGTGCGCCGACCCTGATCACCCGCTCGACCAACGACGTCCAGCAGGTGCAGCTCATCGTGTTCATGGCGCTCACGCTGCTCGTCACGGCGCCCATCATGTCCATCGGCGGCATTTTCATGGCGCTGCGGCAGGACGTTGAGCTGTCCGGGCTGCTGCTCCTCGTGATCCCGGCCCTGATCATCAGCGTCGGACTGGTGATCCGCCAGATGCGGCCGTTGTTCGGACTGATGCAGGTCAAGATCGACGGGATCAACGGCGTGATGCGTGAGCAGATCATGGGCATCCGTGTCATCCGGGCATTCGTCAAGGAGGAGCACGAGGCGGAGCGCTTCGGCGACGCCAACCGCGCCAACATGGAGGTCGCGATCGCCGTCGGCCGGCTGATGTCGATGATGTTCCCGATCGTCATGCTGATCATGAACGTCTCGGTCGTGCTCGCGACCTGGTTGGGCGGCTATCGCGTCGGCAGCGGAGATCTGGACGTCGGCACCCTCACGGCGTTCCAGAACTACCTTGTCCAGATCCTCATGGCGGTCATGATGGCGACCTTCATGCTGATGCTGTGGCCGCGCGCCGAGGTGTCCGCCGAGCGGATCACCGAGGTCCTCGAGACCGAACCCAGCGTTCGCGCACCCGACGACGCGCGGCCAGTAGTCCTCGACGGGGGACGGATCGACATCACGGCGGCGTCGTTCGCGTTTCCCGGCGCGGAGCACGACGTCCTCCACGAGATCGACCTGATGGCCCGGCCCGGTGAAATGACCGCGATCATCGGTTCGACCGGCAGCGGCAAGTCGACGCTGCTGGGCCTCATCCCGCGCCTGTTCGACGTCACCGCGGGGTCGGTCTCGATCGACGGCCGCGACGTACGCTCGATGCACCCCGAGGATGTGTGGGCTTCGATCGGGCTGGTGCCGCAGCGACCGTTTCTGTTCTCCGGAACGGTCGGCTCCAATCTTCGCTACGGCCGGCCGGACGCCACCGACGATGAGGTCTGGGCCGCGCTCGAGATCGCACAGGCCACCGACTTCGTGACCGCGATGCCGGAGCGGCTCGACGCGCCGATCTCCCAGGGCGGCACCAACGTGTCCGGCGGGCAACGCCAGCGGCTGGCGATCGCGCGCGCGATCATCAAGAAGCCGAGCATCTACCTGTTCGACGACTCGTTCTCGGCATTGGACTATGGGACGGACGCTGCCCTTCGCGCCTCGTTGCGCACCGTGACCGCCGATGCTGCGGTCGTGGTCGTCGCGCAGCGGGTCTCGACGATCCGAGGAGCCGACCGCATCGTCGTCCTTGACGAGGGCCGCGTGGTCGGCACCGGGACGCACCTGGGCTTGATGCAGACCTGCGAGGTCTACCGCGAGATCGTGCTGTCCCAGCTCACGCTCGAGGAGGCGGGAGCATGAGCGAGCGGCAGCGAGCGAGTTGTGAGGCAGCGATCATGCCGTCGGCTTCGTATCGTGGTTTCCCGACGACGGGGACGGCATGAGCGGCCGGGGACCGGGCGGACCGGCGCTGGCGGGGATGGGCATGCCGCCGGCGCGCGCCAGGGACTTCAAGGGCTCCCTGCGGCGCATGGCCGATCGACTGTGGCGCGATCCCGTCGTGGTGTGGGGAGTCGTGGCGTTCGGGGTCATCGCGACGTCGCTGTCGGTCGTCGGACCGCGGGTGCTTGGCCATGCGACGGACATCGTCTTCACGGGCTACCTGTCCGACCAGTTCCCTGCCGGCGCCACCAAGGCGGAGGTCGTCGCGCAGCTTCGCGCAGACGGCAACGACAAGCTGGCGTCGCTGATCTCCTCGGTCGACCTGCAGCCGGGGTCCGGCATCGACTTCACGAGCCTGTCCTGGGTGCTCGGCGGGGTCCTGGTCCTGTACGTCTTCGCATCCCTGCTGCAGTGGTTCCAGGGGCGGCTCACGACGATCGTCGTGCAGCGCACCGTCGCCGATCTGCGTGACGACGTCGAGGCCAAGGTCAACCGGCTCCCGCTGGCGTACTTCGATCGCACCGACCGCGGCGAGGTCCTGTCGCGCACGACCAATGACATCGACAACATCGCGCAGTCGTTCCAGCAGACCATGAGCCAGCTGCTCACCTCGGTGTTGATGGTCATCGGCACGCTCGTGATGATGATGGTCATCTCGCCGCTGCTCGCGATCGTGGCTCTGCTGACCCTGCCGTTGGCGTTCATGATCACCAAGAGCGTCACCAAGCGATCGCAGCCCGAGTTCATGAAGCAGTGGGGCGCGACGGGACGCCTCAACGGCCACATCGAGGAGGTCTTCACGGGTCACGAGGTCGTCAAGGTGTTCGGTCGTCAGCAGGAGGCGCGGCACGAGTTCGACGCTCGCAACGAGGCGGTGTTCGCGGCATCATTCAGGGCACAGTTCATCTCGGGCGTGATCCAGCCCGTCATGATGTTCGTCGCCAACATCAACTACGTGCTGGTGGCCGTGATCGGGGGCCTGCGGGTCGCGTCCGGGTCGCTCAGCATCGGCGAGGTACAGGCGTTCATCCAGTACTCCCGGCAGTTCACCCAGCCGCTGACGCAGGTCGCGGCAATGGTCAACCTGCTGCAGTCGGGTGTCGCCTCGGCCGAGCGGGTGTTCGCCCTGCTCGACGAGGAGGAGGAGCGGCCCGACGAGGCCGACGCGCCGTTCCCCGATCCCGTTCGCGGACGGGTCGTCTTCGAGGACGTCTCGTTCTCCTACAACCCCGAGCAGCCGTTGATCGAGCACCTCGACCTGGTCGCCGAGCCCGGTCAGACCGTGGCCATCGTCGGGCCGACCGGCGCCGGCAAGACGACACTGACCAATCTTGTGCTCCGGTTCTACGACGTCCAGTCGGGGCGCATCACGCTCGACGGCATCGACATCGCCCGGATGGATCGAGGTCCCCTGCGGGAGAATTTCGGCGTGGTCCTTCAGGACACTTGGCTGTTCAAGGGCTCAATCCGCGACAACATCGCGTACGGCGCTCACCGAGCCTCCGAGGAGCGGGTGATCGAGGCAGCCGAGGCGGCCTTCGTCGACCACTTCGTGCGGACTCTGCCCGATGGCTACGACACCGTGATCGAGGACGAGGGCGCCAATGTCAGCGCCGGCCAGCGGCAGCTCCTGACGATCGCTCGTGCCTTCCTCGCCGACCCGGCGATCCTGGTGCTGGATGAGGCGACCAGCTCGGTCGACACCCGGACCGAGGCGCTCGTCCAGGGTGCGATGGAGCAGCTGCGGTCGGGGCGGACGTCCTTCGTCATCGCGCATCGGCTGTCGACGATTCGCGACGCTGACCACATCGTGGTGATGGAAAGCGGTCAGATCGTCGAGCAGGGCACCCACAACTCGTTGCGAGCCGCTGGGGGAGCGTACGAACGGCTCTACGCGGCGCAGTTCGCCGCGCCCGCGGTCTAGCGCGTCACGCCAGGAAGTCGGCGACCCGATCCTTGGGGCGACCGATGATGGCGCGGTCACCGCGGACCAGGACCGGTCGCTGCATCAGGCGAGGGTGCTTGACCAGCAGGTCCGCCACGGCCTCGGGGGTCTGGTGGTCGCCGGGGTCGAGGCCGAGCCCCTGGAAGAAGGCGTCCTTGCGGACCAAGTCGGCAGGAGGATCCTCGAGCTTGCCGATCAGGTCGAGCAGCGCCGCTCGGTCCAGCGGGTGGCTGAGGTAGGTCACGACGGCGGCATCGAGACCGATGGCATCAACTGCCTCGACCGCGTGGCGGGATGTCGAGCATCCGGTGTGGTGAAGGATCGTCAGGTCGGACATGTCGTGAGCATACGACGACCTTAGACCCGCCCGCGTGCCACGATGGCCCGATGTGGGAAGCCTTCAAGCACAACCTGAGTGACCCGGCTGGTGCCGCGGTGCCGTTCTTCCTGCTGTTCATGGTCATCGAGATGGCGGCCGTGCGCCGCGAGGATGCGCACGACAAGCAGGAGGCCGAAGCGAGTGGGGACCGGCCCGGAATGGGCTACCTCAAGGAGGACACCCGGACGAGTCTGACGATGTTCCTCGGTTCGCTGGGGTTCTCGGTGGTGTTCCGCACCGCTGCGTTCCTGCTCTACACCGTGATCTACGTCCACCTGGCGCCGTGGCACCTCTCGGCGAGCAACCCGTGGACGTGGGTCGGGGTCATCATCGGTGTCGACCTGCTCTGGTACACGTACCACCGGTTCGCGCACCGGGTCCGCATCGGCTGGGCGGGACACCAGGCTCACCACTCGAGTGTCTACTTCAACTTCTCCACCGCACTGCGGCAGAAGTGGAACCAGTGGTTCGAGGTGCTGATCTGGCTGCCCCTCCCACTGCTGGGCGTGCCGCCGTGGATGATCTACTTCGTCTTCTCACTCAACCTGATCTGGCAGTTCCACCTGCACACCGAGCGGATCGATCGATTCCCCCGTTGGTGGGAGGCCGTGTTCAACACGCCGTCGCACCACCGGGTGCACCACGGCTCGGACCCGATCTATCTCGACCGCAACTACGGCGGCATCCTGATCGTGTGGGACCGGCTCTTCGGCAGCTTCCAGGTCGAGCAGCACCGACCCACGTACGGACTGACCTATCCCGTCGGCACCTACAACGTGTGGACCCTGCAGTACGGCGAGTACGTCAAGATCTGGGACGACGTCAGGCGAACGCGACGCCTGCGCGACAAGCTGGGCTACGTCCTGGCCCCGCCCGGCTGGGCGCCGGGGCGGAACTAGGCTCGCCCGGCAGGACGCGGCACTAGCGTTCCGTGACACGACTTCCGCACCTTCCTGCTGCGAAAGGCGCGGTCGGGTGGGGAGCCAGTGGCCGGGCGGCAAGAATGGCGGCATGAGTCATGTTCGTTTCGATGTCGACGAAGGCATCTGCACCATCACAATGGATCGGCCCGAGGTGCGCAACGCGGTCGACGGGCCGATGGCCGCCGAGCTGCACGAGGCCTTCCTGCGTTTCGGCGAGGACGACACACTGGCCGTCGCAGTCCTGACCGGTGCGGGCGGCACGTTCTGCGCCGGCGCCGACCTGAGCGCGGTCGGTGATCCGGAGCGACGCAACCAGCTCGACCCCGATGGCCTGGGCAGTGGTCCGATGGGCCCCAGTCGGATGGAAATCGGCAAGCCTGTCATCGCGGCGGTGTCCGGGCACGCCGTGGCGGGCGGCCTGGAGCTTGCGCTGCTCGCGGACCTGCGGGTCGTCGAGGAGGACGCGATCTTCGGTGTGTTCTGCCGGCGCTGGGGCGTCCCGCTGATCGACGGCGGCACTGTGCGTCTCCCGCGCATCGTGGGCCAGGGGCGGGCCCTGGACATGATCCTGACCGGCCGACCGGTCGGCGCGCACGAGGCCCTGCAGATGGGACTCGCGAACCGGGTCGTGCCGGTGGGGGAGTCGCTCGCCGTGGCGCACCACATCGCCGAGCAGATCGCCGCCTTTCCGGCGGAGTGCATGAAGGTCGACCGGGCCTCGGCCTACCGCCAGTGGGACCTGCCGCTCGATGCGGCCCTTCGCTCCGAGGGCGCGAACGGCGTGCCGATGGTTCGCTCCGAGGGCGCGGACGGCGCCCAGCGGTTCGCCGATGGCGAGGGGAGGCACGGCACGTTCTGACCGGCTCAGGCTCCCAGCGACGTGAAGGAGGCAGCGAACAGCTCGAGACAGACCTCGACGAGGTCTTCCTGGCTGAGGTCGAGATCGCCGTGCTGCCACGCAGTCAGGGTCTCGCCGAACCCGCCCACCAGGAAACGCGCCACGGCGTCGAGTCGACTGCTGGGATCGGTGTCGTAGAACGACTGGGCCTGGGTCGCGAGCAGGCCAGCAAACATCCGCATCATCTCGAGCCGCTTGGCCGCAAGGGCAGGGTGTGTCACCGCGGTGGTGAACATGAGCCTGCCGCGCCGTGGGTCGTCGGCCAGGTGGTCGATGATCGCTGAGAGTCCGAACCGGATCTGCTCGCGATCGTCGGCGGGCGCATCTGTCAGGGCGGCGAGCGCATCCTCGACCAGGTCCTGCACGACCTGCTCGTAGACGGCGACGGCGAGCGCGTCGCTGTCGGCGAATCCCTCGTAGAAGTAGCGGGCCACGAGCCCAGCCCGGGTGCACACGCCGCGCACCGTCAGTGCCGAGCCTTCGTCAGCCGATCCGAGCAGGTCGAGCCCCGCCTCGAGTAGTCGCTCACGGCGCTCGGCGACGCGCTGGGCAGCGTCGATGCCCCCGTACGGGCGTGCGGAGGACGAGGGAGTCATGGCTACATCTTGACATGGGCGAGCTCAACCGGTTCGATATGTGAGAACATCTGTTCTCACAATTGGAGCTGCGATGCCAGCCACCACCGTCCTCCCGGACGATCACCGTCTGCGCTACACGTTCGACCCGATCATGCTGCAGGGGGCGACCGCCAACGTCATCATGCAGCTGGCGTTGCGGCCTGTCGGGCATGGCGTGATCCACGGCTCGGTGGAGAGCGGGAACGTCTTCAAACACCCAATGAAGCGGCTGCGGACGACGCTGAGCTATCTGGCCGTCGCGACGCTGGGCACCGATGCCGAGATCGACGCGTATCGCGAGGCGGTCAACCGGGTGCACCGTCAGGTGCAATCCGCACCGGGTGCGGAGGTGAAGTTCAACGCGTTCAACAAGGACCTCCAGCTGTGGGTCGCCGCTTGCCTCTACATGGGATTCGTCCTGGGCCACGAGGCGCTGCACGGCCCGCTCGACGAAGACGTGGCGGACCACCTCTACCAAGAGGCGGCCACGCTCGGCACCTCGTTGCAGGTCACCCGCGACCAGTGGCCGACCGATCGCGCGGCCTTCGCGGTGTACTGGGAGCAAGGGCTGGCGCGGTGCGAGATCGACGACATGACCCGCAAGTACCTGTGGTCGCTGACCAACCTCGAACAGCTGCCCGCCTGGCTGCGGTGGCCGTTCGCGCCGTCGAGTCGGTTCTTCACGATCGGCTTCCTGCCGCAGGTTCTGCGCGACCAGATGCAGGCGACGTGGAGCTCAGGTCAGCAGCGGCGGTTCGACCGGTTCTTCCGTGCGTGCGGGTGGGTCTCGCGGTTCTCACCACGGCCCGTGCGAGAGTTCCCGTTCAACATCTACATGTGGGACGTGCGTCGCCGGATCCGGGCTGGCAAGCCGCTCGTCTGATCCGAGCGCAGCACCGAATTGGAGCCACGGCGGGTGTTCTGGCAGAATGACTCCTTGCGTCCGGTACGCATCGGGGACCCTCTCATCTCCGTGCACTCCGGCTCACCGATCTCGTCGGCCGTGTCCCCACGCGACACCGGCAGATCACCACATTCATACATCTGAGGAGACACCACACTCGTGGCAGTCAAGATTCGCCTGAAGCGCATGGGCAAGATTCGTACGCCGTTCTACCGCATCGTCATCGCCGACTCGCGCACCAAGCGCGACGGACGCGTCATCGAGGAGATCGGTACGTACAACCCCAAGGCCGACCCGTCGATCATCAAGGTCGATGGCGAGCGCGCCCAGTACTGGCTCGGAGTCGGCGCTCAGCCGACCGAGGCCGTCGCTGCGCTGCTCAAGATCACCGGCGACATCGGTGGCAAGAACACCATGAAGTTCGCCGAGGAGAAGCGCTCGAAGGAAGACATCTTCCAGGACGCCCTCAAGGAGCTCCACAGCGAGGCCAAGGCCGACGCGACGACCAAGAAGGCCGCCGCTGCCAAGAAGGCTGCTGCCAAGGCCGACGAGCCCAAGGCTGAAGAGCCGAAGGCCGACGAGCCGAAGGCCGACGAGCCGAAGGCTGACAAGCCGAAGGCTGAAGAGCCGAAGGCTGAAGAGCCGAAGGCTGACAAGCCCAAGGCCGACGAGCCGAAGGCTGAAGAGCCCAAGGCCGCCGACGAGGCCAAGGCCTGACCGTGGCACCCATCATCGAGGTCATCGAGCATCTCGTCGCCGGCATCGTCGACAGTCCTGACGACGTCGAGGTTCGTGCCAAGCAGACGCGCAACGGCGAGCTGTTCGAGGTCCGGGTCAATCCCGACGACCTCGGCAAGGTCATCGGCCGACAGGGCCGCACGGCCACCGCCATCCGCAAGGTCGCGGGCGCGATCGCCGGACGTGGCGGTGCGCGCATCGACTTCGTGGACGTCGATCGCCGGAGCTGATCCCGTGCAGGTCGTCATCGGTCGTATCGGCCGGGCCCACGGAATTCGCGGCGAGCTGAACGTCGACATCCGCACCGACGAGCCCGAGCGACGTTTCGCTCCGGGCTCGTCGGTCGTGTGCGGCAAGCGCACCCTCACGGTTGCCTCCGCCCGGCACCACAGCGGCCGGCTGGTCGTCGCGTTCAAGGAGATCCCGGACCGCAATGCGGCTGAGGCCATCCACGGCACGATCCTCGAGGCGTTCGTCGATCCGCTGGACGTGCCGGCGGATCCGGAAGAGTTCTACGACCACCAGCTGGTCGGCCTCGAGGCGCGCACCGGCGACACCGTCGTGGGTACTGTCACCGGCATCGTCCACGGACCTCACCAGGACACGTTGGCGGTCAAGATCGACGACCGCGAGGTGTTCGTGCCGTTCGTCACCGAGATCGTGCCTGTCGTCGATGTCGCGGGAGGCTTCGTCACGATCAACGAGATCGAGGGGCTGCTCGACCCGACCCGGGCCGAGACGAGCGACTGACCGTGCAGATCGACGTCCTGTCCATCTTCCCGGCCTACCTGGATGCCCTCCAGTTGTCGCTGGCGGGCAAGGCCCAGGCGTCGGGCCTGCTGCAGGTCACGACTCACGACCTGCGCGACTTCACGACCGACAAGCACCGCAGCGTCGACGACACGCCGTACGGCGGCGGGGCCGGCATGGTCATGAAGGCCGAGCCGTGGGGTGAGGCACTCGACGCGCTGAGCACCCCTGAGAGCGTCATCGTCGTCCCGACGCCGTCGGGCGTCCCGTTCACGCAGCGTGGTGCTGACCGGCTCAGCCGTGAGGGCCATCTGGTTTTCGCCTGCGGTCGCTACGAGGGCATCGACCAACGCGTCATCGACCATGCCGCAGACCGCTGGCGGGTCGAAGAGGTGTCGTTGGGCGACTTCGTGCTCAACGGGGGAGAGGTCGCCGCGCTGGCGATGATCGAGGCGATCGTCCGCCTGATCCCCGGCTTCATGGGCAACCCCGAGTCCCTGGTCGAGGAGTCGCACGGCGACGACGGCCTGCTGGAGTACCCCGTCTACACCAAACCGTCCAGCTGGCGGGGTCTGGACGTGCCGGAGATCCTGCTCTCGGGCAATCATGCAGCGATCGCCACATGGCGCCGGGAGCAGGCGCTGGAACGTACGCGGCAGCGCCGCCCCGATCTGCTGACCTGAGCCGGACGGCCGATTTCCTCCGGACCGGCCGCATGTGGCAACATTGACCCTTGGCGCTGACGATTCTGCCTCAGGGGAATCGTGATGACCGCCGCACGACCCCCCTCATTTTCGCAAGCTATCCGTCGGTGACCTGTGGCACCAGCGAGGAGAACACCATGACCAACATCGTCGATCAGGTCGGCAACGCAGCACTGCGCACCGATCTTCCTGACTTCCGCGCCGGCGACACGCTCGACGTGCACGTCAAGGTCATCGAGGGCACCCGCTCGCGCGTCCAGGTGTTCAAGGGCGTCTGCATCAAGGTGCAGGGCTCGGGCGTCGGCCGTACGTTCACGGTCCGCAAGGTCAGCTTCGGCGTCGGCGTGGAGCGTACGTTCCCGCTGCACACCCCCGTGATCGAGAAGATCGAGGTCGCGATCCGCGGCGACGTGCGCCGCGCCAAGCTCTACTACCTCCGCAGCCTGCGCGGCAAGGCCGCCAAGATCAAGGAAAAGCGCGACATCTGAGCGTCTGCGCGTCCGTCGCCGCAGCGTCATCAGTTGCGGCTAGGCTCACTGCGTGACACGGCTGGCCAAGGGTTCGACGATCCGGCGTGATGCCGGGCTCTACGGGTTCGAGCGTGCGCTCGCCCGGCAGGGCCTGCATCCGGTTGCCGGCGTCGACGAGGCCGGCCGTGGCGCGTGTGCGGGGCCATTGGTGGCCGCCGCTGTGATCCTCGACCGCCCCATCAGGGGCCTGGCGGACTCCAAGCTGCTCACCGAGAAGCGCCGTGAGGCCTGCTTCGAGCTGATCATGGATCGAGCCGTCGACGTATCGGTCGTCGTGGTCCCGGCAGGCGAGTGCGATCGCATGGGCCTGCACGTCGCCAACATCGCGGCGCTGCGCCGAGCCCTGGCTCGGTTGTCGGTGCGTCCGGGCTATGTCCTGACCGACGGTTTTCCCGTCGATGGCCTGGGTGCTCCGGGCTTGGCGATGTGGAAGGGTGATCGGGTGGCGGCATCGATCTCGGCCGCCTCGGTCATCGCCAAGGTGACGCGCGACCGGATGATGGTGCGGCTGCACGAGGACTATCCGGCGTACGAGTTCGCCACGCACAAGGGCTACAGCACGCCGGTCCACCAGCGGGCGTTGGAGCTCAACGGCCCGTGCCCCGAGCACCGCAGGCGATATGTCAACGTACGAGCAGCAATGGAAGGGCGCACCGCATGAGCGAGCGAACAGTGATGCAGGTCTGCCATGAGCTCTGAGGATCTCGATCGTTACGAGTCGGAGATGGAGCTCGCGCTCTATCGTGAGTATCGCGACGTTGTGTCGATCTTCAAGTACGTTGTCGAGACCGATCGCCGCTTCTACTTGTGCAATCAAGTCGATGTGAAGGTGCGGTCCGAGACCGGCGACGCCTACTTCGAGGTCTCGATGAACGACGCCTGGGTGTGGGACATCTACCGCCCCGCGCGGTTCGCCAAGAACGTCAAGGTCCTGACCTTCAAGGACGTCAACGTCGAGGAGCTGCAGGGCTCGGACTTCAAGGTGCCCGTCACGGACTGAGTCAGGACTGCGTGAACGGTGGCGGACCCAGCAGCTCGATCCCGCCGTTGCGGGCGGCGGAGGAGCGAACCCGATCGAAGTCCACGGCGCCGCCGGGTTCGCCGTCGACCGCGAGGTCGCTGGCGTCACGGTAGAACGCCTCGCAGCACCCCGGCGTGTGCAGGCACAGCAGGCGCGCGAACGGCGAGGTGACCATGAATGCGTGGGGGAGCCCGCGTGTCGCGACTGCCACGCCATCACGGCCGACACGGTGATCCACGCCGTCCATGTGCATCACGATCTCGCCCTCGAGGACGATCATGGTCTCGTCCGAATCGGGGTGCGTGTGCAGCGGAGTCTGCTTGCCCTGCTCCATCCGGTGCTCGAAAAGCATGAAGGCCCCGCCGGTCTCCTCGCTGTGCACCTTCCACGTGTGCATGCCGCCGCCGGCGAACCATCGGCGCTCCCCGTCCATGTCAGCGCGGACGACTGCGTGTGGGGTGGTCTGGGTGCTCATGTTTGCCTCGACTCTTTATGGGATACGTGTCCCATAAAGAGACTGCAGTACCATTTCGTGTATGTCAACAGGTTATGAAGCCGGAGGACGTACCGATCAGAAGAACCGCACCCGTGCTGCCTTGGTGTCGGCGGCCCGTCAGATGGTCGCCCAGGGGTTGACGCCCACGATCCCCGAGGTGGCCGACGCGGCAGCCGTCTCGCGCACTACGGCGTACCGCTACTTCACAAGCCAGCATGGGTTGTTGGCAGCGGCCCACCCGGAGACCGACGCTCGCTCTCTGCTCGGGGATGACGCACCTGAAGATCCGGAGCCGCGACTCGACGCAGTGATCCAGGCGTTCACGTCCCTGATCATCGAGACCGAGAGTCAACAGCGCACGATGCTCCGCCTCTCGCTCGCCGATGACGTTCCCAATCGACAGGACCTGCCGCTGCGGCAGGGACGCGCCATTGGTTGGATCGTCGAGGCGTTGGAGCCCGTACGTACGCAGCTGACCGACGCCGGGGTGCAGAGCCTGGCCCGAGCGATTCGCAGTGCTACCGGGATTGAAGCTCTGGTATGGCTGACTGACGTCGGCGGCCTGTCTCGGGCCGAGGCAGCCACCCAGATGCGGTGGGCGGCGCGGGCGCTCCTGCGTGCGTCTCTCCAGGACGGAGTGCCCGTCTCTGGAAGCTGAGTTTCCACACCGGGTGGCGCGCGGGTCACCATCCACAGTCTCGTCGATCGAGCCTGCCATGCCGGGACGACTCGGACGACGCTGGGACCATGACGTACGCGCGCAACAAGGCCCTTGGCACCTTCGGCGAGCGGATCGCCGCCGACCACCTCGAGTCGCTCGGGATGGTGGTGCTGGCCCGCAACTGGACATGCCGGTTCGGTGAGGTCGACATCGTGGCCCGCGACGGGGCGACGTTGGTCATCTGTGAGGTCAAGACCCGCACCTCCACGCGCCACGGCGGTCCGTTCGAGGCCGTGACGGGTCACAAGGCGGCTCGGCTCAGACGCCTCGCTATGCACTGGTTGGAGGTCCACGACGTCGATCCGCCCAGCGTCCGCATCGATGTGGTGTCGGTCGTCGTGCCACCGCGTGGGGCGCCCGTCGTCGCGCGCATCGCCGGGGTCGCCTGATGGCTGCCGCGACGCACTCGGTGACTCTCGACGGCATGTCGGGACGGCCAATCGAGGTCGAGGTCGACATCTCCGGCGGGCTGCCCGCCACGGTGCTGGTAGGCCTGGCCGACACCATGGTCAGCGAGGCCCGCGACCGGTGCCGCTCGGCGGTGTCCAACTCGGGCACCACCTGGCCCGATCAGCGGGTCACGATCAACCTGGCACCGTCGACGCTGCCCAAGACCGGCTCGCACTACGACCTGGCCATCGCGCTGGCGGTGTTCGCGGCCAAGTCCTTGGTGCCGGCCGATCGGCTGGCCGGCGCCGTGTTTCTCGGCGAGCTTGCTCTGGACGGCCGGCTGCGCGCCATCCGGGGGGTGCTGCCGGCAACCCTCGCGGCGGTCGAGGCCGGATTCGATCGAATCTTCGTGCCCGAGGTCAATGCGCCCGAGGCCGAGCTGGTCGGCGGCGTGTCGGTCATCGGCGTCCGGTCCCTCCGGCAAGTCGTCGCCCTGCTGACCGGTGGCGAGGAGCCGGACGATCCACCCGTGCCGCCACTTGACGAGGTCCCGAGCATGTCGTGGACGTCGGCGGATCGTTTGAGCCATCTCGACCTGGCCGACATCGCGGGCCAGGAGGACTCCCGCATGGCGCTCGTGGTGGCGGCAGCCGGAGGTCACCACCTGCTCATGACCGGACCTCCCGGCATCGGCAAGACGATGCTCGCGCAGCGGCTGCCCGGACTGCTCCCCGACCTGACGCACGAGCAAGCTCTCGCGGTGAGCGCTGTCCACTCGGTCGCCGGGGTTCTGCCCAGCGATGCACCGCTGCTGAGGAGGCCGCCGTTCCTGGATCCGCACCACACGGCGAGTGCCGTGTCGATCGTCGGCGGGGGCAGCCGGTCCATCCGTCCCGGTGCGCTTTCGTTGGCTCATCACGGCGTGCTGTTCCTGGACGAGGCGCCGGAGTTCGCGTCCAATGTGCTCGAGGCGTTGCGGCAGCCGCTGGAGAGCGGTCGCGTCGTGGTTTCCCGGGCTGCAATGACCGCGGCCTACCCCGCACACTTCCAGCTCGTCCTGGCCGCCAATCCGTGCCCGTGCGGGCTGAGCTCAGCGGTCAGTGACCAATGCCGGTGCACCCCGCTGATGCGGCGTCGCTATGGCGATCGGTTGTCCGGACCGATCCGCGACCGCATCGACATCCACCGCAGCCTGTCGCCACTTTCGCGACCCGAGCTGGTCTCGGCCCTCTCGGGAGCGCGCTCGACCGCCGCGCTTGCGATCGACGTTGCCGAGGCTCGCGAGCGGCAGCGGCACAGGCTGCGAGAGACGTCGTGGCGGCTCAACAGCGAGGTGCCGGGAGTCGAGCTGCGCAAACGATGGCCGGTCAGCGACCCGGGTCGCGCCCTGGTCGATCAGCAGCTGCGCACCGCAAAGCTCAACCCGCGTTCGGCCGACCGGATCCTTCGCCTGTCGTGGAGCGTCGCGGACCTGCACGGTCACGCGGTGCCCACGGCCGACGACGTCGACACGGCTCTGTCGCTACGACGCGGGACCCCGCTGGGTAGTGCCCTGCGTGACCTGGTGCAGGCCTCGTGACCCGGCAGGACCGGCTCGGTCTGAGCCTGGTCGTCGAGCCGGGTGATCCGCGGCTGCGTGACCTCCTGCTGGCCCACGAGCCGGCCGAGATCCTCGCCGCAGTCGTCGGGCGCCATCGGCTGTCCGATGCCGTGATCCCGAGCGCATGGATCGAGCGGGGGCGTCAGATCGAGCCCCTGGCCGAAGCCGCCGCGGGCCGAGCCAGGGCGGCAGGACTGCGGTGGATCACGCCGGGCGACAAGGAATGGCCGCCGGGATTGTCCGACCTCGATCACGTCGAGCCCTTGCACGGCGCGACCGGGGCGCCGGTCGGGCTCTGGCTGCGGGGCGCCGGACACCTGGGGGAGATGTGCGAGCGAAGCGTGGCGATCGTCGGAGCGCGTGACTGCACGACCTACGGCGCGGAGTGCACATCCGATCTCGCAGCGGACTGCGCCGATGCGCGCTGGACCGTGATCAGCGGTGCGGCCTACGGCGTCGACGGTTGCGCCCATCGGGGTGCGCTCCTGATGGGCTCTCCGACCGCCGCGGTGCTGGCGTGCGGCGCTGACCTGGACTACCCCGCATCGCATTCGGCGCTGCTCGGCCGGATCGCCGAGGCCGGGGTCGTCCTGAGCGAGCAGGCGCCGGGGGAGCGGCCCCTCAAGCAGCGGTTCCTGTCGCGCAACCGGATCATCGCTGCCGCGACCCGCGGGACTCTGGTGGTCGAGGCAGCGGTGCGCAGCGGATCGCTCAACACGCTCAACTGGGCTGACCAGCTCGGCCGCACGACGATGGCACTCCCGGGCCCGGTGACGTCGCGTCAGTCGGCAGGCACCCATGCGGCAGTCCGAGCAGGCAAGGCAGTGCTGGTCACGACTGGGCGCGAGGCCGTCGCGGAGCTGTCCGGGCTGGGCGCCGGCAGCGAGGAGCAGCCGACATTGCCGATGACCGAGCTCGACCGGTTGCCCACGGCGGCACGCAGCACGTTGGAGGGCCTCGACTGGGGCACGGCCCACCAGGTTGCCGAGATTGCCTCGGCCGTGCAACTCACGACCAAGGACGTGCGCGCTGCACTGGACTTGCTGGAGCTGCGCGGGCTCGCGGCCAGGGTCGGCTCCGCATGGATGCTCGCCCGGCGCGCCGACGCGGTGTGAGCCATCGACCGGCGGACACTGGAGTCGATGACAGCACAGTTGGAGGGCCTCGGTGAGTCGTGGTCGGCGATCCTGGCCGCGTACGAGCAACACCTGCAGGCTGAGCGCGGCCTCGCGACGCACACGGTCCGCGCCTACCTGACCGATCTGGAGAGTCTCGCGACCCACGCCGAGCGGCTCGGCGTGACTGATCCGGCCGATCTGTCCCTTCGTGCGCTGCGCAGCTGGCTGGCCAACCTGCAGACCCTGGGCCGGGCCAGGACCACGATCGCCCGCCGGGCGACGTCGGCGCGGGTCTTCACCGCATGGCTGACCCGAACGGGGCAGGCGCCGACCGACGCAGGCGCACTCCTGGCCAGCCCCAAGGCGCATCGAGAGCTCCCGGTGGCGCTGAGCCAGGCCGAGGTCAGGGCGCTGCTCGACACGACCGTTGCTTCGCTCGTCGACGAGGGTGCGCGTGGGCTGCGTGACCTGGCGATCCTCGAGCTGCTCTACGCAACCGGCATCCGGGTCGGGGAGCTCGTCGGGCTCGACATCGATGACCTTGATCGCGGCCGACGGGTCGTCCGGGTGCTCGGCAAGGGCAGCAAGGAGCGATCCGTGCCCTACGGTCTGCCGGCCTCTGAGGCCGTCGAGCTCTGGCTCGAACGAGGCCGGCCTGAGCTGGCAGTAGATCTGAGCGGTGCGGCGATGTTCCTGGGGACTCGCGGGGGACGGATGGACCAGCGAGCCGTTCGTCGGGTCGTCCACGAGAGGCTCGCCGCGGTTGACGGGGCACCAGACATCGGTCCGCACGGTCTGCGGCACACAGCGGCGACCCACCTGCTCGAAGGTGGCGCCGACCTGCGCAGCGTGCAGGAGATCCTGGGTCACTCCTCGCTCGGCACGACGCAGATCTACACCCACGTCAGCACCGAACGGCTGCGCTCCGCCTACAAGCTCGCACATCCGCGCGCCTGAGGCTGCGGGGCAGATGCAAGGCGGCTAGAGAAAGTCCTGGGGATTCACGGGTTTTCCGGACCGGACGACCATGAAGTGCAGGTGGCAGCCGGTCGACAGGCCCGTCGTGCCGGATCGGCCGATGACCTCGCCCGAAGTGACCCGAGCGCCCATCGCGACCGACTGGACGCTCAGATGACTGTAGGAGGTCTCGAAGCCGGACCGGTGACGGATCACAATTTGTCGGCCGTATGCGCCGCGGTACGACCGAGCCACCACGGTGCCACTGGCCGCCGCGTGCACCGGCGTGCCGCAGGGCACTCCGAAGTCCGTGCCGTCGTGCAGCTTGCGCGCCCGCGTGACGGGGTGCACCCGCATCCCGTATGGCGAGGTGATCGGCCCACCGACCGGCCGCACCAGGTCGCCGCCGGTCCCGACCGGCGGAGGAGGTGGCGTGCCGTGCGGGCTGATCAGCCGGAAGCGTCCACCGCCGAGCAGGTCGAGCGGATCGCGGTAGTCCTCGCCGATCAGCCGGCCGAGGTGCAGGCAGGCGTCCACGCAGTGACTCGGCGTGCCGAGCAGAGTCCCGACGACCTGACCGCGGCGGACCGCATCACCGACCGAGACGCGGGCCCGGACCGGCTGATAGGTGGATCGCTCACTGCCGTGATCGATCGTCAGCACCCCGGTGCCGCCGACCTGGCCCGCGAACGAAACCCGGCCAGCGGCCACGGCGCGGACCGCATCGCCGGCGTTGGCTGCGATGTCGACGCCCCGATGGCCGGCTCCGTACGGGCTGGCGGGTGGGTCGAAGCGCTCGTCCACAGTGTGGTGCTGGAGCGGCCACGCCCAGGGCTGCGATGTGGCCGCACCTGCCGGCGAGGCGCCGAGCAGTAGGAGGACTGCGAGGGCCGTGAATCGGGGGATCATGGGACCAGCCAACGCAGCCGAGGTCGACCGCGCACCACCCCCGGGTCCGGCTGTGGAAGCCGCTCTCACAACGCGGCGGTTGTGGATTTCCTCCGGGACGGCTCGGTGCCCTAGACTGTCGACAACCACTTCTTCGGAGGTGGAATTCGCGCGCCTGTTCTTCCGTATGACGTGAGAGCCGAATACGGATGCGGTCCTGGTCTCCCTCAGGGAGTGGGCTGCACGCGGCAGGCGCCAGGTCATCGCCGACCGGCGGTGAGTCAACCAGGAATGGCACACGTGTGCCACAAGGAGATTACGACCATGGCAGTCGTCACCATGCGCCAGCTGCTCGAGAGCGGCGTCCACTTCGGGCACCAGACCCGTCGTTGGAACCCCAAGATGAAGCGCTTCATCTTCACCGAGCGCAACGGCATCTACATCATCGACCTCCAGCAGTCGTTGGCCTACATCGATGCCGGCTACGACTTCGTCAAGACCACCGTGGCCCGCGGCGGCACGATCCTGTTCGTCGGCACCAAGCGTCAGGCGCAGGAGCCGATCGAGGAGCAGGCCAAGCGTGTCGGCATGCCGTTCGTCAACCAGCGTTGGCTCGGCGGAATGCTCACCAACTTCCAGACGATGCACCAGCGCCTTCAGCGTATGAAGGAGCTTGAGGAGATCGACTTCGACGACGTTGCGGGATCGAACCGCACGAAGAAGGAGCTCCTCCACATGAGCCGCGAGTACGCGAAGCTCTCGCGCACCCTCGGCGGCATCCGCGACATGGGCCGCACGCCGGCCGCCGCGTGGATCGTCGACACCAAGAAGGAGCACCTCGCGGTCGACGAGTGCAAGAAGCTCGGTATCCCGATCATCGCGATTCTCGACACGAACTGCGATCCCGACGACGTTGACTTCCCGATCCCGGGCAACGACGACGCGATCCGCTCGGTCGGCCTGCTGACCCGTGTCATCGCCGACGCAGTTGCCGAGGGTCTCATCGCCCGCGGTGGCAGCAAGACCGGTGAAGAGGAGCCCGGCGCCGAGCTTGGCGCCGAGGAGCCCCTGGCCGACTGGGAGCGCGAGCTCCTGGAGTCCAAGGCTGCTGAGGCCGCTGCGGCCGAGAAGCCGGCTGCCGATGCTGCAGCTGCCGACTCCAAGGTCGAGGCACCGGCTGCCGAGGCGCCCGCCGCCGAAGCTACTGCTCCGGCCAAGAAGGCCCCGGCTGCCAAGAAGGCCGCTGCCGCTGACGAGGCTTCTGCTGCTGAGGCGCCTGCCGCTGACGAGGCTCCGGCCAAGAAGGCTCCCGCCGCCAAGAAGGCACCGGCCAAGAAGGCCGCTGCTGCTGACGAAGCCGCCGCTGACGAGGCTCCGGCCAAGAAGGCTCCCGCCGCCAAGAAGGCACCGGCCAAGACTGCCGAGTGACTCAGGCACACGACTAACTGAGAAGCGAGAAGACAACCATGGCTATCACTGCCACAGAGGTCAAGAGGCTCCGCGACGCCACAGGCGCGGGCATGATGGACGCCAAGAAGGCGCTCACCGAGGCCGACGGCGACTTTGACAAGGCGATCGAGGTGCTCCGCATCTCGGGCGCCGCCAAGGCTGCCAAGCGTGGCGCCGAGCGTGAGGCTTCGGCCGGGCTCGTCGCCAACTTCGGTAGCGCGATCGTCGAGCTCAACTCCGAGACCGACTTCGTTGCCAAGAACGAGCAGTTCATCGCGCTGGCCGAGGAGCTTGCGGTTCTGGCCGACGAGCTCAAGCCGGCCGATGCAGCAGCGTTCGCCCCGGCGAAGCTCGCTAGCGGCAAGACCGTTACCGAAGCCGTGGCCGACCTGGCCGTCGTCATCGGCGAGAAGATCGAGCTGGGCCGGGTTGCCAGCTTCGACGGCAACGTGGCGATCTACATGCACCGTCGCGCCAGCGACCTGCCGCACGCCGTCGGCGTGCTGGTGGAGTTCGAGGGTGACGAAGCCGGTCACGAGGTCGCCCGCGGCGTCGCGATGCAGATCGCGGCGATGCGTCCGCGCTACCTCACACGTGAGGAGGTCCCCGCCGAGATCGTCGCCAAGGAGCGCGAGATCGCCGAGGCCACGGCACGCGAAGAGGGCAAGCCCGAGCAGGCCATCGTCAAGATCACCGAAGGACGCCTCAACGGGTTCTTCAAGGACACCGTGCTGCTCGACCAGTCCTCGGTGCAGGACAGCAAGAAGACCGTCAAGGCTCTCCTCGATGAGGCAGGCGTCACGCTCAAGCGTTTCGCGCACATCGAGATCGGCGCCTGACACCCCGTTCGCACGACCAACATCGGAGGCCGGAACATGGACACTGACACCGCTCAGGAAGTCGATGGTCCGGCCTCTGGTCATGCGCTCAAGCGCGTCCTGCTGAAGCTCTCGGGAGAGGTGTTCGGCGGTGGCAAGATCGGCATCGATCCGGACGTCGTCAACGGCATCGCCAAGCAGGTCGCCGAGGCAGTCGCGGAGGGGGTCGAGGTCGCGATCGTTGTCGGAGGAGGCAACTTCTTCCGCGGCGCCGAGCTGAGCCAGCGGGGTATGGACCGCTCGCGGGCCGACTACATCGGCATGCTGGGCACCGTGATGAACTGCCTCGCACTGCAGGACTTCTGCGAGAAGCAGGGCATCGAGACCCGCGTGCAGTCGGCCATCACGATGGGTCAGGTCGCCGAGCCGTACATCCCGCGCCGGGCGATCCGCCACCTCGAGAAGGGTCGCGTCGTGATCTTCGGTGCCGGTGCTGGCATGCCGTACTTCTCGACCGACACGGTCTCGGCCCAGCGCGCGCTCGAGATCGGTGCGGATGCCGTGCTGATGTCCAAGAGTGGTGTCGACGGGGTCTACTCCGCCGACCCGCGGACCGACCCGACCGCTCACAAGTTCGACGAGATCACCTTCGACGATGCGCTGCGTCTCGGGCTCAAGGTCGTCGACGCCGCCGCCTTTGCGTTGTGCATGGAGAACGACCTGCCCATGATCGTGTTCGGCATGGAGGGCGAGGGGAACATCGCCCGTGTCCTTCGTGGTGAGAAGATCGGAACGCTTGTCCACGCCGCCTAGGCGTCGGACCCGCCAGAACCGGATGGAGACATCGTGATTGACCAGACCCTGCGTGAAGCGGACACCAAGATGGCCAAGGCCGTCGAGCACACCCGCGACGAGTTTGCCGCGATCCGCACCGGACGCGCCCCCCCGGCGATGTTCGCCCAGATCACGGCCGAGTACTACGGTCAGCAGACCCCGCTGAACCAGCTCGCGGGCTTCCAGGTCCCCGAGCCACGCACCGTCATCATCCAGCCGTACGACGTGGGTGCCAAGGCCGCGATCGAGAAGGCCATCCGTGAGTCCGACCTCGGGGTCAACCCCAGCGACGACGGCAAGGTCCTGCGCGTGACGCTTCCCGAGCTCACCGAGGAGCGCCGCAAGGAGTACATCAAGCTTGCCAAGAGCAAGGCCGAGGAGGGCCGCGTCGCCGTGCGTAACCAGCGCCGCAACGCCAAGCAGGCGATGGACCGGGCCGAGAAGGACTCCGAGATCAGCAAGGACGAGAACGTCGGTGCGGAGAAGCGCCTCGACGGCCTGACCAAGAAGTACGTCGAGACGATCGACGAGATGCTCAAGAACAAAGAGGCAGAACTCCTTGACATCTGAGTCTCCTGCGGAGAGACCGGAGCCCCCCGTCGCCGCGGAGAAGACCAGCCGGGCAGGGCGCAATCTGCCTGCCTCGATCGCGGTGGGCCTCGGCCTCGTCGGGATGGTTCTGGCGGCGCTGTTCATCCAGAAGCAGGTCTTCATCGGGGTCGTCGCGATCGCCTTGGGGATCGGCCTGTTCGAGCTGAGCCGGGCCTTCTCCACCGCCCGGATTCGAATCCCCGTCGCGCCGGTCCTGGTCGGCGGGACGATCATGCTGGTCGGCACCTACCTCGGTGGGATGGAGACTGCGTCGGTTGCCCTGGCGCTGACCGTCATCGGGACGCTCGTCTGGCGCCTCTCCGACGGCGCCGAGGGTTTCGTCCGCGACAGCAGCGCCGGCGTCTTCGTGCTGGGCTACCTGTTCCTGATGGGCACGTTCGTCATCCTGATGCTGGTCGAGGACGACGGCCCGTGGCGCATCGTCGCGTTCATCGTGGCCACGATCGCCTCGGACATCGGTGGCTACATCGCCGGCGTGCTGTTCGGCAAGCACCCGATGGCTCCGACCATCAGCCCCAAGAAGTCCTGGGAGGGCTTCGCCGGTTCGTTGTTCTTCGGCATCGCCGCGGGCATCGTCACGATCACGTACGCCCTTGATGGCGACTGGTGGGTCGGCATCATCCTGGGCGTCGCGGGCGTGGTCTTCGCGACGCTGGGTGACTTGTCGGAGTCGCTGATCAAGCGTGACCTCGGCATCAAGGACATGGGCGACCTCCTGCCCGGCCACGGTGGCCTGATGGATCGTCTCGACTCGCTGATCGCGGTCGCCCCGATCGCGTGGCTGATCCTGCACGCACTGGTCCCGGTCACCTGACGATGAGGCCGGCCCGTCGATGACGGCGCTTCGCGACTACTCCGCGGCGGTGACCCAACCCACGCTGTCGGACGGTCCGGCCCGCTACGACGAGGTCGTGGCGCCCGACGGCAGCCTGCGGCCCGGCTGGAAGATGCTGGCCGAGAGCGCCGTGCAGCTGACCGAGGGCGACCTGCGCCGGGTCGGCGGTGACATCGAGCGGTTCCTGGCCAACGATGGCGTGACGTACACGCCGCCCGAGCAGAGCTCAGGGCCATGGCGTCTCGACCCGTTCCCGCTGATCATCGGGGCGGCCGAGTGGGCCCCGCTCGCGGTGGGCCTGGCGCAGCGCACCGAGCTGCTGAACGCGATCCTGGTGGACCTCTACGGCCCGCAGCGGCTGTTGTCCTCGGGCGTGCTGCCACCCTCGGTGGTGTTCGGGCACGAGGGCTTCCTGCGGGTCTCCGCCCGCGCATCCGCGCACGATCCACGCCCCCTGCTCCTGGCCGCCGCTGATCTGGGCCGCAACACGGCCGGGGAGTGGCAGGTGCTTGCCGACCGGGCACAGGCACCGTCGGGCATCGGCTACGCGATGGAAAACCGCCGCGTGATCTCGCGGGTCCTCCCCGAGCTCTACCGCCAGGCCGGACTGCACCGCATGGCGCCGTTCTTCCAGGCGCTCCGCTCGACGTTGATCGAGTCGGCGCCCAACGACAGTCCCAACCCGCGGGTCGTGGTGCTCTCGCCGGGCACGCAGTCCGAGACGGCGTACGACCAGGCCTTCGTGGCGTCGAGCCTGGGCTTCCCGCTGGTCGAGGGCAGCGACCTGGTGATGCGCGACGGCGCCGTCTGGATGCGGGTGTTCGACCGGCTGGAGCGGGTCGACGTGATCCTGCGCCGGGTCGATGCCGCGTGGAGCGACGCGCTCGAGCTCCGCAAGAACTCCCAGCTGGGTGTTGCCGGGCTCTCCGAGGCGGTCCGCCGTGGCACCGTCCGCGTCGTCAACGGTCTCGGCGCTGGCGTGTTGGAGAATCCCGGCCTGCTGCCGTTCATGTCGGCGATGTGCGAGATGCTGCTCGACGAGCCGTTGCGCCTACCGTCGGTGCAGACGTACTGGACCGGCGACCCACGTTCCCGTGCCTACGTCTTGGAGCATCTCGACGACCTGATCGTCAGGTCGATCGACCACCCGGACGACCTCGGGGACCGGCCGGTCGATCAGGTGCGCGCGGCGATTCTCGCCGCCCCACACCGCTACGTCGGACAGGAGCCGCTGGCTCTGTCGCAGTCGCCGACTCTCCACGCGCGAGGCGTACGCCCCCGAGTGCTGACGCTGCGCTCATTCACGCTCCGCTACGGCTCGACCTACCGGCCACTGGTCGGCGGGCTGGCCACGGTCTTCGAGGCAGGCCTGCCAGCGTCCAGCAAGGACGTCTGGGTGCTCAAGGACAGCCCCGACGACCCGGACCAGGGTCTGACCGAAGTCCTGCCGGTCACGAACGTGCGCGCGCCCGCGGCGATGGTTCCCCGCGTCCTGGAGGACATGTTCTGGTTCGGCCGCTACGCCGAGCGGGCGGAGGACATGCTGCGGCTCGTCCTGACGGCGCACGCGAGTGCCGACGACTTCGGGTCCCGCCCGCGCAGCGCGGGTGGCGCGAGTCTCGCGGTGCTGATGGGTGCCATCGCCCGGCTCGCCGGCTCGCCGGACGATCCTGACCGGTTCGACGACAATTTCCGCTCGCTGCTGCTGGACGCACACCGCGCGGGTTCGGTGGCCCAGTCCGTCAGCGCCCTGCGGGAGACCGCTCAAAGCATGCGTGACCAGTTCTCGCCCGACACATGGCAGGCGTTCGGCTCGACCGATCGCGCCGCGTCGGCGCTGGTGAGCTATCACTACAGTCATCAGGTCGCCGAGAGCGCTGGACGCATGCTGACCGGCGTCCTGTCGTTGCAGGGCGTCACCGCCAACATGATGCGTGACCCGGGCTGGCACCTGATCGGCGCCGGACGGGCTATCGAGCGTGGTCTGCAGCTGTGCCACCTGCTCCGCTCGACCACGACGGTGCGGCGGGGTATCGACGTCGACCGTGACCTCAACAACGCCGTGCTGGCGGCCGCCGAGAGCGCTGTGACGCACCGGCGACGCTACCGCGGCTATGTCCGTCTTGCGGGCGTGCTCGAGCTGCTGTTGACCGATGCCGACAACCCGCGATCCCTGGCGTTCGGGATCGGTGAGCTGAGGGAGCACCTCGCGGCGATGCCGGGATCGACCGGCTCGACGCGGCCTGAGCGCCTGCTCGACGACCTCGCCGAGGAGCTGGACCGGGCGGACATCGCCGCTCTGACCGCGATCGAGGGCGAGAACCGGCCCAACCTCGAGCGGTTCCTGGACGGCTACGTCGGGCAGCTCACCAGGTTCGCCGACGCGGTCGGCCACGTGCACTTCGCGGCCAGCCCCACGGCACGGTCGTTCGGTTTTGCGGCGGGGGTGCAGGAATGAGCACCGGATCGCGCGAGACCCGGCGCTACCGGGTGTCGCACCGCACTACGTACTCCTACGACGATGACGTCACCGACAGCCTGGGCATCGCCTACCTGGTGCCGCGCGAGCTGCCGTGGCAGCACGTCGTCTCGCACGGCCTGACCCTCGATCCGGTGACGGTCGACTGCACGGACGACCAGGACTACTACGGCAACACCGCCACGTACTTCCAGGTCACGTCGCCACATCGGGTGCTCGGGATACTCGCGACGAGCGAGGTGGAGGTCCAGCTCCCCCAGTACGACGACATCGCGCTCGCCACCCCGTGGGAGTCGGCGCGCCCGATGGGGCGCTCGGACATCGACGACGCGTGGCGCGCCCAGGACTTCGTCCTCGCATCCGCTCTGGCCGACCAGACCGCCGCCGCCCATGCCTACGCCGCAGAGTCGTTGTCACCAGGTCGTCCGATCGGGGAGGCCGCCACGGACCTCA
This sequence comes from Aeromicrobium sp. A1-2, assembly GCF_003443875.1. NCBI lineage: Bacteria > Bacillati > Actinomycetota > Actinomycetes > Propionibacteriales > Nocardioidaceae > Aeromicrobium > Aeromicrobium sp. A1-2. The sequence continues at coordinate 1,981,259 of NZ_CP027482.1, read as the reverse complement.
TGCACCGGATCCACACCGATTTCGCGTACGACAAGACCGCCACGACCGTCACGACGACGGTCGACGACATCTTTGAGCAACGGGCCGGGGTGTGTCAGGACTTCGCCCACCTCACCCTGGCCTGCCTGCGTTCGCACGGTCTGGCGGTGCGCTACGTCAGCGGCTATCTCGCGACGACCCCGCCTCCGGGCAAGGAGCGGATTGTCGGCGCCGACGCGACGCACGCGTGGGCCGCGGTGTGGGTGCCTGACGGGGGATGGCTCGCGATCGACCCGACCAACGACCAGTGGGCCAACGACCGCTACGTCACCCTGGCATGGGGCCGGGACTATGCCGACGTGCCACCGGTGAAGGGCGTGATCTTCACCGAAGCCAAGACGTCGTCGCTCCACGTCGAGGTCGACGTTGCGCCTCAGTAGGCCACGCGTGACATGACCCACGGCCGTGCGACTGGCCATTTCAGGCGACCCTGACAGACTTGCCCGGTGAAAGCCTTCTCCTGCCGCGTGTGTGGCAACGCCCTCTACTTCGAGAACTCGATCTGCATGTCGTGCTCGTCCCATCTCGGCTTCTCCCGCGAGGAGAAGGCGATCGTGCCGGTCGACCAGCACGGGCAGTACGTCGACGCGACAGGCAGCGTCTGGCACGTCTGCGCCAATTCCTCGCTGTCGGGGTGCACGTGGCTCTCGGACGCGCCCGGTGGGCGCTGCTTCAGCTGCAACCTGACCCGCACCCGGCCGTCCGACGACGACGTCAAGGGCCTGAGCGAGTACTCGATTGCCGAGACCGCCAAGCGGCGGCTGATCGTGGAGCTCGACGGACTCGGCTTCGCGATCCGCACTCGGGAGGACGATCCGGAGACCGGCCTCGCGTTCGACCTGCTGTCGAGTGTTCAGGAGAAGGTCGTCACGGGACACGCTGACGGCGTCATCACAGTCGACCTGGCCGAGGGCAATGATGTGCACCGCGAACGCCTGCGGGTGTCGATGGACGAGCCGTACCGCACGATGCTGGGCCACTTCAGGCACGAGATCGGGCACTTCTACTGGCAGCAGCTGGTGCGGGGTGATCTGCTCGAGGAGTTCCGTGAGCTGTTCGGCGATGATCGCCAGAGCTATGCCGAAGCGGTCGAGCGGCACTACGGCGAAGGCGCCCCGCCGGAGTGGCGCGACGACTTCATCAGCCAGTACGCCACGATGCACCCGTGGGAGGACTTCGCCGAGACCTTCGCGCACTACCTGCACATCTGCGACACGATCGAGACGGCGTCGGCCCACGGCCTGGCCACGGTGTCCGCGCCGTCGGCGTTCACGTCATTCCGCGATCTCGTGAACGGGGTGTGGATCCCGCTGAGCATCGCGCTCAACCAGATCAACCGCAGCATGGGCAAGGGGCCCCTGTACCCGTTCGTGATCCCCTCGCCGGTGCTCGACAAGCTCGAGTTCGTCGCTCGTCTCGCGCGGTTGTAGGGCAACGATTTCGGGCCTTGTGGACTTGGATGCGAGAATGGGGTGGTGTCTGAGTCCCCGAAGAATCTTCCGCTCGTCTTCGAGCAGCCGCGGGGACGCAAGAAGCCCCCGCGCCACCTCGCCGATCTGACCGCCGAGGAGCGTACGGCTGTCGCCGAGACGCTCGGCGAGCCCGCCTTCCGCGTCAAGCAGGTCGCGCAGCACTACTACGGCCGCCTCGAACGCGATCCGGCCAACATGACGGACCTGCCGGCCGCGAGCCGAGACCGCATCGTCGCCGAGCTGCTGCCGACCCTGCTCAATCCGGTGCGCACGATGGAGGCCGACAAGGGCACGACCCGCAAGACGCTGTGGCGACTGTTCGACGGAGCGCTCGTCGAGTCGGTCCTGATGCGCTACGCCGACCGGGCCACGATCTGCGTCTCCAGCCAGGCCGGCTGCGGCATGGCCTGCCCGTTCTGCGCCACCGGACAGGGCGGTCTGGAGCGCAACATGAGTGCCGCCGAGATCGTCGACCAGGTCGTCGACGGTGCCAGCGCCATGGCGACCGGCAAGGTCGCCGGTGGCCCGGGTCGCCTGTCCAACGTCGTGTTCATGGGCATGGGCGAGCCGATGGCCAACTACAAGGCCGTGATCGGTGCCGTGCGCCGCATGGTGGCGCCGGCTCCCGATGGACTCGGTATGTCCGCCCGCAACATCACGGTCAGCACAGTCGGTCTGGTGCCGCGCATGAAGCAGCTGGCCGACGAGGGCATCCCGGTGACGCTCGCGCTGTCGCTGCACGCCCCTGATGACGAGCTCCGCAACGAGCTGGTCCCGATCAACACCCGCTGGTCGGTGCACGAGGCAGTCGAGGCCGCGTGGGAGTACGCCCACAAGACCAAGCGTCGCGTCTCGATCGAGTACGCCATGATCAAGGACATCAACGACCAGGCATGGCGTGCGGACATGCTCGGCGACGTCCTGCAGTCGTACGGCGACTGGGGTTGGGTGCACGTCAACCTGATCCCGCTCAACCCGACACCCGGCTCCAAGTGGACCGCCTCGCGGCCCGAGGACGAGCGTGAGTTCGTCCGCCGGCTGATCGCCAAGGGCATCCCGACGACGGTGCGCGACACCCGCGGCAGTGACATCGACGGAGCCTGCGGCCAGCTCGCCGCCGCGGAGTGAACCCGCGGAGCTGAGGCCGCGCCGTCCCTGGCCGAGAAGTCGGCGGTCACGATGATCAAATCTGACCGAGCAGGTGGACTTTCTCCGTTCGCGTGCGGCTTCGCTCGCTTAGACTGTGCCGACTTCACACTTCGGATCGAGAACGACTCCTCAGGCGGACCTGGCCGACAGTGCGCTCCACTACGGGAACCAGACGCCTTGTGGCAATCCGGAGCGGACCTCGATCGGCGAGCCGCCGGCCGGGTACGAGCAGATCTTCCAGGAGACGATCGGCCGGCACGGCTCGCGGAGCCAGACCAAGGACAGCCGTGAGAAGCGTGCGCTCAAGGACTGGCAGGCCGCATCGCAGCAGGACGCGCTGACCGAGATCGGCGTGCGTTTCTACGATGACGTGCTGGCGCTCCAGGAGGCCGAGGAGCGGATCGGCTACGGACGACTCAGCATGGTCGGCGCCCTCGAGTGGTTCGGGATCGGCCGACGCACTGCGGCGAACTACCAGGACTTCTGGGACCGGACGGTCGCCGCCGAGCCGCACCTCCGGCTCGAGCGGCGCACCACGGACTCCGGGCTGGTGTTCACCAGCGGCTCGACCTCGGCCGGACGGGCCGCGATCAAGAGGATCCAGCGCTCCGGTGCTGTCCGCGAAGCCGCGGACAACGTGCTGCGCCGTCTCTACAGCCGTGAGCACGTCGACAGCCTCAGCGATGCGCTCGACAGGGCGCTCGACATCTACTCGATGTATGTCATCGCGCCGGGGATGCGGGGAGAGACGGCTTCGACGTTCGAGCGCTACGTGCCGATCGCGGACGCCGCGGTGCTCAACTAGCTCAAGGATGCGCAGTACTTCTACTGATACGGCCCCGCCGTGACGGGGAAACCGGCTCGCACCGTCAGGCCCGACCGCTGCTGGAGGACTCCTTCGCACAGATCGACGACCGACTCGCCGGGGGCCGGACCGCTGCGGTGTTCCGCCTCGCGCACGGCGAGACGACGATGCCGTTCGCGGCGCTGATCAAGGCGCCGGGCAGCGAGATCCAGGTGCCGTCGAGCGAGACCTACTCCTACGGCTCCAACCCGTGGCGCGGCATCGTCGCAGGCCGGATGGTCGGCAGCATCGAGTGGGCGGTGTATCAGAATGCCGGCGGAAAGGGGTTGGTCACGATGCGCTACAACGAGCAGCCGGCAAAGTTCAGCAGCACCTGCCGGGCATCGAGCGAGGGCGAGTACTTCTACGAGATAGAGGTCCTCAGGCGCTGCCTCGGCTGAGGGCGCACCAAGGGTCGCGATCGACCGAGTGCGTCAAAGCAACGTTCCCAGCGACGATTGCCTGCGACGCTGAGAGCATGCGCATCCTTCTCCTCGGAATCGTTTTCGTGCTGAGCGCCTGCTCGTTCTCCGCCTCGTCCGGCGGTGGGTCGCTGAGCGCCGACGACCTGGCGGCCAAGGTCTCCGAGCGTCTCGTCAAGCTCGGCATCGACCCGACGGGACTGGACTGCCCCAAGTCACTACCGGCCAAGGTCGACGCGACGACGACCTGCGCGTTCGTGGCGGAGGGACTGACGTACGAGGTCACCGCGACCACGAGCTCGGTGGAGGGCGACACCTTGAAGTTCGGACTCAAGGAGTCGATCGTCTCGGTCGGGCCCGATCTGTTGCAGCAGCAGGTCAGGACCAAGGCGTCAGAGCAGCGCCTGACTCCGTCCGATGTCAACTGCCCCGAGGGGCTGCCCGCGCGAGACGGCGCCATCGCCTCGTGCACGTTGATCGCGAACGACCTCAAGTACGTCGCGACTCTCACGGCCCACGACGTCACCGACACCAACGTGCCCTTCAGCATCAAGGTCCCGCCGCCGGCCGTCGTCCCGGTCACGACGCTGGAGGCGCAGGTTGCGAGCCTGCTGAGCGGTCAGATCGCGTCTGGCATCGACGCGGTCGCGTGCCCCGACGAACTCGAGGGCACCGTGGGTGCATCGGTTGACTGCGTCGTCACGGCCGAGGACGGCCGCAAGATCGACGTCGCCGTGACGATCGACCGAGCCGACTTCTTCACGGTCCACTTCACGGTCGACCAGGTGTAGGACCGAGAGCGCCTACTTCCGCAGTCGCACCAGGTCGGCCAGCGCGGCATCGGAGAGCTCGGTCAGCGCGCCTTCTCCACCATTGACGACGGCATCGGCGAGGGAACGCTTGGAGCGGATCAGCTCGTCGATCGACTCCTCGATCGTGCCCTCGCTGATGAGTCGATGGACCTGGACGTTCTTGGTCTGGCCGATGCGGTGCGCCCGGTCAGTGGCCTGGTCCTCGACGGCGGGATTCCACCAGCGGTCGTAGTGGATGACGTGGTCGGCGCGGGTCAGGTTGAGGCCCACGCCAGCGGCCTTGAGGGACAGCACGAAGACCGGGACCTGGCCGCTCTGGAACGTGTGCACCATCTTTTCCCGCGCTCGCACCGTCGTGCCGCCGTGCAGGAACTGGTGGGCGATCTTCTTGTCCGCGAGATGCCGGGTGAGCAGCTTGCCCATCTGGGCGTACTGCGTGAACACCAGTGTGGCGCCGTCCTCGGCGACGATCTCCTCGACCAGCTCGTCGAACACCCCGAGCTTGCCGGACCGACCGGTGAGCCGCGCTTCGGGCTCGCGGAGGAACTGTGCCGGGTGGTTGCAGATCTGCTTGAGCTGGGTCAGCAGCTTGACCACCAGGCCCCGACGCTGGATGCCCTGTGCGCTCTCGATCTGGCTCATCGTGCTGCGGACGACCGCTTCGTACAACCCCACCTGCTCGCGGGTCAGGTTGATCCGGTGATCGGTCTCGATCTTCGGCGGCAGCTCGGGGGCGATGCCCGGGTCTGACTTGCGGCGCCGCAGGACGAACGGGCGGATGAGCTGGGACAACCCGGACGCCTTGCCCGAGTCGCGGCGTGACTCGATCGCCCGCGACCACGTGTTGCGGAACTGCTGGTAGGTCCCGAGCAAACCAGGTGTCGTCCAGTCCAGGATCGCCCACAACTCGGAGAGATTGTTCTCGACCGGTGTACCGGTCAGCGCGAGCCTCGCCTCGGCGGGGATGTCGCGAATGGCCTGCGCGGTGCGTGCGTGCGGGTTCTTGATGTTCTGCGCCTCGTCGGCGACGACCAGGCCCCAACCAGGCTCGTGCTCGGACAGCTCGACGACGTCGGAGCGCATCGTGGCGTACGTCGTGACGAGGAACCCGTCCTTCACGTCGTCGAGGCGTCGCTTGGGTCCGTGATAGCGACGGACGTTGACCCCCGGCGCAAATCGTTCGATCTCCCGCACCCAGTTGCCCAGCACCGAGGCCGGGCACACCACGAGCGTCGGTGCGGTGGAGTCGACCGAGCGCTGCAGGTGCAGCGCGATGAGCATGACGGTCTTGCCGAGTCCCATGTCGTCGGCGAGGATGCCGCCGAGGCCAAGGTCGACGAGCTGCGTCATCCAGCGCAGGCCCTGGAGCTGGTAGTCGCGCAGCGTGCCGTCGAGGCCCTCGGGCTGCACTCCCGGCACGATGTCGCGATCCTGGACTGCGAGCCGCCGGCGCACGTCCTCGAGCCAGCCGACCGTGTCGACCTCGGTCATACGTCCGTCGATCTCGAGCTCGCCGGTGACGGTGGCGCGCAACGCCTCGAGCGGTGAAATCTCCCTCGATCGCTCGTCGAGCACCTTCTGCAAGCGGCTCTTGTCGACGAAGATCCAGCGGTCCCGCAGGCGCAGCAGCCCGCTCTGCGAGCCGGCGAGCTGGTCGAGCTCCGTGGCGGAGAGGACGTCGTCGCCGAGCGCGACCTGCCAGTCGAACGAGAAGAGCTGACCCTGGGTGAACGCCGAGGGCCGATCCGATCGGGGGGTCTCCTCGCGACGGACGACGGCGGTCGTCGTGAGCTCGCGCACGAGCTCCGGCGGCCAACGGACCTCGATGCGGTTGGCCATCAGCGTCGGCGCCAGCGATCGGTCGCCGAGACGGGCCAGCTCGTCCGGACCGACAGTCACCGCGCCACGGGAGTGTGGGTCACGGAGCCGCTCGGCAGCCGGCCACCAGCTCTCGACCCGGCGGAGCATCGCGGTCGTGGGCTCGGCCGCGTCGGTCGCGAGCGGGTGGGACGAGCCGTTGAACAGATCATTGGCGTCGAAGGCAGCCCAGGACCCGGACCGGGGGTGGACTCTCAGGCGCACGACCGCAGCCTGATCTGCCGTGGGCTCCTCGAGGAATGACACGATGAGCGACCACGAGAACGTCGTCTCACGCTTGCGCGGCTGAGCGGCATGCGGCGAGACGTACGCCGTGCGCTGCGGTGTTGAGGCAGCGGCCGGCGCATCGACGGCCAATGCCTTGAGGAACGCGTTGATCGTGGCCTGGCCCCGGCCGACGTTGGTGTCGATGCCGATGGCTGCGTTCTGCAGCTGGTTGAGCTCGGTGGAGTCCGGCGAGCCCAGTGCGCCGCGCGCCATGATGCGCAGAGCGAGGATCGCGGGAGTCGCCCAAGCACGCACGGTGGGGTCGGCCGCCATGACCCGAATGCCCTGGCTCAGGACACCGATCGCCTCGTTGGCTGTGGCCGCTTGGTCGCCGTCAGGGGCATGAAACACGAAGCGCGATGCGGCCGGATCCTCGGCCGCCACGAACTCCACGGGATGGCGCAGCAACCGGCGCAGATCCGTGGTGGTGGGCATCCCTCCATTGTCGCGCACCGGTCCAACAACCGGTCGTCGAGGTCCACCGTGGGCGAGGCGCCTGCTCAGGCTGCGGCCGCCGCGGCCGTGGCTGCGGCGATGACCTCGGGCAACGGGGCGTCGAAATCCAGCACGTGGCCGCGTTCGTCAGCTCCCAGCCGCTCCAAGGTGTCGAACTGGGACTGCAGCAACGAGGTCGGCATGAAGTGCTCGCGCTTTTCCATCCGGTCGCGCAGTACATCGAACGGGAGGTCCAGGTGCAGGAAGAACGCATCGGGAGCCTCGTGACGCAGGATGTCCCGATAGTCGCGCTTGAGCGCGGAGCAGGCCAGCACCGAACCGATCCCGGCTTGCCGATTGGCGTCCAGCTTGCCGGCCAGGACCGTGAGCCACGGCCGTCGGTCGTCATCGTCGAGTGGTGTGCCGGCAGACATCTTCGCGATGTTCGCCGTCGGGTGGAATGCGTCCCCCTCGATGAACGTCAGACCGAGGCTTTCGGCGAGTGCCTGGCCGATCACGCTCTTGCCGGTGCCTGACACCCCCATTACGACGATCTGTCGCGCGGCGCTCACGCGGCGCGCCATCGTGTGCCACGTACGTGGCTAGGCTGACCCGCATGTCCAACGTCTATGCCGGTGTGCTGGCCGAGCTGGGTCCCCGCATCGTCGACGGGCGACTCGCGCCGGGCTCGATGTTGACCCTGGACTGGATGCAGACCGAGTACGCGGTCTCCCGCACGATCGCCCGTGAGGTGGTCCAGGTGCTGGCGTCGATGGGAATGGTCGAGAGCCGCCGGCGGGTGGGAATTCGGGTCTGTCCGGAGAACGAGTGGGACCACTACGACCCGGCGGTGATCCGGTGGCGGCTCGAGGGCGGCAACCGGGCGGGCTGCCTGCACGAGCTCTCGCAGCTGCGGGCAGCGGTCGAACCACCTTCCGCGGGCCTGGCGGCAGCTCACGCCGGCGACGCAGCGAGGGTGGAGATCGTCCGCCTGGCCCATGCCATGGAGACCGCAGGGGCGGCCGGGGACCTCGTGACGTTCCTCGACCTCGACGTGGCCTTCCACCGGCTGCTGCTCCGGTCGTCGGGCAATGTCATGTTCGCTGCCCTGGGCGACGTCGTGGAGGAGGTGCTGCGCGGGCGCACCGACCATCACCTCATGCCCCCGGTCCCCAAACCCGAGGCCCGCCGTCTGCACCTCATGGTTGCCGAGGCGGTGGCCGGCGGCGACGCCGACGTCGCACACGCCGCGATGCACGCGATATGCGTCGAGGTCGTCTCCGAGATGCAGCGTCGCCGCTGACCGACTCATCCTCAGCCGACGATCGGCCAGAGCACGGCGGCCACCGCGAATGCCGAGAGCCCGAGTGTCGTCTCCATGACGGTCCACGTCTTCAGCGTGGTCTTCTCGTCCATGCCGAAGAAGCGGCTGACCAGCCAGAAGCCCGAGTCGTTGACATGGGACAGGACCGTCGCGCCGGCCGCGATGGCCGTGACCAGGAGAGCGACTCGCAGATCACTGAGGTCGCCGGCCTGGGTCGCGATCAGCCCGGCGGTGGTCGTCAGGGCGACTGTCGCCGAACCCTGGGCCACGCGCAGCGCCGTGGCGATGAGGAATGCCTGGAGCAGCAGTGGGATGCCGAGATCGGACAGCGACGAGGTCAGCGCGCCGCCGATGCCGCTGGCTCGCAGGACACCACCGAACATGCCGCCGGCGCCGGTGATGAGGATGATCGAGCAGATCGGGCCGAGCGACTTGTCCAGCAGGTCGGTCGTCTCGCTGAGGGTCCGGTCGCGCGTCCCGAGCACCGCGATCGTCACGAGCAGGGTGATGAGGAGGGCGATCGGCGTATTGCCCAGCAGCACGAGAAGCTCGACGAGATTGTTGCCCTCGGCGATCGTGCCGTTGGTGATCAGCGTCGTCAGAACGGTGTTGAACGAGATCAGCACCAGGGGGATCGCCAGCAGGCTGATGACGGTCGGGAAGCTCGGGGCGATCGTCTTGGTGGCCGTGTCACCGGTTCCATCGTTGACCTCGCCGAACAGCAGGTCGGGAACGGGCACGTCGAACCGTGCACCGAGAGCCCGGGAGACCAGGAAGACGCCGACGTACCAGGAGATCAGCACGATTGGCAGGTTGACGAGCAGGATGACGCCGATGTCACCGCCGAGGACCGTGCCAGCCGCGACCGGGCCGGGGTGCGGGGGGACGAGTGCATGCATCGCCGCGAACGCGCCTGCGGCGGGGAGTGCGTAGTAGAGGACCGAACCACCGAACCGCCGGGCGACGGTCAGGATGATCGGCAGGAACACGACGAGCCCGGCATCGAAGAAGATCGGGAAGCCGAAGATCAGGGCGGCCACGCCAAGAGCCAGCGGTGCTCGCTTCTCGCCGAATCGACCGACCAGGGTGTCGGCGAGGACCTGCGCTCCGCCGGTGACTTCGAGCAGTCGGCCAATCATGACGCCGAAGCCGACCAGCAGAGCCACGGAGGCCAGGGTGCTGCCGAATCCCGACGTGAGTGCCGTGGGGACGTCCACGAGGGGTATGCCCGCCGCGACGGCGGTCAGGACGCTGACGAGGACGAGCGCGATGAAGGCGTGCAGGCGCAGCTTGATGATGAGGAACAGCAAGAAGGCCACAGCGGCTGCCGCGATGAGCAGCAGCGTTGTTGTCCCGTAGGCAGGATCAATGGGATCCACGATCGACTCCTGGTTGTGAGGTGGGTCACTAGGTCGCAGCCAGTGTTCCGCAAAGGTACTACGTATGCAACTTTTGGCTGGGACGAGTGGCTGGTGAGCGGGTTCGGGCCCGGCAGCGGCGGTCATCCGGGTCGACTCTGACATCGTGGGAAGGGTGAAGGTCACGTCGGCTCTGGCGATCGGGGCGTTGCTCGCGGCCGCGGCGTGCTCCCGGGGTGGGTCGGACGATGTCCCCCGGGTGACTCCGGTGACGCTCCCGACGATCTCCGCCGAGCCGGAGGTGTTTCCGGGCCACAGCTGGCAGCGTGAAGAGCAGGGCGACTGGGCTGACCTCGACGCCGGGCTGGCGCTGGACGGGTCGACCTGTGTGGCGGTCGTGCACGACGGGCTGCTGGTCCACGACGCGTACTGGAACGGTGGTGCGGAGCGCTCCGGGCGGCGAGCCTATTCGATCACCAAGTCGCTCACCTCGCTGCTGGTCGGAATGCAGGTCGACGACGGCACGCTGGACCTCGACGACTCGGCCTCCAAGCAGGTCGACGAGTGGCGGACGGGGGCGGCGCAGGAGGTCACGGCGCGCGATCTACTGTCGATGACCTCGGGGCGTCGCTGGGACGAGGCCGCGGATCGCCGGATGATTCGCGTCGAGACCGACCAGACATCGTTCGCCGTGCGAGCCGCGCAGGGCCGGGCTCCCGGCAAGAACTGGGTGTACGACAACGCGGCCGCCCAGGCGCTCGAGTCGGTCCTCGACGACGTGGCCGAGGGCGATGATGTCGTCGGCATGGCGCAGGATCGCCTGCTCGAGCCCCTCGGCATGCGCGACACGACCTGGGGTCGGGATGCCGCCGGCAACGCGTTGACCTACTCGGGCATCGAGTCGACGTGCCTTGATCTCGCCCGCGTCGGCCACCTGATGCTGCACGAGGGGGAGTGGGACGGTCAACGGATCGTCTCGCCGGACTTCGTGGCCGAGGCGACACGCCCGTCGTCGAGGCTCAACGCGGCCTACGGGCTGATGTGGTGGGTCAACGGCCAGGGTCGCGTGGTCGAGGTGCTGCGTCAGGCCGGCTTCACCCAGGACAAGCCGGCGTACGAGGGGCGACTCGCTCCGAACGTCCCCGCTGACGCCTTCTGGGCGTTCGGCTACGGCAACCAATACATCGCGGTCGTGCCGTCGGCGGGCGTCGTTGCCGTGCGCCTGGGTGCGCGGCCAGCGACGCCCGACCGGATCACCTTCGACACGTTCACCGCGGGAGTCCTCGATGCGCTGGCAACCTCCTGATCCGGCTTGGGTGTGTGTCAGTTCAGCCGCGCCGGTTGCCTCCAACCCTCTGCTCGCGGGCGCGCTCGTCGGTGCGTTCTGACTGTCCGACCCTGGTGGTTGGGTCGAACCATGGAACTGGACGAACCCGGTTGGCACCTCCTGGACGACTTCTTCATCGCGGAGGCGGCCGATCGAGCGATCCCGACAGTGCGTCGCTATGTCCGTGTCCGTGGGCGGCTGACCTACTTCCTCGACACCGCTGAGATGGGCGACTGGCTCGGCGCGCAGTCGGCCACATTGCTGTCGGCCGAGCGCGAGTTCCATGACCGAGGAGCGTTCTGGCAGCTGTTCGGCCCCAACGAGCTGATGTGTGTGATTCCCGGTTTCTTGCGGCCGCCGTGGCTGCCTGAGGGCCTGGGTGAGTCACGCACCCAGATCAGCCTGATGTCGCGGTTGCTGAGCCACCTGAGCCGCCAGCAGTTGCTCGATCTCTCGGTGTTCCGGTGTGCCTACTGGGATGCCGAGGCCGCAATCAAGCAGGCGCGGGTCGACTTCGCCAGGCGGTCCGCTGCGCGCAAGCCTGACGACTGGGCCAGCGAGATGCCGGGACGGTTCCGGCAGGAGCCGGGGCCACAGTGGTGAATGCTATGGTTGAATCATCAACTAGGTGATTCGAGGGTTACATGGTGGCCTATTCCGTTGCGCAGCTGGATGACCGACTGCGCCCGAGCCCGCTCATGCCGGTCCTGTTTGTGGGCCATGGGAGTCCCATGAACGCCATCTCCGACAACGCTTACACGCGCGCCTGGTCCGCGGTGGGCGCAGACCTTCCCGAGGCGCAGGCCATCGTTGTCATCAGCGCGCACTGGCTGACCCCCGGCAGCACCCACATCACCGACGCCCCACGCAATCGGATCATCTACGACTTCGGCGGCTTCCCCGACGAGCTGTCCCGCGTCCACTACGACAGCGTCGGCGACCCGGCCGTCGCCGCCGCGATCGCCCGACAGTTCGTTGACTACGAGGCTGAGCTCGACCAGCAGTGGGGCCTGGACCACGGGACATGGAGCGTGCTGGCGCACCTGGCCCCCGCGCCGGAGATTCCGGTCCTGCAGATCAGCGTCGACTACGAAATGCCGTTGCCCGAGCTCTACCGGCTCTACGGTCAGCTTCGGGCGATGCGCCGGCGCGGGGTCGTGTTCATCGGCAGCGGCAACATCGTCCACGCGCTCGGACGGGTGAAGTGGGACGGTGGCCCGGCATGGGACTGGGCGCAGCAGTTCGATGCGGACACTGCCACCGCACTTCGCGATCGCGACGTCGGCAAGCTGCTGGACCCCTACGGCACCTGGTCCGAGGCGCGCATAGCGGTCCCGACAGACGACCACTACAGGCCAATGGTGGCCGCGCTGAGCCTGCTCGAGGACCACGAGGACATGCGGTTCTTCAACGACGAGATCGACATGGGTGCGATCGGCATGCGGTCGTTCATCACGGTCTGAGTCGGGCCCCGCCAGGCCGAGGTGCGTCGCTGCTACGTTTCTGCGCATGACTGCAGCGACCATCACGCACATCGGTGGACCCACGACCTTGGTCGAGGTCGGCGGATGGCGCATCCTCACCGACCCGACCTTCGATCCGCCCGGCAGGCGGTACTTCTTCGGCTGGGGCACGATGTCGCGCAAGCTCGCCGGCCCCTCGATCGCTCCCGCCGAGCTGGGCCCGATCGACGCGGTGCTGATCAGTCACCACCACCACGGGGACAACCTCGACCCGACCGGTCTGGCGATGCTCCCGCAGCTGGGGACGGTGTTGACCACGACGAAGGGCGCGGCCAAGATCGGCGGCGGCGCGATCGGCATGGCCGGGTGGGACACACATACCCTCCGGGCACCGGGCAAGGAGACGATCACGGTGACCGCCACACCGTGTCGCCACGGCCCGGCCGGCAGCGACCCGATCACCGGGCCGGTCGTGGGATTTGCTCTGCACTGGGTGGGCCAGACCAACGGCCAGCTCTGGATGACCGGAGACACCGTGCTGTACCCCGGTCTGAAGGACGTGGCCTCCCGGCTGGACATCGGCACGATGCTGCTCCACCTGGGGTCGGTGCGCTTCCGCTACCTCTCGGGGTGGCTGCGTTACACGATGGATGCCCGGGAAGGTGTCGAGCTGCTGGACCTGGTGCAGCCGTCCACCGTGATCCCGGTGCACTACGAAGGCTGGTCACACTTCCAGCAGGGCAGGTCGGCCGCGGAGAAGGTGCTCTCGTCCTCGCCCCACGCCGATCGCCTGCGGTGGCTGGACCGGGGGGAGTCGACGTCGATCGAGGTCTGAGGCCGAGTCAGCCGATCTGCAGCTCGCCCATCAGGTTCCAGTCGTCCTGGTCGATGCCCTGACTGACGATGTGAGGTGTCTCGGCAAGCGCCGGCCGCATGGCCTCGAGCCCGGCGGAGAAGTGATCGCTCGTCACGTGTGCCTCCGCTGCGTCGTCCTCGAAGGCCTCCACGAGGACGAACTCGCAGGGGTCGTCCACGCTGCGCGACCACTCGAACCACTTGTTGCCGGGCTCAGCGCGCGTCGCCGCGGTGAATGGCGCGACCAGCTCGAGCCAGCGCTCGGTCCAGTCCGGCAACGTTCGGAACTTCACGACGATCAAGATCATGCCTTCACGCTAGCCGAGCGCGACAGAACCCGCCGACCACGCGGGGTCGGCGGGTTCTGTGGCCGATTAGGCCTGCTGCGCCTCGGGTGAGTCCTGCTCGTCCATCCGACGACGCACATCATCCATATCCAGAGCCTTGACCGCGGTGATGATCTCCTCGAGACCAGCGGCCGGGAGGGCGCCGGGCTGTGAGAAGACGAGAACCCCATCGCGGAATGCCATCAGGGTCGGGATCGAGGTGATCTGGGCGGCGGCGGCCAGCTCCTGCTGGTCCTCGGTGTCGATCTTGCCGAAGACAACATCGCTGTGCTGCTCGCTGGCGGCCTCGAAGACCGGACCGAACTGCTTACACGGGCCGCACCACTCGGCCCACCAGTCGACGAGCGTGATGCCCTCGCCGCCGATGATGTCGTCGATGGTGTCCTTGGTCAGGGTGACGGTGCTCATGGGCTGCCTTTCTGGAGAAATCCTTGCGTCTGGTTCAACCGATCAACCGGAGCGGACATTCCCGGCACTTGTCCGGTGCCGAAAATTCACCTGTGTCAAACCTCGTCATATCTGAGGCGGGAGCATCTCTTTGTCAGTGGAAGGCGCACGAGGAACCTGCGGGGGGTTTGCGTGCCGGTTGATCTCGGGATGTTGGGGAGACGGCATGAAATACGACAGACCTGTCTGGCAGATCATGCACGCGTGCGCGGACGCGATGCCCGAGATCTTCCGATACGACGATGTTCGCGCCTGGTTCGAGGACCACTTCCCGGAGGTCAACGAGGCCACGATCCGCGCGCACCTGATCGGGCTCACCGAGGGTGGGCGGGCCAAGCACGTCCAGTTTGCGCACCGCTCGCCGGTGTTCAGGCGGGTTGCACGTGGCGAGTACGCCGCGATCCCGATTAGTGAGCGCGGAGAAGAACCGACCGCCGACCTGTCCTCCTCGTCCAGCAAGCTCAAGATGCGGCCTGAACCGCCGGGCCCGAGCAGGAAGCCGCTTTCGGCTGCCAAGTCCAAGGCCCGTACGAAGAAGCCGAAGACCAAGAGCAAGAAGGCCGCCGGGCCGATGGGCCGTGCTGACGAGCCCGGGACGGTGGCCCGGGGCGCGAGTGATGACGGTGCGGCTGCCGAGACTGCCGCGGGGTCCGCCCCCGAACAGGTCACGGACGACGAGCCCCGTACTCCCGACATCATCTTGCTGGGCAGTGTCGGTGATCGGGCCAACGTGCCGGCCCCGGCCAAGGAGGTGTTCCGGGACTTCTCCTTCCAGCTGAGCCGACTCGACGCCGAGCTGTCCGGCGGCGAGTGGTTCATCCTGTCCGCCGAGCACGGTCTGGTGGCTCCTGACGAGTGGATGTCACCGGACTCACGCACGCTCGCCGACATGCACCCGGACTACCGCCTGGTGTGGGCCAGCTGGGTCGTGGCCCGCCTGCAGTCGCTGGTGGGTTCACTCGACGGAATGCTGGTGCGTGTCGATGCGCCGGATGCCTTCATCGGCCCGTTGTTCGCTGATCTGCGTGACGCCGGCGCGGTGATCTCCTCGGGGTCTGTCAGCGGTACGGGCCGGGCGAAGCGCCTGGATGCGCAGTGGACGGACGCGCCGGTCAGTCATGAAGGTGCCGTGGCGCCGGCCCTGCCGTCGGAGGGCCCGCAGCAAGTCCATGTGCCCCGTACGAACGCCGACAACTCCTCACCGATCAGCCGCCTGATCGCCGACCCGTCGCATGCGGTTCCGGCCACCGACGTCAGCGGCCTTCCTGCGTCACCCGGGTTGTACGGCTGGTTCGTCGACTCCGAGGGTGCGCGCGAGCTCAACCGGTGCCTGATGCTTCCGGTGCGTCCTGGCCTGATCTTCGTCGGTCAGGTCGGCGGCTCCAGCTGGCACTCGCTCGCCGACCCTGTCCTGAACCTTCGCGACCACGTTCAACGCATTCAGCTCCACGGGCGTGCGCGTGCCTCCACTTTCCGGATGACGCTGGCGACCGTGCTGAGCGATCACCTCCGCATGGAGTCCCTGGAGGACCCGGCCCTGACCCGCTGGATGCTTGAGCACCTGTCGGTCTCTGCATGGCCCAGTGAGAACTTCGGTGAGCTTCGCGAGGTCGAGCAGATCGTCCTGAGTGAGCTGGACCCTCCGCTCAACGTCGACCACCTGCCAGCCAGCGAGTATCGCGATCGACTCAGCCAGATGCGCAGCGCGTTGGCCTGAGCAGGGTCCATCGCTGGGCACGAGGCCTACTTCTTGCCCTTCTTCTTGTCCTTCTTGGGCTTGGTGGGGGCCTTCTGGTCCTTGCTCGACGTGCTGTCGGACTGGGTGACTGGGGCCGCGGTGGCGGCAACCGTCAGCGTGACGGTGCCCCCGATCTTCGCCGTCGTCGACGGGGCCACGTCCGAGACAGTTCCGGCGGGTGCGCTGGACGGAGCATCAACACGCGCAGGCCTGAGCCCGAGCTCTTCCAAGCGAGCAGCGGCGGTCTCGTAGCTGGCCCCGAGAAGATCGTCGACGGGTATGTCGACGCGCCCGCTCGCCACCTGGATCGAGACGGTCGACCCCGAGGCGATCTCCTCGCCGGGTTTGGGATCCTGGCCGACGACCTCGCCGGCCTCGTGGCCGGCGACGTCGACCTTGTCCACCCTGACGCTGAGCCCCAGGCTCTTGAGCCGGGCGGTCGCGACGGTCTGGGTCGTGCCGTCCAGATCCGGCGCGACAACGGCGTCGTCGCGAACCAGGAGCCAGCCCAGAGCGACGGCGACGAGGACGATCAGTGCCGAGCTGAGGACCACGAGTCGCCTGGGTACGCGGCTGTGCTCGGCAGCGATGAGGCTGCCACCGGTCGGCCTCGAGGGATCGGAGGTCAGGAGGACGGAGGTCTGGCCGGGCGACGTGTCGTCGTGGGTCTCGGGTCGGTCGGTCACTGCGACGGGCACGGCGCTGGCAGCGGACGCTCCCGGCGGGCGCGGGACCGAGGTCGCGAGGGCGCGCGCGGCGTCCACGACGGCAGCGGCCGACGAGGGGCGGTCGGCGGGATCCTTGGCCAGCAGCCCGAGCACCAAGGCAACTGCCTCCGGCGGCGTCGTGTCGGGCAGGCCGGGTGGTTCGTCCTGGATGTGCGCCAGCGCCGTCGCGATGTCGCTGTCGCGATGAAATGGTGCCGAACCAGCCAGGCAGACATGAGCCACGACTCCCAGCGAGTACAGGTCGGACGCGAAGGTTGCCGAGCGTCCTGCCGCCTGCTCCGGGCTCAGGTAGTCCGCCGTCCCGATCAGCGCACCGGTCTGGGTCAGGGGCTCGCCGCCCGGGGAGTGGGCGATGCCGAAGTCCACCAGCATGACCCGGTCCGCGGGGGTGACCAGGATGTTGCCCGGCTTGAGGTCGCGGTGCACGATGCCGGCATCGTGGGCAGCACCCAGCGCGGCGGCGATCTCGGCGACGATCGCCATGGTCTCGCCGGTCGACACGGTGCCGCGCTCGGCGAGCAGCGCTGACAACGGCGCGCCGTCGATCAGCGGCATCACGATGAACGGCACGGAGTGGCCATCCTGCTCGTCCTCGCCGTAGTCGTAGACCTCGACGATGCCGGGATGGTGCAGCGATCCAGCCAGTTGTGCCTCGACCCGCAGTCGGGCGCGAACGTTGGGGTCGTCGGCGAGGTGTCGACGGATGATCTTGATCGCGACGGTGCGGCCCAGCACCCCGTCGTGTGCCTGCCAGACCTCACCCATGCCTCCGCCACCGATGAGTCTGTCGAGTCGGTAGCGACCGATGAGTATCCGGGACATCCCTTCAGCCTAATCGGGGTCTGCGGGGTTCTCCTGTCGAAGAGATCTTCACCGCGCGAACTTGGCGATGGCAGGCATTATCGACACATGGAGCGTCGAACGCTGTTGACCGGATTTGCGGCCGTGGGTGCCTTCACGCTTCTGGGTTGCGGGAGCGAGAGCGATGGGCCGACACTGCGGCGTACGCCCACGATGCCCGCCGTGACCGGCACGTCGGACGCGGTCGACCTGAGGCTCGCCTCGACGATCGCCACCGGGCTCAACGTGCCATGGGGCATTGCCTTCCTCCGATCCGGTGACGCCCTGGTGTCTCAGCGTGACGAAGGGTCGATCGTCCGGATCACGCCGGACGGTGAGGTGACCACTGTCGGTGAGGTCGACGGCGCGTCCGGCGGGGGAGAGGGTGGGCTCCTGGGCCTTGCTCTGGCCCCTGACGACGACAAGACCTTGTTCGCGTACGTCACGACCTCCGCGGAAGACCGGGTCGTTCGCCTGCGGCTCGACGGCGACTCAATCAGGGAACAGCGACCCATCCTGACCGGAATCACAGTGGGATCTCGCCACCACGGCGGGCGACTGTTGTTCCAGGGTGACGGGACCTTGTTCGTCTCCACCGGCGATGCCGGCGATGCTCGTCTGGCTCAGGACAAGGACTCGCTGAATGGCAAGATCCTGCGCATCACCCAAGACGGCGGGCCTGCCGACGGCAACCCGTTCGGCAACCGCACCTGGACCTACGGTCATCGCAACATCGAGGGCCTCGCGTTCGACGCGGAGGGTCGGCTCTGGGCGACCGAGTTCGGCGAGAAGGCGGCCGACGAGCTCAACCTGATCGAGGCGGGCGGCAACTATGGCTGGCCCGGCGTCGAAGGCACCTCCGACGAGCCCGGGCTGGTCAACCCCAAGGTCACCTGGGGCACGGACGAGTGCTCGCCAGCCGGTCTGGCCATCACCCGCTCGATGGCCTTCCTCGGGGCCTTGCAGGGCGAGTGCGTGTTCGGCGTCCCGCTGGACGGGACCGATGCCGGCAAGCCCGTGCGCTATCTCGGTGACGATCACGGTCGCATCCGGAGCATCTCGGTTGCGCCCGACGGGGCGTTGTGGGTCACCACGAGCAACACCGATGGCCGGGGCGACCTGCGCAAGGGCGACGATCGCATCCTGCGGGTGACGCTGTAGTGAACCTACTGCTGGGTAAGGCTTCCGCCGATGGTAAACATGAGGATATCCTCAGGTAAAGCACCCGTTGGCAGAGGAGAACCCATGGACGAGTCGTCATTCGAGATCGACTCTGCGCAGATCGCCGAGGCCTCGAGGCGCTTCCCTGCGCACCGACTCGCACCACGTCACCCCGGCGCCCGTGCGGATGTCAGTTATCTGGCCACCACGCCCGGTGCCGAGTTCGGTCGGCACGCGTGGGACGAAGCCGGTCACCTCTGATCGACCCGACGACGAGGCCCCGGAGCATCTGCTCCGGGGCTTCGTCGCGATGCCTACGGTCCAAGGAACGTGTTCGAGCCGGCGAGATCCGCGACCTCTGGCGACCAAACGGTTACTTCTTGGTGCCGAAGACTTGTGACACCCACCAGACTCCGCGGCTGTCCTTGTACGCGCCCACGCCGATGTAGCGCATCTTGGACGTGAGCAGGTTGCGGCGGTGGCCGGAGGAACGCATCCACGCCGTGACGGTCTTGCTGCCGGATGAGTACCCGTAGGCGATGTTCTCGGCCACCCCGGTCAGTTTGCAGGCCTTCAGAACAGTTCGCATGCTCTGGTGCTGGAGCTTGCGGTGAGACGCCATCCACCGGGCCTGTCGCTCGGCGTACTTGTCGACGCACGACTGCTTCTTGAGCTCGACCAGGTGCTGCTTGGTGCGCTGCACGTTCGAGCTGCTGATGATTTGGTTCTCGTACGTCCCTGAGGACACCGCCGAGGCCGGCGTGAACGTGAAGACCAGTGCGGTCAGCAGAATCCCGGCGAAGACGCGCACGGGCGCAATTTTTTTCATTGGGTCTCCCTTCCCGGACACACCGTAAAACAATCTTGGGTCAGGCGGACGGAAATCCAGAATGGATGACAAGGACTAGTCAGATAGAACTACGTCCGTATAGTCCTATCCGACCAAAGTCAAGACTGCACTTCTTCCTGAAAGTTCCCTAAGTTGACTTCGTTGTGCCGCGCGCACCTCACGAGGGTGCGCGCATCAGGCAGTCCTGGCAACCGCCGTCTGCTCACTGAAGTATCGAACAAGGGGGAACAGTGAAGCGCGTGACCTCAGGCCTCGTCGGCCTCGCACTCGCGGTATCGCTCGGACTGGCTTATGCCTCTCCTGGCACCGCAGCACCAGCACCACCGGTCAGCGGCAACGACCGAGCGGACAAGATCGGGGACGAGCTGCCCAACCAGCTCGAGGCCAAGCGGCGCTCGCTGCGTGAGACTGCCGTATCCGGCGTCATCAACGGTGACCTCAAGGCCGTTCAGAAGGGTGGAAGCTCGGTCGTCAAGGTTGGCGAGGGCGCCAGCCCGGCCGAGGCGGCGCGCAAGGGCAACAAGAAGGCCCGCAAGGACTTCAAGGCCAATGCCAAGGCC
The DNA here is from genome assembly GCF_003443875.1 of Aeromicrobium sp. A1-2. Taxonomy (NCBI): domain Bacteria; kingdom Bacillati; phylum Actinomycetota; class Actinomycetes; order Propionibacteriales; family Nocardioidaceae; genus Aeromicrobium; species Aeromicrobium sp. A1-2. Next base: position 1,960,943 of record NZ_CP027482.1, on the reverse strand, counting down.
GGCAAGAAGCAGGATCAGTACGTCGAGCTCAAGCAGGAGCGCGACGACAAGATCTTCGTGATCCTCGCCGAGTTCGGCAACCAGCGTCACCCCAGCTACCCCGACGTGGACACCGATCCCGACACGCCCGGCCCGACGACTTTCGAGGGTCCGCTGCACAACAAGATTCCCGAGCCGGACCGCTCCAAGGACAACTCCACGGTCTGGCAGGCGGACTACAACAGCAAGCACTACCAGGACCTCTACTTCGGCAAGGGCAAGACCACGGAGTCCCTGTCTACCTACTACGCGACTCAGTCCTCGGGCCGATATTCGGTCGACGGCACGGTCTCGGACTGGGTCAAGGTGCCCTACAACGAGGCCCGCTACGGCCGGGAGGACTCCGGCACGTGGTTCCTGATCCAGGACGCCATCACGTCGTGGATCGCCCAGCAGCACGCCGCTGGCAAGACCGACGCGCAGATCAAGACGGCGCTGCAGGCCTACGATCAGTACGACCGCTACGACTTCGACGGCGACGGCAACTTCAACGAGCCCGACGGCTACCTCGACCACTTCCAGATCGTCCACGCGGGCGGCGACGAGGCCGACGGCGATCCGCAGCAGGGTGAGGATGCCATCTGGTCGCACCGCTGGTACGCCTTCTTGACCGATGCCGGTATCACCGGACCGGCGCAGAACCCGCTCGGCGGCACGCAGATCGGCGACACCGGCCTGTGGGTCGGCGACTACACGGTCCAGCCCGAGAACGGTGGCCTGTCGGTCTTCGTCCACGAGTACGGACACGACCTGGGCCTGCCGGATGCGTATGACACCAGCGGTGGCGGTGACAACTCCAACGAGTACTGGACGCTGATGGCGCAGAGCCGACTCAACGCCAAGAACGAGCCGCTCGGCACCCGTCCCGGCGATCTCGGAGCGTGGGAGAAGCTGCAGCTCGGCTGGCTCGACTACGAGGCGCTCAGCACGCACCAGAAGAAGACCATCACGATGGGCCCACAGGAGTACAACACCAAGAATGCCCAGGGTGCGGTCGTGGTCTTGCCGAAGAAGGAAGTCACCAGCGACAACGGTGCGCCGGCGTCGGGATCCAAGCAGTTCTTCTCCGGATCCGGTGACGACCTGGCCAACTCGCAGACGACCGACGTCGACCTCACCGGCAAGTCCGGAGGGGAGCTGACCGCCAAGGTCCGCTACTCGATCGAGGAAGACTACGACTACGCGTACATCCAGGCCTCCACCAATGGCGGCGCCAGCTGGACGTCCCTCGACGGCACGATCGGTGGCACGCCGATCGGCGACGACACGTCGGGCAATCCGGCGATCGACGGCGATCAGACGGCGTGGGCTGACCTGAAGGTCCCACTCGGTGCGTACGACGGTCAGAAGATCAAGCTCCGCTTCTACTACAAGACCGATGGTGGTCTGGCCCTGCCCGGCCTCTTCATGGATGACATCGCGATCAAGGCTGGTAGCGAGACGCTGCTGACCGATGGCGCCGAGGACGGGGGTCCGGCCTGGACCTTCGACGGCTTCTCGATCGTCGGTGCGACCACGACGCAGCTGTATGACAACTACTACGTCATGGGTCACCGCTCCTACGTGTCCTACGACAAGTACTTGCTGACCGGCCCGTACAACTTCGGTTTCACCAACACCAAGCCGGACTTCGTCGAGCACTACAAGTACGGTCACGGCCTACTGATCTCCTACTGGGACACCTCGGTGCTGGACAACAACACGTCTCAGCACCCGGGATCGGGTCGCAACCTGCCGATCGACGCCAACCCGACGCCGATCATCAACATTGCGACGGGTGCACCGTGGCGCGCACGGATCCAGATGTACGACGCGCCGTTCTCGAAGCACAAGGCCGACTCGATGACGCTGCACACCAATGGTGTCGCGAGCTACGTCCGCGGTCAGGCGGCCCAGCCGCTGTTCAACGACACCAAGAAGTACTGGTTCGCCGAGCTGCCCAACCACGGCGTGAAGCTGCCAGCCGCAGGTGTCAAGGTGCGGGTCCTGAAGGAGAAGGGGACAACGCTGAAGGTCAAGTTCAACTGACCTGAACCACAGTCGGAGGGGTGCGCATCAGGGGGTGCGCGCCCCTCCTTCGCGCGTCCGTCGGCGGGACCGGCCTACCGCGACACCAGGCCGGACGCCTCGAGGGGCTCGAGCGCCGAGAGCGCCGCCGCGGCGCGACTCAGCGAGCTCTGTGGGGCATCCCGGACCAGGCGCAGCGCGTCACACGGCGTAGTCGACGACGAGGGGAGCGTGGTCGGACCAGCGCTCCGCCCAGCTCTCGGCACGATCCACCGTGGCCGTTGTGGCCGTGGCGGCCAGCTCGGGTGTGGCGATCTGGTAGTCGATTCGCCACCCGGTGTCGGTGTCGAACGCCTGACCTCGCATCGACCACCAGGTGTAGGGTCCGTCGACGTCACCGGCGACGGCGCGGTGCACATCGACCCAGCCGAGGTCGCCGAAGAAGCGGTCGAAATAGGCGCGCTCCTCAGGCAGGAAGCCCGCCTTCTTGCGGTTGCCCTTCCAGTTCTTGATGTCCCGCTCGGTGTGACCGACATTGAGGTCGCCGGTGACGACGCCGTGATTGCCACTCGCGCGGATTTCGGTGAGCCGGGTCGCCATCTGCTCCAGGAAGCGGTACTTGTCGTCCTGGCGCGGCGTGCCCACCTCGCCGGAGTGGACGTAGGCAGACACGACGGTCAGCGTCGACCCATCGGCAAGCGGCACGTCGGACTCGATCCAGCGTCCGGAGTCGTCGAAGTAGCCGTCGCCGTTGCCACTGCGAACGGCGGTCGGTTCGGCGCGGCTCAGCACCGCCACTCCCGCCCGGCCCTTGGCAGCCGCTTCGGCGTGCACGACGTGGTAGCCGGCCTCGGCGGTGATCTCGTGCACGATGGCGTCCGGTGCACGGACCTCCTGCAGGGTCACGATGTCGGCGCCACGCGTCGCGAGCCACTCGCTCAGACCCGAGGACTGGCCCCGGGTCTTGTTGTAGGCGGCGCGGATTCCGTTGACGTTGACCGTGGCGATTCGAAGCACGGCCCTACCCTAACGAGCGGGGCCGACGGTCTTGCGGCCCGTCGTCAGCCGGCGGCGACGAGGCTCGCGACGACGGCGGTGAGCGCAGGAAGGCCTTGGATCGAAGCGGCACGGGCGAACGGCTTGCCGCCACTGGCGATCAGGACGACGGCTGCAGCGAGCATGCTCCCGCAGGCAAACACGATCAAGGTCCAGCCGATCGAGTCGTGGGTGTCGGATGCCGCGACCACAATGATGCCCGTGAAGGTGCCGAGCGCGAGGAACAGGTTGTAGAACCCTTGGTTGAACGCCAACGGTGCTGCGATGTCGGCGTCGGCTTGTGACGCCATCCCGAAGGTCTTCCAGGTCGCGGGCTTGCGCCAGTCGAGCGACTCGAGCTTGAAGAACAGGACGTGCAGGAGTGCGGCGACGGTGGCCAGGGTCAGCGCGAGTGCGGTCATGGACGGGAGCCTAGTGGTCGTCGGCCTCGGTGAGGTGAACCTTCACTGACCTAGGCTCTGCTCCGGGGGGACGGCCGACACGAGGGAGACGTGGTTCACGGTGGTCTTCGCAATCCCCGACGACGACAGCGCGATGCTGCGCCAGATCATCGAGGCGACACCCAATGCGATGGTGATGGTTGACGACCGAGGTCGCATCACGATGGTCAACTCGCAGACCGAGATCCTGTTCGGGCACGCCCGGAGCGACCTGGTCGTGATGCATGTGGAGCGACTGATTCCCGACCGGTTCCGTGGCAGGCACGGGAGCTATCGGACAGAGTTCTTCAAACACCCGGACACCCGCGCGATGGGTGCGGGACGAGATCTGTTCGGCCTGCACCGCAGTGGGCACGAGTTCCCGATCGAGATCGGCCTGAACCCTGTTCGCATCGGCGAGGACACCCAGGTCCTCGCCTCGATCATCGACATCACTGAGCGCAAACGGGCCGAGGAGCGCCTCCACCAGGTTGTCGAAGCGGCCCCTAACGCGATGATCATGATCAATGCTGCCGGCGGCATCGTGCTCGTGAACTCACAGACCGAGCGATCCTTCGACTACTCCCGAGCGGAGCTCCTCACTATGAACATCGAGGACCTCATCCCGGAACGCTTCCGTCCCCGGCACGACGGCTATCGCGACGGCTTCTTCCAGCGTCCCGACCGTCGGGAGATGGGGACCGGACGCGATCTGTTCGGTCGGCGCAAGGACGGCAGCGAGATCCCGATCGAGATCGGTCTGAACCCGATCCAGATCATGGACGAGCAGCACGTGCTCGCCTCGGTCATCGACATCACCGAACGTCTGGCGGTGCAGGCCATCGAGATCGCCAAGCGAGCCGACCTGCTCAGGCGGTCGATCCTCGACAGCCTGCCCTTCAGCATCATCGCGTCGGAGCCCGACGGCACGATCGTCACGGCCAATCCGGCGGCCGAGCGGCTCCTGGGCTTCGACCGGGACGAGCTCATCGGCTCTCCGATGGCAGCACTTCGCGCGGCGACCAGCCAGACGCCATCCGTCCTGGCGCCGCGGTCGGACCAGGTCGACGAACGCGAGGTGGACTACAACCGCAAGGACGGTACGACCATCCCGGTCAACGAGGCCAGTGCCCGGATCGCCAGCGAGGACGGTGACGTCAGTGGCATGCTCTCGGTCGCGTACGACATCACGCAGCGCCGCGAGGCCGAGGCGTTCATCCGCCACATGGCCCACTTCGACTTCCTGACCGATCTGCCCAACCGGACCAAGCTGTTCGAGCGACTCGACGCTGACCTGGAGGCCGCCGCCCGCACCGGACGCAGCCTGGCCGTCGCCCTGCTCGACCTCGATCACTTCAAGCGGGTCAACGACTCACTGGGGCACCACGTGGGCGATGAGCTGCTGATCAAGATGGCCGAGCGCCTTCGGTCCCAGGTCCGGGCCGACGACATGGTCGCCCGCCTTGGTGGCGATGAGTTCGTCCTGGTCTTCACCTCGGTCGACGGGCAGGACCAGCTCGAGCAGCGGATCACCGAGATGCTTGCTGCCGTGCCGGAGCCGTTCGTCTGCAACGGGCACGAGCTGTTCGTGACGGCGAGCATCGGCGTAGCCCTGTTCCCGGATGCGGGCCGCGACGCCACGACGCTGCTCAAGCATGCCGACACCGCGATGTACCACGCCAAGTCCACCGCGCGGAACTCCTTCCAGTGGTTCGAGGGCTCGATGCTCGACGAGACCAACGACAAGCTCGAGATGGCGGCGGCGCTGCGGCACGCTCTGGATCGTGGCGAGATCTCGGTGTCCTATCAGATGCAGGTGTGCCTGACCACCGGAGACATCGTGGGAGTGGAGGCGCTGGCCCGCTGGCGCACCGCTGACGGCGTCGACGTCCCGCCAGACCGATTCATCCCGGTGGCTGAGGACAATGGCCTGATCATCCGGCTGGGCGAGTGGGTGCTCTGTCGCGCCTGCCTCGACGTGGTGACGATGTCCGCACAGCTCGGCATCCCGCTCAAGGTGGCAGTCAACGTGTCGCCCAGGCAGTTCCACGACAAGGGGTGGCTCGAGGTGCTGCAGCGTGCCCTCGCCGAGTCGGGTCTGCCGGCCGATCGGCTCGAGCTGGAGATCACCGAAGGCATCTTCATGGAGGATCCGCGGGGAGTTGTCGACGTACTGCACACGGTGCGAGCGCTCGGAGTCGCCATCGTCGTCGACGACTTCGGGACGGGATTCTCGAGCCTGGCCTACCTGACCCGCTTCCCGATCGACAAGATCAAGATCGACCGCTCGTTCATCGCGAACGTTGCGGTCGACGCCGCCGATGCGGCGATCGTCGACACGATCATCGTCATGGCGCACACCCTGGGCATGTCGGTCGTCGGTGAGGGCGTGGAGACCGAGCCGCAAGAGGCGTACCTGCGGGGACGCGGTTGCGATGAGGTCCAGGGCTACCGCTACAGCCGCGCCGTCCCAGCCGGGGAGCTGGCCGAGGCCGCCAGCGGTTTCAAGTTCGCCTGACGTCCGGACTGGGTAACTCCGTCGACTCAGAACTCCTCGTGGGTTCGTGGGTCGCCGCCGATCCGGTGCCCTGTCTCCAGGCCCGCGATGCGATCGAGGTCGTCCTGGCCGAGCTCGAACGAGAAGATGGCGAGATTGCTTCGGAACCGTTCGGGCGTCGCAGACTTGGGGATCGGGGCGGCACCGATCTGGGTGTGCCAGCGCAGCACGACCTGTGCAGCGGTGACTCCGTGTCGGGCGCCGATCTCGGCGAGGACCGGGTGGTCGAGCAGATTGCTCTTGCGTCCGAGCGGCGTCCAGCTCTGGGTGACGATGCCGTGGCGCTCATCGGCGGCGCGCTGCTCGGCCTGTTGGAGGTACGGATGCAGCTCGACCTGGTTGACCGCAGGCGCCACCCCGGTCTCAGCGACCAGCCGGTCGAGGTGTTCGGGCAGGAAGTTGGACACGCCGATCGACGTCGCAAGCCCCTCGTCCCGCAGCGCGATCAAAGCCTGCCAGGTCTCGACGTACCGGTCGATTCGGGGGAGCGGCCAGTGGATCAGGTAGAGGTCGACGTGGTCGAGGCCCAGTCGCTCGAGCGAGGCGCTCAGCTCACGACGTGGACCCCGAGAACCGTGTGCATCACCGGGCAGCTTGGTGGTGACGAACAGCTCGTCGCGCGCGACCGGTGACTCGGCGATGCCACGGCCCACCTGGCTCTCGTTCTCGTAGCGCGTAGCGGTGTCGAGCAGGCGGTAGCCTGCGTCGATCGCCTGGACGAAGGTGTCCGGGTCATCGATCGAGTACGTGCCGAAGCCCAGCACCGGCATCCGGCACCCGTCGTTGAGGTCGATCAGTGGCGCAGTCATGCCGTCAACGGTACGGGTGTCCCTTCGTCGGGCTCAAGGACCAGATGCTCCTTGGGCCGTTTGAAAAGGGGCCGGACCGGGGCCTACTGCACTTGCTGCGCGGCGGCCCGTCCGGCGGCGCGTCCGCTGAACAGGCATCCGCCCAGGAAGGTGCCTTCGAGGCTGTTGTAGCCGTGCACCCCGCCGCCGCCGAAGCCGGCGACCTCACCCGCGGCGTACAACCCGTCCAGCGGCCGCCCGTCGGCACCGAGCACCTGGGAGTCCAGGTTGGTCTCGAGACCACCCAGCGACTTGCGGGTCAGGATGTGCAGGCGCACGGCGATCAGCGGCCCCTTCCTCGGGTCGAGGATCTTGTGTGGCGTCGCGACCCGGATGAGCTTGTCGCCCCGGTAGGCCCGCGCCTGTCGCATCGCCGCTATCTGGAGGTCCTTGGTGAAGTCGTTGTCGAGCTCGCGGTCCCGCTCGACGACCTGGCGCCGCACGTGGTCGAGGTCGACCGGCGAGTCCGGCGTCAGCGCGTTCATGCCGGCGACGAGCTGCTCGATCGTGTCGGCGACGACGAAGTCCTCGCCCTTGTCCTTGAATGCCTCGACGGGTCCGGTCGCACCCTTGGAGAGTCTCTGCTTGAGCAGCTCGCGGACGCTTCTACCGGTCAGGTCGGGATTCTGCTCCTGCCCGGAGAGGGCGAACTCCTTCTCGATGATCGCCTGGCTGAGCACGAACCATGAGTGGTCGTGGCCCGTGTTCCGCAGCAGCTTGAGCGTGCCGAGCGTGTCGAAGCCCGGCAGGCCGGGGATGGGCAGCCGGTTGCCGGCGCCGTCGAGCCAGATCGACGAGGGACCGGGGAGGATCCGGATGCCGTGCAGGGGCCAGATCGGGTCCCAGTTCTTGATGCCCTCGACGTAGTGCCACATGCGGTCGCGGTTGATGTGGCTCGCGCCGGCCTGCTCGGCGATGCCGAGCATCCGACCGTCGACGTGCGCCGGGACCCCAGTGATCATGTGCTCAGGTGGGGTGCCGAGACGCTCGGGCCAGCTGGCGCGGACCAGGTCGTGGTTGCCGCCGATGCCGCCCGACGTGACGATGACTGCCTGGGCGGACAGCTCGAACTCGGCGATGGGCGTCCGTGACGTCGGCGCGGCTCGCTCGGCGTCGCTCGGCTCGAGCACTTGGCCGCGCACTCCGGTGACGGCTCCCTCGTCGACGATCAGCTCATCGACCTGGTGGCGGAAGGCGAACGTGACGAGGCCCCGCTCGTGACCCTGGCGAACGATCTTCTCGAACGGCTCGACGATCCCGGGACCGGTGCCCCACGTGATGTGGAAGCGGGGGACGGAGTTGCCGTGGCCCCCGGCCAGACCGCCGCCACGCTCCGCCCAGCCGACGACGGGGAACAGGCCGTGGCCCTTCTCCTTGAGCCAGCTCCGCTTCTCACCCGCGGCGAAGTTGACGTATGCCTCGGCCCATCGGCGCGGCCAGTGGTCCTCGTCGCGATCGAACTGTGCGCTGCCCATCCAGTCCTGCATCGCGAGCTCGACCGAGTCCTTGATGCCCATGCGGCGTTGCTGGGGTGAGTCGACGAGGAACAGCCCGCCGAACGACCAGAACGCCTGCCCTCCGATGTTCTGCTCACCCTCCTGATCGAGGAGGATCACCGAGCGACCGGCTTCGACGAGCTCCGCGGTGGCGACCAGACCGGCGAGACCTGCTCCAACGACAATGACATCTGCATCCATGTCACTGATTGTGTCGCACTCCGAGTCGCCGTCGTGTGGGGACCAATCGAGATTGTCATGCGATTGGGGCCGCAAATGGCTGCTCGCGAGGCGTCTCTGGCACTAGGTTCGATGGGTACACCTTCATCGTTGGGAGAAATCACCATGGCCGTTGACTTCAAGTCACTGGGCAAGTACGAACAAGGCGCACTCATCGCAGGCGGTCTTGCCATCATCCTGTCGTTCTTCGGCAGCTACGTCACGGCGTCCTACGACGGGCCGGGAGCCGGCGCGATCAGCGCCTCCTCCGGCACCAACGCGTGGACGAGCTACGCGACCCTGGGTGTTCTGCTGATCATTGCGTCGACCGCGATCGTGGCGGTCAAGGCGTTCGCCAAGGACAACCTGCCCGATGGTGTGCCGTGGAGTCTGGCCGCCGCCGGCACCGCCGCACTCGGCACCCTGCTGCTGATCCTCCGCGCGCTGTTCCCGGGTGGGGGAAGCTTCTCGGGTCTCTCGGTCGGTCCGGGCTGGTCGGGCTACCTGCTGTGGATCGCTTGCATCGCCCTCACGGCCTTCACGGTCCTCTCCTTCCGGGAGTCGGGCGAGAAGATGCCGGAGATCAACAAGAAGGACACTCCGCCGGCCGCTTGATCCGTCGACGACACGCGGGGCCCGGCTTCGGCCGGGCTCTTCGTGCGTCCGGGGTCAGGACGTGAACGGCGGGCGATCGTCCAGGCGCACGGACTGGCGACCGGCCCAGCGCCACAGCCGAGCGGTCATGTCGCGGTCCTCGTCGGTGACGAAGTTGCCCATGACCCGCAGTGCGAACGTCATGAGTCGGTGCGACCGCATGCCGATCGGTCCGGCGGTGGGCAGCAGCCGGGGGACCGTGATGAGGCCGGCGAGGCGGCGGGCGATCGAGAAAGCCTCGCCGTAGTGGGTCGTGAGCAGCGCCGGCCACGCGTCCTGCAGGTCAGTCTGTGCGCGCATCAGCTCGGCACCGACCCGCCCGGTCTCAAGGCCGTAGTCGATGCCCTCGCCGTTGAGCGGGTTGACACAGCCGGCGGCGTCGCCGACGAGGATCCAGTTGGGGCCGGCGACACCGGAGACCGCGCCACCCATCGGGAGCAGGGCGCTGGTGGGCAGCCGCAGCTCACCACTGAGGTCCCACTCCTCGCGGCGCAGGGTCGCGTAGTACTCCATCAGTGGACGAATCTGCAGCTCGGCAGGACGCTTCGCGGTGGCCAGGGCGCCGACACCCAGATTGACCTCGCCGTCGCTGAGCGGGAAGATCCAGCCGTAGCCGGGCAGCAGCTCGTCGTCCTCGCCGCGCAGCTCCAGGTGCGAGGAGATCCACGGGTCGTCGCTGCGACCGGACTTGACGTACGAACGGCCGGCCACGCCGTAGGCCGTGTCGCGGTGCCACTCGCGGCCCAGGACCCGTCCGAGCGACGACCGTACGCCGTCGGCGACGATCAACCGGTCGCAGTGGATCGTGTGGGGCGTGCGCTCCTTGCCGAGCAGGAATGTCACAGCGGTGACCCGCCCGCTGGCGTCGCGGAGAGCGTCGACCGCGCGGGCACCCTCGAGTGGCGTCGCGCCGGACTCGATCGCGACCCGGAAGATCTTGTCGTCCAGCTCGGTGCGCGGGACCGCCGAGCCCCAGTCGGGCAGCGATCCGCCGGGCCACGGGAGCAACAGCTCCTGGCCGAATCCCGCCGCCCGCAGGCCACGGTTGGTGCCGTGGCTGCGGACCCAGTCCTCCAGACCCAGGTGGGACAGCTCGGCGATGGCGCGCGGTGTGAGCCCGTCACCGCAGGTCTTGTCGCGGGGGAAGGTCGCCGCATCGGCGAGGATGGTGTCCATCCCGAATCGCGCCGTCCAGGCTGCGGCTGCGGCTCCGGCGGGGCCTGCGCCGACCACGAGCACGTCGGTACGGGTCGGCAGCTCTGCGGTCATGCGTCGATTCTCCCAGAGGGGTGGGCGACTGGCAGAATGCGGCCATGAGTTCGTCGACCGCAGCGGCCCAGCCGGACCGCGAGATCCACTACGCGTCGAGGGGTTCGTCGTACTTTGACGTCATCCTGGCGCTGTTCTGTGTCGTGCTCGTCGTGTCCAACATTGCGGCGACCAAGGGCACCCAGTTCTTCTCCGGAGACCTGACGATCGGTCCCGTCACGATCCTGCCGATCTACTCCGACGGCGGCGCGATCCTGTTCCCGCTGGCGTACATCCTCGGCGACGTGATCTCGGAGGTCTACGGCTTCCGCGCCGCGCGCCGCGCGATCCTCGTCGGCTTCGGCACGGCCCTGATCGCGTTCGCGACGTTCCTGATCGCGATGAAGCTTCCTTCGGCGAGCTTCTACGAGAACCAGGACGCGTTCGAGAGCGTCGTCTGGTCCGGCGTCCGCATCGTGGGTGCATCGATGGTGGCCTACCTCACGGGTCAGTTCCTCAACTCGTACGTCCTGGTGCGGATGAAGGCGCGGTCCTCGGAGCCGGGGCTGTGGCGTCGCCTGATCGGCTCGACCGGCGTCGGCGAGGCCGCCGACACGTTCATCTTCTGTGCGATCGCGGCAGGGGCGATCGGCATCACGACCGGTGGACAGTTCGTCAACTACTTCGTCGTCGGCTTCGTCTTCAAGGTCACCGTCGAGATCCTCGTCAGCCCGGTCACGATGCTGGTCATCCGTCAGCTCAAATCGCGTGAGCCGTCCTACTGGGCGTAGAAACGGGCCAGGAAGTCTGTCTTGAAGTCCGCGAACGTGCCGGACTCGATGTGCCTCCGCATTTCGTCGACGAGCCGCACCGTGAATCGTTCGTTGTGGATCGTCGCGAGCGTCGCAGCGACGTACTCCTTGGTCTTGAACATGTGGTGCAGGTACGCCTTGGAGTAGTGCGTGCAGGTGTAGCAGTCGCACTCCGAGTCGATCGGACCGAAGTCGCGCCGTGACGCCGCGACGTTGAGGTTGTAGCGACCTGTCATGGCGTAGACCCGCGACGAGCGGGCCACCCGGGACGGCGACACGCAGTCGAACGTGTCGCAGCCGTTCTCGACCGCCGTGAACAGGTCGTCGGGCTCGCTGATCCCGAGCAGGTGCCGCGGCTTGTCGTCGGGCAGCTCCTCGTTGACCCAGCGGACGATCGAGCCGAGGTTCTCCTTCTCGATCGCACCGCCGACGCCGTAGCCGTCGAAGTCCAGTGCCACCAGACCTCGGGCCGCGCGTCGCCGGAGGTCTTCGTGCTGCGCGCCCTGCACGACGCCGAACAAGGCCTGGACCGGCTTGTCGGAGCGTTCGGCCGACAGCCGCTGGTGCTCGGCGACGCAACGTTCGGCCCACGCCTGCGTACGGGCAAGGGACTCCTCCTGATAGCCGCGCGAGTTCATCAGCGTCGTCAGCTCGTCGAACGCGAACATGATGTCGGCGCCGAGCTGGTGCTGGATCTGCATCGACACCTCGGGGGTGAACCGGTGCTTCGTGCCGTCGAGGTGGGACTTGAACGTCACGCCGTCGTCGTCGACCAGGGCCAGTCGCTCCTTGCCCTCCGCGATGACGTCGTCGGGCAGGAGGGTGTGCGAGTCCATCGACAGGGTCTTCTTGAACCCGGCTCCGAGCGACAGCACCTGGAAGCCGCCGGAGTCGGTGAACGTCGGGCCGGGCCAGTTCATGAACCGGCCGAGCCCGCCGGCCTCGTCGATGATGTCGGCGCCGGGCTGCAGGTACAGGTGGTACGCGTTGGCCAGCAGCGCCTGGGCGCCGAGGTCGGCCATCGACTCCGGCAGCACGGCCTTGACCGTGGCGCGGGTACCGACGGGGATGAATGCCGGTGTCCGGATGTCCCCGTGCGGTGTCGTGATCGTGCCGGTACGTCCAAGGGCGTGCGGGAGGTCCTGCTCGGCGGTGAACACGCCCGCCATCTAATCAGGCGGTGAGTGGGTCAGCTGACCAGACCGGTCAGCCGGACGGCGCCGGCGAGGGCAGCGAGGGTCAGCAGGAGGAACACGATGTTCCACACCGTGGCGGGCAGGAAGGTCAGTCGGGCCAGCACGTCGGCGTCGCTAGTCCTGGTTCGTGCCTGTCGACGGTGCCGCCACAGGTCGACGACCGTGCGCGGTGCGGCGACCAGCATGAACCACGCGAACGTCAGGGCGGCGAAGTCCTGGACCCGTTCGGGCGCCCGCCAGATCAGGACACCGACCCCGGCACCCGTCAGTGCCACGACGACCAGCCCGAACCAGTTGCGGATGAACGCCAGCATCACCGCCAGGGTTGCGAGGCCCGCATACAGCGCCCAAGGCGTGTGGTCGTGCTCGACCAGCAGCACCGAGCCCAGCCCGAGTCCGGCGGGGGCGAGATAGCCGGCAGCAGCGGTCGCGATCATGCCCGGCCCCCGCGGCTTGCCGCTCGAGACGGTCAGCCCTGAGGTGTCGGTGTGCAGCCGGATCCCGTTGAGCCGACGGCCGGTCAGGACGGCGACCAAGGCGTGACCGGCTTCGTGCACCAGCGTCACAAGATGCCGGGTGAGGGACCAGATGGGCGGCACGACGACCAGCACGACGGCCGTCGCCGTGGCCGCCCAGGAGGTGTCCAGCCAGGAGGTGTCCAGGGCCGTCAGCCGGTCTGCTGGTCGATGAGCTTGACGCGGGTGGCGTCGCGGTCGGACGCGCCCATCGCAGCAGCGATCCGGTGGTGCACGGCGCCCTCGCGGTGCCGGCTCTGACGGTCGAGGCTCAGCCCGAGCGCAGTCTGTGCCCAGGCGCTGGTCGGCTCGAGCTCGACGAGACGCCGGAACGCCTCCTCGGCGGGCTTGAGCTGCGCGGCGGCGAAGTGCGCCCGCCCCAGCAGCTCCCAGCTCGCGCTGTGCTTCGGCTCCTCGTCAACGACCTTGCGCAGCACCCGCACGGCATCCCGGGGGAAGCGCGATTCGAGTAGCTCCTCGCCGGTCCGGAAGGCGTCGAAGACCTCCATCTCGGCGATGGTCTGGTCAGTGATGTTGGGGGTCAGGTGGATCGTCATGATGCGCTCCTTTCCGAGAGCTCGGACGCTTCAACACTGCGCGCGGTCCGGTCATTCCGCTGGGGGTGTCGTCGCAGTCGGAGTCGGGGTAGGCGTGTCCGTCGGTGTGGTGGGTGTCGGGGTCGTGGCTGTCGGTGTGGGCGTCGGCGTCGTGACGGGTGTCGACGCGGTCGCGGTGGGGGTGGGCGTCGTCGCAGGGTCGTTGGGCTGCGCAGGGCCTCGCTCCCCACCGAACGTGTCGCCCAGCGTCGTGCCGCCGGACCCGTCCAGGGAGCTCCCGGTCGCCAGCTCGTACGTCGTGATGGCCGCGAGCGCGAGGGCCATGACGACGACGGTCGTCGCGATGATGGTCTTCCAGTGCAGGCTGGGCGTGTCCGTGACAATCGCGCCCCGACGGACGGGGGAGTCGACCTCGGCGGCCTGCTCGATCGTCTCGGCGATGTCGTCGTCGTCCTCGACCCGGCGCTGGATCACGGTGCCGCTGGCCGTGGTGACCAACAGCGTGCGCCCCTTGTCGAGCGTCCGCCCGTACAGGGCTGAACTGATCGTGAGGACGGCGCTGCCGACGGCTGTGCCGACCAGGGTCCCCGCGACACCGAGCCTCGAGGCGATGAAGGCGGCGGTGACAGCGGCCATCACGCTGGCGATCACCTGGAACCACGACACCTCGCCCAGGATTCCGTGACGTCGTGACATGCGAACCAGCCTAGAGGGCGGTGTCGAAGGTCCGGTCGACCAAGGCGTCGATCTCGTCGAGCCAGGATGCCCGCTGCGCATCCGTCGAGTCGGCCACCGGCCGTAGAACGCGTCGGGTGACCCGCGGTCCCCCGAGGTAGGGCGCCACGCACCGGCCCCAGATCGACGCTAGCGGATCGCCGTAGAGGTCGCGCTCACGCTCGTCGGTCGTGTCCGAGGTGTTGACGACGAACAGCTCGGAGATCGGCGCGAGCGGTTCGGGGTGACCGGTGGCCTCGGCCAGCCGGTACGCGACGCCCGGCACGATGACCCGGTCGATCCAGCCGCTCAGGATCGCCGGGGGCATTCCCCACCAGTTGGGGTGGACCACGACCAGGGCCTCCGTTCGGCGGAGCTCTTCACGGTGCAGTGCCACGACGGGATCGGGCTCCCGCGCGAGGATCGACTCGACCGTCGCGCCGCTGGTGTGCGACTCGGCGGCACTCAGCAGCGGGTCGAACCGTTCGGCATACAGGTCGTGGGAGCGGACCTCATGGCCCAACGCCAGCAGTCGCTCGCCGATCCGCTCGGCGATGCCGTGGCAGAAGCTGGTCGGCCGGGGATGGGCCAGCAGCAGCATGACGGTGGACATGGAGTGATTCTGGCAGCATCCAGGGGTGGATGGCGTGTGATCCGAAGGACTGACGGTGGCGACGGATACCGTCAGGACATGCGATTCGTGGCGACGGCTGACTGGCAGCTGGGGATGACCGCGCACTACCTCGGTGATGAGGCGCGCCCCCGGTTCGCTCAGGCGCGCATCGACGCGATTCGCAGCATCGGGCGGGTCGCCGCCGAGCACGATGCGGCATTCGTCCTGGTGTGTGGTGACGTGTTCGAGTCCAATCAGCTCGACCGGGCCGTCGTCGCACGGACCTTCGACGCGCTGGTTGACGTGACGGTGCCGGTCTGGCTGCTCCCGGGCAACCACGATCCGCTCGACGCGGCTTCGATCTACCGGTCCCGTGAGTTCGTGGAGGGCTGCCCGGAGCACGTGCACGTCCTGGACACCCCTGGCATCCACCGGGTGGCCGACGGCGTCGAGATCGTCGCCGCTCCGTGGTTCAGCAAGGCGCCGCTGACCGATCTGGTGGCAGCGGCGCTGGCCGACGTCGAGCCCACCGACGGCATCGTGCGCATCGTCGCCGGCCACGGCACCGTGCTGGGCATCGACCGCGACAACCCTGCTGGGATCAGCGAGGACGACCTGACCCGCGCGATCGAGGCCGGTCGGGCCGACTTCGCGGTGCTCGGCGACAGGCACTCGACGACCCGCGTCACCGATCGCATCTGGTATCCCGGTGCGCCCGAGGTGACCAGCCGCCGCGAGGACGATCCCGGCAACGTGCTGGTAGTGGACATCGACGGACCCTCGGTCACCGTTGAGTCCGTCGCGGTCGGCACCTGGGCCTATGTCCACCACCGCGCGGAGCTCACGAGTACGGCCGATGTCGACGCACTCGAGCGACAGCTGGCCGAGCTGCCGGCCAAGCACCGCACGGCGGTGTGGTTGTCGCTGACCGGCGCGCTCAGCATCGGCGAAAAGGCGCGACTCGACACGATCCTCGATGCGGCGCGCGACCTGTTCGCCCTGGTCGACCTGTGGGAGCGCCACAGCGATCTCGTGGTGACTCCTGCCGACGGCGAGTTCGGCGACCTGGGGCTGACCGGGTTTGCCCGCGATGCCGTTGATGACCTCACCCGGCGCCTGGAGGGCGACGAGGCGCGGGCTGCTCGTGACGCCCTGGGTCTGCTCTTTCGCTTCAGCAGTGGGGGAGCGGCGTGAAGCTGCACCGGATCGCGCTGACCGACTTTCGGGGTGTCACCAGCAGCGACGTCGACTTCGAGGCGCCCGGGGTCACAGTGGTGGTCGGCCCGAACGAGGTCGGCAAGTCCTCACTGGCCGAGGCGCTCCGGCTGATCCGTGAGTTCAAGTCCTCCTCGCAGCACTCGTCGATCCGTGCGATCCAGCCGACCAACCGGGATGTCGGCCCCGAGGTGACGATCGAGGCCTCCAGTGGTCCCTACCGGTTCGTCTACACCAAGCGATGGCTCCGCAAGCCGATGACCGAGCTGACTCTCTCCGCCCCGACGGCCGAGCAGCTCACTGGCGATGCGGCACACGACAAGGTCGAGCAGATCTTCGACTCCACGATGGACGACGACCTGTGGATGGCGCTCCAGCAGGTGCAGGGCGAGTCACTTCAGCAGGCGCGGCTGGCGCGGGTCGTGCCCTTGCAGTCGGCGCTGTCGACATTGGCCGACGACGATGCAAGCAGCACCTCGCACGAGGACCTGATCGATCGCATCGAGCGGGAGTTCCGTCGCTACTTCACCGCGACCGGCAGGCCGACCGATATCTACGCCGCGACGATCCGTGAGCTCACTGAGCGCACCGACGCCGTCGGAGTGGCCGAGCAGGCCGTCCGGGCTGTCGACGACGTCGTCGATCGGCATGAACGCCTGACCGCCGAACGGGGCAGACTGGCCGAACGGGTTGGTGCCGCCCGAGCCGATGCCGATGAGCTCGCTGAGCGCGAGGGTGAGCTGACCGACCTGCGTCGCCGGCAGGACGAGGCGACCGTGCGCCTCAACCAGTCCGAGATCGCGCTCGCGGCCGCAGAGGCTGCCGTCACCGCTCGGGCCGAACGCGTCACCGAGGCCGAGCAGCGCACTGCGCAGTCGGTCATGGCCACCGAGGCGTGGGAGGCGGCAGCGGTCGAGCACAAGGCAGCGGTCGCGTGCCTGACCGAGTTCGATGCGGCCCGTGAGGATGTCACAGCTGACGTCCGTGATCTCCGTGCCCGGGTCGTCGAGGCAGACCGCGCCGTGCGCTCGGTGCAGGCCAGGATCGACGCCCAGGTCATCTGTGAGCGGCTGGCCGGCATCGATGCAGCCACCGCCCGGTTGGAAACGGCCGAGACCGAGATCGCTGACAATCTGGTCGACGCCGAGACCGTCCAGCGGCTGGCCGACCTGCTGGCCCGCACGCACGCCGATCGTGATGCCGCCGCGGCAGGCGCGGCCCGATTCACCGTGGAGCGGCTCGGCCCGGGTGCTGTGACGGTCGACGACGCCGAGGTCGACGGCAGCGTCACCCGAGACCTGACCGCCGCCGCGACGGTCGAGGTGGTTGGTGTCGTGCGTGTCCGCATCACGCCGGACGACAACGCGGTTCGCCGCAGCCGAGAGATCGAGGAGCGGGAGCACCAGGTCAAGGCGCTGCTGGCAGAGCTGGAGGTCGCCGACCTGGCCGAGGCTCGTCGACGCAGCGGCGAGCGCGAGGACTCCGAGCGGCGCGCCGACGCCGCCAGGGTCGAGCGGGAGACGTTGCTCGCGGGAGAGACGGTCGAGGCCGTACGCGCAAGACTGGCGGCTGCAGCGACCACGACGGGGCCTGCGCCGGGACCGACCGAGCTCGCGGATGCCCGCTCGACACTGGACGAGCTGACCGACCAGCTGGCCGAGAGCGAGGCAGCCGTCACAGACTCGCTGCAGGAGCGCGAACGCATCCTGCTGTCGCTCAACTCCGCCAACGAACGCCGACTCAAGGCCGAGACTGTCTCCGGCAGTGCGGCCGACGAGGCCCATCGAGCGGTGGTCAGGCTGGCGTCCGATCGTGACGTCCACACCGACGTCGCGCTTGCCGAGGCGCTGACCGACGGCCGGGCCCAGCACGGGCTGCACGCGGCTGCGCTCGAGGCGACCCGGACGGCACTGCTCGACCAAGACGCCGACGGGCTCGAGATTCTCGCCTCCAATGCGCACGAGCTGGCCAAGCGGCTCGTTGACGATCTGGCCCAGCAGGATGCTGACCTCGCAGCGTCGTCCACCGAGCTCGAGGTGCGCGGGCGCGACGGGTTGCGCGACCGACTCGACATCGCTCGGGCCCGATTGGCCGACACCCGCCGGGTGCATGACTCGCTCGAGTCGCGTGCAGGTGCGGCCCGGCTGCTGCGCGACACGATGCGCACGCACCGTGACTCCGCGCAGCAGCGCTACGTCGCACCATTTCGCCACGCCGTCGAGTCGTTGGGGTCGATCGTCTTCGGGTCGGGGTTCGCGGTCGACATCGGTGATGACCTGTCGATCGTCAGCCGCACGGTCGACGGCGTCACGGTGCCATTCGACTCGCTCTCTGGTGGAGCCAAAGAACAGCTCGCCCTGATCGGACGACTGGCGACGGCGCAGCTGGTGAGTGCCGACGACGGCGCACCCGTGATCCTCGACGACTCACTCGGATTCACCGACGCTGACCGGCGACGCAGGCTCGCCGCCGTGCTCAACCGGGTCGGCGCGACCTCACAGATCATCATCTTGACCTGTGAGCCCGAGCGGTTTGCCGACATCGGCTCGGCCCGCACGGTGCGGCTCGGCTAGGTGCTGGTTGACCTCGTGCGCGAGGCCATGCTGGTCAGCGCCACGGCGGACACCCAGGCGTAGCCCGGCCACAGCGCGAGCCGTTCGAATCCACCCACTCCGGCGTCCCCTCCGACCGACAGTAGTGCGGCGAAGCCCAGCACACCGATCGCGGACAGGCTCGCGACGGCGAGGGTCGCCCGGGCGAGGCTTCGACGGGTCGCCCACAGGCTCACGCCGGTCAACAACAGGGCCGTCGGCTGGGCCAGGAAGACCGGCAGCGCGACCATGCCGTGCAGGCCGCCGTCCTCGTTGACCGGCACCAGGCCGACTCCGATCGACCCCAGCCCGGAGACACACCACAGGGCCACGGCAGCCATGCCGGCCCGTCCGGGCAGCACGCGGCGGCCCAGCAGCAGCGCGCCGATTGCCAAGGTGCAGCCGAAGTAGGCGAACCCGACGTTCATGAGCCCATGCCACGGAGAGCACAACACGTCACCCCGGACCGCGCGGCACGACGTGTTGCCCAGATCGCTGATCGTGCTGCTCGCAAACCGGTAGTCCGCGGACGCCTGCAGGCCGACGACGATCTCCAGGAGGATGTAGAGCGGCTGCAGCGTCCACGCGGTCGCGCCGAGCAGTGCGCCGCGGCCCAGTCTCAGCGCAGTGCCTGCTCGAGGTCGGCCAGCAGGTCCGCAATGTCCTCGATGCCGACCGACAGCCGTACGAGGTCGTCGGGCACCTCGAGCTGAGAGCCGGCCGTGGAGGCGTGCGTCATCGCGGCGGGGTGCTCGATCAGCGACTCGATGCCACCGAGGCTTTCCGCGAGGGTGAACACCTTGGTCCGCGAGCAGAAGTCCTGCGCTGCCTTGCTGCCGCCCGCGACGCGCACGGAGATCATGCCGCCGAAGCGGCTCATCTGCTTGGCGGCAACCTCATGGCCGGGATGACCCGGCAGACCCGGATACAGCACGGACGTGATCGCAGGGTGGCCCAGCAGCAGTTCGACCACGGCCTCGGCGTTGTCGCAGTGCTTGTCCATGCGGACCGCGAGTGTCTTGGCTCCCCGCATGGTGAGGAAGGCGTCGAACGGGCTGGGAACGCCGCCGGCACCGTTCTGCAGGAAGGCGAAGGCGGCATCGAGCTCAGGATCGTTGGTGACCAGGACGCCGCCGACGACGTCGGAGTGTCCGCCGATGTACTTCGTGGTCGAGTGCAGCACGACATCCGCGCCGAGCGCCAGCGGCTGCTGGAGGTAGGGCGAGGCGAAGGTGTTGTCGACGACGAGCTTGGCGCCGGCATCAGCCGCGATCTGGCTGATCGCAGCGATGTCTCCGACGTTCAGCAGAGGATTGGTGGGCGTCTCGATCCAGATGGCCTTGGTGGTCGGTGTGACCGCGGCCCGGATTGCGTCGAGGTCGTTGACCGCCGCGACGGAGTAGGTGATGCCCCACTGGGTGAACACCTTGTCGATCAGCCGGAACGTGCCGCCGTATGCGTCGTCGGGGATCACCAGGTGATCGCCGGGGCGCAGCAGCGAGCGGAGGGCGCAGTCTGTGGCCGCCATGCCCGAGCTGAACGCCCGGCCGTGTGCTCCACCTTCGAGCGACGCGAGGTTGGCCTCGAGGGCCGTACGGGTGGGGTTGCCGGTGCGGGCGTACTCATAGCCGCCGCGCATGCCGCCCACGCCGTCCTGCTGGAACGTCGAGCTGGCGTAGATCGGCACGTTGACCGCGCCGTTCTCGGCATTGGGCTCATATCCGGCGTGGATCGCTCGGGTCGCGAAACCAGGTGTCTCGGTCATACGTGTACTCCCAACAGGTCGTGGCGGGTCAGGACGCCCAAGGGCTTGCCGTCCTCGATGACCATGACGGCATCGCTGACGCTGAGCGCCTTGAGGGCGGCGTCGAGGCTCTCACCCGAGCCGAGCAGCGGCAGGGCCGGCTCCATGTGCTTGGACACCGGGTCGGTCAGCTGTGCGCGTCCCTCGAACACCGCGCTGATCAGCGCGCGCTCGTTGACGCTGCCGGCAACCTCGCCGATCACGACGGGTGGCTCGGCACCGACGACGGGCATCTGCGAGACGTTGTACTCGCGCAGGATCTCGATCGCGTCGCGAATCGTCTCCGCGGGGTGCGTGTGCACCAGCGCCGGCATTCCGCCGGACTTGCTGAGCAGCAGATCGCCGACAGTCATCTGGTCTGGTTGACCGTCGAGCGGCTCGCGCAGGAAGCCATAGGACGACATCCAGTCATCGTTGAAGATCTTGGACATGTAGCCGCGGCCGCCGTCGGGCAGCAGCACCACGATCAGGGCGTCGGGCCCGGCCGTCTCGGCGACCTTGAGCGCGGCCACCGTGGCCATGCCGCAGGATCCGCCAACGAGCAGTCCTTCCTCGCGGGCGAGCCTGCGAGTCATCTCGAACGAGTCGGCGTCCGAGACCGCGATGATCTCGTCAGGGATCGACGGGTCGTAGGCGCTGGGCCAGAAGTCCTCACCGACGCCCTCAACCAGGTAGGGGCGGCCTGTGCCGCCGGAGTACACCGATCCCTCGGGGTCGGCGCCGATGACCTTGACCTTGCCGCCGGACACCTCCTTGAGATAGCGACCGACGCCCGTGATGGTGCCGCCCGTGCCGACGCCAGCCACGAAGTGCGTCACCTTGCCGTCGGTGTCAGCCCAGATCTCGGGGGCGGTCGTCTCGTAGTGACTCTGCGGACCCGCGGGGTTGGAGTACTGGTCGGGCTTCCACGCACCCTCGGTCTCGCGGACCAGTCGGTCGGACACGTTGTAGTAGCTGTCGGGATGCTCGGGCGGGACCGAGGTCGGACACACGACGACGGTGGCGCCATACGCGCGCATCGTGTTGCGCTTGTCCTCGCTGACCTTGTCGGGGCACACGAAGATGCATTCGTAGCCGCGCTGCTGGGCGACCAGCGCGAGACCGACGCCGGTGTTGCCGGAGGTCGGCTCGACGATCGTGCCGCCGGGCTTGAGGGCTCCGGAGGCTTCGGCGGCGTCGACCATCTTGACCGCGATGCGGTCCTTGGCGCTGCCGCCGGGGTTCATGTACTCGATCTTGGCGGCCACGGTCGCCGATCCGGCGGAGGTGACCGAGTTGAGTCGGACCAGCGGGGTGTTGCCGATCAGGTCAACAATGTGATTCGCAATGGGCATACGGCCCATTCTTGCATTCCTCTGGCTACCTCGAGCGGGGCGGCGTCACGGCTTGGTGAGGACCGGCGCAGCCTCATCAACGTCGAGCGCGGCGGCTGGCCCCGAGGCCTCGAGGGTCTGCCCGACCGTCTGCCACCCACCCCCGTCGACGCGGTAGTGCACGCGGTAGGTGACGTCGACGCGCGGGCGCACGGCTTTGGCCGGAACGCGGTAGCGGTGCGTCACGTCCAGAGCGGGATATGGGGCGCCCGGGCGGCTGGTCGTCGAGGTCGTCCCGTCGCCGTGGACCCAGCGATAGCTCACGGGGTCGGCGGTCAGGTCGATGTTGAAGCCCAGCAGGTTGATGTTGCGAGCGAACTCCTGAGGCAGCGTGTAGAAGATCGTCGGAATGTTCACGAGGGTCTCGTCGCCTGGTTGGATGCGCACCGCGAGACTCGGCAGCCCGATCTCCCGCACGGCCCGGACGATGTCGCCCTCGGTCAGGTCACGCCCCTCCGGATCACCAGCCGCCTCCGAGTCCGGCGTCTGCGCGTAGCACTGGATCTCCTCGACGGCATCCACCTGGCACACCGTGTCCACCGGATCCCGATGAATCACGGGTCCTCTCAAAGGGCGCTGAACGATCTCCATGTTTCCGCCGTAGACGCGGATGGCTTTAAGGCCAACAGAAGGCCCGTGATCTGATGGATCAACGTCGATCCCGGACGATGTTGGAGCCACGAGCAGAATGAGCATCGCTGTGAGCGCGACGTTGCTGCGAATCATGAAACCGCTCCAAGGCCGAGTTGCAAGATGCTCCACAGGTTGTCGTCTCGGGAGAGACCGAAACTGACCTTCGCTTTGTCGGGAGGATCGATTTTCTCCTCGCTCGATCCAGTGTCGCGATATCTGCTTTCGTCGGTAGTCACGGTTGTTGTGGCGAGAGTCTGGGGTAGTCGATACCGCATCCGAAGCTCGCTCAGGTTCCACTCGCCACCTTTGAAGTAGCCGCCGGCTTCATAGGTGTCGCGGTAGAGCGTGATGTAGCGCTGGCAGCCTTCGCAATCCGGATCGGACAGCCGGCTCAGTTCATCGACGTCACCCGTTGCGGCGGCGTAGTTGAAGACATCGATGTAGTGCTTGACGAAGGCCGCAGCGCCTTCGGGAGAGTCCAGCTTGGCCTGCGCTGGCATGGTCGGCGGCGTCGTGGTCGGCGTGGCTGATGACGCGCCGGAGGCGGGCTCCCTGGGAGCAGGGTCTGACGAGCACGCCGCCAGGGTCAGCAGCACCACCAGGACAATTCCCCCGAATCGCATGGCAAAAAACTACCGAAGAGCACCGGCTTTTGTCAGCCCCCGGATGTCCCAGCTGTGGATGTCCGCACGCCTGTTCAGGGACGCAGCGGCCGACCCTGGGCGTCGTTCGGATCGCCGACGAGCATCACGATGCCGTCGATGAACGGCCACAACGCGCCGATCCCGCAGGTGAAGATCGTGACCAGGAGCTGTGCGATACCGAGCCCCGTGTCACCGATGTAGAACCGGCCGATGCCAAACGGCACCAAGATCTGCAGCAGGCCGGCGATGAGCTTCTGCTTGTCGGAGTAGGGGATCCCGGTCACCGGGTGGACACCCCACGGCGCAGCTGGGTTCGCGCCGTACGCCTGACCCGGAGGCGGCATCCCGCCGGGTGGCGGTCCGTAGCCGGGCGGCGGCGGGGGATAGGCGCCAGGCGGCGGCTGTCCACCGGGAGGCGGGGCGACCCGGCCGTAGTCGGGTTCGCCGCCCTCGCTCGCGAACGACTGGGTCGGCTCGTCTGGCTGTCCGGACTCCGGCGGTGTCGACGTCATCCCCACACCCTAGGGCTCGCTGGCGCGCTCATATGACCGCACCGGTGGATCGGCCGTCGTCGACATTCGCGTACGGGTCGACGACTCGCTTGCGCGGGTTCGACGGGTCGAACGGCCAGCGCTCCTCGAGCACGACCGCAAAGGCCGACGCGGTGAAGATCGTCGACAGGATGCCGAACGACAGACCCATCAACAGTGCGATCGCGAAGTCGGTCAAGGAGTCGCCGCCAAGCAACGCAAGCGCCGCGAGGATGAACATTGCACCCAGCCCGGTGTTGATCGTGCGGGGGATGGTCTGCAGGATCGCCTCGTTGACCACATCGCGCAGCGGACGGCTGCGGTTCGCCGCAGTGTGCTCACGGATCCGGTCGAACACCACGATCGTGTCGTTGACCGCCAGACCGATGATCGACAGGACCGCCGCGAGGAAGACCCCGTCGATCGGCTTGCCCCACCATGCGAACGTGCCGACCACGGTCAGCACGACCGATGTCATCGACAGGACGGCCGCAGCTGCGTACGTCCACCTGAACCGCCAGGCCAGGTAGATCATCTGTGCTGCGATCGCGATCGCGAACGCGATCAGGGCCTTGTCGCGCAGCTCCTTGCCGAGGCTCGGGCCGATCAGCTCGTCGCGCTCCTTCTCGACGTCTCCCGCGACCCCCGCGAGAGCGGTCTCGATCTTGAACGCCTCATCGTTGGTGATGTCGTCGACGCGGACGGTGATGTTCTCGGCGCCGCCGTCGCCCGACGACGACTGCACGACGGCCTTCGGGAACCCCGCCTCACCGACGGCTTCACGCGCCTTCTCGACCTCGACGGTCTGCGAGGTCGAGTACTCCAGCAGGCGGCCGCCGGTGAACTCGACACCGAGGTCGAGACCACGCAGCGCGATGCCACCGATCGATAACATCGCCACGACCACGGTGGCAGCGATCCAGGTCCCGCTGCGCTTCATCAGGTCGGGGCCGCTCTCGGTCAGCCACTTGCGGATGCGCCCCGTCCCGGCGATGCCGCTGAGCTGCGGGTGTCCGCGGACGTAGGACCGCCGCATGGCCCACTCGCTCAGTACCCGCGCGACCACGAGGGCCGAGAACATCGAGGCCACAACACCGATCGAGAGCGTGACGCCGAATCCCTTGACCGGCCCCGAAGCGAAGAAGAACAGCAGGGCAGCGGCCAGCAGCGTCGTCACGTTGGAGTCGATGATTGCCGACCATGCCTTGCTGAAACCGGTGTTGAGCGCGGGTGAGAGACCTCCGGCCATCCGCTCGGCGTACTCCTCGCGTGCGCGCTCGAACACCAGCACGTTGGCGTCGATCGCCAGTCCGACGGCAAGCACGAAGCCCGCGAGCCCGGGCAGGGTGAGGGTGGCTCCGAGCCAGACCAGCAGTCCGTAGGAGATGAGGGCGTACGACCCCAGCGCGATGGTGGCCAGAAAGCCGACAAGCCGGTAGATGAACATGATGAACAAGCCGGTGAGAACGATGCCGATGATCGCTGCCTCGATCGACGCGTCGATCGCGACCTTGCCGAGCGTTGGCCCGACGGTCCTCTGCTCGATGGTCTCGACCGGCACCGGGAGGGCGCCGCCCTTGATCAGCAGGGCCAGGTCCTTGGACGAGGCCTGGGTGAAGCTGCCGCTGATGCTGGTGCTGTTGCCGCCGCCCGAGGCGCACAGCGCGGGAACCACGCCGGGGGACGAGATGACCTCGTCGTCCAGCACGATCGCGACCCGGTTGCCGGCTGCCGGGTTGGCGCAGGCGTCGGACACGAGCTGCTTCCATCCGTCCCGGCCCTGGCCGTTGAAGTCGACGTTGACCAGCCACTCGCCGAGACCTTGCTGCTCGGTCTGGGCCACTGCGTCCGAGACGCCGTTGCCGTCCAGGAGCGGCTCGCCGACCAGGATGGGCTGACCGCTCTCATCGTTGAGGACTTGCTCGCCCTCGCCCGGCTCGTCGCCTGCCGCGGGAGTGCCGAGGACCTCGTGGAACGACAGCTGCGCTGTCTGGCCGATGATCTTGGCTGCCTCGCGAGGGTCCTGCAGGCCGGGAAGCTCGATGATGATGCGAGTCTCGCCGGAGCGCGCCAGGGTCGGCTCGGCGACGCCCAGCGCGTCGACGCGGCCGCGCAGCACGCTGAGCGCCCGATCGGTTGACTCGGCATCAGCCTTGACTCGGTCGGAGTCCTTGGTCTGGAGCACGATCTGGGTCCCGCCACGCAGGTCAAGGCCGAGCTTGGCCGAGCTGGTGAGCGCGAAGATCAGGGAGATGGCGATGACGAAGAAGGCAGCGACGGCACGCCACACGGGAGCACGGGACAACATGGATGACTTTCACGGAAGTACGCCGGCGAGGGCGCGGATGGACGGGAGGCGGCGCGGCTCACGCAGCCGGCGGTGCCCGTCCGGTTGCGACGACGAGGTCACGTCCTGGTCGTGTCACGACCGCGCCTGGAGCAGTGACTGTCCCGACCTGTGGCACGTGCGGTGTCACGACCTGCAGCGTCGCTGCGAGGTCGAGGTGCGGGAGCACATGAGCGTGCTGGTTGGCGGTGACGGACGGTGGGAGTCGCCCCGGCTTGACCAAGACCCCAGCGTGTGTGGAGCCAGTCATGGGCCGCGATGCCGACATCCCAGGGTGACCGCCGAAGGTCACGAGCATGGCAGCAATGAGTGCGGCAGCCAGCCCGGCGGCACTCCTGCGCACCGCGGGCATCCTGGACATCGGGTGAGTCTAACCGGGCGTGCGACGGTGAAGACAACCCAGCGTCGTCCCACCGATCCCCTGGAGGAGCCGGTGGGACAACTGAGGTGGAGACGCGTGGGTGGCCACGACATGACGGAACAGCGGGTGTGAGCCACGGCATACTCACGTCCATGCCTAGGCTGGCGTGATGACGACACGACGACCGCTCGGCACCAGCGACCTGACCGTTTCGACCGTGGGACTCGGCTGCAATGCCTTCGGCAGCCGGATCGATGCCGACCAGACCAGGGCCGTGGTCGACGCGGCCTTCGAGCACGGCATCGACTTCTTCGACACCGCCGACACGTACGGCATCGGGCAGAGCGAGGAGCTGCGGGGGCAGGCTCTCGGGGTGCGCCGCGACCAGGTCCTCATCGGGACGAAGTTCGGCATGGACATGCAAGGTGCCAACGGGGACGACGGTGGTCGCCGCGGCACAGCGGAGTACGTCCGAACGGCCGTCGAGGCGAGCCTGCGGCGGCTCGACACCGACTACATCGATCTCTACCAGCTGCACACGCCCGATCCATCGACTCCAATCGTGGAGACGTTGGGCGCGATGTCCGAGCTGGTGGTCGAGGGCAAGGTGCGGGCCATCGGCTGCTCCAACCTGCAGGCCTGGCAGGTCGTGGATGCCGACTGGGTCGCGCGCACGGCCGGGCTGGAGTCCTTCGTCACCGCGCAGAATGAGTACTCCCTCTACAACCGCACCGCCGAGGTCGAGCTGGCGCCGGCGTGTCTCTCGCTGGGTGTCGGCCTCCTGCCGTACTTCCCGCTCGCCTACGGGCTGTTGACCGGCAAGTACCGACGCGGGGAGGGGGCGCCCGAGGGGACGCGTCTCGCCGTTCAGTCCCAGCGGCTGCAGGATGCCGACTGGGAACGCATCGAGGCGCTCGAGGCGTACGCCCTCGCACGAGACATCTCGATCCTCGACCTCGCGATCGGTGGCCTCGCGGCGCAACCGGCGGTCACGAGCGTCATCGCGGGCGCGACCCGGCCCGAGCAGGTCGCGGCGAACGCCAAGGCCGGCGGGTGGATCCCGTCGCCGGAGGACCTCGACGAGCTCGCGCTGATCGGCCGGCCGACGCAGTCCTACACGACGTTCGCGCCACGAGGGTGAGGGTCACGTCGGGCTGGGAAGCGCCTCACGGCGCGTGGCCGCTCTAGGCGGCTAATTTTGGGACCCGGGGCTACCACAGCCCGACGCGTGCACCAGCCTAACCGAGCATCGGCGCAACTCAAGGACGCCGAGTCGCGAGTTCAGTGCAGCTGCGACGCGCGCTCCAGGACGGCGGCCCGGCGCAGGTGAAGGGCGGTGTCGACGAGCTTGGCGGCGCTCTGCGGATCGCCGCTCTCAAGCTGTGCCCGACCGACGCCCACGATGTGCGCGAAGGACGCGGCGCGATCCAGTGTCACGTCGAAGTCGGGACCGACGATCCCGCGCACGACGGTGTCGACGAGCTCGATGACCTCTTCGGGACCAGGCGGGTCGACGACCCCGGCGAGCACCTCGTGCACGGGTGCGTACGCCTTGCCGGACGAGAACTCGCGCGCAGCCTGCTCGGGCTGACGGTAGACCCACGTGCGCAACAGGTAGAGCCGCCAGAGCGCTCCGGCCAGGCTGTCGGCAGCGGCGTGCGACCAGAGGTCGGCGATCGCGCCGAGGCCCTCCGCGTCGGCCAGGTGCAGCACCCGATCGACGAGCCCCTGGTCGTCGTCGGACCGGGGTCCGCGCACCAGCAGGTTGGCGATGCGGTGGCCGGCCGCGGTCATCTCGGCGGGATCTGCTCCGTCGGCCTGCGCCTCGAACAGCGCGGATCCGGGCAAGGAAGGCTTCTTGAAGTCGCTCATCCGCGGGCCCGGTGGCCAAGTGCCGCAGTCATGACCCCACGTTAGCCGGGTGGGCCAGATCAGACCGTGCGTGCAGGCTGCTCGACCGGCGGTGCAGCGACTGGCTTGGGCTGGCGCAGGTAGAGCCACAGGACCGGGATGACGTACGCGGTCCAGGCCACGACCTGCAGCCAGGACGGGTCGGGCTGGAAGTTGACCGTGCCCTTGAGCAGCGTGCCGTACCAGCTGTCCGGTGGGATCGTCGAGCTGATGTCAAAGGCGCGGCTGGTGAACCCGGGCAGGACCCCGGCCTCCTGGAGGTCGAAGATGCCGTAGGCCAGGACGCCGGCGGCCACGACGATCAGGAGGGCGCCGGTGACCGTGAAGAACTTGCCGAGGTTGACCTTGATCGCTCCCCGGTAGATCAGGAACCCGAGGCCGACCGCGACAAGGATGCCGGCCGCGGCACCGACGAACGGCGTGCTGGTCGTGCTGCCGACGATCGTGGACCACAGGATCGCGGCCGTCTCGAGGCCCTCGCGTCCGACCGTGAGGAAGGCGACGCTGCCCAGGGCGATGGGGCCGAGCGCGAGCGCATCAGCCATCTGGCCCTCGAGCTCACGCTTGAGCCCGCGGGCGGTGCGACGCATCCAGAAGATCATCCACGTGACCAGCGCGGCCGCCAGGATCGACAGCGTGCCGCCGACGATCTCCTGGGCGGTGAAGGACAGCTGGTCGAACACGACGGTGATGATCGTGAAGGCGACCACGACCAGGGCCAGGGCGGCGGCGACGCCGGCCCACACGAACCGGATCTCGTGCCGCCGACCTGTCTTGACGAGGTAGGCGATCAGGATGCTCACGATAAGGCTGGCTTCGAGGCCCTCGCGCAGCCCGATCAGGAAGTTTCCGAACACTCCATGATCGTAACTTAGGAGTGGCTAACCTTGTACAGCAAAATGGTGTGACCTTGCCGGTGACCGGCTCTCAGCTGGTCGGCTCCTGCAGGGCCATGGTGATCGGCTCGACGATCAGGCCGATCTGCCAGGCCCGCGCACCATCAGCCGTCAGCGCCGCGCTCACGGCGCCGGCCGTGATCTCGGCGGGCGGCTCCCACGCGAGGTTGCGGACGAGTTGGGGGCTGATCAGGTTCTCGGTGGGGAGGTCATGCTGGCCGGCCAGTCCGACGACGACCTCGCGGCTACGGGCCAGACGGCCCGCTGCAGGAGGATTTTTGTCGGCCCACGACCGCGGAGGCGGGGGACCGTCGACGCGCTGGCTCGCGGTCGGCAACTTGGCCTCGGGCAGTGTGAGTCCGCGCTCGACGGCTTCGAACCACTCCGCGGCGAATCGGCGAGGCCCACGATTGCGCATGATCCGCATGCTCTTGAGGGCCGCGATGCTCTCCGGGGGCGTGATCGCGATCTCGAGGATCGAGGCGTCCGGGAGGATCCGACCCGGGGTCGTGTCGCGGGCCTCAGCGATCGCGTTGCGGGCCTCCCAGAGCTCGCGGACCAGCGCCAGGGCACGGCGCCCGCGGGCCTTGTGAAGGTGGGAGGTGCGCCGCCAGGGCTCCTTGCGCTCAGGCGGGCCCTGGAACGACAGCAGGGCCTCGAACTCCTCGGCGGCCCATTCGCGCTTGCCGGCCTTCTGCAGGTCGGCGTCGATCAGGTCGCGGAGCTCGACGAGCACCTCGACGTCCAGGGCTGCGTAGACCTGCCAGGGCTCAGGCAGGGGTCGGGTGGACCAGTCGGCCGCGGAGAACTCCTTGGCCAGGCTCAGTCCGAGGTAGTGCTCGACGAGCGCGGCCAGGCCGACGCGGGGGAGGTTGAGCAGGCGTCCGGCGAGCTCGGTGTCGAACAGCGACTCGGGGTAGAGGCCGACCTCGGCCAGACACATCAGGTCCTGGTTGGCAGCGTGCAGGATCCACTCGTTGCCGTCGAATGCCGTGTCGAGCGGCACCAGGCTGTCGAAGGCGATGGGATCGATCAGGTGGGTGCCGGACCCCTCGCGACGGACCTGCACGAGATAGGCGCGCTGGGAATAGCGGTAGCCCGACGCCCGCTCGGCGTCCAGGGCGATCGGCCCGGTGCCCGCCATGATGCGCTCGCAGGTCTGCTGCAGCAGCTCGGGAGTGTTGACGACGGGCGGCAACGGGTCTCGCAGCTCCAGCCGAGGGGCCTCGGGCACGACCGGCGCTGGCGCCACATCGTCGGTGGGGGTCTCGTCGGTGGGGGTCTCGTCGGGGGTGGTCGGTTCGGAGACGGTCAACGCACACCACGCCTGCGCTGCAACGGGATCACGCCGGGCGCCAAGGGTGGCAGGCCGGCGATGGCACACAACAGGTTGGACCACGCGGCGGCATGTGAGTCCATGCCGGCGGTCGATTCGTCGGCCAGCGGCGTCCATGAGGCGCGCACCTCGATCTGTGCGTCCGAACCGTCGGCCTCCATCTCGCCGAAGCCTTCGGACCTCACGACCGTGACGCTGCCACTGGCCGCGGTGTATTCGCTGCCGTACGCCTCGAGGGCCTCGGTCAGCCAGCTCCACCCGACGCTCGGGAGCACAGGATCGGCGGCCATGTCTGCGTCGATGTCGGCACGTGCGAACGTGACACAGCGGAATGTGCCGCCCCACGCGTCGTTGCCGGCCGGATCGTGCAGCAGAATGAAGCGGCCCGTCGCCAGCTCGTCCTCGCCGACAAGGACGTCTCCGCTCATCGCGAAGGCGTGCGGCGCGATGCGTTGGGGCGCAGGCATCTCGTCCACCACGACCTCAGGTCGGAGGACTGCCTGGCGTACCTGCTCTACCGCAGCCGTGAATCGTGCGGGGGTGCGGTCGATCTCGCTTCGGGCTCCCACCCTGTGATGGTAGGCGCGGAAGGGTCAGGCCACAGCCCCGACACTCCGCACGACCTGAGACACTGGGCGAGTGACCTCGACGATGACCGACAGCGCTTTCCTCCAAGCCTGCCGAGGGGAGCGACCCGATCACACGCCGGTGTGGTTCATGCGCCAGGCTGGCCGCTCGCTCCCTGAGTACCTCGCACTGCGCGAGGGCACCGCGATGCTCGAGTCGTGCTTTCGGACCGACATGGTCGTCGAGATCACGATGCAGCCCGTACGCCGCTACGGCGTCGATGCGGCGATCTTCTTCTCTGACATCGTCGTGCCGCTCAAGGCGATCGGCGTCGATCTGGACATCGTGCCGGGCGTCGGACCGGTCGTCGCGGATCCGATCCGCTCGGCCGCACAACTCACGCAGTTCCGCGACATCGAGCCGGACGACGTCAGCCCGATCACCGACGCCGTCACGGCCCTGGTCGGCGAGCTGGGCACGACACCGCTGATTGGCTTCGCGGGCGCACCGTTCACCCTGGCGTCCTACCTCGTCGAGGGCGGGCCCTCGCGTGACCACCGACTGACCAAGCAGCTGATGTACTCCGAGCCAGATCTGTGGCACGCCCTGCTGGGCCGGATGGCCGCGATTGCCGGTCAGTTCCTCCGACTGCAGGTCGAGGCCGGCGCCTCTGCGGTCCAGCTGTTCGACTCGTGGGCTGGCACGCTGTCGCTCGCGGACTACGAGACGTACGTCAAGCCACACTCGGCCGCCGTGCTGGACTCGGTGGCTGACCTCGGTGTGCCGCGCATTCACTTCGGCGTGGGCACCGGCGAGCTGCTGCACTCGATGGGCGACGCGGGCGCTGACGTCGTCGGCGTCGACTGGCGGGTGCCGATGGACGAGGCCGTCCGGCGGGTCGGGCCTGGGCGCGCGGTCCAGGGCAACCTCGATCCCACGACGCTGTTCGCGCCGACCGAGTTCGTGCACTCCCGCGCCGCGCAGATCATCGATGCCGCAAGCGCGGCCGAAGGGCATGTCTTCAACCTGGGCCACGGGGTGCTTCCCGCCACCGATCCGGACTCGCTGGCGCGCCTGGTCGACTTCGTGCACGGCTACGAGTCCACCGCCTCCTGACATGCGTGTCGCAGTCGTCGGTGGTGGCATGGCCGGGCTGGCCGCGGCGTACGAGCTGGCCTCCAGCGGCGCGGACGTCGTCATTCTGGAGGGCTCGGACCGACTCGGTGGCAAGCTCCGGCTGGGCTCGGTCGGCGATCTGACGCTGGACCTCGGGGCCGAGTCGATCCTGGCTCGCCGACCCGAAGGCTTGGACCTGATCGCGGCAGTCGGACTCGACGGCAAGATGGTCAACCCGCACACCATCACGGCGTCCATCTGGACCCATGGCGAGCTGCGACCCATGCCTGCCACGGTTATGGGCATCCCCGCCGATCTGACCGAGCTGGCTGCCTCCGGTATCGCCCGGGTCGACGATCCGCATGTGCTTCCGGTGCCGGACGAGGACGTCTCCGTTGCGGACTTCGTCGCCACGCGGCTCGGTCGGGACGTACTTGACCGTCTCGTAGAGCCATTGCTGGGCGGTGTCTATGCCGGTCACACCGAGGCCTTGTCGCTGCGTGCCACGACCCCTCAGATAGCCGCCTTGGGCCCCGACCTGCTCGCCGGCGCCACCGCGGCTCGGGCCGCTGCGACGGCGAGCGGCCCGGTGTTCGCCGGACTTGTCGGGGGAGTGGGCCAGCTGCCGGCCGCTGTCGCGGCGACCCCCGGCCTGGAGGTCCGGCTCGACTCGACGGTCCGCGCGATCACTCGGACGACGGACGGCTGGCGTCTCTCGGTCGGGCCGACGACCGGCGTCGAGCATCTTGACGTGGATGCCGTCGTGGTGGCGGCCCCGGCACCGGCCGCCGCGCGACTGATCGCCGAGGATGCACCCGATGCCGCCTTCGCGCTCGCCGCGATCGACTACGCCAGCATGGCGATCGTCACGTACGTGCTCGACGAGCCGCCGGCGTTCGAAGGATCCGGCTTCCTGGTCCCGCCCGTCGACGGGAAGTTCATCAAGGCGGCGACCGTGTCGTCCAACAAGTGGGGCTGGGTCGCGGACACCGGACGTACGGTCATCCGCGCCTCGGTCGGGCGTGCGGGCGAGGCGACGCTCCTCCAGCACGACGATCGCGCCATCACCGCGGGCGCACTGGCCGACCTGCGTGCGGCGTTCGGCGGACTTGCGGAACCGGTCGACGCGGTGGTGCAGCGCTGGGGAGGGGCGCTGCCGCAGTACGACGTCGGTCACCTCGACAGGGTCGCCACCATCGAGCGTTCTGTCGCCTCGGTGCGTGGGCTCGAGGTCTGCGGTGCGGCCTATCGCGGCGTCGGCATCCCGGCGGTCATCGCCTCGGGTCGGGCGGCCGCACGGCGACTTCTGGACGCTGGGACAATAGACGCATGAGCACCATCGCGAACAAGGGCAAACTGGCCAAGGAGATCAACGACACGATCCGCTACACGATGTGGTCGGTGTTCCGGATCGAGAAGGTCCTGGGCGACGCTCCACGCGCCGAGATCGCGGCCGAGGTCGACGAGCTGATCGCCAAGCTCGCGGCTGACGACGTCATCGTGCGTGGCACCTACGACGTGAGTGGCCTGCGGGCCGACGCCGACCTGATGATCTGGTGGCACGCGCCGACCAGCGACGCGCTGCAGGCCGCCTACAACGCGTTCCGACGTACGGCCCTGGGCGCCCGCATGGCGCCGGTGTGGTCGCAGATGGCGTTGCACCGGCCGGCGGAGTTCAACCGGTCGCACATCCCGGCGTTCATGGCCGAGGATGAGACCCACCCGTACGTCTGCGTCTATCCGTTCGTCCGGTCGTACGAGTGGTACTTGCTGCCCGACGAGGAGCGTCGCGAGATGCTGCGCGAGCACGGCATGCAGGCCCGGGACTATCCCGACGTGCGGGCCAACACGGTCGCCTCGTTCGCACTGGGCGACTACGAGTGGATGCTCGCGTTCGAGGCCGACGAGCTGCACCGCATCGTCGACCTGATGCGCGAGCTGCGGGCCAGCCAGGCCCGTCGCCACGTACGCGAAGAGGTCCCGTTCTACACGGGCCGCGCGCACACCGTCACCGAGCTCACCGAACTCTGGCCCTGACCCCGCTGAGCCTGACCTTTTTGTCGCGAATCGCCGGACGGACACGACACAAACGTCAGGCTCAGCGGGAAGGCGAGGTGACTCAGGAGTCGGCGCGGAGCTGCAGGCTCACGCCGTTGATGCAGAAGCGCTCGTCGGTGGGAGTCGGGAAGCCTTCGCCCTTGAACACGTGGCCGAGGTGCGAGCCGCATCGGGCGCAGCGCACCTCGGTGCGTACGCCGCCGAACATCGAGCGGTCCTCGATGTACTCGACGCGGTCCTCGGCGAGCGGGGAGTAGAACGCCGGCCAGCCGCAGTGCGCATCGAACTTGGTATCGCTGCGAAACAGCTCGGCGCTGCAGGCGCGGCACTCGTAGACGCCGACCGTCGGATCCGTCTCGTACGACGAGCTGAACGGACGTTCCGTGCCAGCCTTGCGCAGCACATCGAACTCGGCCGCGCTCAGCTCGGCCTTCCACTCTTGGTCGGTCTTTTCCACGTCGTAAGCCATGTCTCAAGCCTACGTGGCAGGGCCAGCCGGCGCCGGATCAGCGCTGGGCGTCGAACGGCACGTGCTCGAGCAGGTGGACGCTGGGCACGTCGAGCTTGCGCTGCGCCCGCGACGTCCAGTCCAGCTGCAGGAACTCGCGCACGATGTGCGGCTCAGTGAGGATGATGACCTCCGAAGACCCGCTGGACGTCACGAGCTCGAGGAGTGCGTCGATTGGGTCGCCCTCGGTCAGCACCGCCGAGACCTGCTGGCCTCGCTCACGGAGCAGGGCCGCGCTCGCGTCGAGCTCGGACTGGCCGGCCTTGACGATCTGCTGCTGCACCTCTTCGATCGCGTCGGGCTCGGTGATCGGCGTGATCTGCCCCGAGCCGAGGGCGCTCATCGAGGACGTCAGGATCGCCTGCGAGCTCTCCACCGGCAGCAGCAGGTGGTAGCCGATCGTGTCGTCGAGACCTTCGTGCAGCGCGATGATCTGATCTGCGTCGAGTTCGTTGAGCTGGCGTTCGATGAGGAGTGCGACGTCATACATGTGCAGGAGTCTACGGCGCTCGTACGTCATGCGTGCTGCGCCACCCGTCGGGCATACTGCCGACATGGCCAAGTCTCTCGATGCCCAGCTCACCATCACAGCGCCGGTCGACCTCTCGGCATACGACTCGCGGGCCACTACGGGCTTCTCTGGCAAGAAGGACGACGCCGCGAAGCACCTCGCCGAGATGGGGAAGGAGCTCAGCGACCTGCAAGAAAAGCTGTTCGCCGGTGGTCGGGCCGAGTCGAGCAACGCACGGGTGCTGGTCGTCCTGCAGGGCATGGACACCTCGGGCAAGGGCGGCATCATCCGCCACGTCGCGGGCCTGGTCGATCCCCAGGGACTGACCATCACCTCGTTCAAGAAGCCATCACCCGAAGAACTCGAGCACGACTTCCTGTGGCGGGTCGAGCGGGCGCTGCCCGGCCCGGGGATGATCGGCGTTTTCGACCGGTCGCACTACGAGGACGTGCTGATCGGCCGGGTCCGCCAGCTCGCGCCCCCCGAGGAGATCGAGCGTCGCTACAGCGCGATCAACGACTTCGAGCAGGCATTCACGGACTCCGGTGGGGTCATCATCAAGTGCTTCCTGCACATCACCGCCGACGATCAGGCGGAACGACTGGCCGCCCGGCTGGATGACCCCAGCAAGCACTGGAAGTACAACACCGGCGACCTCGACGAGCGCATGCTGTGGGGCGACTACCAGCGGGCGTACGCCTTGGCGCTCGAGCGCTGCTCGACCGCGCACGCCCCGTGGCACATCGTGCCGAGTGGTCGCAAGTGGTACCGCAACTGGGCCGTGGCAGCGCTGCTGCTGGAACAGCTGCGCGCCCTCGACCTGGAGTGGCCGGTCGCCGACTTCGCCGTCGAGGCCGAGCGCGCACGTCTCGCGACGATGTAGCGCGCTCGACCCACGCGGCTCAGGCCGACAGCGGTTCCAGCGGGACGAGGTCGACCGCACCGACGGCGTACCGCGCCAGGATGACCCGGGCGATCTCGTCGTCGACGCCCAGCGGCTCGGCCACCGCGACGGCCCCGGCCTCGTACGCCAGCTCGGTCACCCGGTCCGGCAGGACGCCAGGTGCGAGGAACAGCTGGCCAACCGCGATGTGTCGGCGTCCGTCCGCCCGGTGGGCGCGGACTGCCTCACCGGCGGCCGGCGGAACGCTCGAGGCGAACGCCGCGATCGTCGGCAGCTTGTGGTGCGCGCCCCAGGCCCGGGCAGCCCGGGAGATGGCCGCGTTGGCCAGCGGGTCGGACGAGCCGGCGCCCGCGAGCACGAGGGCATCGAGCTCACGCACCTTGTTGAGCGAGAGCGCGTCGCGCAGACGCTTGTCGAGGATGTGGAAGAACGCATTCTCGATGCCGAGCACCTTCGTGGCCTCGATCAAGATGCCGTTGTGCCGCGCCAGAGCGGCCGCGATGACGCTCGGCACGTCGATGTTGGCGTGGAACGCCTCGGTGAGCAGCAACGGCACCACCACGATCTCCTGGTGTCCCTCGGCCACCAGCCGGTTGACGGCGGCGTCGAAGTCGGGCTCGGCGAGGTCGAGAAAAGCTGGCTCGATCCGGAGGTCGGGACGCATGCACGCCACCAACTCCGTCAGGGCTGTGATCGTCTGGGCAGAACGCGGATCGCGGCTGCCATGCGCAAGAGCAATGAGTGCTGGTGCGGTCATGATGCTGTCCTCCTTCCGTTTGGTGCTGCAGTGGGTGTCTCGTGGGTGGTCAGGTTGGTGGGGGCGAGCTGTCCGATGAAGCCGAGGCGGAATGCCCTGAGGCAGGAGCGGCACTCCCACTCGCCGTGCTTCTCGCCGTGGGGACGCAGGTCCTCGTCGGCGCAGTAGGGGCAGTGAAACGGCACAGCGCGGGCGGTCATCGCAGCACCTCGTCGTCGGCTCGGGCGACCCACCGGGCGAAGGGCTCGCCGTGCTCACGCTGCTCGAGGTACGTCCGGGAGAGCTTCTCGATGTAGTCGGGAAGGCGGTCCCCGGCGACCTTGTGCGCCCGCAACTTGCGACCGAAGCCAGCCTCGAGCCCGAGCGCGCCACCGAGGTGCACCTGGAAGCCCTCCACGGTGTTGCCGTCGGCGTCGTTGACCAACATGCCCTTGAGGCCGATGTCGGCGGTCTGGATGCGGGCGCACGAGTTGGGGCAGCCGTTGACGTTGACCGTGATGGGGGAGTCGAGCTCGGGCACCCTCTGCTCGAGCTCGGCGATCAGGTCCTTGGCGCGATCCTTGGTGTTGACGATCGCGAGCTTGCAGAACTCGATGCCCGTGCACGCCATCGTGTTGCGACGCCACTGCGACGGGCGAGCGTGGAGGCCGATCTCAGCGAGGGCGGCCACGAGTGACTCGACCCGATGCTCCTCG
Organism: Aeromicrobium sp. A1-2; assembly: GCF_003443875.1. NCBI lineage: Bacteria > Bacillati > Actinomycetota > Actinomycetes > Propionibacteriales > Nocardioidaceae > Aeromicrobium > Aeromicrobium sp. A1-2. Next base: position 1,923,236 of record NZ_CP027482.1, on the reverse strand, counting down.
ACATCCAGGACCAGCAGCTTCTGCATCGGCGTCGTGCGGATTCTGTCGCTGCCGTGGGCCTCGACGATGTCGGCGACCTGGTGCAGCAGCGTGCCGGAGATGCGGCCGACCGTGGGCGCGGCGCCCACGAAATACTTGCCGTCGGTCTGCCGGAACACGCCGACGTGATCCGCCGGGGTGGCGGGCGCCTCGGGCGCCTCGGGCGCGTCGAGGTGGACGAGCGTACGTCCGAGGTACTCGGTCTCGAGCACTTCGCGGAACTTCTCGACGCCCCAGTCGGCAATCAGGAACTTCAGCCGCGCACGGGTGCGCAGGCGCCGGTAGCCGTAGTCGCGAAAGATGCTCGTGACGCCCTTCCAGACGTCGGCCACCTCGTCGAGCGGCACCCACACGCCGACCCGCTGCGCCAACATGGGGTTGGTCGAGAGGCCGCCGCCCACCCAGAGGTCGAAGCCGGGTCCATGCTGGGGGTGCACCGCGCCGGCAAAGGCGATGTCGTTGATCTGCGGGACGACGTCGTGGCCGGGGTGGCCGCTGATCGCGGTCTTGAACTTGCGCGGGAGGTTGGAGAACGCCTGGTCGCCGATGAACTCGCGCTCGATCTGCTCGATCGCTGGCGTGCCGTCGATGATCTCATCCAGCGACACCCCGGCAACGGGGCTGCCGAGAATGACTCGCGGGCAGTCACCGCACGCCTCCTGGGTCGAGAGGCCGACGGCCTCGAGGCGCTCCCAGATCGTCGGGACATCCCGGATGTCGATCCAGTGGTATTGGACGTTCTGCCGGTCTGTCAGGTCAGCGGAGTCGCGACCATAGGCCTGCGAAAGGTCGGCGATCGTCCGCAGCTGAGCAAGGTTCAGCTGTCCGCCGTCGACGCGGACCCGGAGCATGAAGTACTTGTCCTCGAGCTCTTCGGGCTCGAGGGTCGCGGTTCGGCCGCCGTCGATGCCAGCCTTGCGCTGCGTGTAGAGGCCCCACCAGCGGAAGCGTCCGCGCATGTCGCCCGGGTCGATCGAGTCGAAGCCGCGCTGGGAGTAGATGCTCTCGATGCGGGCCCGGACGTTGAGTGGGTTGTCGTCCTTCTTGGACTGCTCGTTCGCGTTCAGTGGTTCGCGGTAGCCCAGCGCCCACTGGCCCTCGCCGCGTCGGGGTCGCGCCTGACGTGTGGGTGTTTCCGTTTCGGTGGCTGTTGCCATGAGGATTCCCTTGGACAGGGCACACGGCGATCACCCGGTTTCGTCACGGACGAGGTCGCCGCACGCCTGGTGTGATCGAGACTGGAGATCAGAACAGAGGTCGCGCGTTGATCAGCGACACATCATGTTGTGCACTCGACCGAGGTCAACGTGGAGGCGTACCACGAGCCGGAGGGTCTGTGCAGCGATCATGTGACCAGTCTGCGGACATGCGTCCGGGGTGACAACCAATCATCTCATGATTTGAGACGACCGTCCGTAATGTGAGACGGCGTGACTAGCGCACGCGGGGAAACGGCTGCTGATGTGACCTGTGTCACTCCGCCGGGACGAGGACCGCGACGGCGTACGCACCCACGATCGACGCGACGAGCGTCGTCCCGGCAGCGACCAGGGCCACGTCCCACGGCACGAGCCCGGCAGTCGCCAGACCGACGACGGCAGCCGGGTGGAACACCGCGATCAGGCCGAGCGGCAGGACCGCGCCTCCGACGATCGCCGGCACGGCGGCGTACGACTCATGGCCGCCGCCGTCGATCGTGAGCGTCGCCCAGGCGCCGACGAGACCGACGAGTGCGGCACCCACCGCGGTCACGACGAGGCTCGGCTGGGTGAAGACAATGGTCTGGCCAAGCCGGTCATCCAGAGCGAGCGCGGCGAGCCCGCCGAGCACCGCGCCGACGGTGTGCGCAGCGAGGACGGGCAGGAGCGTCGACCACGAGCCGCGGCGCACGATGGCGAGCGTGACAGCCGATGCCGGATTGGCCAGCCAGAGCCCCGAGCTCTCGTCGGTGCTGTGCAGCTGGGCGTACCAGGTGAACAGCACAGCGACGGCCGCGACGGCCGCGACGGCGAGCATCGGATCTGCGGCGCGCAGTGCCAGAGCCGAGACAAGGGTGATCGTGGCGGCCAGTGCGGCCGCCATGGACAAAAGGCGCATTCAGCTCTCCAGGTGAGGGATGGCGCGGGCAACAATGCCCGCGAGATCGAGACCGCGCGGGAGGGTGCCGAACGTACCGCCCCAGTCGCCGCCGAGGCGCGAGGCGCAGAAGGCGTCGGCGACCGCCGGGTCGCCGTGCTTCAGTAGGACGGTGCCCTGCAGTGCCGTGGCCATCCGGCCGGCGATGCGGCGCGCACGCACTTCGATGTCGGTCAGGTCTGCGAGCTCGGTCAGCACCTCGTCGACGACGGCGTCCAGGCGCCTGTCCTCACCCCGGACCGAGCCGACCTCGGTGATCCACGCGTCCAGAGTCTCGGGCTCCCGCCCGAGCGCGCGCAGCACGTCGAGCGCGTTGACGTTCCCGCTGCCTTCCCAGATCGAGTTGAGCGGCGACTCGCGGAACAGCAGGGGCATCCCCGACTCCTCGACGTAGCCGTTGCCGCCCAGGCACTCCAGCGCCTCGGCGACCATGAATGGCGTCCGTTTGCAGACCCAGAACTTCTCCAGCGCCAGGCCGATCCGACGCAGCGCCTGCTCGTGCGGGTCATCCGGTCGGTCGACGGCGGAGGCCAGCCGCAGCGCCACCATCGTGGCCGCCTCGCTCTCGACCGCCAGGTCGGCGAGGACGTTGGTCATCGCCGGCTGGTCAGCCAGCGTCGCGCCGAAGGCGGCCCGGTGGCTCGCGTGCCACGTCGCCTCGGCGAGTGCCTTGCGCATGATGCCGGCCGAGCCGAGGATGCAATCCATCCGCGTGGCCGAGACCATCTCGATGATCGTGCGGATGCCGCGGCCCTCGTCGCCGAGCCGGGTCGCGTACGCGTCGTTGAACTCAAGCTCGCTGGATGCGTTGGACCGGTTGCCGAGCTTGTCCTTGAGTCGCACGATCGACAGCGCGTTGCGGGTGCCGTCCGGGCGCACTCGCGGCACCACGAAGCACGTCATGCCTTCAGTGGCCTGCGCCAACACGAGGATCACGTCATTCATGGGCGCCGAGGTGAACCACTTGTGGCCCGTGAGCAGGTATTCGCCGTGTGTCTCGGTGGGGCGGGCGATCGTGCTGTTGGTGCGCAGGTCCGAGCCGCCCTGCTTTTCAGTCATTCCCATGCCGGCGAGCAGGCCAGCCTTGCCCTCTGGGGGGCGAAGCCCGAAGTCGTACGTGCGGGACGCCAGCCCGGAGGTCCACTGCTTGGCGAGTGCGTCATCGGCTCGAAGAGCCGGCACGACGGCGTATGTCATGGTGATCGGGCACATGTGCCCGGCCTCGGACTGGCCCCACGTGAAGAAGCCGGCGGCACGCTTCAGGTGGGCGACGGGGGAGTCCGACGTCCAGGGCTCGGCGGTCAAGCCGAAGCCGACGCCCTGTGTCATCAGCCAGTGCCACGACGGGTGGAAGTCGACCTCGTCTATGCGGTTGCCGAACCGGTCGTTGGTACGCAGGACCGGCTCGTTCTCGTTGGCCAGGTGCCAGTGCTCGCGCGTCTCGGCGGATCCGGCCAGGCGCCCCATCGGCTCGATCGCATCGGCGATCTCCGCGGCGTGGACGCCACCGAAAGCAGCGACGGAATCCATCAAGGCCCGGTCGGCGGTCGCGACGTTGTAGCCGACCAGCGGGATCGCCTGATTGGAAGGTGCACGCTGGAGGGGATCCATGTCGCTACGGTAGAGCCATGGTGGTGGAACCGGTAGACCGACCGGGGGTCGCCCAGTCGGGCAAGAGGGTTGTCGCCCGCACCGTGAGCAGCTGCTTCCGCTATCGCGTGACGGGCCTGGCCGCCGAAGCGGCGTTCTTCGCGATCCTGTCGCTTCCGCCGTTGGTCTTCGGCCTGGCCGGCACGATCGGCTTCGTCGCGGAGCGCTACGACGTGGCCAAGGTCGACGTGCTCAAGGACCGGGTCATCGAACTGGCTTCCCAGGCGCTGACGCCCGACACCGTCGACCAGGTCATAGCGCCGACGCTCAACGACGTGCTGGGGGCCGGTCGCATCGACGTGATCTCGATTGGTTTCGTGCTCGCCCTGTGGTCCGGCTCGCGTGCTCTCAACGTCTTCATCGACACGATCTCGATCATCTACGGCCTCGGCGGACACCGCGGCATCGTCAAGACTCGGGCGCTGTCGTTCGCGCTCTACATCATCGCGTTGCTGGTCGGGATCATCCTGGTGCCGCTCGTGCTGGCCGGTCCGCAGGTTGCGGCCGACATCCTGACCGACAGGTTCGCCTTCCTGCGCTACTTCTACTGGCCAGCGGTGCTCCTGTTGTCGGTCGGATTCCTCACCACGCTCTACCACCTGGCGGTGCCGGTGCGGAAGCAGTGGCGGGTTGGCCTGCCCGGGGCAGTGTTCACGTTGCTGCTGTGGATCTTCGGCAGCTACTTCGTCCGCTGGGCTCTCGGCTTCTCGACGGGCGGCACGTCGATCTATGGACCGCTCGCCGCACCCATCGCGGTGCTGTTGTGGTTGTACGTCCTGTCGATCGCGGTGCTGATCGGGGCGGCGATCAACGTTGCGATCGAGCAGGGTCTCGAGGATTCGCACTGGGGTCATCGAAGCGCACGGGTCGAGACGTGAGCGCCCGCTTGGTCCTGACGGCCACTGGCTGCCGCGCACTGCAAAATCATTGCGGTGAATTGTTTCATGTGGTTCCGCTGGAAAAGTCAATACGACGTGCCTAGCGTTGCCGATGTCCGAGCGAGCCACTCCCAAATGCAGCACGGACGCAGCCCCGCCGCCGGCGCTGGCCCACTCCCTGGGCATCGCCGACCGCGGGGCCCCTCAACTCCGCCGCACCGCGAGGTCAGTCCTCTGCGGCGATCTCCTCCACCGGGAGAGTGCGGCCTCGCGTCCAGCCAGTCGACCTGAGTCGTTCCTCGAGCCGACGACCCGCGCTGGACCCCATCCGCCAGCTCAGTTCGTCCTCGGCAATCGGTGATTCGTACCCTGAACTCCTGCGTCGTCGTGTCATGCCAGGCCTCCCCACAACCGTCACATCACAGAGATTTTCGACAAGATATTAGGACGGTTTCGAGCATCTGACAAGACGGATCCTCATTCAGTTCTTCCGGGCGGGGGAGTTGCTCGCACGGATGGCCTATGGCGCATCCAGTCGAACAGGTGTTCTATCATGGCCGGATGGGATTCGTGGACCGATCCGAGGGGGATCGGCGCGACCCTGCCAGGCAGCCGCACCGCCACGTGTGGGTCAAGCAGTCCAAGGAGTACGGCAGCCTGACGCCATGGCCGGGCCTGCTGATCGAGTGGCGTCGCGACAGCGGGGGCAAATGGTTTGCCTTGGTCGCGGTCGTGTCCGGAGGCGTGGGCAACCACCTCGGAGTCAGCTGGATCGAGGCTGACCTGTTGGTGCCGGCGAAGGGCTACGACCGCCCCGAGGAGTGGTGCTAGCTCACCGAGCTAGCGATGGCGCCCAGGGTGATGCCGATGATCGTGGTCATGATCGAGCCGGCGCCGACGTACGTGCCCAGCGGCCTGTCGCCCTTGCGGTGACCCATGAATCCCAAAATGGCTCCGAGTGGGCCGAACAGGATGGGGAAGAACAGGATGGCCATGACTCCGAAGACGCCGCCGACGATCGTGTGGACCCGGCCCGGCGGCCTGGTCGCGCGTGGGTTCTGGCCGGTCATGTCGTCTCCCTGGGTGGTTCGGTCGTGGAAGGACCGCACTGCCGAGTAAATGAGAAAATCCCTCCGGTGGGGAGGGATTCTCATGGTGGGCGATACTGGGTTTGAACCAGTGACCTCTTCCGTGTCAGGGAAGCGCGCTACCGCTGCGCCAATCGCCCGTGCGTATTCAATTGTGACTTTCGAGGTGGGTACGGGATTTGAACCCGTGTAAACGGATTTGCAGTCCGTTGCCTCGCCTCTCGGCCAACCCACCGTTGGATGGGTATGGAGACCCTCCGAGCGGACAACGAGATTCGAACTCGCGACCCTCACCTTGGCAAGGTGATGCTCTACCACTGAGCTATGTCCGCAATGCCTCAAATTGAGGCGACACGAGACTTTAGCCGATCCGATGGAGGTATCCCAAATTGGGGTGGGGGTAGCGTTGCCGCATGAGGACATGGGTCAACGGCCACGTGCTGCAATCTCCGGGCGAACCGGTCATCAGCCCGCTCGATCACGGGATGATTGTCGGCGACGGAGTCTTCGAAACCGTCCAAATCAGCCGCAACGAACCGTTCGCGCTGACGCGACACCTCGACCGCCTCGTGAGGTCCGCCGAGGGCCTCGGGATCGGCAGGCCGGACATCGGCGCGATCCGTGAGGGCGTCGCCGCGACGATGGATGGACAGGACATCCCGTTTGGACGCATCCGCGTCACGGTCACCTCGGGGACCGGGCCGCTCGGCTCGCCGCGGGGTAGCGCCGGCCTGACCAATATCGTCATCTCCGAGCCTTCCACCAGGCCGCCGGGCGTAGCGGGCATCGTGACGGTCCCGTGGCCGCGCAACGAGCGAGGGGCCGTCTCTGGGCTCAAGACGACGTCGTACGCCGAGAACGCCCTGATGATCGAGCACGCTCTCGCCCGAGGGGCCTCCGAGTCCGTCATGCCCAACACGGTCGGGTTGCTGTGCGAGGGGACCGGGTCGAACATCTTCTACGTCGTAGACGGGCAGCTCATCACCCCGACCCTGCAGGCCGGCCCGCTGGCGGGCATCACCCGTGCCCTGGTGCTGGAGTGGTGCGCGGGTGAGCTCGACGTGATCGAGCGCGATGCGCCGATCGAGGTGCTCCAGACCGCCGACGAGGTGATCCTCGTCGGCACCACGCGAGACGTCCAGGCCATCAGCAAGGTCGACGACCGCGAGCTCGAGGCGCCCGGCCCCGTCACGCAACAGGCGCAGGCGATCTGGGCGCGGGAAGCCGCGAAGACTTCGGATCCGTAGGACGGCCTCCTGCGGGGGCTCCGCGGCCGGTAGGTTAGAGTCTCTGACGCACGAGGGCGATTGGCGCAGTGGTAGCGCGCTTCGTTCACACCGAAGAGGTCACTGGTTCGAACCCAGTATCGCCCACCCAGATTCACCCTCCCAACGGAGGGTTTTTCTGATTGACCAGATGCGCGACGAATCTGCGGACCACCTGGCAGGTGGTCCGCAGCGCGATGTGAGAGGAGTGTCAGCGCTTCTCGCAGGCGATGCCGTCCTTGTCGCGATCGGACTTCTTGTTCTTGGCATAGATGGTGTTGCTGCGCTTGAAGTTGGTGACTGGCTTGCCGGACGTCTTGTCCCGTGCCCCGGACTTACCGATGCCGTGCTTGTAGTCCTTGTTCAGGGCCGTGCAGTTCTTGTAGGTCTTGTTCGCCGCCTCGGCGGGCGATGCCACGACGAAGAGCGCGGTGCTGCACAGGGCGGCGGAGCAGAGCGCCGCGGTGAACGGGTGTCGAGTCATGACGTTCCTTGGACGAAGAGTGAAGTGCTGTCGGCCGAATCCTAGGCTCTTCCTGCCGAGCGCGTACGTGAAACTGCACGTCCCTCGAACGTTGGTCTGCCCCTGCCCCGAGGTCGGGTCGCGTGGGGTGAAGAAGCCCCAGGAAGTCGTCTGGCCAATCACCGGCGTGAGTGCCGAGAGTTCGCTACCGTCACTTTCGCAACGGTCTGTCGCATAGGGCCGGTCATTCGACGTTCTGACCGAAGGGATGGGCATGAGCCATCCGGCCGGTTGGTATCCCACTGATGACGGCGTGCGCTACTGGGACGGGTCACGTTGGACCGAGCACTTCGCTCCTGTCTCCTCGCCGGCCACACCGTCGCAAGCAGCCGATGCCGCCGGTCGCGCGGACCTCAGCCCTGACCCGCATCGAGTCGGCAGGGTCCGCTCGGCGCTGGCAATCATCTTTGGTTGGGGCGGACTGATCCTTGTGGCCGTCCTGGGGGGTGCATCCTCAGGAGCAAGTGGCTTGTTCATCTTGTCGGGCCTGTACGTCCTGGTCGTCGCGGTGGTCGCCCTGATCCGCGGCCGCGTCGGGTGGGCGCGCCTACGTGGACGTGCCGCCGGAGGTATTGCTCTCGCGGCAGCGCTGGGGCTGTTCATCGCCGGCGGTGCGACCGCAGACCCACCGGCCGACCCGCCGGTCACCGCGCCAGCTTCCACGACCACCCCTACGCCGACCCCCACCCCCGCTCCCGCCCCGTCAGCCACGAAGCCGACCGTCAGCCCCAAGACGGCAGGCCAGGGGACCGCGCTGGCCGCCGTGGCATCCCTCGCGGTGAAGGGCCGGGCACCCAAGACCGGCTACTCAAGGGACGCGTTCGGTCAGGCCTGGTTCGACGCCGACCGGAACGGCTGCGACACCCGCAACGACATCCTGCGCAGGGATCTGACCGATCGGGACATGGAGAACTACTGCAAGGCGCTCGCGGGCACCCTTGACCCCGACCCGTACACCGGCACGATGATTCGCTTCCAGTACGGGGGTGCCAGCGAGGTCGACATCGACCACGTCGTCGCGCTCAGCGACGCGTGGCAGAAGGGGGCCGGGAAGTGGGCCGCCGAGAAGCGTCTCGCGTTCGCCAACGATCCGCTGAACCTGCTCGCCGTCGACGCCGGAGCCAACCGCGCCAAGGGTGACGGGGACGCCGCGACTTGGCTGCCCCCCAACAAGCCCTACCGGTGCGAGTACGTCGCGCGGCAGGTGGCGGTGAAGAGCAAGTACGACGTCTGGGTCACCTCCGCAGAGCTCGACGCGATGGTCCGCGTGCTGTCAAGCTGCGTTGACATGCTTGCGCCAGCCCCCGGCCCAGCGCCCACTGCGGCGGCCCTGCCCAAGAGCAAGCCCAAGCCCACGACACCTGCGCCGGCTCGCAAACTGGCGAGTACGCCCGAGGCGCCCGCCAGCACCTTCTACGCCAATTGCACTGCCGTGCGGGCGGCGGGCGCGGCTCCCATCCGCAGGGGACAGGCCGGCTATTCACGAAAGCTCGACCGCGACGGCGACGGAATCGCCTGCGAGTGACCCGGAGCCAGTCCCGACCTGCGCTACTGCGAGGTCAGCATCCGGCGAACCAGGAGGAACGCGCCGTAGATGATGGCCAGGCCAAGCACAACCGGAAGGATTGCGCGCAGGATCAGAGCAATCAGCACGAGCACGCCCAGGAGCGCGAGCACGACTACCAGGACGTGGCCGAAGATCCACACCATCCGCGTGGCCCAGTTCGTCCGGCTCCAGGCCCACCACACGTTACTCCGGTCCTTCCAGCGGTTCGCGCGACGGTCGCGCGCCGACTTCTGACGGCGGCGTCGCAACTCGCGACCCACCGTCCTGGCGGCAAGTCGTTTCTGCGTGGTCGCCGCGCGCCTTCGTTTGAGGCTCAACCGGTGGGCGATGATCGCGGCGGGATCTCTGCGGCCATGGATCATGGCCGGCGACGCGAGCGGGCCGTCCGTCTCGAGTTCGGTCCGCACCTGGTCGACGTGAATGTCCCAGTCGGCAAGGACGAGATCCTGGTCGATCGCCGAGCCGGGTTGGGATATCCGCCAGTGGCACTCCGGGGCGAGGCATCGCGCTACGAAGGCTTCCACGCGTGCGTCAGCGCGAAGGGTGTGTTCCCAGATTTCCGCCGTGACCATGGGATGCCTCTAGCTCCGGTGCTGCCGGTATCGTACCGAGACGGGAGGTTCGCGGGACGGCGTAGGCCGTGCGACGGGCCTGACTGGCCGCCGGCGGTGGCTCGGGAATGGCCCAGACCAGCGGCCAACTCGAACGTCAGATGTGGGACGTGTGGTGCAGATGATGCCTAGCGGGAGATCGTGCACCGCCTGGCGGAAGATTCGATGACCTCCCCTCTAGATCGCCTTGCCGACACCAGGCGCACTGGCGACTTATGACTGGAATTACAGCACAAGAATGTTGTGGGGCCTGGGATCGTCGAGAGTGGCGGGTTGTGATCGTTCTGGCATCCGGGAGGTGCCGTGTTAATCGGAACGCCTTGTCGCAATGGTCGATCTTGGCGTATGTTACTGGTGAGTTATCTCACGAGTTCCCAGTGAGCGGGCGCGCACATGTGTCGGCATGCTGGGTGTGAGGGTTGAATTTTCAACCGGGACCGAAGCTGTCACCTCAGATATGTCCCGTACTGATCCAGGGGAGTACGACCAATGTCCACTCGAAAAAAAACAGGCACGATTCCGATGTCGACGCTCGTCGAGCTCGAAGACGTCGAGCTGCTCGAACTGACCCGAGGTTCCTCGGTCGAGGCCTACGCGGTGCTGTACGACCGCTACGTTTTCGCAGCCCGCCGACTGGCGCGCCACCTGGGCCAGCGCGAGGAGGCCGATGACGTCGTGTCGGAGTCGTTCGCGCAGGTCCTCGACCTGCTCAATCGTGGCAAGGGGCCAGACCGGGCCTTCCGTGCGTATCTCTTTACGACGATCCGGCATGAGTCCGGTCGGCGCGCCAAGGCCAACAAGCGGGTCATGCCGACCGACGACGAGTCGGCCATCGACTCGGTGGCTCCGTTCGGCGGGGGAAATCTCGACGGCTTCGAGACGTCCACGATCCGCGCCGCCTACGAGTCGCTGCCCGAGCGCTGGCGGACCGTGCTGTGGCACCTGGACGTCGAGGGCCGCCAGCCCAACGAGCTGGCGCCGATCCTCGGCCTGAAACCCAACAGTGTCTCGGCGCTGGTCTACCGCGCCCGCTCAGGTTTGCGCGAGGCGTACCTGCAGCAGCACGTCAAGACCGACGACCGGACCGGAGCATCTGCGTGCCGCGCAACCCGGAAGTCGCTGGCGGGCGTCGTGCGGAGGACCGCCGGCAGCCGAGATCAGGAAAAGGTGCACGCGCACCTCTCGGCGTGTCAGGACTGCATGGCCATCTACCTCGACCTCGAGGAGGTCAACCGCGAGATCGGGTCCATCGGCGTGCCAGCAGCAGCCACGGTGATAGCGGCAGGTGGAGGCCTGGCGGCGGCGCACGGAGGCGGTCTCGGTGTGGTCAAACTGGCTGCGGCCGTGAAGGGCATCCTGTTCACCGCCGCAACGCCTGCGGCCGAGGCGGCCATCGCCGCGATCGTGGTCCTCGCCGCGCCGACGATGGTGACGACGAGGGCAGAGCCGCCGAAGAGCCCCGCGACCTCGGCACCCGCCGTGGTCGCCGACGCTCCTCGAGCCCCGGTCGTGTCAGCCCGGGCCGAGTCGAAGCCGGCCAGCACGCGATCCAAGCCCACGACGTCCGTGGCTCCAAGCGCGAGAGAGGCGGCATCCACGCCGCTGGTTGCCGTGCGCCGGACCGACGGCGTGGCGGTCGACGTCGGTGCGGCCAAGGTCCAGGTCGGTTCGGGCGGCGTCGCGGTCGACACCAGTGTGGTTGCTGCGGCAGGCGCCGAGATCGAACGTGTGCTCCCGGACGCCGTCAAGGGCGCGACGGGTCTGCTCGCCCTACCGGACCGGGACTGACGGCCTCAGGCGACGGCACGTCATCGCTGGCCGAAGATCAGACGGAACGGCTTCGCCGCCAGGGTCAGCAGCGGCTTGCGGCCGGCCAGGAAACCCAGCGGTCCGTCCGCAGCGAACGACCATCGGCCGTGTCCGGCCCCTAGTCGGATCCGTCCCGTGACGCGGGAGACCAGCAGCGATCCGTCGCGATCCTGCGCGATGCGGAAGCCGGACGGGATCGCCCACGGAAGTCGACGCACGCGGCCGATCGTCAGCGATCCGATGCCTTGGGCGGCATAGGACGAGTGCGGCGCAACCTCGAAGTCCGCGAGATCCTTGGGGATGGCCCACAGGTCTCTTCCGCCGTCGCGCGACGCCGGGCTGTTGACCCAGATATGCGTGATCGACACCCGCGGACGCCAGCCTTGTCGCACGAGCACCGTCGTCATGATCTCGTCGTACGTCAGTGGGCTCGGCTCCTCGTAGACGAAGAACGCTGCGGCCACGATCGCGCGGCCGAAGATCGTGACGGTCCGGGTCGCGGGCGAGTGCGGCGCAGGCGCGCTGCTGCGCGGCACCAACCACATCCCGATGTAGGCGTGACCGTGCAGGTCCCAAGGCTCTGCTGGATAGATCGTCATGACCAGTGGAACGCAGTCGGCTCGAGGACCTTGGTGGCCTGGGCGAACGGCAACGTCGCGCCGGGCCAGTTCGAGGTGATGCGGCCCGATGGGTGGCGGTACCAGTTGTCGCAACTGCCCCACACCGAGTGGTCGAGCTTGTGCGAAAGCTCCTGGTCGTACGCCTGCTCAGCGGCTTGGGTGACCTCGACCGAGGCGTAGCTGCCGGCCTCGAGCCGGTCGACGGCCTGCCTCATGTGCCTGGCCTGGGCTTCGAGCATGTAGATGACCGATCCTCCGCCGAGGTTGGTGTTGGGCCCGTACGTGACGAACAGGTTGGGGAAGTTGGGGACGTACATCCCGAGGTACGCATGCGCGCCATCGGCCCATTGGGTCGCGAGCTTTTGGCCGCCGACCCCGGTGATGTCGATCGACTCGAGGAAGTCCTGGCTGTCGAATCCGGTGGCGTAGATGATCGCGTCGACCTCGTGCTCGACACCGTCGGCGTCGACGACCCCTGTGGGTGTCACGCGCGTGACCCGGTGCGGCACGACCTGGACGTTGTCCTGCGCGAGAGCGGGGTAGAACTCGTTGGAGAACAGGATGCGCTTGCACCCGATCGGGTAGTCCGGGGTGAGCAATGCCTGCAGCGACGGGTCCTTGACCTGCTTGCGCAGGTGACGCCGGGCGATGACCCCGTTGATCCGGCCGACGCGCGACTGCGCATCGAGCCCCCGCGCGAACTGCTCCATGATGGCCCAGATGCCACCACGCTCGATCCGCTGGCTGATCGGCAGGAACTTGAACAAGGTCTTGTGGAACGGCTTGTAGGGCTTGTCGGGCTTGGGCATCAGGTAGTTGGGGGAGCGCTGGAACACCACGAGCCGGCTGGCGTCGCGGGCCAGGTGCGGGATGAACTGCACGGCACTGGCACCGGCTCCGACGACCGCGATGGACTTGCCGGTCGCGTCAAAGGTGTGGTCCCACTCCGCGGAGTGGAATGACGTGCCGGTGAACGAGTCGACGCCCTCGATGCCCGGCAGCGCGGGTCGAGACAGCTGCCCGACCGCGCTGACCAGGACGTCGACGGTCTCGACGGTCTCGTCGTCGAATCGGACCGACCACGTCGAGGAGTCCTCGTCCCATGTGGCGGCGACGACCTCGGCGCCGAAGCGCACGAGCGGAGAGATGCCGTACTTGTCCGCGACGGACCTGATGTAGGCGTGGATCTCCTCCTGCAGCGCGTACCTGCGCGTCCATCGCGGGTTGGGCTCGTAGGAGAACGAGTAGAGCGGCGACGGGACGTCGCAGCCGGCACCCGGATAGGTGTTGTCCCGCCACACTCCGCCGAGATCGGTCGAGCGCTCCCAGAGCCGGATGTCGGTGTGGCCCGAGCGCTTGAGCTCGACCGCGACGGCGATCGCGCCGAAACCGGAGCCGATGATGCCGATGGATGTCATGGGCGGGGTTCCTTCATGGGGGGATCCTTCTGGACGAAGAGCAGGACGGACGTGGTGAGCAGGTCGAGCGCCTCGTCACGCGTGAACGTACCGCGCTGGAGCCACTCTCGGCAGACTGACTTGGTGAGGGCTGCGGTGGGCCGCAGGCGGGCACGCAGGTGCGCGTCGTCGGGTAGTCCCAGGGCGTCGAGGACCAGCCGGGCGGCACGGTCGTCCGCCTCGTCGACGATGGCTTGGATGTCGGAGCTGCCGTGCAAGTTGGCGGCACCACTGGCGGCGATCCACGCCTGGCCGTACGTCGTGGCCGCGTCGAGGATCCAGTCCATCGTGAGCCGGGCCCGTTCCTGGATCGGCTTGCCGTCGAGTCCGTCGAGCGGCCGCTCGGGCATCAGGACCGAGTCGCGCATGACCTGTAAAAACAGTTCACGCTTGTCACCGAAATAGTGGTTGATCAGGCCACGGGCAACCCCGGCAGCCTCGGCCAGCTCGCCGGTCGACACCTCGTCGTACGGGCGGTCGGAATAGAGAACGCGCGCCGCGTCAAGGATCTGCTGCCGTCGCTCGGCCGGAGCGAGGCGTTGGCGGGTCGCGGTCATGGGACAAGTTTCGCGTCCTATTGGCAGAGTGTCAACAAGGGTCGTAAGGTGCAGTCATGAGCAAGCATGACTATGACGTCCTGGTGGTCGGTTCCGGTTTCGGAGGCAGCGTGGCTGCGCTCCGCCTCACCGAGAAGGGCTATCGGGTCGGCGTGATGGAGGCCGGACGCCGCTTCGCCGACGACCAGCTGCCCAAGAACAACTGGCGCGCCACGCGCTATCTCTGGGCTCCGTGGGCCCGTTGCTTTGGGATCATGCGCATCACCTTGCTGCGGGACGTCCTGATCGCGAGCGGGGCAGGCGTCGGCGGTGGCTCCCTGGTCTACGCCAATACGCTCTACGAACCGCTCGACGCGTTCTACCGCGATCGCCAGTGGGCGCACGTCACGGACTGGAAGGACGAGCTCGCTCCGCACTACGCGCAGGCCAAGAAGATGCTCGGCGTCACGACCTACCCGGGGACCAGCCCTGCCGACGATCGACTCCGCGCGATCGCTCGTGACTATGGCGTCGAGGAGACGTTCCACCCGACCGAGGTCGGCGTGCTTTTCGGTGCGGCTCACGGAGTGCAGCCGGGCGATGCCGTCGCCGACCCGTTCTTCGGCGGGGCCGGCCCGGATCGCCGTGCCTGCATCGACTGTGGCGCCTGCATGACCGGCTGCCGGCACAACGCCAAGAACACCCTCGTCAAGAACTATCTGCACCTGGCGGAGGGCGCCGGCGCAGTGGTGCACCCGATGACCACCGTGACCGACGTGCGACCGCTGTCGCCCGGGGCCGATGGCGGGAGTCGCGGCGGGTACGCCGTACGGACCCGACGTACCGGCAACCCGCTGCGTCGCCGGACCTACACCGCCGAGCACGTGGTCTTCGCGGGCAATGCGCTCAACACCCAACAGCTCTTGCACCGCCTCAGGGCCGGTGCGCTGCCGGATCTCTCACCGCGCATCGGTGAGCTGAGCCGGACCAACTCCGAGGCGGTCCTGACCGCCCGGTCGATGCGCAGGGACGCCGACTTCACGCCGGGCGTCGCCATCACGGCGTCATTCCATCCCGATGACCACACCCACGTCGAGGTCTGCCGCTATGGACGTGGCTCGAGCGCCCTGGGATTGATCAACGCACCGCTGGTCGACGGTGGCCACGGTGGCTCGCAGATCAAGGCGGTGTGGCGGGCCTATCGAACGCTGGGCATACGCCGGGCGATCGCGATCCACAATCCGCGCCGCTGGGCCGAGCAGTCGATCGTGGTGCTGGTCATGCAGACGCTCGACAACTCGATCACGACCTACCTCAAGCGTGGACTGTTCGGCCGCCGGATGACCAGCAAGCAGGGTGTCGGCGATCCAAACCCCAGCTGGATCCCGATGGCCAACCGGGTCACTCGCGATCTTGCCGAAAGCATCGGCGGCAGCGCCGGCAGCTCGACCGCCGACCTGGCCGGCATCCCGATGACAGCCCACTTCATCGGTGGCTGTGTCATCGGCGAGTCCGCCGAAACCGGAGTGATCGATCCCTACCAGCGGGTGTTCGGCTATGACGGTCTGCACGTGACGGATGGTTCGGCGATCACCGCGAACCTGGGTGTCAACCCGTCCCTGACGATCACGGCCCAGGCCGAGCGCGCCATGGCGCTGTGGCCCAACAATGGAGAGTCGGACGCGCGTCCGCCGCTCGGCGAGCCGTACGTCCGGGTGGCGACCGTCGCGCCGCGGTCACCTGCCGTCCCGGCCCATGCGCCCGCAGCGCTACTGCTCCCGATACCCCAGGTGCCGCCAGCCTGACGGTCAGGCCAGCGGGACGGTCAGCACGAACGCGCCAGAGGCGTGGCCAGGGCCCTCCGGCTCGTACCTGGCGTCGCCACCATTGGCGCGGGCCAGCTCGCGCACGATGAACAGGCCAAGACCGGTCCCGCCGATGCTGTCACCCGTGGCGAATCGCTCGAACAGCCGCGGCACGATGCCGGGGTCGACGCCGTCGCCGGAGTCGGTGACCCGGATCTCGGCCATCGTGCCGGCGAGGTTGGCGCTGAGACCGACAGGTGCGCCGCCGTGGGTCAGGGCGTTGTCGACCAGGTTGTCGATGGCCTGGCCGATCCGGTACGGATCGGCCATGACCTCGATCTCAGGGCCCGGCGCGATGCGAATTCCCGGATCGGCCAGTGTTGTTTGGGCCGTACGAACAGCGGTCTCGAGCAGCTGGCTCACCCGGAGGCGTTCGGGGTGCAGCGCGAGCGCGTTGGCGTCGAGCCGTGACGCGGTCAGCAGGTCCGAGAGGAGCCGCCGCAGCCGGGCCGCGCTCGTGCTCATCCCCTCGAGCAGGGTGGCCCGCTCGCCCTCGGTCAGCTCGGTCCAGTGCCGTGCCAGGGTGTCGGCTGAGCCACCGAGCACGGCTGCGGGGGTGCGCAGTTCGTGGGAGGTGACGGCGAGGAACTGGGCCTGGTCTGTCAGAGCTTGCTGGAGCCGCCCGTTGAGCGACTCCAGCTCGACATTGGCCTCAGCGAGCGCCGCTGCCGCTCCATCGCGCTCCTGTTCGTAGGCGCGACGCTCGGTGATGTCGCGAGTGACCTTGGCGAACCCGATGTGTTCTCCGCGATCGTTGAAGACTGCGGAGATGAGGACGTGGGCCCAGAACTGCGTCCCGTCCTGACGGACCCGCCACCCCTCCTCCTGGTAGCGGCCCTGTTGGAGGGCAACTGCCAGCTCGTGCTCCGGATGGCGCGCTGCCTGCCGATCGGCGGGATAGAAGATCCGGAAGTGCTGCCCGATGATCTCCTGGCCGGTGTAGCCCTTGCTGCGCTGCGCGCCGGGGTTCCAGCTGGCGACAATGCCCTCGGGCGACAGCATGAAGATCGCGTAGTCGTCGACAGCCTCGACCAGCAGCCGAAACCGGTCCTCGCTGCGGCGCAGCTCGCCCTCGGCGGCTCGTTGGGCGGTGATGTCCTGCGCCTGGACGAAGATGTAGAGCGCCTGCCCGCCACTGTCACGTACGGCGGCGAGGGCAACCAGGACGGTACGCGGCCCGGGAGCGCCGGCCACGTCGTGCTCGATGTGGACCAGGTCGGCTGCGGCGGAGTTGATCTGCTCGAGGGCACCCTCCAGGCTCTCGGCCCGGCCGGCAGTGAGCGTCGCGTAGTCAACGCCGACCAGATCGTCTTGCGGGTGCATCAGCAGCCGAGCGAGAGCCCTGTTCGCCCGCACGATCCCGCCTGTGAGGGTCATCGTCGCCATGCCGATCGCGGCCTCGTCGAAGACCTCGAGGAACCGTTCGAGGTGCTCGTCGAGGACGTTGCGTCCCTCGGTCGGTTGGTCCGGCGCGGGAGCGGGCGGCGCGGGAGCGAATGGCTCCGCGTCCAGGAGGGCACGCAGCTCGATCGGCAGACGAGCGACCGGCATTGACTTCTCGAAGAATGCCGTGGCGCCGAGCTCGCGGGCGCGATCCGCGAGGCCCTCTCGCTCGAACCCCGAATAGATCACGACCCGGGTGTGCGGCGACACGGCCAGGATCCCGGGCAGCGCGTCGAGTGCGTCGAGCGTGGGCATCGACATGTCGAGCAGCACGAGCTCAGGCTGGTGCCGGTGAGCCAGACCGATCGCCTCCGTTCCGTCTGCACCGTCATCGACGACGGTCAGCAACCCGGAAAGCCTGATATGAGTCTTGATCAGCGCCCGCACCTCGGCCGAATCATCGATCACGACCACAGTCGGAGCGAACTTCTCCATGGAGGCAATCATGGCGCGCTGGGGCCGGATGCGCGAGCGCAGCGGGCAGCGCCCAGACCGCCACGGGGCTGCCCTAGTGTGGTGGCAAGCAGAACGCGCCATCCGTAGGGCGCGTCGAACCGAACTGAGGTGCACCATGTCCGAGATCCAGATCGTCCTGACTTCCCAGCCCGATGCGGGTGACGAGGCACGAGCTGTCGAGACGGGCACGAAGGCGTGGCAGCTGTTCGCCGATACCGCCGACATCATCGCGGCACGCGTCAATGGCGAGCTCAAGGACCTGGCGTACGAGCTCGGTGAGGGCGACCGGGTCGACAGCGTGGCGATCGACTCCAAGGATGGTCGGGACATCCTGCGCCACTCCACCGCGCACGTCATGGCGCAGGCCGTGCAGGAGCTCTTCCCCGACGCCAAGCTCGGGATCGGCCCGCCGATCACCGACGGCTTCTACTACGACTTCGACGTCGCCGATCCGTTCGTCCCCGAAGACCTCGACAAGATCGAGTCGCGGATGCGCAAGATCGTCAAGGAGGGGCAGAAGTTCGATCGGCGCGAGATCGCCGACGACGACGCCCGCACCGAGCTGGCCGACGAGCCGTACAAGCTTGAGCTGATCGGGCTCAAGAGCTCCGCCGGCGACGCAGCCGAGGGCGCGAGCGTCGAGGTCGGTGACGGCGGCCTCACGATCTACGACAACCTCAAGCGCGACGGCTCGGTCGTGTGGAGTGACCTGTGCCGTGGACCGCACCTCCCAACGACCAAGCGCATCCCGGCGTTCAAGCTCATGCGGAGCGCCGCGGCCTATTGGCGGGGCAACGAGAAGAACAAGCAGCTGCAGCGGATCTATGGAACCGCTTGGGAGACCAAGGAGGCCCTCGACGAGCACCTGCACCGCATCGAGGAGGCGCAGCGGCGCGACCACCGTCGCCTCGGCACCGAGCTCGACCTGTTCAGCTTTCCTGATGAGATCGGCTCAGGCCTGCCGGTCTTCCACCCCAAGGGTGGTGTGATCAAGCGCGAGATGGAGGACTACGTCCGCCGCCGGCACATCGAGGAGGGCTTCGAGTACGTCGGTACGCCGCACATCGCCAAGGAGGAGCTGTTCTACACCTCGGGCCACCTGCCGTACTACGGCGACGGCATGTTCCCGGCGCTCGACGTCGACGGCAACGACTACCGCCTCAAGGCCATGAACTGCCCCATGCACAACCTGATCTACCGCTCGCGTGGCCGGTCGTATCGCGAGCTGCCGCTGCGTCTGTTCGAGTTCGGGCACGTCTACCGGCACGAGAAGTCCGGCGTGATCCACGGCCTCACGCGCGTCCGCGGATTCGCCCAGGACGATTCTCACTCGTACGTCACGCCCGAGCAGGCGCCTGAGGAGATCCGCCACCTGCTCAAGTTCGTGCTGAGCCTGCTGCGTGACTTCGGTCTGGACGACTTCTATCTCGAGCTGTCGACCCGCGATGCCTCGAAGGACAAGTTCATCGGTTCGGATGAGGACTGGGCCATCGCGACGAAGGTCCTGGAAGACGTGTGTCTCGAGACCGGTCTCGAGCTCGTCCCCGACCCGGGCGGAGCGGCCTACTACGGACCGAAGGTCTCGGTGCAGGCCCGCGATGCGATCGGCCGGTCGTGGCAGATGTCGACGATCCAGTACGACTTCAACCAGCCGTCGGCCGAGCGTTTCAACCTCGAGTACGTCGCCGCGGATGGCACCCGGCAGCAACCGGTCATGATCCACTCGGCCAAGTTCGGTTCGATCGAACGGTTCATGGGGGTGCTCGTCGAGCACTACGCCGGAGCATTCCCGCCGTGGCTCGCCCCGGTCCAGGTTGTCGGGATCCCGGTCGCCGAGCGGCACGCGGACTACCTCGAGGAGTTGGCGAAGCGACTCAAGGCTGAGGGCATCCGGGTCGAGGTCGACAACTCCGACGAGCGCATGCAGAAGAAGATCCGCAACGCGCAGCTCCAGAAGGTGCCATTCATGCTGATCGCCGGCGACGACGACATCGAGGGTGGTGCCGTGTCGTTCCGCTACCGCAGCGGTGAGCAGGAGAACGGTGTGGCAATCGATGACGCCGTGGCGCGCATCGTCGAGGCGGTCAAGGCGCGGGTCCAGGTGTGACGCCGCCTTCCGAGGACGAGCAGGACGGTGTGGGGGAGCACGATGCCTTCGAGCGGTTGTGGACCCCTCACCGGATCGTCTACATCAAGGGTGAGGGCAAGCCCGCGACCGGCGACGAGGCCGACTGCCCGTTCTGCCTCATCCCGGCGATGGATGACGTCGAGGGGCTCATCGTGCACCGTGGCGAGACGGCGTACGCCGTGCTCAACCTGTATCCGTACAACGCCGGGCACCTCCTGGTGTGCCCGTTTCGACATGTCGCCGACTACACCGACCTCACCGCTGCCGAGACCGCCGAGGTCGCCGCGATGACGCAGCAGGCGATGCGCACCGTGCGTGAGGTGACGAGCCCGCAGGGCTTCAACCTCGGGATGAACCAGGGCAACGTTGCCGGGGCCGGTATCGCGGCGCACCTGCACCAGCATGTCGTCCCCCGCTGGGGTGGCGACGCGAACTTCATGCCGGTCATCGGCCAGACCAAGATCATGCCGCAACTGCTGGGCGAGACCCGCGAGCTGCTCGCGGCCGCCTGGCCCAAGGAGTAAAACCATGCTCGAACGATTTCGTCAGTTCTGGTCCAACGTGTGGGCGCCGCTCGGCGACCTGCTGCTGCGGCTCGGGGTCAAGCCCGACTGGGTGACCTGGGTCGGCACGATCGGCGTGAGCGCCGGCGCCCTGTGGTTCTTCCCCCGCGGACAATTCTTCGTCGGCGTGCTCGTCATCACGGCTTTCGTGTTCAGCGACATCATCGATGGCTACATGGCGCGCAAGTCCGGCCAGTCGTCCAAGTGGGGTGCCTTCCTCGACTCGAGCCTCGACCGGGTTGCGGACGCCGCGATCTTCGCCGGCCTGGTGATCTACTACTCCCGCGACGGAGCAGAGACCGATCTCGGCGGTGCGGATCTCTACCTCGCGCTGAGCCTCGCTTGCCTCGTGCTGGGCAACCTGACCTCGTACACCCGGGCCCGGGCCGAGGGCCTCGGCATGACGGCGAAGGGTGGCATCGCCGAACGGGCGGACCGGCTCGTCGCCATCTTGGTGATGACCGGACTCTCGGGTCTGTTCGACGCCCCGTTCCTGCGCGAGATCACGCTGTGGGCACTCGCGGTGGCCAGCGGGATCACCGTGGCGCAGCGCATGCTGATCGTCCGCAAGCAGGCTGTGATCAAGCCCGAGCTGTGAGTCGGGTGAACCGGTAGATCTATGTGACACGCTCTATGTGTCATTGTCATTGACACATACCCTGGGTATGGCGCATGCTGACGGTACAACCCGATGCGCGAGGAGCCCACGATGTCGCAGACGATCGATCAGCCCACTGGCGAACTGCCCGAGATTCCGGTCGATGTCTCCCCGGAGATGTACGCCGAAATCCTGGAGGGCCTCTCGCAGGCCTCGGTCGACCGGCACTTCGACGCCTTCATCGACGTGCCGTGGGACCACGAGGACTTCCAGGTGCGCCCCGACGATCCTCGTTGGGTCCTGCCGGCGGACGTCGACCCACTCGGGGCGCATCCCTGGTACCAGGCGCAGCCGCTGGCCCGGCAGATCGAGATCGGGCAGTGGCGCCAGGCCAACATCCTCAAGGTCGGGCTGCAGTTCGAGAACATGCTGATCCGCGGCATCATGCAGTACGTCTTCACGCTCCCCAACGGCTCGGCGGAGTATCGCTACCTCACACACGAGGCGACCGAGGAGTGCCACCACACGCAGATGTTCCAGCAGGCCGTCAATCGCATCGGGGTTGACGTCGTGGGCATGCCGTGGCTCATGCGCAAGGTCGCCGGGATCCTGCCGTGGGCGGCCTCGGCCACTCCGTTCGCGTTCTTCATCGGGGTGTTGGCCGGCGAGGAGCCGATCGACCACACGCAGAAGGGCATCCTCCGCAGCGGCAAGAATCTCCCGCCCGTGCTCTCGCGCATCATGGAGATCCACGTTGCCGAGGAGGCGCGCCACATCTCGTTCGCGCACCACTACATCCGCCGCAATGCGCCGCGACTGGGCCGGGTCGAAAAGCTCGTGGTCTCGCTGCTGTTCCCCGTCATCATGCGGGTGCTGTGCGACGTGATCATGGTGCCGTCCAAGGCGTTCCGCAAGGAGTTCGGCATCCCGCGCGAGGTCATGAAGGACCTCTACTGGCGGGCGCCGGAGTCCCGTCAGCGCCTGCAGGAGCTGTTCGGTGACGTCCGCATGCTCGCCGAGCAGTCCGGGCTCCGGCAGGGTCGCCTCGCTCGGCTGATGTGGCGCCTGTGCCGCATCGACGGGCGCCCGTCCCGCTACCGCAGCGAGCCGCCCGTCGCGTTCTCGCAGGGCTGACCGATGGCGCACGTCGTCACCCAGGCCTGCTGCGGCGACGCGTCGTGCGTCTTCGCCTGCCCCGTCAACGCGATCCACCCGACCCCCGACGAGGATGACTTCGGCCTGGCCGAGATGCTCTACATCGACCCCGTCTCGTGCGTCGACTGCGGCGCATGTGTCGGCGCCTGCCCCGTCGGCGCGATCGTGCCCGACACCAAGCTGCAAGAGCAGCAGCTGCCGTTCGTCGACGTCAATGCGCTGTTCCACCTGGGTGCTGGTCGGGAGCACCCCAGCCAGGCTCCCGTCGCGCCGGTGCTGGCCAAGGTTCCGGGAGAGCTGCGAGTCGCAATCGTCGGCTCGGGGCCGGCAGCGCTCTACGCCGCGGACGAGCTGCTCAAACGGCCCGACGTAGAGGTCAACGTCTTCGAACGGCTCCCCACACCCCACGGTCTCGTACGGGCTGGGGTGGCTCCGGACCACCAGAGCACCAAGTCGATCGACGGACTGTTTCGTCAGATCGAGGACCAGCCGGGCTTCGACTACGTGCTCAACGTCGAGGTGGGCACCGACCTCACGCACGCGGACCTCGCCGAGCACCACCATGCCGTCGTGTACGCCACCGGCGCCTCGCAGGACCGCAGCCTGGGCATTCCGGGGGAGCAGCTGCCCGGAAGTGGCACGGCGACGGCTTTTGTGGCTTGGTACAACGGCCATCCCGATCACGCTGACCAACAGATAGACCTGAGCGCCGAGCGTGCCGTGATCGTCGGCAACGGGAATGTGGCCCTGGACGTGGCCCGCATCCTGGCCACCGACCCGGCTCGCCTGGAGACCACCGACATCGCCGAACATGCACTCGAAGCGCTGCGGGGGAGTCGGGTACGCGAAGTCGTCGTTCTGGGCCGCCGCGGCGCGGCCCAGGCAGCGTTCACGCTCCCCGAGCTGATCGGCCTGCTGGGTCGCGACGACATCGACGTCACGGTCGAGGGGACGGATCTGACCGAGGTCGTCGACGACGTCGTGGTGGGTCAGAAGCTGTCGGCCCTTCGTGCCGCTGCCGCCCGTCCCGCCCGGCCGGGCAACCGCCGCATCGTCCTCCGCTTCACGTCCTCGCCGGTTGAGATCCTCGGTGAGGAAGCCGTGACCGGCGTCCGGGTGGTGCGCAACCGGGTGGTCGAGCGAGGAGGCGCCCTGCTGGCCGAGCCGACCGAGGACTCCGAGGTCATCGAGACAGGCCTGGTGCTTCGCTCGATCGGCTATCGCGGCGTGGCACTGGCGGACATGCCGTTCGACGAGCGAGCCGGTGTCGTCCCGAATGTCCGCGGTCGCGTCGACGGCATCCGCGGCGCGTACGCCGTCGGCTGGATCAAGCGGGGGGCCAGCGGGTTCATCGGCACCAACAAGTCGTGTGCGCACGAGACCGTCGAACATCTGGTCGCTGACTTCAACGCCGGACTGCTCGCGGAGCCGGTCGGCTCGAGGCGCGACCTTGCGGCGCTGGTCCGCGAGCGGCGGCCCGGGGCGATCGATGTCGACGGGTGGCGGGCGATCGATCGTGCCGAGCGCCAAGGGGGCGCCCAGCAGGGTCGCCCGCGCCGCAAGCTGACCCGGTTCGATGAGCTGTTGGACGCGTCCCGACCGGCACCGAGGCCCCGGCGCAGGCTGCGTGGTCTGGCTCGTCGCTAGCCCCCGTGTCCGCAGTGTGTCCGGCGCGTACGGTCCAGCTCGCCCGGAGTAGACTTGAGCCGATCATCGGCCACATCACGAAGGACACAGCAGTGAGCAACGAAGCAACCACGGTCGGCACCTCCCGCGTCAAGCGCGGCATGGCGGAGATGCTCAAGGGCGGCGTGATCATGGATGTGGTCAACGCCGAGCAGGCGAAGATCGCCGAGGACGCCGGAGCGGTCGCCGTCATGGCGCTGGAGCGGGTGCCCGCCGACATCCGTTCGCAGGGTGGCGTGGCGCGGATGTCGGACCCCGACCTGATCGACGGAATCATCGAGCAGGTCTCGATCCCGGTGATGGCCAAGGCCCGCATCGGACACTTCGTCGAGGCCCAGGTGCTGCAGTCCCTCGGTGTCGACTACATCGACGAGTCCGAGGTCCTGACCCCGGCCGACTACGCCAACCACATCGACAAGTGGAACTTCACGGTCCCCTTCGTGTGTGGTGCGACCAACCTGGGTGAGGCGCTGCGTCGCATCACCGAGGGTGCCGCGATGATCCGCTCCAAGGGCGAGGCCGGCACCGGTGACGTCTCGAACGCCACGATGCACATGCGCAAGATCGGTGGCGAGATTCGCCGTCTCGGATCGTTGTCCGAGGACGAGCTGTTCGTCGCGGCCAAGGAGCTGCAGGCACCGTACGAGCTGGTCAAGGAGATCGCCGAGAAGGGCAAGCTCCCGGTCGTGCTGTTCACCGCTGGCGGCATTGCGACCCCGGCCGATGCGGCCATGATGATGCAGCTGGGCGCCGAGGGCGTTTTCGTCGGCTCGGGCATCTTCAAGTCCGGCAACCCGGCGCAGCGTGCCGAGGCGATCGTCAAGGCCACCACGTTCTTCGACGACCCCGACGTCATCGCCAAGGTCTCCCGCGGACTGGGCGAGGCCATGGTCGGCATCAACGTCGACGAGATCCCCGAGCCGCACCGCCTCTCCGAGCGTGGCTGGTAGGTCTTTCGCGCGGGTA
Organism: Aeromicrobium sp. A1-2; assembly: GCF_003443875.1. Lineage (NCBI taxonomy): Bacteria > Bacillati > Actinomycetota > Actinomycetes > Propionibacteriales > Nocardioidaceae > Aeromicrobium > Aeromicrobium sp. A1-2. Next base: position 1,898,197 of record NZ_CP027482.1, on the reverse strand, counting down.
TCTCCTGCCGCACGACCGTGCATCCCGGCTCAGCCGGGGTGCACGGTTTTTTGCGTGTGAGGCGACACACAGGGCACAGATGGTTTTATTTCTCCCCTTTGGGAAGTCCGTCGACTTTTTGGCGTCACAATGAGCGTGGGAGCGCGTCTCATCCGTACGACCGGGATGGTCGTCTGGGACGTCGCAAGGGAGAACTCATGAAGAAGTCGATGAAGGGTGCCATCGCGGCATCAGCAGCAGCTGTCCTGCTGCTTGGCGGAGCGGGCTCGTTGGCCTACTGGACGGCCGATGGCACCGCCGATGGTGGCGACATCACGGCCGGCACGCTGACGCTCACGGACGGCACGTGCGATACCGATTGGGCCTACGCCACGGGCAACCCCGGCGCCGGCGACCCAGTTGTCCTGATCGTGCCCGGTGACGTCATCACCAAGGACTGCACCTTCACGCTGTCCGCGACCGGAGACAACCTCAAGGCCGAGATCGGCGCGCCTGCGTCGGTCAGCTACACACCGAGCACCGCGTCGACGTCGCTCGACCTGACCGCAGCCACGACCTTCGACGTCGGTGGAACCCCGATCGTCGACGGCGGCTTCGTCACCTCGGCGAACGACGGAGACACGATCACCGCGACCTTCACGGTCACGGTCCCGTTCGGCACCGATGAGACCGGTACGCCGCAGATCAACGCGAACGACATGCAGGGCATCACGGCGACGCTCGACGAGCTCACCGTGACGCTGACCCAAGTCTCCGCCTGACCCGATCTCGCGTCCTGAATCGGCCGGGTGACGTCGGGTCCCACGAGGACTCCGCGCCACCCGGCCGCAGGCGGAGGTCGAGATGATCATGTCGAAGCGTCGAGCCGAGGGCACCCGCATCCGCGGATGGCTGACCCAGGTCCTGGCCTGGTTCGTCATCGTCGCGGTGGTGCTGGTGCTTGCCGTCGCGGTCCTGGTCCCACGACTTGCCGGCGCGCGTCCGTACACGATCCTGACCGACTCGATGCGCCCCGGAATGCCGCCGGGGACCCTCGTGGTCGTCAAGCCGATCGATGCGCAGGACATCCGCATCGGGATGGTCGTGACGTACCAGCTGGAGTCCGGAAAGCCGGCCGTGGTGACCCACCGGGTCGTCGGGCAGGGCTACGACGCGAAGGGTCGGCTGGTCTTCCGGACCCAGGGCGACGCGAACAAGGTGGCAGACGCAAAGACCGTGAGGCCGGTGCAGATCGTGGGAGCGCGGTGGTACCACGTCCGCCAGCTGGGGAGGGTGACCAACGTGATCGAGAGCTCGCAGCGGCAGATGGCGGTCACCATCGTGGCGGTCGGTCTGCTGGGCTACGCCGCAGCGATGATTCTCGGAGCCATGAGGGACCGTTGGAAGACACCAGACGAGCCGAAGGAGCCGGTGAAGTGATCATGCGCGCAATCATGTGCCTGCTCGCGGCGTTGGCACTCGTGCCGGTCGTGGTCGCGCCGGCGTTTGCGGACGCACGGATCGGCCTGAGCCGCGATGGTGTGACCTTCGCGCCGACGCTGTCCTCGACACTGTTCGATCCGGACCTGCGCTGGGTGCCAGGAGACTCCCGGACGGCGACGTTCTACGTGCGGAACCAGGCCGACGAGCCTGCGACGCTCTCGGTGGACGTCGTCGGCACGCACATCGACTCGCTGCTCGAGACCGGTTATCTGACGATCTCGGTCCGAGGGGGAGGAGGCCGTTGGCGCGAGACATCGGCCACCGGGACCCATCGCCTGGTGTCCGAGATCGGGGTCGGGACGGGTGACAGCGCCAGGATCGATGTCTCGGTGGCGTTCGCACCGGAGGCGACCAATCCGTCGCAGACGCAGAATCTGGCTCTCGCGTTCCGCATCCTGCTCAGTCAGGATGTCGAGGCCGCCGTCGCTCCCGACCGCGACGGTCTCCTCCCCGACACCGGCGCACCCGCGTCGTGGTCGTTCATCATCGGTCTCACGCTCGTGGGCGCCGGAACCATCCTGGTGCACAAGCGCCGGGAGGAAGCAGGCACCGATGTCCAGTCATAGAGACGGGCCGAACCGGGCCGGGCGCAAGCTGCTGGGGTCGGTGCGCGCGCGGGCGTTGCTGAGCCTCGGCGTGGCACTCGGGATAGGCGCGACCGGGACGTTTGCGTACTGGACCGACGACGTCGTGATCTCGGGCTCGACGTTCACCGCCGGAACCCTCGACCTCAAGGTCAACAACGCCGACGCCTACGCCACCACGACGTTGTCGATGACCGCCATGGTCCCGGGCAACACGTCGGCCGAGGTCCTCACGGTCAAGAATGGCGGCACCGCCGCGCTGAAGTACTCGATCTCCGGCGTGCTGAGCGGCACCGACGTCGCGGTGTACTCCACCAACTCCGCGCTCCGGCTGACTGTCACTCTTGGTGGCACGAAAAGCGGCACAGGAAGTGCGAGCACGTGCACGGCCGGGACCGCGACCCTCGTCAACGCCGTTGCGCTGACGAGCACCACCACGATCCTCATCCCGTCACGTGGCCCCCTGGCCGGGAGCCCGACGAGTGCCGCCGAGCTGTTGTGCTTCCAGGTCTCGTTCGACGCTGCCGCGCCGACCGGCTTGCAGGGCAAGGCTGTGTCGGCCACGTTCACTGCGACCGGAACGTCCGACCTGTCATGACCGGACGAGGCGTCGTGCGCGCGACCCGGGAGGTCTTCTTGACCTTCGGGGCGCTGCTCGGCGTCGTCTGCATCCTTGCGACCATCGCGGGGGCAGCGTTCGACGTCAAGCCGTTGGTGTTCCGTTCCGGATCGATGTCACCGGCGATCCACACCGGCGACCTGGGCGTGTCGCGGACGGTCGATGCATCGACACTTCGGCGCGGGGACATCGTCTCGGTGGTCAACTCCGGCGGAAATCGAGTCACCCACCGTCTCGTCAGCACCGCGGCGCAGGGCGATGCGCGACAGCTCACCCTGCGCGGAGATGCGAACAGAAGTCCCGACGCGGAGCTCTACACCGTCACGACGGCCGAGAAGGTCCTCTTCGACATACCAAAGGCGGGGTACGCCGTCGACGCCGCGACAAGTCCGGTCGGTCTCTTCCTGCTGGGTCTGTACGTCGCCGGGATGCTGGCTCTGGTCTTCCGGCGTAGGCCACCGGACGGGCCCGAGGACCGGGCGCTGGTGCTGCCTCCCGGCGGATCACGCAAAGCGGCGAGATCGAAACGGTCCAAGGCAGCGTTCCGCATGAGCGTGGCCCTCGGGGCAGCCGTCTCGCTGACGCTTGGATCGGCCGCCTCCGCGGCACCCTGGACCGATCCCGTCGTCATCTCCGGCACAACATTCGGTGCGCACACCGTCCTCGAGCCGGCGTCGGTGACCTGCAGCGGAGGAGGTCTGCTGGCCAGCCTCACGTTCACCTGGCCCAATTCGGACCTCCGCTACGAATACGTCGTGACGGTCGAGGACTCGGGCGGCACGGTCCGGCGGACCGATGTCATCAGCAACAGCGGAAGCCTCGTCACGAGTCAGTCCGTCACCTACTCGTTCCTGCTCCTCAACGGCATCCTGGGTTTGCCGGCCACCATCACTATCAGGGTCAGGTCGAGGCTTGCCGGCTCGCCAACCTGGGTGAGCAACGGGTCGACGACTGCGACCGGGAAGCTCTTGTCGGTGCTCTTCCTCGGACTCGCCAGCAGTTGCAACTAAAGCGCCGATAGAGTGCCGAGCGAGGGAGGGACACCTCGAGAGGGATCCATGGAACAGCGCGGTCGACGTCGGGCGGCGGCACCCGTACGAACCAGCTGGTTCTGGCAGTCCGTCCTGCTCCGGATCGGGGCCGTGCTGGGCGCTGTCAGCCTCGTGGCCGCCGTCCTGTGCGCGTCGCTGGGGATCATCCCGATCTCGTTCCGCTCCGACTCGATGGCGCCCGCGATCTCGTCCGGAGACCTGGCCATCGCGCGGGGGGCCCCGGTTGGCGACGTCGGGCCCGGCGATGTCGTGAGCGTGACCGACCGTGCCGGTGGTCGCGTGACGCACCGCATCGTCGAGGTGGAGCCCTACGGCGGCAGCGTCCGGCTGACGCTCAAGGCCGACGACTCGTCGGTGCCGGACGCCGAGACCTACGAGGTCACCAGGGTCGACCGTGTCCTGTTCGCAGTCCCGCTGCTCGGGTTCCTCGTCGGGCCCTTCCACGGGCTTATTGCGATCGTGGCCGGCGGCGCACTCGTGGCGTGCCTGGCCTTCGTCGTCGTCACTCCACGCCGCCGTGTGCGGGGGACGAGACGGTCCTGATCGGCCTCTCGCCGAATTTCACGATGGTGCCGATGGACACCGGACAGGTATCATTTCTTGTGTCGGTGCGTGAGGGGTATGGGAGTGCCTCGAATCGCGTGCTGGCTCAGAGGGAGTTCGATCCACCACACGCTTGTCGTCGTGGTGGGTCGCTCGCTCCGTAAGCCCGATCGGATGTATTTCCGAGAGGGAGCGGCGGCGGCGGCGTATCCCCTGGAGATTCGTCTCTCACGTCGCCGTCGTCGCCACACGCGGAGCACCCGCAGGGGCCTGCGTAAGGTTGCTGCGTGTCTTCTCCCGCGATCGGCGTCTTTGCGCTGCAAGGTGACGTCCGTGAGCACCTGCGTGCGCTCGACCAGCTCGGCGTTCCCGCGTTCACGGTTCGGCGGCCCGAGGAGCTCGCGCGATGTGACGCCCTCGTGCTTCCCGGCGGCGAGTCCACCACGATGTACAAGCTGGCACGCACCTTCGATCTGTTCGACCCGCTGGCGGAGCGTATCCACGGCGGCATGCCGACCTTCGGCACCTGCGCCGGGATGATCATGCTGGCCGACCGGATCGAGGACGGCATCGTGGGTCAGGAGACCCTTGGGGGTCTCGACATCACGGTGCGGCGCAACGCGTTCGGACGCCAGGTCGACTCGTTCGAGGGCGACATCGCATTCGACGGATTCGCCGACCCCGTCCACGCGGTGTTCATCCGTGCCCCCTGGGTCGAGGCGGTCGGCCCCGAGGTCGACGTGCTTGCCACGGTCCCGACCGGACCGGCGGCCGGTAGAATCGTCGCTGTTCGACAGGGCAGCCGGATGGCGACCTCGTTCCATCCCGAAGTCGGGAGCGACGATCGCATCCACCGTTACTTCGTCGACCTCGTCAAGCAGTCGTAGAAAGGCGTTCCTCATGTCAGGCCACTCCAAGTGGGCGACCACGAAGCACAAGAAGGCCATCGTCGATGCCAAGCGCGGCAAGATGTTCGCCAAGATGGTCAAGAACATCGAGGTCGCTGCCCGGATGGGCGGCGCCGATCTCGAGGGCAACCCGACGTTGTACGACGCGGTCCAGAAGGCCAAGAAGGCCTCGGTCCCCAAGGACCACATCGACCGTGCGGTCAAGCGCGGCGGCGGCGTCGGCGACGACGCGGTCGACTACATCACGATCATGTACGAGGGGTATGCCCCCGGCGGCGTCGCGCTGCTGGTCGAGTGCCTGACCGACAACCGCAACCGCGCCGCGATGGAGGTGCGCACTGCGATGACCCGCAACGGCGGCACGATGGCCGATCCGGGCTCGGTGTCGTACATGTTCCACCGCAAGGGCGTCATCATGGTGCCGGCCGAGCAGGCCGAGGGCGAGACCAACGAGGACGACGTCCTGATGGCTGTCCTGGACGCCGGCGCCGAGGAGGTCAACGACCTCGACGGCACGTTCGAGGTCATCAGCGAAGCGACCGATCTGGTGGCTGTGCGCACGGCGCTGCAGGGAGCCGGCCTCGACTACGACTCGGCCGACGCCTCGTTCGTGCCGACCGTGACGGTCGAGGTCGACGTCGACGCGGCGACCAAGATCATGCGGTTGATCGACGCGCTCGAGGACAGCGACGACGTGCAGAACGTGTTTGCCAACTTCGACGCCTCCGACGAGGTCATGGCCCAGGTCCAGGCCTGATCCGGACCGGCGCGTCGCCTTCCGGCTGACTCGCCGGCCGTCTACGCTGTCGAACATGCGTTCTATCTGCGAGTCGGGCCGATGAGGGTGCTCGGGATCGATCCCGGTCTGACCCGATGTGGCGTCGGAGTGGTCGACGGCACCGTCGGCCGGCCGTTGACGATGGTGCACGTGGGTGTCTTTCGCACTCCGCCGGACCTCGACACCGCGCGCCGGCTACACCAGCTCGAGCAGCAGATCGAGGCCAGCGTCTTGGAGCACCGCCCCGACGTGGTCGCGGTCGAGCGGGTCTTCAGCCAGCACAACGTCCGCACCGTGATGGGCACGGCGCAGGCCAGCGGCATCGCCATGGTCGTTGCGGCGCGCCACGGCATCCCGGTGCAGCTGCACACGCCGAGCGAGGTCAAGGCGTCGGTGACCGGAAGCGGCCGTGCCGACAAGGCCCAGGTCACGCAGATGGTGACTCGTCTGCTGAGGCTGACCGAGGCGCCGAAGCCGGCTGACGCGGCTGACGCGTTGGCGTTGGCGATCTGTCACATCTGGCGCGGCGGTGCGCAGTCGCGCATCCAGGCGGCAGTCGACGCGCAGGCCGCCCGATGATCGCGCACGTGCGCGGGCCAGTGGCCGCAGTCACCCTGACGTCCGCCGTGATCGACGTCGGAGGCGTGGGCATGCAGGTCATGTGCACTCCCGGCACGATCGCCTCGCTGCGTATCGGCCGTGAGGTTCAGCTCTCCACCTCGATGGTCGTGCGTGAGGACTCCCTGACGATCTTCGGCTTCGCCAACACCGACGAGCGCGACATGTTCGAGCTCGTCCAGACCGCCAGCGGAGTCGGCCCCAAGGTCGCCCAGGCGATGCTCGCGGTGCTCGACCCCGACCGGCTCCGGCAGGCGATCGGCCAGGGCGACCTCGCGACTCTCACGACCGTGCCCGGCATCGGGCGCAAGGGCGCAGAACGGATTGTCGTCGAGCTCAAGGACCGGGTCGGCGTCACAACGCTCGCGGCGACCGGTGGCGCCCCCGCCTGGCGCGCCCAGGTCCACGAGGCACTGCTGGGCCTCGGCTGGTCGACGCGTGACGCCGATGCTGCTCTCGAGCAGGTCGTGGGATCGCTCGATCCCCGCGCCACTCCCGATGTCTCGACCGTGCTGCGTGACGCGCTGCGCGCGCTGGCGAAGGCGCGCTGATGCACGACGACGAGTTCGACGCGATCGTCGCCGAGGCAGGTCCGGAGGACCGCGCCTTCGAGGCAGCGCTGCGGCCTCGCACTCTCGACGAGCTGATCGGGCAGGAGCGCGTGCGGGAGCAGCTGTCCCTGATGCTCGAGGCAGCTGTGGCCCGCGGACGGACTCCCGACCATGTGCTGCTGTCGGGCCCTCCGGGTCTCGGCAAGACCACGATCGCGATGATCATCGCCCACCAGCTTTCCGCGCCATTGCGGATTACCAGCGGCCCTGCGATCCAGCACGCCGGCGACCTCGCGGCCATCCTGTCGGGCGTCAACGAGGGAGACGTCCTGTTCATCGACGAGATCCACCGCATGTCGCGTCCCGCCGAGGAGCTGCTCTACATGGCAATGGAAGACTTCCGGGTCGACGTCATCGTCGGGAAGGGTCCGGGTGCGACCGCGATCCCGCTGGAGATCCCACCGTTCACCGTGGTCGGTGCGACCACTCGGGCCGGCCTGCTGCCCAGCCCCCTGCGCGACCGCTTCGGCTTCACCGCTCAGCTGGACTACTACGACCCGGCCGAGCTGCATCGCATCGTCTCGCGATCGGCGGGACTGCTCGCGCTTGAGGTCACCGACGACGGCGGCCGGGAGATCGCCTCGCGTTCCCGTGGCACACCACGCATCGCCAACCGGCTGCTTCGCAGGGTCCGCGACTTCGCGGAGGTCCGAGCCGGGGGCGTCGTCGACCATGCCGTGGCGCGCGACGCCCTGGCCCTCTACGAGGTCGACGAGCTGGGGCTGGACCGACTCGACCGGGCCGTGCTCGACGCACTGTGCCGCAGCTTCGGCGGCGGGCCCGTCGGCGCCTCGACCCTCGCCGTCGCGGTCGGCGAGGAGCGCGAGACCGTCGAGGAGCTCGCCGAGCCGTTCCTCGTACGTCTGGGATTTCTCGCGCGCACGCCGCGCGGGCGGGTCGCGACGGCGCGCGCCTGGCGCCATCTGGGCCTCGCCCCGCCGCCCGGGCTGGACCAGTTGCCGCTCGCCGGCGAGCCGGGATGACGCGCCGAGCATGAGGCACGTCACGATCGTGGGGGCGTGGGGCTAAACTTCCCGATGGCCTCCGCACGACCCCGTGTGGCGGTCACGGCCATGCCGCCCCGGCGGCGCATCTCACATTCGTACGGAGCTCTAACGGTGAAAGATCTGGGCGCAGTGCTGCCTCTCATCCTGCTGGTCGTCGCCTTCTTCTTCTTGGTGGTTCGACCTGCCCGGGCCCGTCAGCGCGCATTCCTCCAGACGCAGAGCGAGCTGGCCCCCGGCGTTCGGATCATGATCGCGAGCGGTCTCTTCGGCGACATCGTCGCTCTCAGCGACGACACGATCGAGCTGCGCATCGCGGAGAACACGGTCGTGACCGTCAACCGGCAGGCCGTAGCGCGGGTCATCCCGGCCGAGACGACCGACACCGAATCGAGCATCGAGGACTGATGGCGACCGCTTCCACCCGCCGGCCCCGCGGGGCCAGCTCCAACCTGCCTCGTCCGCGGCGCACGTTGTTCCTGTTCCTCGCGGTGATCGTGGCCCTGTACGGCCTCGTCGCGGTGATCGGTCTCGACACCAAGAAGGGCGACGACAGCGCGTGGAAGCCCAAGCTCGGGCTCGATCTTGAGGGTGGCACGCGGATCACACTGGAAGCCAAGTCCGAGACCGGCAACGTCGCCAAGGACAAGCTCGACCAGGCTCGCAACATCATCGACCAGCGCGTCAACGCCACCGGCGTGACCGAGGCCGAGGTGACGACCCAGGGCGGCAACCAGATCATCATCGAGATTCCTGGCCAGAAGCGTGCCGACATCGTCGACCAGGTCGGCAAGACCGCGCAGATGCGGTTCCGGCTCGTGTGGGCTGGCAACCTGACCGGCGCGACCACGAAGACCGACACTTCTGACGCCCAGAAGACCATCGACGGCATCGACTGGTCCAAGCTGTCACTGGACCAGCTGATCGAGGCCGAGACCGGCGGTCTGGACACCCTTCCGACCGAGTACAAGGCCGGTATCGAGGCCCTCCAGACGCAGGCAGCTGGGTTCACGTGCTCCAGCACCGGGGTCGACGTCGACGATGTCTCCAGCAAGCCACTGGTCACCTGCGACCGTGCGAGCGGCGAGGTGCAGATCCTCAGCCCCACGATCATCGAGGGCACCGACGTCAAGAGCGCAGATGCCGAGCTGCCGCAGCAGCAGGTCAACTGGGTCGTCGCGATCGACATCAAGGGCGGCGGCAAGAAGGTCTTCGACACCGTCACGGATGCGCTGTACAAACAGAATCTGGCCGGCAACGACCAGGCAAGTCGCTTCGCGATCGTGCTGGACGGCGAGGTCCTGAGCGCCCCGACCACCAACGGGCACTTCACCAACGGCTCGTCCCAGATCCAGGGCAACTTCACCGCGACCAGCGCCAAGGAACTGGCAAACCAGCTCAAGTTCGGCGCACTGCCCCTGACGTTCGGCGTCAACGGCAGTGAGGAGATCGGGCCCTCGCTGGCCGGTTCCCAGCTCAACGCCGGCGTGATTGCCGGCATCATCGGCCTGATCCTCGTGGTGTTCTACTGCCTGTTCTACTACCGCGGTCTTGGCCTGGTCATCATCGGCTCGCTGCTCGTGGCCGCCGCCCTGACGTACGTCATGGTCCTGCTGCTCGGGCAAGCGGTCGGCTTCACCCTGACCCTGCCGGGCATCGCCGGACTGATCGTGGCGATCGGCATCACCGCCGACTCGTTCATCGTGTTCTTCGAACGAATACGAGATGAGGTGCGCGACGGCAAGTCCCTGCGGCTCGCGGTCGAAGCGGGCTGGGTCCGTGCACGCGGCACGATCCTGGCCGCCGACGCGGTGTCGATCATGGCGGCTGTGACGTTGTTCATCTTCGCGATCGGGGTGGTCCGTGGGTTCGCGTTCGCGCTCGGCCTGACAACCCTGATCGACGTGTTCGTCGTGTTCCTGTTCACCAAGCCCCTGGTCTCGCTGCTGGCGCGCACCAAGTTCTTCGGCCAGGGCCACAAGCTCTCCGGACTCGACGCCGGCCACCTGGGCATCACGGGCCGCAAGGTCTCCGAGATTTCCCGCACCGCTGGAGGAGAAGCCTGATGGGCCGCATCAGTTCATTTGGACAAAATCTCTACGAGGGACGTGTCTCGTTCGACTTCGTCGGCCGGCGCAAGGTCTTCTACGCGATCTCGGCGATCATCGTCCTGGTGGCTGCGCTCGCCTTCGTGTTCCGTGGCTTCAACTACGGGGTCGAGTTCAAGGGCGGGGTGGAGTTCACCGCCAAGGTGCAGACCGCCAACTCCCAGACCTCCGACGATCTGACCCGTGCGGTCAACGACGCCAATGTGCCCGAAGCCGGTGACCCGACGGTGCAGACCTCGGGCAGCGACTCGATCCGCATCCAGACCCGGGCGCTGACGCAGGACCAGGCGACGACGATCACCAAGTCGTTGGAGAAGGCGGGCGCAACCGAGGTCAGCCAGAACCTGATCGGGCCGACCTACGGCAAGCAGGTCGCCACCAAGGCGCTCACGGGTCTCATCGTGTTCTTGGTGCTCGTGATCATCTTCATCTGGGCCTACTTCCGCGAGTGGCGAATGTCCGTCGCGGCGATCGTGGCGCTGGCGCACGACCTGATCATCACGGCAGGTGTCTACGCACTGTCCGGGTTCGAGGTCACACCCGCGACCGTGACCGGACTTCTGACGATCCTGGGGTACTCGCTGTACGACACCGTGGTGGTGTTCGACAAGGTCCGAGAAAACACCAAGGGCATCGCGACGTCGACGACCAGGACGTACCCCGAGCAGGCCAACCTGGCGCTCAACCAGACCTTGGTTCGATCGATCAACACCTCGGTGACAGCGTTGTTGCCGGTTGCCGCGCTGCTGTTCGCGGGCGCCGCGATCCTCGGCACGGGTCCGCTCAAGGACCTCGCGCTGGCCTTGTTCGTCGGAATGCTCGCCGGCACCTACTCGTCGATCTTCATCGCGACACCGTTCGCGTCGCAGCTCAAGGAGCGCGAGCCGGCGATCAAGGCGCAGACCGCCCGGGTCATGGCGCGCCGAGCAAAGCAGGCCGAAGCGCCGGTCGAGGTGGTGGCAGCGGCGACCCACCGTCCGGTCACGACCTCAGGCGCAGCCAAGCGTGCGCAGCCAACTCGTCAGCCTCGTTCCAAGCGGGGCAAGGGAAACGCCTAGAACGTCTGATCGGCATGCCATGCTGATCGCACCGACCGCGATGCGGGACCGTCCCGATGACGCACACGGAGGAGAACACACCACATGAAGATCTCTATGGCTTTTGCCGGCGCGATCCTGCTCGGCAGCACCCTGGTCGCCTGCGGCGGCGGGGATGGCGGCAGCGGCGGAACGGGCAGCGACTACTGCAAGGACATCAAGAAGGCCTCCAAGACCTTCGGCAGCGTCTCGTCCGGCGACATCGCGCAGCTCGATGAGGCCTTCGCGACGTTCCACACGCTGGCCGACGAGCCCCCGAGCGACATCAAGGGCGACTGGAAGAAGCTCGACGGCGCCATCACGACGGTCGAGAAGGCCCTCAAGGATGCCGGACTGAAGTTCTCCGACCTGAGCGAGATGCAGAGCGGCAAGGTGCCCGAGGGCGTCGACCTGGCCAAGCTGCAGGGTCTCGCCGGTGAGATGACCAAGCTCGGCGGCGCGGACTTCACCAAGGCGTCCGATGCGATCGAGACGCACGCCAAGGACGTCTGCAAGGTTGACCTCAACGCGTCGTAGTCACTGACGTCAGCAGGTCCCGCGGGCATCGCCCGCGGGACCTGCTGACGTGAATGCAAGCATCACCCCACCCCAAGGAGAGCACGTGCGCGACTGCCAGCAAGCCAGGCCCGAGGTTCGGTCATGAGCCACGAGCTGACCGAGACGATCGACCGGCTCGTCCGCCCGATCGAGGACTGGCCGCAGGCAGGCGTCACGTTCCGTGACATCACCCCGCTGCTGGCCGACGCAATGGCGCTCGGCGCGGTGATCGACGGACTCGTCGAGATGGCCCAGGCCATGGGCCCCGTCGACGCGGTGCTGGGCATCGAGGCGCGGGGGTTCCTGTTCGGCCCCAGCATCGCCCTGCGGTTGGGGGCTGGATTCGTGCCCGTGCGCAAGGCTGGCAAGCTGCCGGCGGACTCGCTGTCGACGTCGTACGAGCTGGAGTACGGCTCGGCGGTGCTGGAGATGCACGTCGACGCCCTGCCCCAGGGAGCCCGCGTGCTCGTCGTCGACGACGTCCTCGCGACGGGCGGCACGATGCTCGCTGCGGCCGATCTCGTCCGGCAGGCCGGGGCGACCGTCGCCGGCAACCTCGTGCTGATCGAACTGATCGCACTGGGCGGTTGTGACCGGCTCGAGCCGCTCGGCTGCGCCGCCCTGCGGTCCTACTGAACCCTCCACAGAATCGAGCCCCATGAACCCCCATCAGGTCCGAGTCGTTGCACTCGTCCTCGTCGCGATCCTCGTGCTCGGCGCAGCGGCGACCTTGATTGACGGGTTGCTCACCTGACCGACCTCGCCGCGTGTCCCGCTGGCATACGATGGAGGGCACAGTGAGGAGCATTAGTGGCTGAGCGCATCGAGGCACCGCCCGCCGAGTCGAAGAACACCGACTCGGCGCCTGCTTCTGCGCGGGTTCGCACCCGCCTGGCCCGCATCGGCGGCAAGTCGGGATCCTCCGACGCTGTGCTCGACCCGTTGATCAAGGTCTACCGTGCGACCCACCCCAAGGGCGAGGTTGCTGCGATCCAGAAGGCCTACGCAATCGCCGAGCGGATGCACGAGGGTCAGAAGCGCAAGAGCGGCGATCCGTACATCACCCACCCGCTGGCGGTCGCCACGATCCTCGCCGAGCTGGGCATGACTGCGCCGACGCTGTGCGCGGCGCTGCTGCACGACACCGTCGAGGACACCCCGTACACGCTCGACGAGCTGAAGGCCGACTTTGGTGACGAGGTCCGCCAGCTCGTCGACGGCGTGACCAAGCTCGACAAGGTCAAGTACGGCGACTCGGCGCAGTCCGAGACGATCCGCAAGATGGTCGTGGCCATGAGCCGGGACATCCGGGTGCTGGTCATCAAGCTCGCGGACCGCCTGCACAACATGCGCACCCTGCGCTACCTCCGTCAGGACAAGCAGGAGCGGATCGCCCGCGAGACGATCGAGATCTTCGCTCCGTTGGCGCACCGGCTCGGCATGAACACGATCAAGTGGGAGCTGGAGGACCTCGGCTTCGCCACGTTGCACCCCAAGGTCTACGACGAGATCGTCCGCCTGGTCGCCGACCGGGCCCCGTCGCGCGAGCAGTTTCTCGAGCGGGTCGTCAACGACGTCGAGTCGGACCTGCGTCACGTCAAGCTCAAGGCGAAGGTCTCTGGCCGGCCCAAGCACTACTACTCGATCTATCAGAAGATGCTGGTCGGCGGCCGCGAGTTCGCCGACATCTTCGATCTGGTCGGCGTGCGGATCCTGGTCGACTCGGTGGCCGACTGCTATGGCGTCCTGGGCGTGCTGCACGCGCGGTGGAACCCGATTCCGGGTCGATTCAAGGACTACATCTCGGTCCCGAAGTTCAACATGTACCAGTCGCTGCACACCACCGTGATCGGTCCGCAGGGTAAGCCGGTCGAGCTGCAGATCCGCACCAACGCGATGCACCGGCGCGCGGAGTACGGTGTCGCTGCGCACTGGAAGTACAAGGAGGACGGCACTGCCGGCAAGTCCGGCAAGGCACCCGACAACAACGACATGCTGTGGCTGCGTGAGCTGCTGGACTGGCAGTCCGAGACCTCTGACTCGGTGGACTTCCTGGACTCCCTGCGGTTCGAGATCAGCAATGCCGGGGTCTACGCGTACACGCCACGGGGAGACCTGATCCAGTTGCCGACGAAGTCAACGCCGGTCGACTTCGCATACGCCGTGCACACCGAGGTCGGACACGCCTGCATCGGCGCCCGCGTCAACGGCCGGCTCGTGTCTCTGGAATCAGAGCTCGAGAGCGGTGACGTGGTCGAGGTCTTCACCTCGAAGTCGCCGGATGCCGGCCCGAGCCGGGACTGGCTGGACTTCGTTGCGAGCCCTCGCGCCCGCAACAAGATCCGGCAGTGGTTCACCAAGGAACGTCGCGACGAGGCCATCGAGCGCGGCAAGGACCAGATCGCCAAGCAGATGCGCAAGGAAGGCCTCGCGCTGCACCGGCTGTTCCGGCACGAGACGCTCGACGCCGTCGCCAAGGAGCTGCACCTGGCTGACGTGTCGACGCTCTATGCGTCGGTCGGCGAAGGCAACGTGGGGGCCCAGAACGTCGTCGACCGGGTCATCGACCTGGCCGGCGGTCGGGAGGGTGCGCAGGAGGATCTCGCCGAGGCGACCCAGCTTCCGGGGGTCGGAAGCAGGCTTCCGCGCAACGAGAACCGCGATGCCGGTGTCGTGGTCGATGGGCTCGACGGCGACATCATGATCAAGCTGGCGCGCTGCTGCACACCGGTGCCGGGCGACACGATCCAGGGATTCGTGACCCGCGGTGACGGAGTCTCGGTGCACCGCACGGACTGCGTCAACCTGCTCTCGCTCCGCAGCCAGCCCGAGCGGCTCGTCCCGGTGCATTGGGCGCCGACGGGCACCAGCACGTTCCTCGTCGCGGTGCAGGTCGAGGGGCTTGACCGGCCGCGGCTGCTCAGCGACATCACGAGGGTCATGTCCGACCAGCACGTCAACATCTTGTCGGCATCGCTGTCGACCGGACGCGACCGGGTCGCCAAGTCGAAGTTCACCTTTGAGATGGCCGACCCCAAGCATCTCGGCCACGTGCTATCGGCCGTGCGTACCGTCGAAGGCGTCTTCGACGTCTACCGCCTCACCCAGTAACGAGCTAGCTCCCGCTTGATTCTATCGACGGCGCGCACGGTGCGGCGCGCGCGGAGCGCCGCGATGCTTCGCCTGGCGGCCACCAACCGGCCCTTGGTCCGTTCGAGTTGTGAATCCTTGACCTTGAGGTCCTGCTTGTGCAGCAAGACATCGAACTGGGCCCTGCCTAGCTCATTGGAGAGCCGGGTCTGCACAGCGAGCCGCTCCGCCCACGGTGCTGGTATCCCGAACTCGGCGACCGGAGAGAGATCGCCGGGCCGGACCCACTCCGACCCCTTGATTGATGCGGCGATCGCGTCCCACCACGCTGACTGCTCGCTCATCCGCAGGGGTACCACGGTTGACATGTGCGCAGCGAATTCAGGTGCGCGTTCGACGAGGTTGTCGACGACATCCTCGAACGGTCCGTGCACCCAGGCGTCGGCCGGCATGGCGTATTTGCCGAGTCCGACATTGCTCAGGGCACCCGCCATGCGCACCGCCGAGTAGTAGCTCGACGTGATCGCCACCGTGGGCGTGCCGAGAACGGGTCCGAACACGGTGGGATGATATCGGGTCGAGAGTGAAAGCATCGCGCCCTCGGTCAGGGCGACAACCTGACGTGCAGGCATCGTCGGGAGACTCGTGATGCGTGCGTTCTCAGTGGCATCGACGATAGCGTCGTGGGCCAGCAGATCGTGGGTTCGGCGGTCTTGATCGAACGATCCGAGATGCGGTACCAGAACGACCTCGGCATCGTGTCCGTCCGAAAGCCGGTTGAGCGTGTCGGCCATCAGTCGGTGGTACTCAGCTCTCGTCACTCCCAGGGAGGTGGCATAGCCGGTCAAGCTTCCGATGATGTACCTAGGGGGCAGTCTGAGGTCACGGATGGCTGCGCGATCGGCTTCCCGTGGAGTCAGCATTGCGGCGTCGTCCAATCCGTGGACCACGCGATCGGGGTCACCGCCGAGTTCAATGGCTAGCGCGTGAGTCGATGCCTCGCGGGCTCCGAAGCAGGTTGCGTACTCGATGATCTCGCGTGCCAGCGTCGCATCGCTGGGCCTGAAGGTCGGCCCCATCGTCTGGCTGGTGACGAACACGGGTCGCCCGTAGTGCCGCGCGATCCTCACCAGCGAGACACGTTCGAACAGATGGTGCACATGCTTGGAATTGAGGTTGCCGCCGCCAGCGATGACGATCGCGTCGCAGGCCGCGACGGCCTCGATCACCGGGCTCGCCGGCCCGGTCACGTCCACGCGGCCACCCAGCGAGGCCGTCAGGCTGGAGAGGTGGCCCTCCATCCGCGCGCGCGACCATCCCCATTTGTAGCCAATGCGGGGAACGGCCGGCAGGCCATACATCTGGGTTGCGACCGATGGCTCACCGGCTATCAGAGTGATGTCGTGGATGCCGCGTTGGCGAAGCATGTCGATGGCTGCTTCGCTCATGGCCTCGTCTCCAAGGTGATAGAGCCCGGACCAACCGATGTCGCCAATCAGGAGGACGTTCATGACGTGGACCAGACTGTCATGTCAGGAGTAGTCGGCCTGGGCCTTCTTCGCCATGTCGAGGAAGGCCTCCTTGGAAGATTTGTCGGCTTTCAGGTCCTTGGCCTTCTTGGCGTCGCCCTTGGCCTCGGCGGCCGCGATCTTGGCGGCCACCTCGTCGATTGCGCGCTGCAGCTTGCCGATCATGTCGTCGGCTCGGGCGGACTTCTCCGGATCGGTCTTCTTCCACTTGACCTCGTTGGCGTCGCGCACAGCTTCCTCGATCTTGCGGATGCGTGCCTCGAAGTCGCCGATTTTGGCGCGCGGCACCTTGCCGGCCTCTTCCCAGCGATCGGCGATGTCGAGCCATGCCTTGCGGGCGGCGTCGGGGTTCGTGATCGGCAGCAGCTTCTCGGCCTCGGCGAGGATCACCAGCTTCTTCTCGGCGTTGACCTCGTACTCGGCGTCGAGCAGCGAGTTCGCCTCATCGCGGGCGTTGAAGAACGCGTCCTGGGCGTTGCGGAACCGCTTCCAGAGCTTGTCCTCGACGTTGCGCGGCGCCGAACCGGCCTTCTTCCACTCGGTCATCAGGTCGCGGTACTTGCCGGCCGTCGGACCCCACTCGGTCGAGGTCGACAGCGACTCGGCCTCGACGATGAGCTTTTCCTTGACGACCTTCGCGGCATCGCGCAGCGTCGACTGCTCGCCGAAGTGGGTCTTGCGGCGGCGCGTGTACGCAGTACGTGCCGTGCTGAACCGGTGCCACAGCTCGTCGTCGGCGGACTTGCTGAGCCGGGGGAGCGCCTTCCACTCGTCGAGTAGGGCGCGCAGCTTGTCTGCGCCGGCCTTCCAGTCGGTGCCGGCCGCGATCTTCTCTGCCGCCTCGGAGATACGAGCCTTCTCGGTCTGTGCCTCGGCGACCTTGGCAGCGCGCTCGACCTTGCGCTGCTCGCGGTGCTTGTCGATTGCGGGCTGCAGGGCGTCCAGACGCTTGAGCAACGAGTCGAGATCGCCGAGCGCCTGCGCGTCGGTGATCTGCGCGCGGGCCTTCGTCACGGCCTTGCCGGCGTCGTCGGGGGACAGCGCGCCGCCCTCTAGTCGCTTCTCCAGGAGGTCGACCTCGACCTCAAGTCCTTCGAAGCGGCGGACGTACAACGACATCGCTTCGGCGGGGTCGCCGCCCGGCCACTGGCCGATCAGCCTTTCACCGTCAGCAGTGCGAACGTAGACGTTGCCTTCGTCGTCGACACGGCCCCAGGTATTCGTCGGCGCAGAACTCATGGGCCACAGTCTAAGCGTCGGCCAGCCTCCGGGGTGTCGGCGCGTCTCGCGTACCCTGTCGCACGTGCTTCTCACGTCATTTCCGGCCGGTCCGTTGCAGGCCAACTGCTACTTCGTCTCCCGGGGTCCTGGCGCCGGTTGCGCCATCATCGACCCGGGCATGGAGTCGATGGACGGCATCCATTCGGTCGTCTCCGAGCACAACCTGCGACCCGCCGCAGTTCTCATCACGCACGGTCACTTCGACCACATGTGGTGCGCGCAGGACGTCGCCGAGGAGTACGACTGCCCGGTCTGGATCCACCCCGCGGACCGGCACCTCCTGAGCGACCCCATGGCCGCGATCTCCAGCGAGTCCGCCGGGATGCTGCGGGCCCAGCTCGGCATGACCGACGTGCCGGACTTCGCCGAGCCCGCAGACGTACGTGATGCGGTCGACGGCGCCCGGATCGAGGTCGACGGGTTGACGTTCCAGGTCGACCACGTGCCCGGTCACACTCCCGGCACCGTTTTCTACCGGGTCGACTACGACGGACCCGAGGACGTCTCACAAGTCATGTTCTCCGGTGACTTCCTGTTCGCCGGATCGATCGGACGCACCGACCTGACCGGCGGCTCGCACCCGCAGATGCTCGACAGCCTGCGCGACCGCGTCCTGCCGCTGGCCGACGACATCGTCGTGCTGCCGGGCCACGGCGGACAGACGTCGGTCGGCCGCGAGCGTGGCACCAACCCGTTCCTCGCGGAGCTGATGGCATGACCAAGCTGAGCGGGTTCCCCGAGTTCCTCCCGGCCGAGCGCAATGTCGAGCTGATCGTGCTCGACCACCTCCGCTCGGTCTTCGAGCTGCACGGCTTCGCGTCGATCGAGACCCGCGCGGTCGAGACGATGGACCAGCTGCTGCGCAAGGGCGAGATCGACAAGGAGGTCTACGTCCTGCGCCGGCTGCAGGCCGGCGAGGGCGACAGCGACTCCGGCATGGGGCTGCACTTCGACCTGACGGTGCCCTTCGCGCGGTACGTCCTGGAGAACGCCGGCAAGCTCGAGTTCCCGTTCCGCCGCTACCAGATCCAGAAGGTGTGGCGTGGGGAACGCCCCCAGCAGGGACGGTTCCGCGAGTTCACCCAGGCCGACATCGACATTGTCGCCAAGGACGAGCTGGCCTTCCACTTCGACGTCGAGGTCGCCCAGGTCATGGCCGAGGCGCTGTCGGGCCTTCCCGTGCCGCAGCTGACGCTCCAGGTCAGCAATCGCAAGGTACTCGAGGGCTTCTACCGAGGTCTCGGCATCGCCGAGCCGACGACGGTGATGCCGATCGTCGACAAGCTCGACAAGGTGCCGGCTGACAAGATCGCGCAGCTCCTGCAGACCGACGCCGGCCTGAGCGCCGACCAGGCCGCGCAGTGCCTTTCGCTCGCCGAGATCCGTACGACCGACGACTCCTTCGTCGCTGCGGTCCGCGCCCTCGGTGTCGAGGACCCGCTGCTCGACGAAGGGCTCGAAGAGCTCCGTCTGGTGGTCGTCGGCGCGGCAGGTGCCGACGGCGTCGAGGTCGTCGCTGACCTGCGCATTGCGCGTGGCCTCGACTACTACACCGGCACGGTGTTCGAGACCCGGATGGCGGGCTACGAGCACCTCGGCTCGATCTGCTCGGGCGGACGCTACGACCAGCTCGCCACGGACGGCCGCACGACCTATCCGGGTGTCGGCATCTCGTTGGGTGTGTCCCGCCTGCTGGTCCCGCTGGTCGCCGACGGGCTGTCGGCCGACCGCTCCGTCCCCAGTGCGGTCCTGGTCGCACTGGTCGACGAGGAGTCCCGGCCGGCCAGCGTGGAGGTCGCCTCGGCGCTGCGCGCCCGCGGCATCCCGACCGAGGTCGCCGCGACGGCGCAGAAGTTCGGCAAGCAGATTCGGTACGCCGAGCGGCGGGGCATACCGTATGTGTGGTTCCCCGCCTCACCGCAGACCGAGGGCTCGCACCAGGTGCGGGACATCCGGATCGGTGAGCAGGGCAACGCCGATCCGACCACCTGGGCCCCGCCCGCAGAAGACCTCTCGCCTCGAATCAAGGAGCAGAACACGTGATCCGCACCCACGACGCCGGAAGCCTGCGCACCGAACACATCGGTCAGCAGGTCACCCTCGCTGGATGGGTCGCCCGTCGTCGAGATCACGGCGGAGTTGCGTTCATCGACCTCCGCGAGGCCTCGGGTGTCGTCCAGGTCGTCGTCCGCGAGGAGGTTGCCCACCAGCTGCGCGCCGAGTACTGCCTCAAGATCGTCGGCACGGTACAGAAGCGGCCTGAGGGTAACGAGAACGCCGGCATCCCGACCGGTGACATCGAGGTCATCGCCGACGACGTCGAGATCCTCAGCGCCGCGGCGCCCCTGCCGTTCCCGATCGACGACCATGTCGACGTGGGCGAGGAGGCCCGGCTGAAGTACCGCTACCTCGACCTGCGCCGTTCCGGTCCGGCCGCCGCGATCCGCTTGCGCAGCAAGGTCAACGCCGCTGCCCGTCAGGTCCTCGGTGAGCGGGACTTCGTCGAGATCGAGACGCCGACACTGACCCGTTCGACTCCCGAGGGTGCTCGCGACTTCCTCGTGCCGGCACGCCTCAAGCCCGGCAGCTGGTACGCCCTGCCGCAGAGCCCGCAACTGTTCAAGCAGCTCCTGATGGTCGGCGGCATGGAGCGTTACTACCAGATTGCGCGCTGTTACCGCGACGAAGACTTCCGCGCCGATCGCCAGCCCGAGTTCACGCAGCTCGACATCGAGATGAGCTTCGTCGACCAGGCCGACGTCCTTGAGCTGATGGAAAGAATCATCCAAGCCATGTGGGCACTGATCGGATATGACGTCCCGCTCCCGATCCCGCACATGACGTACGCCGAGGCGATGCGCCGATTCGGTTCGGACAAACCCGACCTGCGCATGGGCCAGGAGCTCGTGGAGTGCACAGAGTTCTTCAAGGACACACAGTTCCGCGTCTTCCAGGCCGAGTACGTCGGCGCGGTCGTGATGCCCGGCGGTGCCTCGCAGCCCCGTCGCCAGTTCGACGCGTGGCAGGAGTGGGCCAAGCAGCGTGGCGCCAAGGGACTGGCCTACGTCACGATCCAGGACGACGGCGAGCTCGGCGGTCCGGTGGCCAAGAACCTCAGCGACGTCGAGCGTGCCGGTCTGGCCGAGCACGTCGGCGCCAAGCCGGGGGACTGCATCTTCTTCGGTGCCGGAGCGACCAAGTCGACTCGCGGCCTGCTCGGCGCTGCCCGGCTCGAGATCGGTGAGCGCGGCGGCCTGATCGACAAGGACGCCTGGGAGTTCGTCTGGGTCGTGGATGCGCCACTGCTCGAGCCCTCGGGTGACGCGGTGGCATCCGGCGACGTCGCCGTCGGCAGCGGAGCATGGACCGCGGTGCACCACGCCTTCACCTCGCCGCAGGACATCGAGGCATTCGACAGTGATCCCGGCTCGGCGCTCGCGTGGGCGTACGACATCGTCTGCAACGGCAGCGAGCTCGGTGGTGGGTCGATCCGAATCCATCGTGAGGACGTCCAGAAGCGGGTGTTCGCACTGATGGGCATCGGTGAGGAGGAGGCGCAGGAGAAGTTCGGCTTCCTGCTCGACGCGTTCAGCTTCGGCGCTCCGCCGCACGGCGGCATCGCGGTCGGCATGGACCGCATCTGCGCGATGCTCAGCGGCTCCGACTCGATCCGCGACGTCATCGCGTTCCCGAAGTCCGGCGGCGGCTTCGACCCCCTGACGGCGGCACCCGCACCCATCACCCCGGAGCAGCGCAAGGACGCCGGAGTCGATTGGAAACCCCAGGATGACGCCAAGAGCTGATGCCTTTCCGGCTGCGCGAGCGCACGCGGTGACCAGCGCAGGACGACGCCGGGGCGCTGAGGCATGAGCACCGACGGGCTGTTCGACCTGCCCGACGCACCGCCGACGACCGGCACAGGTGGGGGAAGCCTGAGCGGAAACACCTCGGCCAACGCGCCGCTCGCGGTCCGCATGCGCCCGCGGTCGCTTGAAGAGCTCGTGGGTCAGCAGCACCTGTTGGCTCCCGGCTCGCCGCTGCGCCAGATGATCGACGGCAACCAGCCGCTCACGATCCTGCTGTGGGGCCCACCCGGCACCGGCAAGACGACCATCGCAAGCCTGCTGAGCGCTCACACCGACCGCCGATTCGTCGAGGTCTCAGCGGTCTCGGCCGGCGTCAAGGAGGTGCGCGAGACTATCGTCGGAGCACGCCGCGCGCTGTCGCAGAGCGGTGTCGAGACGGTCCTGTTCGTCGATGAGGTCCACCGCTTCAGCAAGTCTCAGCAGGACGCCCTGCTGCCCGGGGTCGAGAACCGCTGGGTGTCCCTGGTCGCGGCGACGACCGAGAACCCGCACTTCAGTGTCATCTCCCCGCTGTTGTCGCGCTCGCTGCTCCTGACGCTCGAGTCGCTGACCGACGACGACATTGGCGTGATCCTCGACCGGGCGCTCACGGACGATCGCGGGCTCGGCGGCGCCGTCACGTTGTCCGACGAGGCCCGCAGCCACCTCGTACGCCTGGCCGGTGGCGACGGTCGACGCGTCCTGACATACCTCGAGGCCGCTGCGGGCGCCGCCACGAGCCAGGGCAAGTCGCAGATCGACGTGGAGGACGCCGCACTCGCGGTCGACAGGGCCGCAGTTCGCTACGACCGGCAGGGCGACCAGCACTATGACGTCACCAGTGCGCTCATCAAGTCGATCCGGGGCTCGGACGTCGATGCCGCGCTGCACTACCTCGCTCGCATGATCGAGGCCGGCGAGGACCCGAAGTTCATCGCGCGACGGCTGATGATCTCGGCGAGCGAGGACATCGGCCTGGCCGATCCGACCGCGTTGACGACGGCGGTGGCCGCGGCTCAGGCCGTCGCAATGATCGGATTCCCCGAGGCACGCATCACGTTGTCCCAGGCGGTCATCGCGCTCGCCACGGCCCCCAAGTCCAATGCCGCCTACAAAGCCATCGATGCCGCGATCGCCGATGTGCGCGCCGGCAAGGTCGGCGCTGTGCCACCCGCGCTGCGCGATGCGCACTACTCGGGTGCCAAGAAGCTCGGCCACGGCCATGACTACCTCTATGCGCACAGCGATCCGCGTGGCGTCGTGAGCCAGCAGTACGCGCCCGACGAGGTCGACGGTGCGACGTACTACGAGCCCGGCGGGCACGGAGCCGAGGCGGCGATCGCCGAGCGGCTGGCGCGGATCCGGGCGATCCTCCGCGATCGCTGAGGCGTTAGGCTCGACCCCATGTCAACGGAGGTGGGGATCCTCGCCGCGACGGCGCTCCTCGCTGTCGTGGCGATCAGCGCTGCAGTCATCGCGGTCCGTGCCGCCCGCCGGCTCTCGGTCGCTGTGCCGCCCGCACCCGAGCCGCTACCCGCACCGCCACGGTTGTCGACCGAGATCGCCCATGTGGCGTCCCAGCCAGAGGTCGCTGACCGTGAGCTCGAGCCGCGGATCGTCGAGGGCAGGCTCATCGTGCCCCCGTCCGAGCTGCAGGTCGTCAACACGGCGCTGGGTCGCCCTGGGGTACGTCTGTCGGTGCTGGCTCACGGGCTGGCTCACGCGCTGCGCGCCGAGAGCCGCGACCGGGTCATGGCCCTGATGCGCCGCGAGTACCGCAGCCGCCGCCGGGAGCGACTCCAGGCCGGACGTCGTGCCGTACGTGCGGCCCAGCCGACGGAGCCCGCCGATCGGTGGCTCAGCTCATGAGGTCGCGGATCGTCTGGTTCGTCGCCGGCTCGGCCGCCGGCGTCTACGCCACCGCCAAGGCCCGCCGAGCCGCCTACCGGCTCTCGGTGCCGGGTCTCGTCGACCAGGCCGCGGCCCTCGGGTCCGGCTGGCGTGCTTTCAGCGCCGAGGTGCGAGACGGCATGGAGACTCGCGAGGACGAGATCGTCCACCAACTGTCCGGCGCCACCCACGACCACTCCGATCTGCTTCGCCTCCAGGCCGAGCACACCGACAAGGACCGAACCTGATGCTGACCGCGGAGATCCGCCGCCGATTCCTCGCGCACTTCGAGAACGCCGGACACACCGTCGTCCCCTCGGCGCCGTTGCTGTTCGACGATCCCAACCTGCTGTTCGTCAACGCCGGCATGGTGCCGTTCAAGCCGTACTTCCTGGGCCAGGAGACTCCGCCGTGGGACCGGGCCACGTCGGTGCAGAAGTGCGTGCGTACGCAAGACATCGAAGAGGTCGGCAAGACCACCCGGCACGGCACGTTCTTTCAGATGAACGGCAACTTCTCGTTCGGTGACTACTTCAAGGAAGGCGCCATCACGCACGCCTGGAAGCTCATCACCGGCTCCGTCGCCGATGGTGGGCTGGGCTTCGACCCCGAGACGATCTGGGTCACGGTGCTGCACTCCGACGACGAGGCGCGTCAGCTCTGGAAGCAGATCGCCGGCCTGCCCGACGAGCGGATCCAGAGCCGTGGGCTGCTCGACAACTACTGGCACATGGGTGTCGCCGGGCCCGGCGGTCCCGCGAGCGAGATCTATGTCGACCGCGGGCCCGAGTTCGGGCCAGACGGCGGGCCAGTCGTCGACGAGGATCGGTTCCTGGAGATCTGGAACCTGGTGTTCATGCAGGAGGAGATCACCAACGTCCGGGCCAAGGACCAGTTCGACGTCATCGGTGACCTGCCGAACAAGAACATCGACACCGGCATGGGGCTCGAGCGGGTCGCCTACCTCCTGCAGGAGAAGGGCAACCTCTACGAGATCGACGAGGTGTTCCCGGTCATCGAGAAGGCCTCGGAGATCACCGGGCGCACGTACGGCAAGGACCATGGCGACGACGTCCGGTTCCGAGTCATCGCCGACCACGTCCGCAGCGGACTGATGCTGATGGGCGACGGCGTCACGCCCGGCAACGAGGCCCGCGGCTACGTCCTGCGCCGCCTGCTCCGTCGGGCCGTGCGCTCGATGCGACTGCTGGGCTACGAGGATCCGGCCCTGCCGGCACTGCTCCCGGTCAGCCTGGACCGGATGAAGGCGTCCTACCCCGAGCTTGAGGCCGACTTCCCCCGCATCTCGCAGATCGCGTACGCCGAGGAGGAAGCCTTCCGCCAGACCCTCGGCAAGGGCACGCAGATCTTCGAGAGCGCTGCGATCGCGCTCAAGGACGGCGGTGGCACGA
The DNA here is from genome assembly GCF_003443875.1 of Aeromicrobium sp. A1-2. Taxonomy (NCBI): domain Bacteria; kingdom Bacillati; phylum Actinomycetota; class Actinomycetes; order Propionibacteriales; family Nocardioidaceae; genus Aeromicrobium; species Aeromicrobium sp. A1-2. Next base: position 1,873,209 of record NZ_CP027482.1, on the reverse strand, counting down.
CGCTGCCGGGCAAGCAGGCGTTCGCCCTGCACGACACCTACGGCTTCCCGATCGACCTGACCCTGGAGATGGCCTCCGAGCAGGGCCTGACGGTCGACGAGGAAGGCTTCCGCGCCCTGATGGCCGAGCAGCGCTCGCGCGCCAAGGCCGACGCCAAGTCCAAGAAGGGCAGCCACGCGGACACCACGGTCTACCGTGCCGCGTTGGACGCCAACGGCCCGACCGACTGGCTGGCGTACACCGACCTGACGACCGAGTCGCGCGTCCTCGCCCTGATCGCCGAGGGGTCGGGCGTTCCAGCGCTCTCCGTCGGCGCGCTCGGCGAGGTCGTGCTCGACCGCACACCGTTCTACGCCGAGTCCGGCGGACAGCACGCCGACGCGGGCACGTTGACGTGGGACGGGGGCCGGGCCGAGGTGCTCGACGTCCAGCGCCCGGTCCGTGGACTCGTGGTCCACCAGGTGCGGGTGCTGGAGGGTGAGCTGACGCTCGACCAGGAGCTCGAGGCTGCCGTCGACCCGGACTGGCGGCTCGGCGCGCGCCAGGCCCATTCGGGCACGCACGTCGTGCACGCCGCGCTGCGCGAGGTGCTCGGTCCCACGGCTCTGCAGTCCGGCTCGTTCAACCGCCCCGGCTACCTCCGACTCGACTTCGGCTGGAACGGGGCTCTGTCGCCCGATCAGCTGCACGGCGTCGAAGCGGCGTCCAACCGAGCGCTTCGTGCAGACCTGGCTGTTCGGGCCCAGACCATGTCGCTGCCCGAGGCGCGCGACTTCGGCGCGCTCGCGCTGTTCGGCGAGACCTACGGCGAAGACGTGCGTGTCGTCGAAATCGGCGGCCCGTGGTCGCGTGAGCTGTGCGGTGGCACGCACGTCGAGCGGTCCTCGCAGATCGGCACCCTGGTCATCACGTCGGACGGCTCGGTCGGAGCAGGCAACCGGCGCATCGAGGCACTCACGGGAATCGAGGGCTTCGAATACCTCGCCCGCGAGCGTGACGTCGTCCGCCAGCTCACCGAGATCCTCAAGACGCAGGCCGACGACGTCCCGGGCCGGGTCAAGGACCTGGTCGAGCGGCTCAAGGCCGCGGACAAGGCAGCCGAGCGCATCAAGGCCGCACAGCTGATCGGCGCGGCCGGCGACATCGCGGCCGCGGCCAAGGACATCGCCGGCATCGCCTACGTCGGACACCATGCCGCGGGAGCCGGTGGGGGAGACGTGCGCACGCTGGCCCTCGACATCCGCAACCGTCTGCGCGAGCGTCCCGCCGTCGTGGTCGTGATCGGTGATGCCGGTGACAAGCCGGCCGCCGTGGTGGCCCTCAACGACCTGGCCCAGGAGCGAGGGCTCTCGGCCAACCAGCTGATCGGCGTCGTGGGCGACAAGATCGGCGGCCGCGGCGGCGGCAAGGCCGACGTCGCGCAGGGCGGCGGCACAGACGTGTCCGCGATTCCGGCTGCGCTCGCTGCGGTCGAGGCGGCGCTGAGCGCGTGACGATGCGGCGCGGTCGGCGGGTGGGTGTCGATGTCGGTGACGTGCGGATCGGCGTCGCCGTGAGCGATCCCGACGGCATCCTCGCGACACCGGTCGAGACCGTGCCTGCCGGTCCGAAGGCGATCGGGCGGCTCGCCGAGCTGATCGCGGAGTACGAGGCGCTCGAGTGCGTCGTGGGCCTGCCGGTCGGGCTCTCCGGCCGCGAAGGGCCGGCCTCGATCAAGGTCCGGGCCTTCTGCGCAGAGCTGTCGCCGGCGATCTTCCCCGTGCCGATCCGCTTGTTCGACGAGAGGATGTCGACCATGACGGCCGACAGCAACCTGAGGCACAGCGGCCGCTCGGGAGCGGCCAGGCGCACGGTGATCGACCAAGCTGCCGCTACCGTCATCCTGCAGACGGCACTCGATTCAGAGCGAACCCGCGGGTCCGCACCAGGAGAAGGCTTGTGAGGCAGCGATGAGCGACAGTGGGCTGGACCTGATGACCGGAGGACCCTCGGGTCCGGGCCGACGACGTGCGGCGAAGCCGGCCCGCAAGCCTTGGGGTCGCCGCATCGTGGCGCTCGTGGTGGTCCTCGCAGTCGTCTTCGGCGGATACCTCGCCTTCGGCAAGATCTCCGGTTTCCTGAGCGGTCCGGACGACTACACCAGTGCCGGAACAGGCTCGGTCGTCGTTGAGATCCCGACAGGTTCGAGCGGCCAGCAGATTGCGGACATCCTGGCCAAGAACGATGTCGTCAAGAGCGCCGAGGCGTTCTACCAGCTCGCGATCAACGACTCCCGGTTCCAGGGGATCCAGGCCGGGTTCTACAAGCTTCCCAAGCAGATGTCCGCCGAGTACGCGATGCGCGCGATGGTTGACAAGGACAACATCGTCGGCGCACCGGGAGAGTCGCGGGTCACGATCCCCGAAGGCTCCCGGCTGAAGTCGATCAGCAAGATCATCGTGGCCAAGACCAAGATCTCCGCGGCCGACGTCAAGGCCGCGCTCGCCGACGCGGACGCGATCGGGCTGCCGGCGGTCGCCAAGGGCAACGCGGAAGGCTACCTGTATCCCGCGACGTACGCCGTCGGCTCCAAGACCACGGCGGTCGAGCTGATCAAGGAGATGGTCGCCAAGACGGTGTCGGTCACCAAGGACCTCGACATCGGCACCCGTGCCGAGGCGCTTGGACTCAATGCAGAGCAGGTCCTGACTGTCGCGAGCATCCTGGAGTTCGAGGCCAAGAAGGATGAGGACTACGCCAAGGTCGCGCGGGTGCTCTACAACCGCATCGATCGCGGCATGCAGCTCCAGCTCGACTCCACGGTGTCGTTCGCCAGCGGCCGTGAGGGCGATGTCTTCACGACGCCCGAGGAGCGCAACTCCGACTCGCCGTACAACACCTACAAGGTCGCGGGTCTGCCCCCGGGGCCGATCGGGTCGCCCGGGCAGAAGACCATCGAGGCCGCGCTCAACCCCGCAGAGGGTGACTGGCTCTACTTCGTCGCGGTCAACCTGGAGACTGGCGAGACGGTGTTCTCCAACACGCTGGCCGAGCACAACCAGGCGGTCAAGAAGCTGCAGGCGTACTGTGCTGCCGCCGACGACAAGATCTGCTGATGCGCTGCGCCGTCCTGGGCTCGCCGATCGCTCACTCGCTCTCGCCTGCCATGCACCGTGCGGCGTACGCCGAGCTGGGGCTGGACTGGACGTACGACGCGGTGGCGGTCGAGGAGCATGAGCTCCCGCTGTTCCTGAGGTCGCTCGGAGACGACGTCCGGGGGCTGTCGGTGACGGCGCCGCTCAAGCGGGCAGCCGCCCAGGAGGCTCACCAGCGCAGCGAGCACGTCGAGCTGCTCGGCGTCGCAAACACCCTGGTTGTCGACGACGGCATGCTCTCGGCCCACAACACCGACGTCACCGGCGCACTGGCGGCCATGCAGGAGCGCGGTCTGCTGAGCGGCATCCGCACGGCACGCATCCTGGGGGCGGGCGCCACGGCGACCTCCATGGCGTACGCCTTGTCGACCCACGGGCTCAGCCGACTCGAGCTCGTCGTCCGCGACCCGGCTCGCGCTCGGGAGACCCAGCAGGTGGCTGAACGGCGCGGGGTCGAGGTCGTGGTCCGCGGCATCGACGAGCCGCTGACCGAGACCGTTGACCTCCTCATCTCGACCGTGCCCGAGGACGTTGCGGGTGCCCGCTCGCGCGAGCTCACCGCGGCGGCGCGGGCCGTGTTCGACATCGTCTACGACCCGTGGCCGACCACGCTGCTGGCCGCCGCCGCGGAGTCTGGCCTGCCGACCGTGAGCGGGCTCGACCTGCTGGCACACCAGGCCGCGCTTCAGGTCGAGCTGATGACAGGAAGCACCGTCGATCCACAGATCTTGCTCAATGCCGCAATGGGTGAGCTCGCAACCCGCTAGGTTCTCTCGCGTGACCATCGTCCTCACGGCCCTCGCAGCGGCTCTCCTGGGCGCTGCCGGGCCCCTCGTGCTGCGACGCATCCCGGAGCCGGCCGGAGGCGATGACGACAAGCTTCCCTACGCCGTGCTGGCGGAGTTTCGTGGGCTCAGGGTGGGCCTGGCGCTCTCCTCGGCGCTGATGGCCGGGCTGGTGGCGTGGCGGATAGACGACTCCGAGCTGCTGCCGGTCTGGGTCCTGGTCGCCGGGGTCGGCTCGTGGCTGGCGTTCATCGACTGGCACACCCGGCTGCTCCCGTTCTTCATCGTGGCCCCGACCTACCTGCTGACCCTGGTCCTGGTCGTGCTGGGTGCCGTGCTGCTGCAGGACGCGCAGGTGCTGGTCCGTGCCGTGGTCGCCAATGTCGTCGTCTACGTCATCTTCCGCGTCCTCTTCTGGATCGCGAGGGGGGCCTTCGGCTTCGGCGACGTGCGCCTGTCCGGCGTCCTCGCCCTGGCGCTCGGTGCACTGGGGGCGAGCGAGGTGTTCGTCGGGATGTACGCCGGATTCATCCTTGGCGCGGTCTTCGGGCTGGGCCTGGCCCGACTCAAGCTCGTCGACCCGAAGGCCTACGCCTTCGGGCCGTACATGATCGTGGGTGCGGTGCTCGGCGCAGCGTGGGGACCGGCGATCTACGCCGTCTGACCCGGGGTGGGGCTCAGTGGGCCAGCTTGAGACCCACGACGCCGCCGACGATCGCCAGCAGGCACAGGATCTTGGCGAGCGACACAGTCTCACCGCCGGAGGTCATCGAGACCGTGGCTGTGAGCACTGCGCCGATACCGACCCACACGGCGTATGCCGTGCCGATCGGCAGTGTGCGCATCGCGTACGCGAGTCCGGCCATGCTGGCCACCAACGCCAGCAGGAAGACCACGGTGGGCGCCAGCCGGCTCAGTCCCGCGGAACGGCCCAGGGCCGTGGCCCACACCGCTTCCAGGACGCCGGAAAGGACCAGGATCGACCATGCCATGACGAGACTCCTCCGTGCCGTCTTGTCGCTGGCCGGGTACGGCACCCTCGTCCGGACACCGTCCGCGCGGCGCTCACCCATGGTGTCACGTGGGACGCGTTCGGCTGGTGCGGGTGGGGCGTGGGAGAATCGTCCACATGCTTCGTTGGTTGACCGCAGGTGAGTCGCACGGCCCCGCTCTCGTCGCCGTGCTCGAGGGACTGCCGGCGGGGGTGCAGGTGACCAGCAAGGACATCCAGGCCGCCCTCGCGCGCCGCCGTCTGGGCTATGGCCGGGGCGCCCGCATGGCGTTCGAGGCCGATGAGCTCGAGATCGTCGGCGGACTGCGGCACGGCCTGACGATGGGCAGCCCGATCGCGCTGCGCATCGGCAACAGTGAGTGGCCCAAGTGGGACCAGGTCATGTCGGCTGATCCGGTCGACCCTGAGGTCCTCGACGGGCTCAAGCGCAATGCGCCCCTGACCCGCCCCCGCCCCGGCCACGCCGATCTGGCCGGCATGCAGAAGTACGGCTTCGATGAGGCCCGGCCGATCCTCGAGCGGGCCAGCGCCCGGGAGACCGCCGCCCGCGTCGCGCTCGGCGAGATCGCTGCGCAGTTCATCCGGCAGACGACCGGCGCGACGCTCGTGTCACACGTCGTTGAGCTCGGCACGGTGCGCGCCCCGGCCGGCGTGATCCCGTCCCACCACGACGTGGAGGCCCTCGACGCCGATCCCGTGCGTTGCTTCGACGCCGAGACCAGCGTGGCGATGGTTGCCGAGATCGACCAGGCGCACAAGGACGGCGACACCCTCGGCGGGGTCGTCGAGGTCGTGGTCGAAGGGCTGCCCCCGGGGCTGGGCTCACACACTCACTGGGACAAGCGGCTCGACGGCAGACTCGCGCAGGCGCTGATGGGCATCCAGGCGATCAAGGGCGTTGAGCTCGGCGATGGCTTCGAGCTGGCACGCACCCGCGGCTCGCTCGCGCACGACGAGATCATCCCGACGCCCGAGGGCATCCGTCGCGTTTCCGGGCGCGCCGGTGGCACTGAGGGTGGCATGACGACCGGAGAGATATTGCGCGTGCGGGCCGCGATGAAGCCCATCGCGACGGTGCCCCGCGCCCTGCGTACGGTCGACGTCGAGACCGGCGAGGAGGCACGCGCGCATCACCAGCGCTCGGACGTGTGCGCGGTCCCTGCGGCCGGCATCGTGGCCGAGGCGATGGTGGCGCTGGTCGTGGCCGACGCGATCCTCGAGAAGTTCGCAGGTGACGCGGTCGAGGAGACTCGCCGCAACGTCGACGGCTACCTCGCCAACCTGAGGCACCGTTGAGTCCCATTGCGGTCCTGATCGGTCCGCCCGGAGCGGGCAAGACGACGGTCGCGGAGGACCTGGCCAGGCGGCTGGGTGCGTCCTTCCGGGACACTGACCACGACATCGAGACACGCGAGGGCGCGACGGTCCAGGAGATCTTCGTCGACCACGGCGAGGCCCACTTCCGTGTCCTGGAGGAAGAGGCCGTCGCGGCCGCCCTGCTGGAGCACGACGGAGTGCTGGCACTGGGCGGCGGGGCCGTGCTGAGCGAGGCCACCCGCGCCCTGCTGGCCGAGCACCGGGTCGTCTTCCTGGACGTCGGCCTCCCAGCTGCGGTCTCCCGCGTCGGGATGAACGGCAACCGGCCGCTGCTGCTCGGGAACGTCCGGTCACAGCTCAAGAACCTGATGGATCGGCGCCGCCCGCTCTACGCCCAGGTCGCACGATTCACGATCGTCACCGACGATCTGGACGCCAGCCAGGTGAGCGACCGCGCCCTGGCCCTGATCGAGGAGGACCGATGACGACCCGATTGACGGTGCCGACCGCCCGCCCGTACGACGTGGTGATCGGCAACGGCGTCCACGAGCAGTTGCGCGGACTGGTCGGGTTCGGTCTCGGCGTCATGCGGGTCGCGATCATCCATCCTCCGTCGATGGCCAGGCAGGCCGAGGTCCTGCGTGAGCCTCTGGTGTCCGACTCGCTCGAGGTCCACCTGATCGAGGTGCCAGACAGCGAGCAGGCCAAGACCGCCGAGGTCCTGGCCTTCTGCTGGAAGATCCTCGGCCAGACCGGCTTCACCAGGTCAGATGTCATCGTCGGCCTGGGTGGCGGCGCGACGACCGACCTGGCTGGCTTCGTGGCGGCAAGCTGGCTGCGTGGAGTGCGATTCGTCAACGTCCCCACGACCGTGCTGGGCATGGTCGATGCGGCGGTCGGCGGCAAGACCGGCATCAACACCGCCGAGGGCAAGAACCTGGTCGGCGCGTTCCACGAACCGGTCGGTGTGCTGTGCGACCTTGACGTCCTGCGGGACCTGCCGGCCCGAGAGCTGCGCAGCGGCCTGGCCGAGGTCGCCAAGTGTGGGTTCATCGCCGATCCGACGATTCTCGACCTGATCGAGGCCGCACCGGAGCGCATCTCCGACCCGCTGTCGCCGATCGTCGCCGAGCTCATCACCAAGGGCATCGCGGTCAAGGCGCGAACCGTCGCGGGTGACCTGCGCGAGACCGGAGCGGACGGCTCCGTCGGCCGCGAGGCCCTCAACTACGGCCACACCTTCGGTCACGCAGTCGAGAAGTTCGAGAACTATCGCATCCGGCACGGCGAGGCGATCTCGATCGGCATGGTCTACGTCGCGGAGATCGCGCACAGGTCCGGCCGCATCGACCAGGACCTGCTCGACCGCCACCGGTCGATCCTCGGCACGATCGGCCTTCCCATGACCTATCGGCCGGGCATCTGGGAGGCCCTCGCGGCCACGATGCGGCTGGACAAGAAGACCCGCGGCGACCGACTCCGATTCGTCGTCCTCGACGGCCTCGCGCAGCCGGCGATCCTGGCCGGGCCCGACGAGAGCCTGATCCTGGACGCCTACCGGGCCATCTCCTCGTGAGCGCGGCCGAGCGCCGCGGTCGTCTCGTCGCCGCGCTGGGCGATCACGGCCTCGACGGCATAGTCGTCACGACGCTCGTCAACGTCCGTTACCTCACCAGATTCACCGGGTCCAACGGTGCGTTGGTCGTGCCCCGCGAGGGTGCGGCCGTGTTCTTGACCGATGGCCGATATCGCGACCAGGCGGCCGAGGAGCTCCCGGACCTCGCCCATGTGATCGGTCGTGATCTGCTCGCCGGTGCCGCTGAGCTCATGACCCACGGTGGGTGGGGCGTCGAGACCCATGTCCTGAGCGTCGACGGGCACGGCCGGCTCGACGACCTGGTCGGCCAGGTGTCGCTCTCGCCTGCGGGCCGACTCGTCGAATCATTGCGCGAGGTCAAGGACGACGACGAGGTCGCGGCGCTGCGGAGTGCCTGCGACATCTCGACCCGTGCCCTCGAGGCACTCGTGGGCCAGCGGCTCGGGGGGCGCACGGAGCGGGCGGTCGCGCGCGATCTCGAGCACAGGATGCTGGAGCTGGGCGCGGAGGCAATCGCGTTCGACACGATCCTGGCCGCGGGTGAGAACTCCGCGATCCCGCACCACAGCCCCACCGATCGAGTCCTGGCCCACGGAGACCTGGTCAAGGTCGACTTCGGCGCGCGGGTCGACGGCTATCACGCGGACTGCACCCGAACCTTCGTGCTGGGACGAGCCGACGACTGGCAGCGCGAGATCCACGCCGCCGTCCGCGAGGCCCAGGCGGCTGGTCTGGAGCTTTTCCGCGAGGGCGCCGCGGTGGCCGATTCGTACGCTGCGGCAACCTCATCCCTGGACGAGTCAGGGTGGCTGCACGCCTTCACGACGGGCCTCGGGCACGGCGTCGGGCTGCAGATCCACGAGGACCCGTTCGTCGGACCCTCACACGCAGGTAAACTGAGCAGTCGCACCGTCCTGACGATGGAGCCGGGCATATATGTCCCGGGTCGCGGGGGAGTGCGTATCGAAGACACCGTCCTCGTGACCTCGGGCGCCCCTGAGGTGCTCACCACGATGACCAAAGACCTCCTGGAGATCGGCTGATGGCCACCACTAACGACATCAAGAACGGCATGGTCCTCGACCTGGACGGACAGCTCTGGTCCGTTGTCTGGTTCCAGCACCACAAGCCCGGCAAGGGCGGCGCCATGGTCAAGACGACCCTCAAGAACATCATGAGCGGCAAGACCGTGGACAAGACGTTCAACGCAGGTCTCAAGATCGAGACCGCCAACGTCGACAAGCGCGACTTCCAGTACCTCTACCACGATGGCGACTCGTACGTCTTCATGGACAAGACGACCTTCGACCAGGTCAACATCAGTGATGCGGTCGTCGGCGACGCCAAGGACTACATGCTGGACAACCAGGACGCGATGGTCGCGATGCACGACGGCATCCCGCTGTACATCGAGCTACCGGCCTCGGTCGAGCTGCTCGTGGAGTACACCGAGCCTGGCCTGCAGGGCGACCGCTCGAGTGGTGGCACCAAGCCGGCCCGCCTGGAGACCGGCAAGGAGATCCACGTCCCGCTGTTCATCGTCAACGGCGAGAAGATCAAGGTCGACACGCGGGACGGCGGCTACCTCGGTCGCGTGCAGTCCTGATGGGTGCTCGTTCCAAGTCGCGCAAGCGTGCCCTCGACATCCTCTTCGAGTCCGAGGCGCAGAACCTCCCGCCGGGCGGCAGCATGGCCGACCGGATCGCCGAGGGCGACTATCCGGTCAATGCCTACGCCGTCGCCCTGATCGAGGGCGTCGTAATGCACCGTGACCGACTCGACGAGATCATCGCGGAGAACGCCAAGGACTGGACGCTGGACCGCATGCCTGCGGTCGATCGCAACCTGCTGCGGATCGGCGCCTACGAGATCCTCTACGTCGACGACGTGCCGGACGCCGTCGCGGTCAGCGAGGCCGTCGGCCTGGCCGGCGAGCTGTCGACCGACGAGTCGCCGTCGTTCGTCAACGGGCTGCTGAGCCGCATCGTCGAGCTCAAGCCGACCCTCACGCCGTAGGGGCACATCGCGGCACGTGATCTGCATCATTCGTCCTCGGCACCCGAGTGGCGTCATGAGCGGGTGCCGACCTCCTCTCCTCTGGTGAGGCCCACAGGCCTCATTCGGGGAGGTGGGACCTACAGGTCCCACCGGGGAAAATCGGGGGACATCTGTGATCACCGAAGAACTCATCGATCGCATGGCCGACAAGTGCATCCTGAACGACGACGACTTCGATGCCGCGGTGCTCGACCTCCGGCCCAAGCGCATCCAGACGGTCAACCTGCACCACTTGGCGCTGGCGTCGAGGTCCGAGGACTTCGCGAAAACGATCGAGAAGGCCGACTACATCACCGCCGATGGCTGGCCCATCGTCTCGCTGATGCGCTCGCGTGGCATCGACCCGGCCCGGGTCACGGGTTCGGAGTTCATCGAGCGGATGCTGGCAGGCCGGCGGTTCCACGGCAAGAAGGCCGCGATCCTGGGTGCGGACCGGCATGTTGGCTACGACTTCCGCGGCCAGCTGCACGACTCGGGGCTGCACGTTGTCTTCCGCGAGCACGGCAACCGGGGTGACTGGAAGCCCAAGCCGCTCGCCAAGAAGCTGCAGAAGTACGGCGTCGACCTGCTGATCGTCGCCGTCACCCCTCCGTTCGGCGACATGATCGGTGAGGAGGTGCGGAGGGCCGGATTCACCGGTGTCGTCATCAACGTCGGTGGCGCGGTCAACATGGCCACCGGCAACGCCACGATGGCTCCGGGATGGGTGCGAGCGACCAAGATCGAGTGGTTCTACCGCCTCGCGCAGGAGCCGCGACGTCTTTTCCGCCGCTATTTCGTCGAGTGCCTGCCGGTCTTTCTCAGGGTCGTTCTGCCGAGCTACCTCCACCGCAACCGACACTGAGCTTATCGCTGCTACGAGAGCGATTGTGCGGCTCCACCGCAAACCGGCTACCACGGCTCCGATCCAGCGAGCCGGGGCAGTGCCTCCGCAGCCCCTGGGGGCATGGGCGCACTCGATCCCATCCGTCGAAGACCTCCACGTGTCGTAGTGTGGAAGGTCGTCAGAGCACTTCACTCACCACGACGTCAGGATGCCTATGGGCGGACTACCGTTCTTCGAGTACCTCAAGACCTTCCGTTCTGAGCTGATCTTCGACTCTCAGCAGCACATCCTGCTCTCGGTGCAGGTGCTCGCGTGTGCCGCCGTCCTCGGCCTCGGCATCGCGATTCTCACCTACCGATCGACGATCTTCTCCAATGCCGCCGTCAACTTCTCGTCGGTCCTCTTCACGCTGCCGTCCATCGCACTGTTCGGCCTGATGGTGCCGATCACGGGCCTCGGGCTCGCGACGGCGTTCCCGATCCTCGTGCTGTACGCGCTGCTGCCGATCATCCGCAACGCCGTGGTCGGGCTGCAGAGCGTCGACGCCGACATGGTCGATGCCGCTCGAGGACTCGGCATGGCGCGCTCGCGCATCCTGCTGCAGATCGAGCTACCGATCGCGTGGCCCGTCATCCTGACCGGCATCCGCGTCGCCGGGCAGCTCACAGTCGGTCTCGTCGTGATCGCCGCGTACGTCCGCGGTCCCGGCCTCGGCACCGGCATCCTGCATGCGCTGTCGGCGCTGGGCTCGGTCAACACCTTCAACGAGGCGCTCGCAGGCACGTTGCTCGTCGTGCTGCTGGCTCTTGCGCTCGACCTCGTCTTCGTACTCGTCCGCCGACTGACCACCCCCAGGGGGCTCCGTGTCTGACCCGAATCTCGCCACAACCACCTCCCCGTCGCGTGCGCGCGGCGTGCCGATCGTGCTCAAGAACGTCACCAAGTCCTACCCCGACGCGACCAAGCCCGCGGTGAACTCGCTCGACCTGGAGATCCCGGCCGGCGAGATCGTCGTGCTGGTCGGCCCGTCCGGCTGCGGCAAGACGACGACGATGCGCATGATCAACCGGCTGATCGAGCCGACGTCGGGCAGCATCACGATCGACGGCGAGGACGTGCTCTCGCTCAACGACGTCAAGCTGCGGCGCACGATCGGCTACGTCATCCAGCAGGTCGGACTCTTCCCGCACCTGACGATCGCGCAGAACGTCGCGCTGGTGCCGAAGATGCTCAAGCACCCCAAGGACCAGACCAAGGAGCGCGTCGACGAGATGCTGCACCTGGTCGGGCTCGAGCCCGGCACCTACCGGGACCGCTACCCGCGCCAGCTCTCCGGCGGGCAGCAGCAGCGCGTCGGTGTCGCCCGGGCGCTCGCCGCGGACCCGCCGATCATGCTGATGGACGAGCCGTTCGGCGCCGTCGACCCCATCACCCGCGGTCGCCTGCAGGACGAGTTCCTGTCGCTGCAGGAGGACCTGGGCAAGACCATCGTCTTCGTGACCCACGACTTCGACGAGGCCATCAAGATGGGCGACCGGATCGCGATCCTGCGCGAGGGCTCGGCCATCGCGCAGTACGGCACTCCCGAGGAGATCCTGGCCAATCCGGCCGATGAGTTCGTCGAGGGGTTCATCGGACGGGGCGCGACGCTGAAGCGCCTCGCCCTGGAGCGGTTGTCCGGGATCGACCTGCGACCGGCGTCCGAGGCCGGCAAGGACCCGTCGACGATCTCGATCAAGGCGACGCTCAGCGACGTGCTCGACACGATGCTCGCCGACGGCGAGGAACGCCTCGCCGTCGTGCGTCGCGGTCAGACAGTCGGCGCGATCACCCTGGACGACCTGCTGTCACGGGTCCGGGAGCTTCGCGAGGAGTCCGACGCGACGGCTGCGGCCACTGCTGCCGCTGCTGCTGCCGCCGCCGCCGAGGGCGAGGATGCTGCGGCAGCCGGCGACGCCCAGGAGGCGCCTGCATGAGCGACAAGACGGCGACCGAGTCACGCACGCCGGCGGCTCCTGACATGGAGGCGCAGCCCGACGCGCGCACGACCCGCCGACCGGTCCTGAAGTGGACCGATCTGCTCGTGCCGGTGTTCTGCGTCCTGGCGATCGGGGCCGACGTGCTCTACCTCGCGAATGCCGACCTCGACTCGATCGTCCGCCGCGCGGTCGACCCCGCGTCCGTGACCCGGCAGACGCTGGACCACATCAAGATCAGCTTCCTGATCACGATGTTCGTCATGGCGATCGCGGTGCCGCTGGGTGTCCTGGTGACCCGTCGCCGGTTCTCCTGGCTGTCGCCGGGGATCCTGGCAGTTGCCAACGCCGGCCAGGCGGCGCCCAGCATCGGCCTGCTCGCGATCATCGGCATCTTCTACATCGGTCTGTGGGCCGTCGTCGGCGTCCTCACGGCGTACAGCGTCCTGCCTGTCTTGCGCAACACGATCGTCGGCCTCCAACAGGTCGACGCAGGCGTCAAGGACGCCGCCCGCGGCATGGGCATGTCGCCCATGGGAGTCCTGTTCCGCGTCGAGCTGCCGCTGGCTGTCCCGATCATCGGCGCCGGCGCGCGCACCGCGCTCGTGCTGGCCGTCGCGACGGTCGCCTTCGGTGACTTCGTCGGCGCGGGCGGGCTCGGCGGGCTGCTGTTCGGCAGCATCAAGCTCGGCCGCAACGAGGTCCTCGTGCTTGCCAGCCTGCTGATCGCGGTGCTCGCGCTGCTCGTCGACTGGGCCGGCGGGCTGGTCCAACGCTCGTTCACGCCCCGCGGCATCCGCTAACAATTTTCCCGTCACATTCGCACAACCGAAAGGCACAGAATGAAGACACTTCGACGCAAGACATCCATGATCGCCGGTGCAGCAGCAATCGCCCTGACCCTGGGAGCGTGTGGACTCGGCGGCGGTGACGGCGGCGGCTCCAGCACCGAGGTCGAGGCAGGATCTGTCGACCCCGACGCGCTGAAGGGCGTGTCGCTCGCGGTCGGCTCCAAAGAGTTCGACGAGCAGCTGCTGCTCGGCCAGCTCACGATCCAGATGCTGAAGGCCGCGGGCGCCGACGTCAGCGACAAGACCAACATCCAGGGCAGCACCGCGACCCGCAACGCCCTGACGTCGGGCAAGACCGACATCTACTGGGACTACAACGGCACCGGTTGGATCAACTACCTGGGCCACGACGACCCGATCCAGGACCCGGTCGAGCAGTTCGAGGCGGTCAAGAAGGAAGACCTGGAGAAGAACGGCCTCGTCTGGGGCGCGCCGGCTCCCTTCAACAACACCTATGCGTTCGCCACGACCACGGAGTTCGCGGCCGAGAACAACATCGAGACGCACTCGGACATGGCTGACTACGTCAACAAGAACGACGACGCGACGGTGTGTGTCGAGAGCGAGTTCGCGGGCCGTCCCGACGGCTACCCGGGATTCGCCAAGGCGTACGACATGGACGTCAAGGACAAGACCCAGACGCTCGGCACCGGCGTCATCTACACCCAGGTCGACAAGGGCGGCTGTGACTTCGGCGAGATCTTCACGACCGACGGACGTATCGCCGCGCTCGATCTGAAGCCGCTGGTCGACGACGAGGCGTTCTTCCCGCTGTACAACGGCGCGGTCGTGCTGCGCGAGGACACCGCCACGGAGTTCCCCGCGATCCTCGAGGTGATGGCGCCGCTCAGCGCCACGCTGACGACCGAGACGATGGCCGAGCTCAACTCCAAGGTGAGCGCCGAGGGCCTGCGGCCGTCGAAGGTCGCCGAGGACTTCCTCAAGAGCGAGGGCTTCATCAAGTAGCACCCCCGCAGGACGGATCTCCCGGCATTCGTGCAGCCCTTGGCCGCGCGTTCCGGGAGATCCGTCCTCGCGCAGGACCTCGTCACCGGTCCTGCTAGGCTCGCCCCGAACAACCGACATCCTTTAACGGCCGTCCCGAGAGGCGGAGAAGGAGGTCAGACATGGCCGCGTCCGATGGCGCCCCCCGTGCTGACAGCTCGCACACACCCGTACGAACCGTCCTTGACGACCGGGACATTTCCCGCGCACTGACCCGCATCACGCACGAGATCCTCGAGCGCAACCGGGACGCGTCGGACATCCTGCTGCTGGGCATCCCTACCCGCGGAGTCCACCTCGCCCGTCGCATCGCCAAAAGGATGTCCGAGGTCGAGGGTCGCGCCATCACCGCCGGAGCGCTGGACATCACGATGTACCGCGACGACCTGCGGCTCAAGCCCGCGCGAGCACTCGAGCACACCGAGATCCCCCAGGACATCGACGACAAGATCGTCGTGCTGATCGACGACGTGCTGTTCTCGGGCCGGACGATCCGCGCCGCCCTGGACGCCCTGACCGAGCTGGGCAGGCCGCGCTCGGTGCAGCTGGCTGTGCTGATCGACCGTGGCCACCGTGAGCTGCCGATCCGGGCCGACTACGTGGGCAAGAACCTGCCGACCTCGCTCGCCGAGAAGGTCAAGGTCGCGTTGTCGGAGTCCGACGATCGAGACGGCGTCGACATCATGGGGGGAGCGGCATGATCAAGAACCTGCTCAGTGCCGGCGACCTGAACCGCACCGACGCGATCCGCATCCTGGACACCGCCGAGGAGTTGCTCGGGGTCGCGAGCCGGCCGATCAAGAAGCTGCCGACGCTGCGCGGCCGCACAGTCGTCAACCTGTTCTTCGAGGACTCGACCCGCACCCGCATCTCGTTCGAGGCCGCCGCCAAGCGACTGAGTGCCGACGTCATCACGTTCTCCGCCAAGGGCTCGAGCGTCTCGAAGGGCGAGAGCCTCAAGGACACCGCCCTGACACTGCAGGCCATGGGTGCGGACGCCGTCATCATCCGACACCAGCACTCTGGGGCGCCGCACCGGCTCGCGAACGCCCAGTGGACCAGCGGCGCGGTCATCAACGCCGGAGACGGGACGCATGAGCACCCGACCCAGGCGCTGCTCGACGCCTTCACGATGCGCAAGCACCTCGGCGACCTGGTCGGCAAGCGGATCACGATCGTCGGCGACGTGCTGCACAGTCGCGTCGCCCGCTCCAATGCGCTCCTGCTGCACACCCTCGGGGCGCACGTCACGCTCGTCGCGCCGCCGACTTTGCTGCCGGTCGGGGTGGAGCACTGGCCGGTCGAGACGTCGTACAACCTGGACAGCTCGCTGGAGAAGGCCGACGCAGTCATGATGCTGCGAGTGCAGGCCGAGCGCATGAACGCCGCGTTCTTCCCCAGCGCCAGGGAGTACAGCCGCCGTTACGGTCTCGACATGCCCCGACTCCGGCTCCTGCCTGAGCACGCGATCGTGATGCATCCGGGGCCGATGAACCGCGGCATGGAGATCACCGCCGATGTCGCCGACCACGTCCGGTCGGTCATCGTCGAGCAGGTCACCAACGGTGTTGCTGTTCGCATGGCCGTCCTCTACCTCCTCCTCGGCGGCGCCGCCGAGGAACCCACCAGCGAAGAAGGCACCTCATGACCTCGTACGTGATCCGGGGAGCCAACATCCTCGGTGAGACCGTCGCCGACATCGCCTTCGAGGACGGTGTGATCACTGCGATCGGCACCGACCTCGTGGGCGACGAGACGATCGACGCGGCAGGGCTCGTGGCCCTGCCGGGTCTCGTCGACCTGCACACCCACGTCCGTGAACCCGGACGCGAGGACGCTGAGACCGTCCTGACCGGTTCCCGGGCGGCCGCGCGCGGCGGATTCACCTGCGTGCACGCGATGGCCAACACCGATCCGGTCGCGGACACCGCCGGAGTCGTCGAGCAGGTGTGGCGCCTGGGCCGCGAGGGCGGCTACTGCGACGTGCAGCCGATCGGCGCCGTGACGATCGGGCTCGGCGGCGAGCGACTTGCCGAGCTCGGCGCGATGGCCGACTCCGCGGCCGGCGTACGAGTGTTCTCCGACGATGGCAAGTGCGTGTCGGACGCCGTGATCATGCGCCGCGCCCTGGAGTACGTCAAGGCGTTCGACGGGGTCATCGCCCAGCATGCCCAGGAGCCCCGGCTCACCGAGGGTGCGCAGATGAACGAGGGCCCGTTGTCCGGCGAGCTCGGCCTGACCGGCTGGCCGGCCGTCGCCGAGGAGGCGATCATCGCCCGGGACGTCCTGCTCGCCGAGCATGTCGGTTCGCGGCTGCACGTGTGCCACCTGTCGACCCGCGGTTCAGTCGAGATCATCCGCTGGGCCAAGGGCCGCGGCATCGACGTCACGGCCGAGGTCACGCCGCACCACCTGCTGCTGAGCGACGACCTCGTCCGCAGCTACGACCCGATCTACAAGGTCAACCCGCCGCTGCGCTCCAACGACGACGTGTCCGCGGTCCGGGAAGGGCTCGCGGACGGCACGATCGACATCGTGGCCACGGATCACGCACCGCACCCGATGGAGGACAAGGAGTGCGAGTGGTCCGCGGCAGCCTTCGGGATGCTGGGGCTCGAGACCGCGCTCTCGGTCGTGCAGCAGACCATGGTCGACACCGGGTTGCTGACCTGGGCGCAGGTCGCCGACAAGATGTCGGTCAAGCCGGCCGACATCGGTCGTGTCCACAACCAGGGCCGCCCGATCGCAGTGGGGGAGCCGGCCAACATCGTGCTGGTCGACCCGGCCGCCACCCGGCTGATCGATGCCCGCGACACCGCTTCGTTGTCGCGCAACAACCCGTACGCCGGACTGACCCTGCCCGGTGAGGTCGTCGCGACCTTCCTGCGCGGCAGAGCCACCGTCCGTGACCGTGCTCTCGTGGAAGGCGTGACCGTATGAGCAGCACCGAGGCGATCCTGGTGCTCGAGGACGGCCGGGTGTTCCGCGGCGAGTCCTACGGGGCAATCGGCGAGACGATCGGCGAGATCGTGTTCTCGACCGGCATGACCGGCTACCAGGAGACATTGACCGATCCGTCGTACAAGGGCCAGATCGTGGCAATGACGGCGCCGCACATCGGCAACACCGGCGTCAACGACGAGGACTTCGAGTCGAGCCGGATCTGGGTCGACGGCTACGTCGTCCGCGATGCCGCACGGGTGCGCTCCAACTGGCGCTCCAACGCGACGCTCGACGAGGCGCTGGAACATCAGGGCGTCGTCGGGATCGCCGGCGTCGACACCCGTGCACTGACCCGGCACCTGCGGGACCGCGGCTCGATGCGCGGTGGCATCAGCTCGGTGTCGACCGACGTCGAGAGCCTCCTCGCTCGGGTCAATGCCGCGCCGGTCATGACCGGTGCCAGCTTCATCGACGACGTCACGACCGAGCAGGCCTACGTCGTCCCGGCGGTCGGCGAGAAGCGCTTCACCGTCGCCGCGATCGACCTCGGCATCAAGGGCATGACCCCGCGCCGCATGGCTGAGCGCGGCATCGAGGTGCACGTCCTGCCGGCGTCCACGACGTTCGAGCAGATCGCCGCGATCGGGCCTGATGGTGTGTTCATGTCCAATGGCCCGGGCGATCCCGCCGCAGCGGATCGTGCCGTCACGACACTCAAGCAGGTGCTCGAGGCGCGGATCCCGTACTTCGGCATCTGCCTGGGCAACCAGATCTTCGGCCGGGCGCTGGGCCTGGGCACCTACAAGCTCGTCTACGGACACCGCGGCATCAATCAGCCGGTCCAGGACCTCACGACCGGCAAGGTCGAGATCACCGCACACAACCACGGCTTCGCCGTCGACGCACCGATCGAGGGCACCTTCGAGACGCCCTACGGCGCCGGGCGAGTGACGCACGTGTGCCTCAACGACCAGGTCGTCGAGGGACTCGCGTTGCTGAACCAGCCTGCCTTCAGCGTGCAGTACCACCCGGAGGCCGCGGCCGGCCCGCACGACGCGGCCTATCTCTTCGACAGATTCGTGGATCTCATGAGCAGCGCAAAGGCAGGTGTCTGATGCCAAAGCGCGAAGACATCAAGTCAGTCCTCGTCATCGGCTCCGGCCCGATCGTCATCGGTCAGGCCTGCGAGTTCGACTACTCCGGCACCCAGGCCTGCCGCGTCCTCCGTGAGGAGGGCATTCGCGTCATCTTGATCAACTCCAACCCGGCGACGATCATGACCGATCCGGAGTTCGCCGACGCGACCTACATCGAGCCCATCACCCCGGAGTTCGTAGAGAAGGTCATCGCCAAGGAACGCCCCGATGCGCTGCTCGCGACGCTGGGCGGCCAGACCGCGCTCAACGCCGCGATCCAGATGCATGAGGCCGGCGTGCTCGAGAAGTACAACGTCGAGCTGATCGGTGCGTCGATCGAGGCGATCGAGAAGGGCGAGAACCGCGAGTCCTTCAAGGCCGTCGTCGCGACCCTTCCCCCCGAGTGGGGCGCCGAGTCCGCTGAGTCGGTCATCTGTCACACGATGCAGGAGTGCCTCGACGGCGTCGAGGGCCTGGGCGGCTATCCCGTCGTCGTACGGCCGTCATTCACGATGGGCGGCTCCGGATCGGGCCTGGCATACAACGCCACGGACCTGCACCGGATCGCGGGATCCGGACTGGCGCTCAGCCCCACGACCGAGGTTCTCCTGGAGGAGTCGATCCTCGGCTGGAAGGAGTACGAGCTCGAGGTCATGCGGGACACCGCCGACAACGTCGTGATCGTGTGCTCGATCGAGAACCTCGACCCCATGGGCGTGCACACCGGTGACTCGATCACGGTGGCCCCCGCCATGACCCTGACCGATGTCGAGTACCAGCGCCTGCGGGACATCTCGATCGGCATCATTCGTGAGGTCGGCGTCGACACAGGCGGCTGCAACATCCAGTTCGCGGTCAACCCCGAGGACGGCCGCATCGTCGTGATCGAGATGAACCCGCGCGTCTCACGGTCGTCCGCACTGGCGTCCAAGGCCACGGGTTTCCCGATCGCCAAGATCGCCGCCAAGGTCGCAATTGGCTACACCCTGGACGAGATCCCCAACGACATCACCCAGGAGACCCCGGCGTCGTTCGAGCCCACGCTCGACTACGTCGTCGTCAAGGTGCCGCGGTTCGCGTTCGAGAAGTTCCCGGCCGCCGATGCGACCCTCACGACCCACATGAAGTCGGTCGGAGAGGCGATGGCGATCGGCCGCAACTTCACCGAGGCGCTCCAGAAGGCGCTGCGGTCCCTCGAGCGGCCCGATGCGGTCTTCGACTGGCACAAGGACTGGATCGACCTGGACAAGGACGCGCTGCTGGACCAGATCAAGGTCCCGCACGACGGCCGGCTCAAGAAGGTCATGGACGCGATCCGAGCCGGGGCCACCCCCGAGGAGATCTTCGACGCGACCAAGATCGACCCGTGGTTCGTCGATCAGCTCGCGCTGATCAACGAGGTCGCGGTCGAGCTGACCGGGGCCAAGGAGCTGTCGCCGGTGCTGCTGCGCCGGGCCAAGCGGCACGGTTTCTCCGACGCGCAGATCGGCAAGATCCGTGGCATGTCGGAGGACGTCGTCAGGGGAGTGCGCCACGCGCTCGGCGTCCGCCCGGTCTACAAGACCGTCGACACGTGCGCGGCCGAGTTCGCCGCGAAGACGCCGTACCACTACTCCTCGTACGACGAGGAGACCGAGGTCGAGCCACGCACCAAGCCCGCCGTGCTGATCCTGGGCAGCGGACCCAACCGGATCGGGCAGGGCATCGAGTTCGACTACTCGTGCGTCCACGCCGCGATGGCGCTGTCGGAGGTCGGCTACGAGACCATCATGGTCAACTGCAACCCCGAGACCGTCTCGACCGACTACGACACCTCAGACCGGCTCTACTTCGAGCCGTTGACGCTCGAGGATGTCCTCGAGATCGTGCACGCCGAGAAGCAGGCCGGTCCCGTCGTGGGAGTCATCGTCCAGCTCGGCGGTCAGACGCCGCTCGGGCTCGCGGCGGGCCTGGAGCGGGCCGGGGTGACGATCGTCGGCACGCAACCGGCCGCGATCGACCTCGCCGAGGAGCGCGGGGCCTTCGGCCTGGTGCTGGAGGCTGCGGGACTGCCGGCTCCCAAGCACGGCATGGCGACGACCTTCGCCCAGGCCAAGTCCGTGGCCGATGAGATCGGCTATCCCGTGCTCGTGCGCCCGTCATACGTCCTGGGCGGCCGTGGCATGGAGATCGTCTACGACGAGGGCACCCTCAAGGACTACATCGACCGGGCCACCGAGATCTCGCCGGAGCATCCCGTGCTGGTCGACCGGTTCCTCGACGATGCGATCGAGATCGACGTCGACGCGCTGTACGACGGCACCGACCTGTTCCTGGGTGGCGTGATGGAGCACATCGAGGAGGCCGGGGTCCACTCGGGCGACTCGGCCTGCGCGCTGCCACCGATCACGCTGGGCCAGCTCGAGATCGAGCGGATCCGCGAGTCGACCGAGGCGATCGCCAAGGGCGTCGGTGTCCGCGGACTCATCAACATCCAGTTCGCGCTGTCCTCGGACATCCTCTACGTCATCGAGGCGAACCCGCGGGCCTCGCGCACCGTGCCGTTCGTGTCGAAGGCAACCGCGACGCAGCTGGCCAAGGCTGCGGCCCGGGTCATGCTGGGGGGGTCGATCGCCGATCTGCGCACGGCCGGCGTCCTGCCGGCGACGGGTGACGGTGGCCAGCTTCCCGACAACGCGCCGATCGCGGTCAAGGAAGCCGTCATGCCGTTCAACCGCTTCCGCACGTTCGAGGGACGCTACGTCGACACGCTGCTTGGTCCCGAGATGCGATCGACCGGCGAGGTCATGGGCATGGATGTCGGCTTCGGCACGGCCTTCGCCAAGAGCCAGGCTGGCGCACAGAACGGGCTGCCGACCTCGGGCCAGGTCTTTGTGTCGGTCGCCAACCGCGACAAACGGCACATGATCTTCCCGGTCAAGCGACTCGCGGACCTGGGCTTCGAGATCCTGGCGACCAGCGGGACGGCTGTCGTGCTGGCACGCAACGGGGTCAAGGCAACGGTCATCCGCAAGCTCAACGAGGAGCCGCTGCCGGGCCAGTCCCGCTCAACCATCGTCGAGAAGATCCACGCGCAGGATGTCCAGCTCATCATCAACACGCCGCACGGTGTGACCTCCGGCGGCAGCCCGCGCATCGATGGCTACGAGATCCGGACCGCTGCTGTCGCCGAGGGCATCCCGTGCATCACGACGGTGCAGGGCCTGGCCGCCGCGGTGCAGGGGATCGAGGCGCTGATCGAGGGTCGGATCGGTGTCACGTCGTTGCAGGAGTGGGGCCGACTGGTCCACGCGGGGCGGGAGCCCCGATGAGCTTCGGGTCACGCGCCCGTGCGGCCATGTCGGCGTACGGCCCGGCCTGCGTCGGGATCGACCCGCATGCGTCGCTGCTCGAGGAGTGGGGCCTGCCCGACGACGTCGAAGGGCTCGACCGCTTCGCCTCGATCTGCGTCGAGGCGTTCGCCGGTCATGTCGGCTTCGTCAAGCCGCAGTCGGCCTTCTTCGAGCGCTTCGGTGCCCGGGGCGTCGTGGTGCTCGAGCGCACGATCCAGGATCTTCGACACACCGGCTCACTGGTCGTCCTGGACGTCAAGCGCGGCGACATCGGGTCGACCGCCGCGGCGTACGCCGATGCGTATCTCGACGATGACGCACCGATGGCGGCGGATGCGATCACGGTCAGCCCCTACCTCGGGTTCGGTTCCTTGCAGCCCTTCTTCGACGTCGCGGACAAGAACGACGCGGGCGTGTTCGTGCTCGCGCTGACCTCCAACCCGGAGGGTCCCGAGGTGCAGCACGCCCGCAACGGTGACGTCACGGTGGCCGGCGGGATCCTGGCCCAGCTCGCGGCGCTCAACGCCGACGCACAGCCGATGGGTGCCTTCGGTGCGGTGGTGGGAGCGACGATCGGTGAGGCGGCCGAGGACCTGGCCATCAACGGGCCCTTGCTCGTTCCGGGATTCGGGGCGCAGGGCGGGACCGTCGACGACATCCGTCGGTTGTTCGGCGCGGTCATCGACAACGTCATCCCTTCGACGTCCCGCGGCGTCCTGTCCGCCGGGCCGGATGTCGGGGCGCTCCGCGATTCTGTCGCCCGGGTGAACGCCCAACTTGTAGGGTCATAGCGTTCAACGTTGACCCGCGCCTGAGGAGCCACTGCATGAAGAAGACCGCCGTTGTGCTGATCTCGACGATCGTCGGGGCCACGACACTCGCCGGCTGCGGGGGCAGCAACCCCTACTGCGATGTGGTCAAGAAGGACCAGGACACCCTCAACACCTTCGGGCAGAAGCGCACCGACGCGGACTACGCGAAGTACGCCGCGACGTTCAAGGCTGTTGCCAAGGACGCCCCCTCCTCGATCAAGAAGGACTGGATGACGCTGTCGACGGTCACCCAGGGGATCATCACCGCGCAGAAGGACGCCGGCCTCAAGCTCGAGGACATGACCGACGCCGCGAAGGTCAAGAAGATCGACTCGGGTCAGCTCACCAAGCTCAACACCGCGTACAAGAAGTTCAACGCCACGACCGCCCAGCGCAACGCGGTGGTCAAGAACGTCCTGCAGGAATGCGACATCAAGCTCAAGTGAACCCGTTCGTCCGACAGATGAGGTGAGGCAAGTGGCACTCCCGATATTGACGCCTGAACAGCGCAAGGCGGCGCTGGAGAAGGCCGCCGCCGCGCGGCAGCTGCGTGCCGAGGTCAAGAACCGCCTCAAGAACTCTCGTGCCAGCCTCACCGAGGTCATTCAGGAAGCCAGGGCCAACGAGACCATCGCCAAGCTCAAGGTCATCGACCTGTTGCAGTCGATGCCCGGCGTCGGCAAGGTTCGTGCGCAGGAGATCATGCACCGGATCGGCATAGCCGACAGCCGTCGGCTGCGCGGGCTCGGAGCCAACCAGGTCAAGGCCTTGATTGCCGAGTTCGCTGACAGGACAGGCCGATCTGGCCGTGCCTGAGCAGTCGGCCAATGCCGTCGCTCCCGAGCGATCGCGGCTCGTCGTGCTGGCCGGCCCCACGGCCGTCGGCAAGGGAACCGTCGCCGCGTGCGTGCGTGACCAGCACCCGGACATCTGGATCTCGGTCTCGGTCACGACCCGGCCTGCGCGCCCCGGCGAGATCGACGGCCTGCACTACCACTTCATCTCCGACGAGGACTTCGACCGGCTGATCGCCGAGGACGGGCTGCTGGAGTGGGCCGTCGTTCACAGTGCGGCCCGCTACGGGACGCCTCGCGCGGCAGTCGAGCAGCAGCTGGCCGCGGGCAGACCGGCCCTGCTCGAGATCGATCTGCAGGGCGCGCGACAGGTGCGCGAGCGGATGCCTGAGGCGCTGATGTGCTTCCTCGCGCCTCCGACGTGGCAGGAGCTGGAGCGCCGACTCGTCGGCCGCGGCACGGAAGGCCCCGAGGAGCGTGAGCGGCGGCTTGTCACCGCCCGGACCGAGCTGGCAGCCGAGTCGGAGTTCGATGTGACGATCGTGAACACCGATGTCGAGACCGCTTGCCAAGAATTGGTAGACTTGTTCAGATCCGGCACGAGCCGGATACATTCCTAGACTTTTTCTGTGAGGCTTTCTGTGTCAACGACACGCTCGGTCGCCATCGGCATCACCAACCCGCCGCTCGACGACCTGCTCGAGAAGGCGGACAGCAAGTACAAGCTCGTCCTCTACAGCGCCAAGCGTGCGCGTCAGATCAACGCGTACTACTCGCAGCTCGGTGAGGGCCTGCTGGAGTACGTCGGACCGCTCCTCGAGACGGGCGTCCAGGAGAAGCCGCTCTCGATCGCGCTGCGAGAGATCAACGCGGACCTGTTGACTGCCGTTGACATCGACCCCGAGGCCGAAGCCGCAGCAGCCGAGAAGGCCTGACCCTCCCGGCGTGGGACGGGGTGTTGGCATGAGCGAGATCGTTCTCGGTGTGTCCGGTGGCATCGCTTCCTACAAGGCCGCCGAGCTGCTTCGCCTGTTCACCGAGGCGGGCCACAGCGTCCGGGTGATTCCCACGGCGTCGTCACTCAACTTCGTCGGTGCTGCCACGTGGGAGGCGCTGAGCCACAAGCCGGCGCAGACCGATGTGTTCGAGCACGTCGACGAGGTCGCGCACGTACGGATCGGACAGGGCGCCGACCTCGTGCTCGTCGCCCCGGCGACCGCCAACATCGTGGCCAAGGCCGCGCAGGGTCTGGCCGACGACCTGCTGACCAACACCTTGCTGACCGCGCGGTGCCCGGTCATCTTCGCGCCTGCCATGCACACCGAGATGTGGGAGAACGCGGCCACGCAGGCCAATGTGGCAACCCTGCGGTCCCGGGGCATCGTCGTCCTGGAGCCGGCGGTGGGTCGCCTGACCGGCAGCGACACCGGCAAGGGGCGTCTGCCAGATCCCACCCAGATCTACGCGGCCGCCCTGCAGGTCCTGGAAGGTCGCTCGCAGGACCTGGCCGGCAAACATGTCGTGATCTCGGCCGGCGGGACTCGCGAGTTCCTCGACCCGGTCCGCTACCTGGGCAACCGATCGTCGGGGCGTCAGGGCTACGCGCTCGCAGAGGCCGCGGTGTCTCGCGGTGCGCGGGTGACCGTGGTCGCGGCGAACGTTTCCCTGCCGGATCCGGCCGGAGCAGAGCTAGTCCGCGTCATCAGCACCGAGGACCTGCGCCGATCGATGCATCTGGCGGCAGCGGATGCGGACGCCATTGTGATGGCGGCAGCGCCCGCGGACTTCCGACCCGCCGAGTTCGTGGATGCCAAGATCAAGAAGACCGCAGACGGTGTCGCACCGGAGATCAGGCTGCTCGAGAACCCGGACATCCTCGCCGAGCTCGTCGCTGCGCGCACCAGCAAGCGGCCGGTCATCGTCGGATTCGCCGCCGAGACGGGTGACGCCCACTCGACCGTGATTGAGCACGCACGCGCCAAGCTGGCCCGCAAGGGGTGTGACCTGCTGGTGGTCAACGATGTCAGCGCCGGGAAGGTTTTCGGCAGCGACGAAAACGAGGCCGTGATCCTCGGTTCCGACGGCACGGTCGAGGAGATTTCGCACGGACCCAAGATCACCTTGGCCCACGTCATCTGGGATGCCGTGGTCCAGCGCGTGGACTGACCGGGACCACCGGCCATCTCGCTCGTTAAGATTCAGTACAGCCGACCTACCCAGGAGAAATTAGTGAGCCGCTTCTTCACGTCCGAGTCCGTGACCGAAGGTCACCCGGACAAGATCGCCGACCAGATCAGCGACAGCGTCCTCGACGCACTGCTCGAGCAGGACCCCAAGAGCCGCGTGGCCTGCGAGACCTTCATCACGACCGGCCTGATCATCGTCGGTGGCGAGGTCACCACCGAGGCGTACGCCGACATCGCGAAGATCGCGCGTGACCGCGTGCTGGAGATCGGCTACGACTCCTCCGTCAAGGGTTTCGACGGCGCGTCATGCGGCGTCCAGATCACCCTCGACGCGCAGTCCCCGGACATCGCTCAGGGCGTCAACACCGCGTTTGAGGGACGTTCGGAGGGGTCGGCCGATCCGCTCGACCTGCAGGGTGCCGGCGACCAGGGCCTGATGTTCGGCTTCGCGTGTGACGAGACGCCCGAGTTCATGCCCCTGCCGATCACGATCGCGCACCGGCTCGCCGAGCAGCTCACGCTGGTCCGCAAGGACGGCACGCTTCCCTACCTGCGTCCGGACGGCAAGACCCAGGTCACGGTCGAGTACGACGACAACGACAAGCCCGTGCGGGTCGACACCGTCGTGCTGTCGACGCAGCACGAGGACGGTATCGACCTCGACACGCAGCTGACCGCCGACATCAAGAAGCATGTCGTCGACGTCATCCTGGCCAACTTCGACGTCGACATCTCCGACTACCGCCTGCTGGTCAACCCGACCGGCAAGTTCGTCATCGGTGGCCCGATGGGTGATGTCGGCCTGACCGGTCGCAAGATCATCGTCGACACCTACGGCGGATACGCCCGTCACGGCGGTGGAGCCTTCTCGGGCAAGGATCCCAGCAAGGTCGACCGCTCTGCCGCCTACGCGATGCGCTGGGTCGCCAAGAACATCGTCGCTGCGGGCCTGGCCAGCAAGGTCGAGGTCCAGGTCGCCTACGCGATCGGCAAGGCGCACCCCGTGGGCTTCTATGTCGAGACCTTCGGCACCGAGACGGTCCCGGTCGACAAGATCCGCGAGGCCGTCCTGGAGGTCTTCGACCTGCGTCCGGCCGCGATCATCCGCGACCTCGACCTGCTGCGCCCGATCTACGCGCAGACCGCCGCGTACGGCCACTTCGGCCGCGAGCTCCCGGGCCTCATCTGGGAGACCACGGACCGTGCCGAGGCGCTCAAGGCCGCCGCATCGAAGTAGCTGTCCGCGGCTGCTGGTAGAACAGCACCGTGACTGACGACGAGGGACCCGAGCAGCTTGCTCTGGTCCCTTCGTCGTCTCCGGCGGGCGCTCGAAAGCCCCGGGCGAAGCCCGCTCGCGAGGCCGCTGCACACCTGCCGGTCGCGCGGGTCGTGGCCGACACCGGACTGGCCCACCTCGATCGTCCGTTCGACTACCTCGTCCCGGTGGCGCTCGATGAGCAGGCCGTCGTGGGATGCCGGGTCAAGGTGCGGTTCGCCGGGCGTCCGGTCGACGGGTTCGTGGTGGAGCGGGTCGCGGGCAGCGAGCACGCTGGGCGTCTGGCCTTCCTCGACAAGGTCGTGTCCGCCGAGCCGGTGCTGTGCCCCGAGGTGCTGGCCCTCGCCCGGGCGGTCGCAGATCGCTATGCCGGCACACTCGGTGACGTCCTGCGGCTCGCGATCCCACCACGGCACGCCCGAGCCGAATCAGCGCGGGGGGCAGCGGCAGTCGGAGAGGCTCCGGTCGGCACGGCGGCCGGTTGGCAGCGCTATGTGCACGGGCTGAGCTTTGTCGCCGCCCTCCGGGCTGGGGAGAGCCCACGGGCTATCTGGACGGCGGTGCCGGGTGATGATCCGGCGCAGGTCGTGGCCGAGGCGGTACTGGCCACGATCGGATCGGGTCGCGGTGCCGTCGTGTGCGTGCCTGACGTGCGGGACGTGGAGCGGTGGGATGCGGTCTTCACCGAGGTCCTCGGCCCGGGCCGGCATGTTGCCCTGACGGCCGGCCAGCCTGCGGAACGGCGCTACCGTTCGTTCCTGGCCTTGTCCCGGGGCGAGGTCCGGGTCGTGCTCGGCACGCGGGCGGCGGCATTCGCGCCGGTCGGCGACCTGGGCCTCGTCGCGCTCTGGGACGACGGCGACGATCTCTACGCCGAGCCACGATCGCCCTACCCGCACGCCCGGGAGGTGCTGCTGCTGCGGGCCTCGGCGCAGGGCACGGCCCTGCTGCTCGGTGGATACGCCCGCACGGCCGAGGGACAGTCGCTGATCGACAGCAGGTGGTGCGTCGAGCTGGCGGCCGAGCAGAGCGAACGCCGCCGAGCGTGGCCCCGCCTGACGGTCACGGATGGGTCGACCGCAGGCGCCGCCCCGGTCCGGCTCCCGCAGGAGGCGTTCAGGGCCATCCGCGCGGCCGATGGTGCGGTGCTCGTGCAGGTGCCCCGGCGCGGCTACCGCGACTCCTTGTCCTGCCAGACCTGTCGGCAGCCGGCCCGTTGCACGACCTGCCAAGGTCCGCTGGGGCAACCATCGGCATCGGCACCGATCGCGTGTCGCTGGTGCGGTCGCGGCGCGTCCCCGTGGGCCTGCCCGCACTGTCACGGGACCGATCTGCGCTCGCCGGTCGTCGGCGCGTTGCGCACGGCCGAGGAGTTCGCTCGGACCTTCCCCGACCGTGAGGTCGTGACATCAGGCGGCCAGACGATCCTCGACCGGATCGAGCCGGGGCGCCGGCTGGTCCTGGCGACGCCGGGCGCCGAGCCGCACGTCGAGGGTGGCTACGACGTCGTGATCCTGCTCGACACCTGGCTCATGCTCGGCAGGGAGGACGTGCGCGTCGAGGAGGAGTCGCATCGGCGATGGTTCAACGCCCTGGCGCTCGCGCGTCCGGGTGGCAAGGCGATCGCGGTGGGCGATGCGCAGACCCTGCAGGCACTGGTGCGGGCCGATCCGGCCGGATTCGCCGTCCGCGAGCTGGCCGGTCGGGTCGAGACCCATCTGCCACCCGCGGCTCGTCTCGCCACGGTTGCCGGTCCCGACGACGCGCTCCTGGGCATGGTCGACCGGCTGTGGACACCCAGCACAGAGATCCTCGGGCCGGTCCCGGTCGATCAACGGTCGCCCGAGGCGGGTGAACGGATGATCCTGCGGGCCCCGCGCCGCGAGGGGGCCGCGCTCGCCCGGGCCTTGTCCGAGCTTGCTGCCGAGCGCAGCGCTGCCAAGCTGCCCGGTCTACGCATCCAGGTCGATCCGCCGACACTCTGATCCGGCTCGTTTCACCGGGGTCCGGCCGGTTGCCGGGTCACCGCCGACCGGGAGGCAACCGGACGCCACCTAGACTCGCTGCCGTGAGACTCGTGTTCGCTGGTACGCCCGAAACGGCTTTGCCGACCCTCGACGCACTGATCGCGAGCCGGCATGACGTGGTCGCCGTGATCACCCGACCTGATGCGCCGTCAGGCCGGGGCCGGACCCTGACCCCGTCGCCCGTGGCGCTTGCTGCGGCCGCGCACGGCATCGAGGTGCTCAAGCCGGTCAAGCCCTCGGATCCGGAGTTCGTCGCCCGGCTCCGCGAGATCGCGCCGGACTGCATCCCGATCGTCGCCTACGGCGCACTGATCCGTCGCGAAGCCCTCGACATCCCTGCGTACGGCTGGATCAACCTGCACTTCTCGGTGCTGCCGGCCTGGCGCGGTGCTGCCCCGGTGCAGCGCGCGATCATGGCCGGTGACGAGGTCACCGGTGCAACGGTGTTCAGCCTGGTCGAGGCGCTGGACGCCGGCCCCGTGCTCGGCTCGATCACCGAGCGCATCCGCGAGGAGGACACCTCGGCGGATCTCCTGGCACGGCTGGCCGACTGGGGCAGCAAGCTCCTGGTCGACGTCGTGGACCACATCGAGGACGGCGATATCGCCGCGGTCCCGCAGCCCGAGGACAACATCTCCTACGCCCCGAAGCTGACGACCGAGGAGGGACGGATCGACTGGCGTCGGCCCGCCTTCGCGATCGATCGGCACATTCGCGGCTGCACCCCCGCTCCGGGAGCCTGGACCGTGCTCCCGTCCGCCCTGTCGGACGGCGGGTCAGACCGGGTCAAGATCGGACCCGCGACGGTTGCCGACGAGCGCACTCTCGTCCCGGGCCAGCTTCACATCGGCAAGCGGGAGATCCGCGTGGGGACGACCACGACCGACCTGGTGCTGGGCGAGGTGCAGGCCATCGGCAAGAAGCGGATGCCGGCTCCGGACTGGGCTCGTGGCACGACGTTCGCCGACGACGCGATTTTCGAATGACCCACCCACGAGCACGTCAGGAGGTCGGGACATGACTGACCCGTCCCGCGCGATCGCCTTCCACGTGCTGCGAGCCGTCGCCGAACGCGACGCCTACGTCAACCTGGTGCTGCCCGACATGCTCGCCGAGCACCACATCGAGGGGCGTGACGCGGCCTTCGCGACCGAGCTCGTCCACGGCACGATCCGCCGTCAGGGCACCTACGACGCGATCATCGGGCACGTCGCGAGCAAGGGTCTCGCGTCGATCGACCCACCGGTCCTCGACGCCTTGCGGCTCGGCGCCCACCAACTGCTGAACATGCGGGTCCCGGCGCACGCCGCAGTCTCGACCACGGTCGACGTGGTGCGCCGCGAGATCGGTCACAAGCCGGTCCACTTCACCAACGCACTGCTGCGCAAGATCGGCCAGAAGGACCTCGACGGTTGGCTCGAGATCATCTCGGCCGGACTTGAGGGCGATGAGGCCCGGGCGGTACGTACGTCGCACCCGCTGTGGATCGTGGCGGCGATGCGCAAGGCGCTGGGCGGACACGCCGCTCAGATCGACAAGCTGCTCGCTGCCGACAACGCACCTCCTCGGGTCACCCTGGTGGCCCGGCCGGGGCTTTGCGCGCCGGAGGACCTGCCCGGCGTGAGCGGCAAGCTCTCCCCGTACGCCCGAGTCCTCGAGGACGGCGGCGACCCCGGAGCGATACCCGAGGTGCGCGACGGTCGGGCCGGTGTGCAGGACGAGGGCTCGCAGCTCGTGGCCATCGCGCTCGCCGACGCCCACGTCGAGGGGCAGGACGACCGGTGGTTGGACCTGTGCGCCGGCCCGGGTGGCAAAGCCGCCCTGCTGGGCGCCCTGGCCGCTCAGCGTGGGGCCCACCTGGTCGCCAACGAGGTGCTGGAGCATCGGGCGACGCTCGTGCGCAAGGGTGTACGCCAGCTCGACAACGTCGAGGTGACCACGGCCGACGGCCGGTCGGGCCCGTGGAAGCTCGGTTCCTTCGACCGCGTGCTGGTCGATGCCCCCTGCACCGGCCTCGGCGCCCTGCGCCGACGCCCCGAGTCCCGCTGGCGTCGCACGGAGGCCGACCTCGATGATCTGGTGCCGCTGCAGCGGGCGCTGCTGGGTCGCGCTCTGGAGCTGGTCCGGCCCGGCGGAGTCGTGGTCTACGCGACGTGCTCGCCGCACGTCCGCGAGACCACGGAGGTGGTGGACGCCGTCGTGGGCGACGGCCACGATGTCAAGGTCGAGTCCAGCCACCAGTGGTGGCCGCACATCGACGGGACCGACGCGATGTTCTGCGCCGTCCTGCGTCGTGCCGGCTGACCAGCCCAGGAAGTCCCGCCGGCTGAGCTCCCGCTGAACGTACTAGACGGAGAACCACTCCGGTTACCATGGAGGGGTGTGTGTCGAGTCCACCCTGCCGGTCGAGGGCGATATGAGTGAAGCAGTGGTCAAGCCGCTGCGGGCCGATGCGCAGCGCAACTACGACAAGTTGGTCGATGCGGCGCGGGATGCCTTCCGTGAGCACGGGGTCCAGGCATCGCTCGACGACATCGCCAAGTGTGCAGGTGTTGGATCCGGCACGCTGTACCGACACTTCCCGACCCGGGAGGACCTGATCGACGCGGTCATGCGGGAGTGGGCCGCGCGGGTCGACGCCGACAGCGAGGAGATCGTGCACTCGGGCCTGCCGGCCGACGCGGCGCTGGCGGCATGGTTTGGGCGGTTCGTCGAGAGCGTCGGCATCTACAACGGCGCGGCGGCCAAGCTCACGGCGGCGATGGATGATCCGGCCTCGCCGATCTTCCACAAATGTCAGGTGCTGATCGGCGCCAACAGCAAAGTCATCGACCACGTGGCCTCGCTCGGTGCGCTGCGCGAAGGCGTCGACCCACGAGAGGTCATGCGCCTGGTCAGCGGCGTGGCCAGCGTGGCGGACCAGAGCGGGATGGACCCCGGGCAGGTCGGGCCAATGCTGCGCATCATCGTCGACGGCATCCTGAGCGGTTCCGCACGTTCCTGACCGCACCACTACGCTGGCCGAATGAGTCTGCAGATCACCCCGAGCATGCTGGCGTCGGACTTCGCGAACCTTGCGGGCGAGGCCGCTCGCATCCCGAGCGCGGACTGGCTCCACATGGACGTCATGGACAACCACTTCGTGCCCAACCTGACGTTGGGTCTGCCCGTCATCGAGGCACTGGCCAAGGTTGCCAAGCAGCCCATCGACGCGCACCTGATGATCGAGGACCCCGACCGCTGGGCTCCTGCCTATGTCGAGGCCGGCGCAGGCAGCGTCACGTTCCACGTCGAGGCGGCGGCAGCCCCGATCCGTCTGGCCCGCGAGATCCGGGCCAAGGGTGCACGCGCCTCGATGGCGCTCAAGCCGGCCACGCCGATCGAGCCATACGAAGACATGCTCTCCGAGCTTGACATGGTGCTGATCATGACGGTGGAGCCTGGCTTCGGTGGCCAGAAGTTCCTCGACGTGTGCCTCCCGAAGATCGCTCGCGCCCGCACCCTGATCGACAAGCACGGCGGGGACATCTGGTTGCAGGTTGACGGGGGAGTCTCGGTCGAGACGATCGAGCGGTGCGCCGAAGCCGGAGCCGACGTCTTCGTGGCCGGCTCCGCGGTGTTCAACGCCGACGATCCCGATGCCATGATCGCCGAGCTGCGCGAGCAT
Organism: Aeromicrobium sp. A1-2; assembly: GCF_003443875.1. Taxonomy (NCBI): domain Bacteria; kingdom Bacillati; phylum Actinomycetota; class Actinomycetes; order Propionibacteriales; family Nocardioidaceae; genus Aeromicrobium; species Aeromicrobium sp. A1-2. Next base: position 1,840,475 of record NZ_CP027482.1, on the reverse strand, counting down.
GCCGGACGTCACATCCACTGACGGGACGCAGGGGCTAGACTTGGCGCAACGAGCAGCAACATCGCTCGCGTGCTCCGGGGTCGGTGTAATTCCGAGCCGGCGGTGATAGTCCGCGACCCGCGGTCTTTTGTGTGTTGAGACCACGGTTGAGCCGGTGAAATTCCGGCGCCGACGGTGAAAGTCCGGATGGGAGGGGCACGCGCGTCCTGGTGCGTTGCGCCAGGACCGCATGGGTGACACCTGCCCACCCCAAGACCCCGGACGCGTGAGGACCCACGACCCGGAGGATCCATGGCCAGCGAGATCGAGATCAGCGCGATGCGTCGCGCGCTCGATGCGGCCGACGGCGTCGCTCGCACGCTGCCCAATCCGCGCGTCGGCTGTGTGCTGCTGTCTGCGGACGGCACCCAGCTCGCCGTCGGGGCTCACCACGGCGCCGGCACACCCCATGCAGAAGTCGATGCGCTGAGCCGGGCCGGCGCCGCGGCTCGCGGTGCCACCGCGGTCGTGACCCTGGAGCCGTGCAACCACACCGGCCGCACTGGTCCGTGCTCACAAGCGCTGATCGATGCGGGCGTGGTTCGGGTGGTGTTCGCCCAGATCGACCCGAATCGCTCCGCAGCAGGAGGCGCGGCGACCCTGCGAGCGGCCGGCATCGAGGTCGAGGCCGGCGTCATGGCCGAGGAGGCGACCGATCTCAACGTCGAGTGGACCTTCGCGCTGACGGCAGGCCGTCCATTCGTGACTTGGAAGTACGCCGCGACCCTCGACGGGCTCAGCGCGGCGCCTGACGGCAGCAGCAAATGGATCACCGGCGAAGAGGCCCGCCGGGACGTCCAGACGTTCCGTGCGGAGGCCGATGCCATCGTGGCCGGCACCGGGACGGTCCTGGCCGACGACCCTCGGCTGACGGTTCGAGATGCTGCTGACGTTCCCCTCCCGCACGAGCAGCAGGCGCTGCGTGTGGTTGTCGGCGAGACCACGATCCCCAGCCACTACCGCGTGTTCGATCGGGTCGCACCGACGCTGGTGGTCCCGTCCCGCGATCCGGCCATGGTCCTGAAGCATCTCGCCGATCGGGAGATCCGCCACGTGTGGCTCGAAGGTGGCCCGCGGCTCGCAGGCGCGTTCTGGACCGCCGGCCTGATCGACCGCGTCATCGGCTACATCGCGCCGGCGATGCTCGGCTCCGGCCGCGCGGCCCTCGAGGGCGAAGCCACGACGCTGGCCGATCTGCGTCCGATCAACCTGCAGGACCTGACCATGATCGGCCCCGACATCCGCATCATCGGGACCCCCGGACGCATGCAACGAGAGGACATCGACTGATGTTCACCGGACTCATCGAGGAAAAGGGCGCGATCGCCGCGCTCGAGGACCTGGGCGACTCGGTTCGCCTGACGATCCGTGGACCGCTGGTCACGTCGGACGCGCGGCACGGCGATTCGATCGCTGTCAGCGGAGTGTGTCTGACCGTCATGGCTCAGGGGGCGGACACCTTCGCTGCCGACGTCATGCGGGAGTCGCTCGAGCGGACGTCGCTGGGCGACCTGCAGGTCGGCGACGAGGTCAATCTCGAGCGTGCCACCAAGGCCGGCGCGCGTTTGGGCGGGCACATCGTGCAGGGCCACGTCGACGGCACCGGACGGATCATCGATCGCACGCCCAGCGAGCACTGGGAGGTCGTCCGGGTCGGGCTGCCTGCCGATCTCGCGAAGTACCTCGTCGCCAAGGGATCGGTCACGGTCGACGGCACCTCGCTGACGGTCGTCGACGTCGTCGACGGGCCGGAGCCGTGGTTCTCGATCTCGTTGATCCCGACGACGCTCGTCGAGACGACGTTGGGCGGCAAGGCTCCCGGTGACCGGGTCAATCTTGAGGTCGACATCCTCGCCAAGTACGTCGAGCGCCTGCTGGGCGCCGCCCCCCACCGTGATCAGCACCCCCAAGGAGAAGCGCATGAGTGAGCACGAGAACGTCAGGCTCGACAGCATCGAGCGGGCCGTCGCGGACTTCCGCGACGGCAAGGCCATCGTCGTGGTCGACGACGAGGGCCGCGAGAACGAGGGCGACATCATCTTCGCCGCCAGCAAGGCGACGCCCGAGCTCATGGCGTTCTTGGTCCGCTATTCGAGCGGGCTGGTCTGCGCCCCCATCACCGGCGACATCCTCGATCGACTCGCGATCCCGCTCATGACCCCGCACAACCGCGAAATGATGCGCACGGCCTACACCGTGTCGATCGATGCTCGCGACGGGATCACGACCGGGATCTCGGCGGCCGACCGGGCCCGCACCTGCCGCGTGCTCGCGGACTCCGCGACCGAGCCGTTCGAGCTCAACCAGCCGGGACACATCCTTCCGCTGCGTGCCAAGCCCGGCGGCGTGCTCGCCCGCGCCGGCCACACCGAGGCGGCCGTCGACTTCGCCCGTCTCGCAGGGCTCACCCCAGCCGGCGTGATCGGCGAGGTGCTCCATGACGACGGCACCCTCATGCGGGCCCCGGAGCTGCGGGTGTTCGCCGACGAGCACGACATCGCGCTGGTGTCGATCGAGGACCTGCAGATATATCGCCGGCTCCACGAATCGCAGGTGCAGCGGCTCGCCACGACCCGCCTGCCGACCGAGTTCGGCGAGTTCCAGGCGCACGGCTACCGCGACATGATCGAGGGCTCGGAACACATCGCCCTGGTCTACGGCGACCCCGGTACCGAGGACGTCCTGACCCGCATCCACTCCGAGTGCCTCACGGGTGACGTGTTCGGATCCCGGCGCTGCGACTGCGGCCCGCAGCTCGAGCTGTCGCTGACCGAGATCACGAAGGCGGGCGCGGGCATCGTGGTCTACCTGCGCGGCCACGAGGGCCGCGGTATCGGCCTGCTGCACAAGCTGCAGGCGTACTCGCTCCAGGACACCGGCAGCGACACCGTCGATGCCAACCTCGAGCTCGGCTTCGGCGAGGACGAGCGCGACTACGCGGCGGGGGCGCAGATCCTGCGCGACCTCGGCGTGACCTCGGCCCGGCTGCTGACCAACAATCCGGACAAAACCATTGCGCTGGAGGCGTACGGCGTCAAGATCAGCGAGCGCGTTCCGCTGCGGATCGAGCCCAATGCGGACAGCCTGCGCTACCTGCAGACCAAGGCCCAGCGGATGGGTCACGACCTGCCCGGGCTGGGAGATCCGTCGTGAGCGGCGGGGGGGCCCCGGACCTCTCGGTCGCGGCAGCGGGGGCCCGGGTCGCGATCGTGGCATCGAGCTGGCACACCGAGGTCATGGACGGCCTGATCGGTGGCGCGCAGCGCGCACTCGCCGATGCCGGCGTCACCGATGTCACGCTGGTTCGTGCGCCGGGCTCGTTCGAGCTGCCGATCATCTGCCAGGCGTACGCCCGCCAGGGCTTCGACGCGGTCATCGCGCTCGGCGTCATCATCCGTGGCGGCACACCGCACTTCGAGTACGTCTCGGCGGCCGCGACAGACGGCCTCAACAGGGTCGCGCTCGACACCGGCGTACCGATCGGCTTCGGGCTCCTGACGTGTGACGACGACGCCCAGGCGCTCGACCGGGCCGGCCTGCCGGACAGCCACGAGAACAAGGGCCGCGAGGCCGTCGAAGCCGCCCTGACGACCCGGAACCTCCTGCGAGCCCTCGCCTGACCCCTCGCTGAGCCTGACGTTTCTGCAGCGACACGCCGGTGCCGGACGACAGAAACGTCAGGCTCAGCGGGGAGGCGAAGAGAGCACCGATAGACTCCATGCCGATGAAGACCTTCGATGCACTGTTCGCCGAGCTGTCCGACAAGGCAGCCAACCGCCCCGAGGGCTCGCGCACCGTCGCTGAGCTCGATGCCGGCGTGCACGCGATCGGCAAGAAGCTCGTCGAGGAGGCCGCCGAATCGTGGATGGCCGCCGAGCACGAGGGCGCCGAGCGTGCCGCCGAGGAGCTCAGCCAGCTCCTCTACCACGCCCAAGTCATGATGATCGCGAGCGGAATCACCCTCGACGACGTCTACGCGCATCTGTGACGGACGGCCCCTCGGCGCCTGTCCGTGCCCCATTCCCGTCACAGAACTCCTGAGAAGAGACCCCATGCTCAAGATCGCCGTACCCAACAAGGGCGCGCTGGCCGAGTCGGCCGCACAGATGCTCGCCGAGGCCGGCTACCGCCAGCGTCGCAACCCCAAGGACCTGGTCACCCTCGATCCCGACAACGACGTCGAGTTCTTCTACCTCCGCCCCCGGGACATCGCGATCTACGTGGGGGAGGGCACGCTCGACGTCGGTGTGACGGGCCGCGATCTGCTCCTGGACTCCAGGGCGCACGCCACCGAGAACATCGCCCTGGGCTTCGGTGCCTCGACCTTCCGGTTCGCCGCTCCGATCGGCACGATGTCCACCATCAGCGATCTGGAGGGAGCCCGGATCGCGACGTCGTACGAGGGGATCGTCGAGACCTACCTCGCGGAGCGCGGCATCTCCGCCGACGTCGTACGCCTGGACGGCGCCGTCGAGTCGTCCGTTCGGCTGGGTGTCGCGGACGCCATCGCGGATGTCGTCGAGACCGGCAGCACGTTGCGTCAGGCGGACCTCGAGGTCTTCGGTGACCCGATTCTGTCCTCCGAGGCGGTGCTTATCACCCGTCAGGACGCACCCGAGCCCGATGGTTTCGCGGTGTTCAAGCGCCGGCTCGACAGCGTCATCGTCGCGCGGACCTACGTCATGATGGACTACGACATCCGGGTCGACCAGGTCGAGAAGGCCGTCGAGCTGACACCGGGAATCGAGTCACCGACGGTCTCTCCCCTGCATCGCGAAGGGTGGGTCGCGGTCCGCTCGATGGTGCCGCGCGAGTCGGCCCAGAAGGTCATGGACCTGTTGTTCGGGCTCGGTGCCCGAGGGATCCTCGTGACGGACATTCTCGCGTGTCGGATCTGAAGACCTTTCGGCCCGGCGCCACCCGGGTCGTGGCGTACGGCGTGTCGGTGCTGATGCTCGTGCTCACGGCCGTCGTCGGGCTGTCGCTCCCGGAGGACATCTCGTTCACCCCCGCGGAGACCGGCACGCTGTGGCTCATCATCGGATTCGTGCTGGCGCTGCTGCACGGGGTCGGTCGCAGCTACGTCCGTGCGGACGACGACGGCGTCGAGGTGCTCAATGGCTACCGTCGGCACCAGATCGCGTGGGCCGACATCCAAGGGTTCGCGTTGAACTCGGGTGCGCCATGGCCGACGCTCGTGACGAACGACGACGAGCGGGTCATGATGTTCGGGATCCAGGGATCCGACGGGTCGTACGCCAAGGAGGCCGTCGACTACCTGCGCGGCCGGCTGGCCGCATGACGCACGACCGCACACTGGCAAGTCCGCAGTTCCCCGGCGACGACGGCGCCGTCGATCCTGCGCTGGCCGCTGCCTTCGGCGATGGCCTCGAGGTTGTGGCCGCGCTCGCCGAGGCCCGGGTGTTCGTCCCGATCATTGCGCTGCTGGGGGACACCCCGGCGACCGGTGACAAGAATGCCGACATGGCCGCGGTGCTGATGACGGGTTCGGACGGCCGCCGCGCGCTGCTGGCCTTCAGCAGCATCGACACCATGGCGGTATGGGACCCTGCGGCGCGACCCGTGCCGATCCTGGGGCGGGACGCAGCGCGAGCGACGCTCGACGAGGACGCCGCAGCGATCCTTCTGGATCTGGCCAGTGACTCGTTCACGGTCGTAGAGGCCGACGACGTGCAGCATCTTGCGGCCGGCCACCGCCTCGTACGCAGCGAGGCCGGGCCAGCCTGGCTCACCTGAGCGCCCGGGCGCTCAACCGGCAGCGTACGACCGCACGGCCGTCAGCAGCACGGTGATGTGCACGTTGCCTTCGTGCCGCTCGACCCGCGCGACGAAGCCGGCGTTGCCGACCGTCCGCAGCAGTGTGTCGTTCGATCCGGCAGTCACGAAGGTCAGTCGGACGGCTCCGCCGGCCTTCGCGCGCGCGGCGGCCTGCTTGACCAGGAGGGTGCCGAGTCCCTGCCCCTGCCAGGCGTCCTCGACGAGCAGCTGGAAGGTCCACGCCGAGTCCACCTGCTCCAGCGCTCCGTGACCGACCAGATCGAGCCCGACCTGCACGACCAGGGACTGGCCCGAGTCCGGAGCAACCAGCCGACGTGCCATCCGCGTCGTCATCGGCATCCGCAGCGGCACCTGGTAACGGTGGTAGAGCGTCTGGACGCTGCACCGCTCGTGCAGGGCCGCCACACCTTCGAGATCGGACAAAGTTGCCTCCCGCACGATCGGCACCGGGTGACGGGGGGACGGCGAGATCAGCGGGGTGTCACTGCCGGCATCACTGACGAGTGAGAGCAACGCCTGTGCCCGGCTCCGCTCGACCGCGGTGAATGGCACGGCCCGGCTGATCCGCAGCACCGAGCCGTCCCTGCGGGTCAGGTCGAGCACGTCGTGGCCGGCGTAGTCGGCGACATCGGGAGGCTCGGTCTCCAACAGCTCACGCAGGACCGACTCGACGTCGCGCCCGCCCTCGATCACGGCGCGGACGCCCTGCAGGTAGCGCGTCGGGGGGTCGATGACGGTGTCGTCGGCGACCCGGGTCACTGCGACCTCGGCGCCCCCGGCCCGCTCGAACAACTCCGCGAGCGCCACGTCGGCCCAACCGGGGGGACCGGAGACGAGGAACTCGTCGGTCACCCGCTCCGGTGTGGAGAAGATCTGCAGCCCCACGATGTTGACGCCCGCATCACCGCAGGCGGACGTGATCTCGGCCAGGTTTCCCGGCCGGTCGACGAGGGTCGTGCGTACGCGCCACAGCATGCTGCCAGCCTGGTGTCTGCAGTTTTCGGTGTGGCGTCGTGGGTGTTTCGGGCGTGCAACATTCGCTCGATTTCACAAGGGAACGTCACCGCTGATAGCCTTGTCTGCGAAGTGGAGGTCCACCTCCCACCTGCTTGGTCCTTGACCTCGGGGTTACGCCGGTCAGCAGCGTCCTGGAAGCATCTCGGGACGGTCATGATCGGCCGACGGCGTAGTCCTGCGGGAATACGCCACTGGTGGCTTCCGTTTCGAACGGGGGCCATTTTTTCTTGGCCTCCCACACGATCTCAGGAGGATCCATCACCACAGAGCTGCGCGTCAACGATCGAATCCGCGTCCCCGAAGTACGCCTCGTCGGTCCTGGCGGTGAACAGGTAGGCATCGTCCGCATTGAGGATGCCCTGCGACTGGCTGCGGAAGCCGATCTCGATCTTGTCGAGGTGGCTCCGACAGCTCGTCCGCCCGTCTGCCGACTCATGGACTATGGCAAGTTCAAGTACGAGACGGCTCAGAAGGCACGCGAGTCCCGTCGCAACCAGACCAACACCGTCATCAAAGAGATGAAGTTGCGTCCCAAGATCGACCAGCACGACTACGACACCAAAAAGGGTCACGTCGTCCGATTCTTGAAGGCCGGCGACAAGGTCAAGATCACGATCATGTTCCGCGGTCGTGAGCAGCACCGTCCCGAGCTGGGCTACCGCCTGCTGCAGCGCCTTGCCGCTGACGTCGAGGACCTCGGTTTCATCGAGTCCAACGCCCGCCAGGACGGCCGCAACATGACCATGGTGCTCGGCCCGCTCAAGAAGAAGTCCGAGGCACAGGCTGAGGTCAAGGCCGAGAAGGTCAAGACCACCGCCGCCAAGGCAGCCGAGAAGGACGCCGAGGCCGCCGAGGTCAAGGCGCATCGCGAAGCCGTCCAGAAGACCGCAACACCCAAGAAACCACGTCGGCGTTCCGAGAACCTCGACCCAGACATGGAGGCATAAATGCCGAAGTTCAAGCCCCACTCGGGGATGAAGAAGCGTGTGAAGGTCACCGGCAGCGGCAAGCTGCGTCGTGAGCAGACCAACCGTCGCCACCTGCTCGAGGTCAAGTCCTCGTCGCGGAAGCGTCGCCTGGAAGGTTCGACCGACGTCTCCAAGGCTGACGTCCCGCGCGTGAAGAAGATGCTCGGTCTCTGACCGCGGCGCCCCCCGACTTACCGAAAACTTGAAGGAGAACTGAGATGGCACGCGTCAAGCGCTCTGTCAATGCACAGAAGAAGCGCCGCCAGACACTGGAGCGCGCCGCGGGTTACCGCGGTCAGCGTTCGCGGCTCTACCGCAAGGCCAAAGAGCAGGTCACGCACTCGCTGGTCTACTCGTACCGTGACCGCAAGGCACGGAAGGGCGACTTCCGTCGGCTCTGGATCCAGCGCATCAACGCTGCTGTCCGCGCCGAGGGCATGACCTACAACCGCTTCATCCAGGGCCTCAAGGCCGCGGGTGTCGAGGTCGATCGCAAGATCCTTGCCGAGCTTGCAGTCAACGAGCCGGCAGCGTTCTCGGCGCTCGTGAAGACCGCGAAGGACAACCTTCCGGCCGACGTCAACGCACCGAAGGACGGCGCCGCGGCCTGACCGCGGCAACCGTTACGCAGTGGCGAGCACGCCTGGTGAGCTCACCGTCCGTTCAGGACGTGTGAAGCACGCCAAGCGGCTCGCCACTCGTGCGTTCCGGGTCGACGAGCGAGAGTTCCTCGCCGAGGGCCCGCAGGCAGTCCGCGAGGCACTCACGACGGCCGGCGCGACGCTCGAGGTGTTCGCGAGTGTTGCGGCGACCGACCAGCACACCGACCTCGTGTCTGCCGCCGCATCTGCCGGCGTCACGTGGCATGTCGTGACCGACGATGTCGTCGAGGCGATTGCCGACACCGTCCAGCCGCAGGGCGTCGTGGCCCGCTGCTCGATGCTCGACCGACCCCTGGGCGTCCTGCTCGACCGCAGCCCGACCTTCGTGGTGGTGTGCGCCGACATCCGCGATCCCGGCAATGCCGGGGCGGTTATCCGCTGTGCGGACGGGGCAGGCGCCGATGGCGTGGTGTTCGTGGGCGACAGCGTCGACCCCTACAACCCCAAGTCCGTGCGGGCGACGGTCGGCAGCATCTTCCACGTGCCGCTCGCGATCGAGCGCGACACGGCGCACGCGCTGGCGGCGCTGCAGGAAGCCGGGCTCCAGGTGCTCGCTGCGGATGGTGGGGGAGACCTCGGCCTGTTCGACGAGGCCCTCGACCTGTCCACTCCGACGGCCTGGCTCATGGGCAACGAGGCCTGGGGCCTTCCGGCTGAGACCCGTGAGCTGGCCGACGAGGTTGTTGCCGTCCCGATCTACGGACGGGCTGAGAGCCTCAACCTGGCGACTGCGGCTGCGGTGTGCCTCTACGCCACGGCTCGCGCCCGCCTGACTTCGTGAGACTCGGCCGGCCAGGGGTCGTCCGAGCGGCCCAGACGTACTAGGTTCAGGACCCATGGATCTCGACGACTTCCCCGATGGCGTGATCATCGCCGGTGCTGACGGGACCGTCGAGTACGTCAACGAGCGGATCCGGGTCATGGCGCGCGCCGAGGGCGACGAGATGCTCGGCATGCACCTCAACAAGGCCGTGCCGTTCGACGATCTCAACGGCAACTCGTGGTACGACAGCACCCGCCCCTACGAAGGCATCGCGACCCGGACCCGCATCTCCGAGCAGGCCTGGTGGTCGCCCAAGGGCAGCGAGTACCTCATCACCGCCGCTCTGGTCCGTGACCGCCCGGCCGGCCCCGTACGCCGCGTGGTGGTCAGCGTCCGCAACGCCCGCGTGCGCAACCAGCGCGACCGCGAGCGGTCGGACCTGGTGGCGACCGTGGCGCACGAGCTGCGTTCTCCACTGACCGGCATCAAGGGATTCACCTCGACCCTGCTGACCAAGTGGGACAAGTTCTCCGACGAGCAGCGCCAGCTCATGCTCGAGACCGTCGACTCCGATGCCGACCGACTGAGCCGGCTCATCACCGAGCTGCTGGACGCGGCCCGCATCGACGCCGGCCGACTGACGTTGAGGCGCGGGCCGGTCAAGCTCGACGAGGTCGTCCGGCAGGTCCTCACCAACGTGTCGGGCGGATCGTCCGAGCCGTTCGAGATCAGCATCGGCGACGATCTGGACCTCATCTGGGGTGACAGCGACCGGATCACCCAGGTCGTGACGAACCTGGTCGAGAACGCGCTGCGCCATGGCTTCGGGCTCCGTGAGGTCGTCGTGCAGAACGCCCGGCGGCCCGAGCGCCAGGGCGGGGTGTCGCTGGAGATTCACGACCACGGTCCTGGCATCCCCGAGGAGATGCGGCAGCGGGTGTTCAGCCGGTTCTGGCGCTCTGGACCGGGTGCGGGCAGCGGCCTGGGCATGTACATCGTGCGCGGCATCGTGGAGGAGCACGGCGGCAGCATCGACATCCACGACGCCGTGGGTGGTGGGGCGCAGATCCGGGTCTGGTTCCCGATCAACGAGCCCGACTCGATGACCGACTGATTCGGCTCAGCCGGGACCGATAAACTCGGCTCAACATCCCACCCGAGCTCTCCGGAAGGTCCGCATGTCCGCGCCCAACTCCTCGTACGACCCAGTGGAGGTCACTCCCTTGCGCGCCGACGAGGTCGAACGCATGCGGGACGAGGCCCTGGCCGCTATCGCCGCCGCAGATACGCTCGAGAGCCTCAAGCAGGCGCGCCTCGACCATGTCGGGGACCGGTCGCCGTTGGCGCTGGCCAACCGTGAGATCGGTGCACTGCCCCCGCAGGCACGCAAAGAGGCCGGACAGCGCGTCGGTCAGGCCCGCGGGGCCATCAACCAGGCCCTCGCTGCCAGGACCAGCCAGGTCGAGGCCGACGAGCAGGAGCGGGCGCTCGTCACCGAGACGGTCGACGTGACCCTTCCGTGGGACGTCGATCCGGTCGGTGCGAGGCACCCCGTGACGATGATCCAGGAGCATGTGGGCGACATCTTCGTCGCGATGGGCTGGGAGGTCGCCGAGGGGCCTGAGGTCGAGGCCGAGTGGCTCAACTTCGACGCGCTCAACCTGGGCCCGGACCATCCCGCCCGGACGATGCAGGACACCTTTTGGGTCACTCCGGAGCGGGCTGCGATGGTGCTGCGGACGCACACATCCCCGGTCCAGGCCCGCACGATGCTGACCCGTGAGCCCCCGATCTACGTCGTGTGTCCTGGACGGGTCTATCGCACCGACGAGCTCGACGCGACGCACTCGCCGGTCTTTCACCAGGTCGAGGGACTGGCGATCGACGAGGGTCTGTCGATGGCGCACCTCAAAGGCACTCTCGACCACTTCGCCCGGGCAATCTACGGAGACGGCATGACGACGCGATTCCGCCCCTCCTACTTCCCGTTCACCGAGCCCAGCGCCGAGATGGACCTGCTGTGCTACGTGTGCCACAACGAGCCCGAAACCGTCGCGGAGTGCCGCACCTGCAAGGGCGAGGGCTGGGTCGAGTGGGGCGGCTGCGGGGTGGTCAACCCGCGGGTCCTGATCGCCTGCGGTGTCGACCCCGACCGCTACTCCGGATTCGCCTTCGGCATCGGTCTGGACCGCACCATCACGTCCCGCTACGACATCGCCGACCTGCGCGACCTCTACGACGGCGACATCCGCTTCACCCAGCCGTTCGGAGTTGAGCTCTGATGCGCGTACCCGTCGAATGGCTGCGCGAGATCGTGGCCCTCCCTGACTCGATCACGACCGAGCAGCTCGCTGCCCGGCTGACCCAGTTCGACCTCAAGCTCGAGGAGATCATCGGCGACGCCGTCACGGGTCCCTTGGTCGCGGGTCGGGTGGTGTCGCTGGACAAGGAGCCGCAGAAGAACGGCAAGACGATCAACTGGTGCCGCGTCGACGTTGGCACTGAGCACAACGACGAGGACGGCGGCCGCGGAATCGTGTGCGGTGCGCACAACTTCGTCGAGGGCGACCTGGTGGTCGTCTCGTTGCCGGGTGCCGTGCTGCCCGGTGGATTTGCGATCGCCGCACGCAAGACCTACGGCCACGTGTCCGACGGAATGATCTGCTCGGGTGCCGAGCTCGGCGTGCCGGGCGACGCCGACGGCATCATCGTGCTGGATCCTGGCTCGGCGCAGCCCGGCGACGATGCGATCGAGCTGCTCGGCCTGGGTGCCGAGGTGCTGGACCTCGAGGTCAACCCGGACCGTGGCTATGCGCTGTCGTTGCGTGGCGTCGGGCGGGACACGGCCCTGGCCTACGGGCTGGAGTTTGCCGATCCGGCCGACATCCAGGTGCCGAGCAGCGGTGGCGGCTACCCGATCCGGGTCGACGATTCCGAGGCGTGCCCCGTGTTCGCGGCCCGCGCCGTCACGGGCTTCGACCCGACGCTACCCACCCCACGTTGGATGGCCCAGCGCATCGAGCAGGCCGGCATGCGGTCGATCTCGCTGGCCGTCGACGTCACCAACTACGTCATGCTCGAGCTCGGGCACCCCATCCACGGCTACGACCGGGCCAGGCTGCAGGGGACGATAGTCGTGCGGAGAGCCACGGACGGCGAGAAGCTGACCACGCTCGACGGCGTCGTCCGCTCGCTGTCCGCCGCCGACACCGTGATCGTCGACGATCGCGGACCGATCGGCCTCGCCGGAGTCATGGGCGGCGAGGAGACCGAGCTCTCGGAATCGACGACCGACATCCTGATCGAGGCGGCGCACTGGAAGGCGCCCATGATTGCCCGCACGGCCCGGCTCCACAAGCTGCCGTCTGAGGCGTCCAAGCGCTACGAACGGGGTGTGGATCCTGCGCTGCCCGCCCGTGCGACGCAACGCGTGGCCGAGCTGCTCGTCGAGCACGGTGGAGGCGTGATCGAAGACGGACTGACCGTCATCGGCGCTGCGACCGGTCGTGCCGCCGTAGAGATGACGATCGACCTGCCGACCCGCGTGTCTGGGGTCGACATCGACGCTGCCGCCGTGGTGGAAGCCCTCGAGGGCAATGGGTGTGAGGTCGCGCTCGATCACGAGTCGCTCGCGGTGACGCCGCCGAGCTGGCGCTTCGACATCAACGACCCCAACGACCTCGTCGAGGAGGTCCTTCGCGTCGTGGGCTACGACCAGGTGCCGTCGATCCTTCCGGTCGCACCGGCGGGTCGGGGCCTGACGGTCGCCCAGAAGCTGCGGCGCAGAGCGGGCACGGTGCTGGCCGGCGAGGGTCTGATCGAGGTCCTGACGTTCCCGTTCGCGGGCACGGCCGACTTCGACCGTCTCGGCCTCCCGGCCGACGACGCCAGACGCCGTCAGGTGCTCTTGGAGAATCCCCTGTCCGCCGAGGAGCCGGGCATGACCACGACGCTGCTGACCGGGCTGCTCCGAAGCCTGGTCCTCAACATCGGGCGCGGCCACGCCGATGTGCACCTCGTCGAGAGCGGGCGGGTCTTCCTGCCCCGCGCTGATGGTGTCGAGGCGCCGATCTACGGGGTCGATCGTCGGCCGACGATCGAGGAGATCGCCGCCCTCGAGGCGGCTCTGCCGGATCAGCCGCACCACGTGGGCCTGGTCATGAGCGGCGAGTGGGTCCGATCGGGCTGGGCAGGCCCGGGCCGATCTGCGACGTGGGGCGACGCGATCGCGGTCGTCCAGCGACTTGCCGACGTCCTGCACGTCAAGATCGAGATCCAGCCGGCGCAGACCATGCCCTGGCATCCCGGTCGCTGTGCTGCTGTCGTCCTGGGTGGCCGCATCATCGGTCACGCTGGCGAGCTGCACCCGCAGGTGCTCAAGGCGTACGGGCTTCCCGCCCGTGTCGTCGCGGCGGAGGTCGACCTCGACGCGCTGATCGATGCGTCACCTGAGGTGGGTCCACGCCCGGAGTTCTCCGCCTTCCCGGTCGCCAAGGAAGATCTGGCCCTGACCATCGACGAGGCTGTGTCGGCCGCGGCAGTGCACGACACGCTGGCCGGCGCGAGCCCGCTGATCGAGTCGGTGCGGTTGTTCGACGTGTACGTCGGCGACCAGGTCCCCGCTGGCAAGAAGTCGCTCGCGTTCGCGCTGCGTCTGCGCGCTCCGGACCGTACCCTGACCGACGACGAGATCAGGACGGCCCGTGAGGCAGCCGTGGCAGCAGTGGGCACCCGGCACGACGCCACGCTCCGCGCCTGAAACCCGTCGACGGGAGACCTGGTCTCCCGTCGACGGCGGGTCAGAAGGTGACGGTGGGCGGGGTCTGCTGACCCTCCGGCGCGGCATAGAACTCACGCGCGTGGACGCCGGCGATGCCGCTGAAGAACATCCAGGGGATGGTCTTGACCAGCGAGTTCAGGGTCGACACCGCGTCGTTGTAGAACTGGCGGGCAAACGAGATCTTGTTCTCGGTGTCGGACAGCTCGACCTGCAGTGCCTGGAAGTTGGCGGACGCCTTGAGGTCGGGATACGCCTCGGCGACGGCGAGGACGTCGATGATCGCCTTGTCGAGCACAGCCTCGGCGGCCGCCTTCTCGCCCACCGTGCCGCCCTTGGCTGCCTTGGCGGCACCAGCCCGTGCCTCGGTCACTGCCTCGAAGACGCCCTTCTCGTGCTCGGCGTACCCCTTCACGGTGTTGACCAGGTTGGGGATCAGGTCGGCGCGGCGAGTCAGCTGGACGTCGATGCCGCCCAGTGCCTCCTGCGCGCCGATGTCGACGCGGCGCAGGCGGTTGAACGCGTAGATCGTGAACAGAGCGACCGCGGCCAGGACGGCCAGGATGATCCAGAGCATGAGTTCTCCTCGTTGGGACGGTTGTGGGGTGTTGCGGGACTACCAGGAACCACCGCCACCGCCACCGCCGCCGCCCCCTCCTCCGCCGCCACCTGACGATGACGAAGCCTGGGTGGCGGAGTAGGCGCTGATCGATGACGCCAGCGAAGATTCAAATCCGGAGAATGCGTCGGTGTGAGCCAATCCGTGGCCCGATGCGGCGGAACCGCCCGCGCCGCCGTACCAGAGCGGTACGGGTGCAGCCGAGCCGGTCGCGATCTCGTACTTCCTGGCCCACCGGTCGGCGCAGTCAAACACGACGGCGTACGGGATGAAGGCCGTGTAGAGGTCGCGCTTGCCGCTGAAGTCGAACCGGTCCTCGGCGGAGTCCGTGGAGAGCAGGCGTTCGAAGCCACCCGCGCGTGACCACAGGTCACGACCCAATGTCGTGCGACGCGTGCCGACGCCGGCGCTGAGCAGGCCGATGCCGCCGATCACGAAGGCCCCGAGGGGCAGGACGTACATCGACCCCGGGAGCTGGAGGAAGACCGCGGCGACGCCGAACAGGATCGCCGTCCCGATGACGGCCAGGCGTGCGAGGGTCTCCGAGCTGGCCCGGCGTTGCGCCCCGACCCCTTCGGCCCACGCACTGGCCCGCGCCGTCAGTCCGGCTCGGAGAGTTTGCAGCGTCTGCCCGGAAGCGACTGACTTGGGGCTCGACGTGAAGGCCGCGCCGGGCTGGGTCACCCCGAGCGACTCGCCCACGAAGCGCGTGACGTCATCGGCCCGGGCCCACGCGTCGGCGTCGCCGACTCCCGTGATGGTCCACGACCTGCCGCCGTTGTCCGTCAGGGTCGTGAGGCCTTGCTCGGCCTGATGGAGCAACGTCGCCACGAGTCCGCGGCTGGGGACCGACTCGTTGATGATGTACGCCGTCTGCACCGGTCCGAGGCCCGGTGGCGGCTCGTACATCACGGGATAGCCCGGCTTCGCCTCGCGTGACCTGCGATCGAGCTGGTAGCCGAGGAGCAGCGCACCGAGAGAGATCACGAGGATCACGCCGATGATGGGCGCGCTGCTACCCAGCGCGGGGTCCGCGCCGATCGACCATGGCACGGTCACCCGGTCCGGGGTCTTGATCGGCAGGCCGATCCGCACCGTGACGGGGGTGCGGGGCGCCAGGTGGCCGGTCTCCACCGTGACCTGATCGGTTCCTTCGCCGGCGATGTCGCAGGCGCCGTTGCCGTTGAATCCCGACGTGCACTGGACCGTGCCGGACTCGACCGGCAGGTTGATCGTGACGCTCGACCGATCGATGTCCATCTGCCAGCCCTGTGCCACGACGTTCCAGTAGAACGCCGAGCCGGTGGAGTCGTCGTCGGTCCAGCTCGATGAGGTGGACGAGCCCTGCCCGACGCTGCTGGGCGCGATCGCGCCATCGATCTGGTAGACGATCGTGTAGACGTGTGTGCCGGCGGAGACGAACGAGTCCGGGTCGCCGATCTTGGCCACCCGGAAGTGCCGTCCCATCTGCCACTCGAGTTCGTACGGGACGCTGCGACCGTCCAGCTCGACCTTGATGTTCCGCGGGCGGAGCCGGACGTGCTCGTCGGTCGGGTCGGCGAGGTCCCAGAAGCGGAAGATGCCGTGCCGCCCGATCGGGAACTGGGTAGTGATCTCCTCCTTGGCGACCAGGTCGCCGTTGCCCAGCAGCGTGTAGGTCGCGGAGTAGTCCGTGATGCGGACCGGGTCGGGGCCGGTCGTGGTAGCGGTCGGTGGCACCAGTGCCAGGACGGCGGGAACCAACAGGACCCCTGCGGCCACGAGCAGTGCCACGACGCGCAGGCCGATCCGTTTCATGGCTGCATCCTAGGGGTGTCCAACAGCCCGAAGATCCACTATCGGGTCAGAGCCCCGCGTGCAAGAAATTGCAGTGGTGTGCAAGAATGAGAGACATGTCCAAAGTTCTCACCAGCCTGCCCTCCGGCGAACGCGTCGGCATCGCCTTTTCCGGCGGCCTCGACACCTCTGTCGCTGTCGCGTGGATGCGCGACAAGGGCGCCGTCCCCTGCACCTACACCGCCGACATCGGCCAGTACGACGAGCCGGACATCGCGTCGGTGCCGAGTCGCGCCGTGGAGTACGGCGCCGAGATCGCCCGGCTGATCGACTGCCGCGCCGCGCTCGTCGAGGAGGGGCTCGCCGCGGTGACCTGCGGCGCCTTCCATATCCGCTCGGGCGGACGCGCCTACTTCAACACAACTCCGCTGGGTCGCGCCGTGACCGGCACCCTGCTGGTCCGCGCGATGCTCGAGGACGATGTGCAGATCTGGGGTGACGGATCGACCTTCAAGGGCAACGACATCGAGCGGTTCTACCGCTACGGTCTGCTGGCCAACCCGCACCTGCGGATCTACAAGCCGTGGCTCGACGCCGACTTCGTGCACGAGCTGGGTGGCCGC
The DNA here is from genome assembly GCF_003443875.1 of Aeromicrobium sp. A1-2. Taxonomy (NCBI): domain Bacteria; kingdom Bacillati; phylum Actinomycetota; class Actinomycetes; order Propionibacteriales; family Nocardioidaceae; genus Aeromicrobium; species Aeromicrobium sp. A1-2. Next base: position 1,823,432 of record NZ_CP027482.1, on the reverse strand, counting down.
ACCGAGATGAGCGAGTGGCTCGTCGCCCACAAGCTGCCGTACCGCGACAGCGCCGAGAAGGCGTACTCGACCGACGCCAACATCTGGGGCGCGACGCACGAGGCGAAGACCCTCGAGCACCTCGACACGAGCCTGGAGTCCGTCGAGCCGATCATGGGCGTCAAGTTCTGGGATCCCGAGGTCGAGATCGCGACCGAGGACGTCACGATCGCCTTCGAGCGGGGTTGGCCGATCTCGATCAACGGTCGCTCGTTCGGCTCTGACGTGTCGCTGGTCCACGAGGCCAACACGATCGGCGGACGCCACGGACTGGGCATGTCCGACCAGATCGAGAACCGCATCATCGAGGCCAAGAGCCGGGGCATCTACGAGGCGCCGGGACTAGCCCTGCTGCACATCGCGTACGAACGACTCGTCAACGCGATCCACAACGAGGACACCCTCGCGAGCTATCACCACGACGGACGTCGCCTCGGCCGGCTGATGTACGAAGGACGTTGGCTGGACCCGCAGGCCCTGATGATCCGCGAGTCGCTGCAGCGTTGGGTCGGCTCGGCGGTCACCGGCTCGGTCACGCTGCGGCTGCGCCGTGGCGAGGACTACTCGATCCTCGACACGCAGGGCACAGGCTTCAGCTACCACCCCGACAAGCTGTCGATGGAGCGGACGGTCGACTCGGCCTTCGGCCCCGGCGACAGGATCGGCCAGTTGACGATGCGCAACCTCGACATCGCCGACTCGCGCGCCAAGCTCGAGCAGTACGCAGCACTGGGCATGATCGGCGCCTCGCACACCGAGCTGATCGGTGCCATGGAGGCCGGAGGGGCCGAGGCGATCGCGTCTCGTGGCGCATCGCCGGACGAGGAGGAGCAGGCACTCGACCTCGCCGCGATGGAGTTCGGCACCGACTGATCCCGGACCGGGGCAGACCCACACACCACAACTCTGCAAAGGTGGAGAGATGACCAAGATCACCGCAGCCGTGGCCGGCGCGAGCGGATACGCCGGTGGCGAGGTGCTTCGCCTGTTGCTGTCCCACCCCGACATCGAGATCGGGGCGCTCACCGCGAACTCGAGCGCGGGGACGGCGCTCGGCGCGCATCATCCCCACCTCCTGCCGCTCGCCGACCGAATCCTGCAGCCCACGACCAACGAGACCCTCGCAGGACACGACGTCGTGTTCCTGGGCCTCCCGCACGGCCAGTCCGGTGCCGTCGCGGCCGAGCTTGGCGACGATGTCCTCGTGATTGACTGCGGAGCCGACTTCCGACTGACGTCCGCGGCGGACTGGACCGAGTTCTACGGGGGCGAGCACGCCGGCACCTGGCCGTACGGACTTCCCGAGCTCATGGTTGGTCCCGGACAGCAGCGCGACGTCCTCCGGGGTGTCAAGCGCATCGCCGTGCCGGGCTGCAACGTCACGGCCATCACGCTGGGCATCCAGCCGGCTGTCGCCGCCGGTCTGGTCGAGTCGACCGACCTCGTGGCGGTGCTGGCGAACGGCTTCTCCGGTGCGGGCAAGGCGGCGAAGACACACCTGATGGCCGCCGAGGGCCTCGGTGCGGCTTCGGCGTATGGCGTCGGCGGCACGCACCGCCACGTCCCGGAGATCATGCAGAACCTGCAGGCGGCCGGTGCGGATGAGGTCTCGATCTCGTTCACCCCGACCCTCGTGCCGATGGCGCGCGGCATCCTCGCCACGACGACCGCACGGATCGTCGACGGCGTCGATCTCGCCGCGGTGCGCGCCGTCTACGACACGGTGTACGCCGACGAGCCCTTCATCCACATGCTTCCCGAGGGGCAGTGGCCGACGACGGCCGCGACGCTCGGCGCGAACTCCGCGCAGATCCAGCTCGCAATCGATGCCCGGGCCAAGCGGTTGGTCGTGGTCTCCGCGATCGACAACCTGGTCAAGGGCACGGCCGGCGGAGCGATCCAGTCCATGAACCTCGCCCTGGGGCTCGACGAGACCACGGGGCTCTCCACGATCGGAACTGCACCATGAGCGTGACAGCAGCCCAGGGATTCACCGCCGGCGGCGTTGCAGCCGGCCTCAAGGGCACCGGAGCCCCCGATGTCGCCGTGGTCGTCAACACCGGACCGTTGTCGACTGCCGCCGCAGTCTTCACGAGCAACCGGTGCAAGGCCAACCCCGTGCTCTGGAGCGAGCAGGCGATCAAGACCGGCTCGGCCGTTGCCGTGGCGATCAACTCTGGTGGCGCCAACTGCTACACCGGCGCCGAAGGATTCACCACGACCCACCAGACGGCCGAGACAGTCGCGACAGCCCTGGGTGCAGGCGCGATCGACGTCCAGGTCTGCTCGACCGGACTGATCGGCCTGCTCAACGATCGCGAGGCACTGCTCTCCGGCGTGCGTTCGGCACTGGACGCCCCCAGTGCCGACGGCGGACACGCCGCAGCGACGGCGATCATGACAACCGACTCGGTGTCCAAGGAGGCCGTGACCCAGGGTGACGGCTGGACCGTCGGCGGCATGGCCAAGGGTGCAGGAATGCTCGCCCCGGCCCTCGCGACGATGCTCGTGGTGATCACGACCGATGCCGATGTGGACGCGGCCACGGCCGACGCCGCGCTGCGTGCAGCGACGGCGCAGACCTTCGACCGGCTGGACTCCGACGGTTGCCAGTCCACCAACGACACGGTCCTGCTGATGGCTAGCGGCGCCTCCGGCACCAGCCCCGACGCCCAGGCTTTCACCGACGCGGTGACGACGGTCTGCCGTGACCTCGCGATGCAGCTGCTGGCCGATGCCGAGGGTGCCGAGCACGAGATCGCGATCGAGGTCCTCAACGCGGCAAGCGTCGACGACGCCCTCGAGGTCGGACGTTCCGTGGCGCGCAGCAACTTGTTCAAGTGTGCGATCTTCGGCAAGGACCCCAACTGGGGACGAATCTTGGCCTCGGTCGGCACGACGCAGGCGGCATTCGACCCCGCCGACCTGGACGTGGCCCTCAACGGGGTCTGGGTCTGCCGCCAGAGCGGCCCGGGGGAGTCGGCCGACGGCATAGACCTCTCGGATCGGGCCGTCTCGGTCACGATCGACCTCAAGTCAGGCCCGGCGACGGGCACCATCTGGACCAACGACCTGACCCAGGCCTACGTCCACGAGAACTCGGCGTACTCCTCATGACAGAAGACGTGACCAGCCCCGAAGAGTGGCATCCCGCTGACTGGAAGAAGGCGACCGACAAGGCCGCCACGCTCGCCCAGGCCCTGCCGTGGCTGAAGAAGTACCACGGCAAGGTCGTCGTGGTGAAGTACGGCGGCAACGCCATGACCGACGAGACGCTCAAGCACGCCTTTGCGGAGGACATCGTCTTCCTTCGGATGGCCGGCTTCAAGCCCGTCGTCGTGCACGGCGGCGGCCCCCAGATCAGTGCGATGCTCGACAAGCTCAACATCCAGTCGGAGTTCCGGGGTGGCTTGCGAGTCACGACGCCCGAGACCATGGACGTCGTCCGGATGGTGTTGACCGGTCAGGTCGGCCGCGAGCTCGTCGGCCTGCTCAACCAGCACGGCGAGCTGGCCGTGGGCCTGTCCGGCGAGGACGGTGGACTGTTCACCGCCCAGAAGACCATGCCGATCATCGACGGCGTCCAGACCGACATCGGTCTCGTCGGCGAGGTCGTGGGCGTACGCCCGGAGGCTGTCCGTGACCTGATCGACGCCGGCCGCATCCCGGTCGTCTCGACGGTTGCGCCCGACGCCTCCGGCCAGGTCCACAACGTCAACGCCGACACCGCAGCAGCCGCGCTCGCGGTCGCGCTGGGAGCCGAGAAGCTCCTGGTCCTGACCGATGTGGAGGGCCTCTACGCCGACTGGCCCAACAGCTCGGACGTGATCGGCGAGATCAGCCCCGAGTCGCTCGCGGAGATCATCCCGAACCTGTCGACCGGGATGATCCCCAAGATGACGGCCTGCCTCAAGGCCGTCCAGGAGGGCGTCAAGCGGGCCACCGTGATCGACGGCCGTGAGCCGCACGCGGTGCTCCTGGAGATCTTCACCGATGAGGGCGTCGGCACCCAGGTCGTGCCGGGCGTCGAGACGCGCATCCGCACCGCGCTCTATGCCACGAGCGTCGACAAGAAGGACAAGTCATGACCGCCTGGACCTCACGCTACGAGGGGGCCGTCATGAACACCTTCGGCACGCCGTCGCGGCTGCTGGTCAAGGGTCAGGGCGTCTACGTGTGGGACGACGAGGGCACCAAGTACCTCGACCTGCTGTCGGGCATCGCGGTCAATGCGCTGGGGCACGCCCATCCCGCGATCATCGAGGCCGTCACGACCCAGCTGTCGACCATCGGCCACACTTCCAACTTCTTCGCGACCGAGCCGCAGATCAAGCTGGCCGAGAAGCTCATCGAGCTGGTCGGCCACGACGCTCGGGTGTTCTTCGCCAACTCCGGTGCCGAGGCCAACGAAGCAGCGTTCAAGGCCACGCGCCGTACCGGTCGCACCAGGATCGTCGCCGCTGAGGGCTCGTTCCACGGCCGCACGATGGGGGCGCTGGCCCTGACCTCCAAGGAGGCCTACCGCGCACCGTTCGAGCCGCTGCCGGGTGACGTCAGCTGGGTTCCGTACGGCGACGTCGCAGCACTCGAGGCTGCCGTCGACGACACCGTCGCAGCGATCCTGCTCGAGCCGATCCAGGGCGAGGCCGGCGTCATCGTGCCGCCGGACGGCTACCTGCAGGCCGCGCGGGACATCGCGACCAAGCACGGAGCGCTGCTGTGGCTCGACGAGGTGCAGACCGGCATGGGCCGGACCGGCGCCTGGTTCGCTCACACCGAGTCCGGAGTCGTGCCGGACCTCATGACACTTGCCAAGGGTCTGGGCGGTGGTATCCCGATCGGCGCCTGCATCGCGATCGGTGATGCGGCGACCCTGCTGCAGCCCGGCAACCACGGCACGACGTTCGGCGGCAACGCCGTCGCGGCGGCGGCGGCTCTTGCGGTCATCGCCACGATCGAGTCCGAGGACCTGCTGGAGCACGTGACGACGATCGGTGAGCAGATCCGTCGCGGACTGGCCGATCACCCGCTTGTCGCCGGCACCACCGGCCGGGGGCTTCTGCTCGGCATCGTCCTGCGTCAGCCCGTGGCCGCCGAGGCTCAGAAGGCCGCCCTCGCGGCGGGCCTGATCCTGAACAACCCGACGCCCGACCGGCTCCGACTGGCGCCCCCGCTGATCCTGAGCGAGGAAGAGGCCGCGGAGGCCGTGACTGCACTGCGGGGCGTCTTGGACGAGGTCGGGGCATGACGACCAGGCACTTCCTGCGCGATGACGACCTCAGCCCGGCAGAGCAGGCCGAGGTGCTGGCCCTCGCGGCCGAGATCAAGGCCGATCCCTACGGGCGCAAGCCGCTGGCCGGCCCACAGACCGTCGCGGTGATCTTCGACAAGGCCTCGACCCGTACCCGGGTGTCGTTCGCCGTCGGCATCGCCGACCTGGGCGGCAACCCGCTGATCCTCGACACCGCGGCGACCCAGGGAGCGCGCGGCGAGTCCGTCCCGGACACCGCGCGGGTCCTGGGTCGCATGACCAGCGCGATCGTCTGGCGGACGTACGCCCAGGCCGGGCTGGAGCAGATGGCGACGCATGCCGGTGTCCCGGTCGTCAACGCCCTGAGCGACGACTTCCACCCGTGCCAGATCCTCGCGGACTGGCAGACCGTGATCGAGCACAAGGGTCGTCTCGCGGGCCTGACGGTTGCCTATCTCGGCGACGGGGCCAACAACATGGGCCACTCCTACCTGCTCGGCGGAGCCACGGCCGGGATGCACGTTCGCATCGGGGCGCCGGTCGGCTACCAGCCCGACCCGGCGATCGTCGCCGACGCGGAGAGAATCGCGGGGGAGACCGGAGGGTCGATCGCGATCACCGCCGACCCCGTCGAGGCACTCGACGGCGCGGACATCGTCATCACCGACACCTGGATCTCAATGGGCCAGGAGAGCGAGAAGGAGCAGCGGCTCGCGCTGTTCGGTGACTTCTCGATCACGACGAAGGCGCTCACGGCAGCCGCGCCGGATGCCATCGTGCTGCACTGCCTGCCGGCCCACCGGGGACTGGAGATCTCCTCGGAGGTCCTTGACGGCCCGCAGAGCGTCGTCTGGGACGAAGCCGAGAACCGCCTGCATGCGCAGAAGGCCCTGCTGGTCTGGCTGTTGGCCAAGGCCGGGGAGCCGGCGTGACCATCCCGGCCACCAAGGCAGCGCGCCAGCAGCTCATCGTCGAGCTGCTCGGCCGTCAGCTCGTCCGCTCGCAGGGCGACCTGGCCGATCTGCTCGACTCGCACGGGGTCAATGCGACGCCGTCGACGATCTCGCGCGACCTGGTCGACCTCGACGCGGTCCGCGTCCGGCACCCTGACGGAGGGCTGGTCTATGCCGTCCCGGCCGAGGGCGGCGACCGCACCCCCCGACCGGCTGAGGACAGCGCCTCGGCGCAGGCCCGGCTGGCCCGCATCGTCCGCGAGCTGCTGGTGACGGCCGAGGCCTCGGCCAACCTGGTCGTGCTGCGCACACCACCGGGTGCTGCGCAGTACCTCGCCTCATCCATCGACCATGCAGCTCAGCACGACCTGCTCGGCACGATCGCCGGCGATGACACCGTCATGCTGATCTGCCGCGACCCGCTCGGCGGCGAGAACCTCGCCCAACGGTTCGCGACCCTTGCCGCATCGACTCCCAAGGAGCCCACGACATGACTGTCCCCGAGACGTCTTCTTCCCACACCGGACTCTGGGGCGGCCGATTCGCGTCGGGTCCGTCGCCCGAGCTGGTCGAGCTGTCCCGCTCGACCCACTTCGACTGGCGGCTCGCTCCGTACGACCTGGCTGGCTCCCGTGCCCACGCGGGCGTGCTGCAGGCTGCCGGCCTGCTGAGCCGCGATGACCTGACCGCCCTGATCTCCGGCATCGACGCCCTCGCGGCCGACGTGGAGTCCGGCGAGTTCGTCGCGCAGCCTGACGACGAGGACGTCCACTCGGCCCTCGAGCGCGGGCTGCTCGAGCGCCTCGGACCCGACTTGGGTGGGCGACTGCGTGCCGGCCGCTCCCGCAATGACCAGGTCGCGACGCTGTTCAAGATGTACCTGCGCGACCACGGCAGGATCGTCGCCGGACTCGTGACCCAGCTGGTCGAGGTGCTCGCCGCACAGGCCGAGCAGCACCTGGGTGTAGCGATGCCCGGCCGTACGCACCTGCAGCATGCGCAGCCCGTGCTCCTGTCGCACCACCTGCTGGCGCACGCCTGGCCACTGGTGCGTGACCTGGACCGGCTCGCGGACTGGGATGCCCGGGTCGCAGCGGACTCGCCCTACGGCTCGGGCGCGCTCGCAGGCTCCTCGCTGGGCCTGGACCCCGAGCGGGTTGCCACCGAACTCGGGTTCATCGGCTCGACGCCGAACTCGATCGACGGCACCGCCTCGCGCGACTTCGTGGCCGAGTTCGCCTTCGTGACCGCCCAGATCGGCATCGATGTCTCCCGGCTGGCCGAGGAGATCATCATCTGGAACACCAAGGAGTTCGACTTCGTGACGCTGCACGACGGCTACTCCACCGGGTCGAGCATCATGCCGCAGAAGAAGAATCCCGACATCGCCGAGCTGGCCCGCGGCAAGGCCGGTCGTCTGATCGGCAACCTGACGGGTCTGCTCGCGACGCTCAAGGCGCTTCCGCTGGCGTACAACCGGGACCTCCAGGAGGACAAGGAGCCGGTGTTCGACTCGATCGACACGCTCGAGGTCCTGCTGCCCGCATTCGCCGGCATGATGGCAACCGTCACGTTCAACACCGAGCGGATGGAGTCGCTGGCGCCGCAGGGCTTTGCGCTGGCCACCGACATCGCCGAGTGGCTCGTCCGCCAGGGCGTGCCGTTCCGCGATGCCCACGAGCTGTCGGGTGCGTGCGTCCAGGCGTGCGAGCAGCGCGGCATCGAGCTCTGGGACCTCAGCGACGAGGACTTCTCGGCCATCTCACCGGCCCTGACTCCCGCCGTACGCGAGGTGCTCACGGTCGAGGGCTCGCTGTCGTCACGAGACTCCCGTGGCGGCACTGCGCTCGCGCGGGTGGCCGAGCAGCTCGTCGAGCTGCGCACGCGGCTCGCTGCGGACTGACGCCTGAGAGCCGGGGCGTCTGCTGCCTCGAGCTCGGCTGACTCCCACGACCTAGGCTTGCCGGCATGAGCACCCCGGACACGACCGGCCCGACCGTGGACCTGCTCGCCCGGGGTCTCCTGGGTCGCGTCCTGCACGGGCACGGAGTAGCCGTGCGCATCACCGAGGTCGAGGCGTACGGCGGCATCCACGACCCGGCCTCTCACGCCTTCACCCGGACTGCGCGCTCGGAGATCATGTACGGCGACCCATGGAGGCTGTACGTCTACCGGTCGTACGGCATCCACCTGTGTGCCAACGTCGTGACGGGGCCCACCGAGACCGCCTCTGCAGTCCTGGTCCGAGCGGGCGAGGTCGTGCACGGGGTCGAGTGCGCGCGGCAGCGGCGGCCCGCGGTCAAGGACGTAGGGCTGGCCCGCGGCCCGGGCAACCTGGCTCGCGCCCTCGGGCTCACCCTCGACGACCTGGGGACGGACCTGCTCGTCGACGAGGGAGTTCGGCTGGGTCCCACCGCTGAGACGGTGGCCCTGAGCGCGGGGCCGCGAGTGGGGGTGTCCCGGGCCGCTGACGTGCCGTGGCGATTCTGGATCACGGGCGACCCGACGGTGTCGGCCTACCGGCGCAGTCCTCGCGCCCCAAGTGCGTCGCCTGAGCGGGGCCGGTCAACCGAGGAGTAGTTTGGGTGCCGCCGCAAGTTCGCGCACCTACCCGAAAGTGACCGATGCCTGACGCCCTACCGCTCTGCCCGAACTGTTCCAGCGATCTGGCCTACGAGATGGGCGCGCTCCTCGTGTGCCCGATGTGTGCGCACGAGTGGTCGCCGAGCGAGGCGGCTGCCGACGCCGAGGCCGAGCAGGATGCTGCGGTCATCAAGGACGCGTTCGGGACCCCGCTCACCGATGGTGACACCGTGAGCATCATCAAGGACCTCAAGGTCAAGGGCAGCCCCACATCGATCAAGGTCGGCACGAAGGTGCGAAACATCCGACTCGTTGATGGTGTGGGCGACCACGACATCGACTGCAAGGTCGACGGTTTCGGCCAGATGCAACTGAAGTCGAGCGTCGTCAAAAAGGCCTGAGCACGCTGCTCAGAACAGACTCAGTTGCTCGAGCCATCCTCGACGTCGGCGGCAGGCACGTCGCAGACGCCGTTCTGACAACTCGGTCCGTCGTCGCCCACGATCTCCAACGGCCCGGTCATACGGCGGCCGCTGCCTTGCGGAGCACCTCGACGAAAGCGGCCGGCTCCTGCGCGCCCGATACACCGAACTTCCCGTCGATGACGAAGAACGGCACGCCGGCGATGCCATAGTCGTACGCCTGATCGCGATCGGCCTCGACCGCCGGGAGGAACTCTCCGGACTTCAGCGCCTCGAGAGCTTCGGCGCGGTCCAGGCCGATCTCGGCGGCGAGGTCGGCCAGGTCGTCGATGCGGCCGACGTGCCGGCCCTCCTCGAAGTACGCCGCAAGCAGGCGCTCCTTCATGTCGAGCTGGCGTCCCTTGGCCTTGGCGTGGTGCAGCAGCTCGTGGGCCTTGACGGTGTTGGTGTGCTGCAGCGCGTCGAAGTCGTACGCCAAGCCCTCTGCACTCGCGAGCTCGGTCATCTGGCCGAGCATCGTGGTGACCTGCTCGGCCGGCATGCCCTTGTGACGCACCAGAAAGTCGACCTCGGTGCCGTTGAAGTCGACCGGTGTGTCCGGCGCGAGCTCGAAGGAGTGGTACTCGACCTCGACCTGTCCGCCGGTCTCGGCGAACTGTGCCGCTGCGGCCTCGAAGCGCCGCTTGCCCACGAAGCACCAGGGGCAGGCGATGTCGGACCAGATGTCTACTTTCACAGTCGGTTTCACGACGTGTTCAACGTCATCACGCACTAGTCGTATTCCATTTCCCACCGGCAGGAGAACGGCGGTAGGCTTTTGTCATGACAATTGCCGTTGCTTATCGTCCCGACGAGTTCGGGCGCGCCGCCCTCGACTGGGCCGCCGCAGAGGCGCGCACCAAGGGCGAGTCGCTGCTCATCATCAACGTCCACCGGGTCGAACCGCGGTTGGACCCCGGCCATGCCCGGGGGCGGCACATCCAGGCGATCACGGAGTCGCTCGCCATCGACAAGGTTCCGTTCGAGGTCCGCCAGGTCGAGGGCGAGAACGTCTCCGGGACGGTCCTGTTCGAGGCCGAGCAGGCTTCGGCTTCGCTCGTCGTCATCGGCGTACGGCCGCGCAGCCCGGTCGGCAAGATCCTGATGGGCAGCGTCGCGCAGCAGATCCTGCTCGACGCGACGGTGCCGGTCGTCGCGGTCAAGCCCTGACGGACGCGGGGGCCGCGCTAAAGTCGCGGTGAATCCCCGACCCGAAGGACTGGCCTGTGACCCACGTACTGGACGACCTCGACGCGCGAGGACTCATCGCGCACTCGACGGACCGTGACGCGCTGCGCGCGGAGCTGTCAGCGGGGCCGATCACCTACTACGTGGGGTTCGATCCGACCGCACCGAGCCTGCACATCGGCAACCTGCTGCAGATCCTCACCGCCAGGCGACTCCAGCTGGCCGGGCACCGGCCGCTGATGCTGGTCGGAGGATCGACAGGCATGGTCGGTGACCCCAAGGAAGCCGGCGAGCGGATCATGAATACCAAGGAGACCGTGGGGGAGTGGGTCGAGAGGATCCGCGCTCAGGTGTCCCGATTCGTCGAGTTCGGCGGTGACAACGGTGCGACCGTGGTCAACAACCTGGACTGGACCGCCGGCCTCAGCACGATCGACTTCCTGCGTGACATCGGCAAGCACTTCCCGGTCAACCGCATGCTGGCGCGCGACGTCGTCAGCAGCCGGCTCGAGTCAGGCATCAGCTACACCGAGTTCAGCTACGTCCTGCTGCAGTCGATGGACTACCTCGAGCTGCACCGCAGGCACGGATGTGTCCTGCAGACCGGCGGCAGCGACCAATGGGGCAACATCACCGCTGGTGTGGAGCTCGTCCGGCGTGCGGACGGCGCCAAGGTGCATGCGCTCGCGACGCCCCTCATCACCAAGGCCGATGGCACCAAGTTCGGCAAGACCGAGTCCGGCACGGTGTGGCTGGACCCGGACCTCACGAGCCCGTACGCCTTCTACCAGTCATGGATCCAGGCCGAGGACTCCAAGGTCGTCGAGTACCTCCGCCAGTTCACGTTCCTCGGGCTCGAGGAGATAGCCCAGATCGAGGCCGAGCACATCGAGAAGCCGGGCGCGCGGGGCGCACAGCGGCGTCTGGCAGCCGAGATGACGACGATCGTCCACGGAGTCGAGGAGGCCGGTGCGGCCGAGCTCGCGTCGCGTGCCCTGTTCGGGCGGGCCGACCTGGCCGATCTGCCTGAGCAGACCCTGGCCGCCGCTCTGAGAGAAGCCGGCGCGGTCGACCTTTCCGCGTCCGACCGTCCGACGATCGTCGACGCCCTGGTCGCGTCCGGACTCGCTGACAGCAAGTCGGCTGCCCGTCGGGCTGTCGCTGAGGGGGGCGCGTACCTCAACAACGAACGGGTTTCCGACCCAGATCTCGAGCTGACCAGCGAGCTGCTTCTCTACAACACGTGGGCTGTCATCCGCAAAGGCAAACGGTCGATCTCGGGCGTCGCGATCCGCTGAACCCCGTCATTTCAGGGGCCCCGGCGAATGTGGCGTGGGCCACAGCCGAGCGATTTGACGAGCGGGGAAACGTGCCCGTAATGTTCTTCTTGTTGGACAGCGCAGCGGGATGACAGGCCGAAAGGCAAGTTGTTTCCAGCTTCCAGCCGGCTCAACCGAAACGATCAACGGCACGGCGTCTTTACAGGCTCCCGGAGACGGATCGCTGACAGACAGAGCTGACATGGTGACCGACCCGGGTTTGACCGGTGAAAACGAACCGTGTAAGTTAGACGAGTTGCCCCGAGGCTGTGACCGTTTGGTTGTGGCTAGGTGTGCGTCTGATCCTTGAGAACTCAACAGTGTGCCAAAAGTCGACGAGATTAATTAGTAGTACCCCGTCGAGATTGATCGGTGAGCCTTCGGGTTTGCTGTGATGGTCGATGGATTAATTCGGACAATTTATTTGTCAGCAAATAGTTTGTCAGAGTCGAACTGAAGTTTGACAGCGCTTTAGCTGTTTCAACGGAGAGTTTGATCCTGGCTCAGGACGAACGCTGGCGGCGTGCTTAACACATGCAAGTCGAGCGGTAAGGCTCCTTCGGGAGTACACGAGCGGCGAACGGGTGAGTAACACGTGAGCAATCTGCCCTTCTCTTTGGAATAACCATTGGAAACGATGGCTAATGCCGAATATGACTTCGGACCGCATGGTCTGGAGTGGAAAGCTCCGGCGGAGAAGGATGAGCTCGCGGCCTATCAGCTTGTTGGTGAGGTAATGGCTCACCAAGGCATTGACGGGTAGCCGGCCTGAGAGGGTGACCGGCCACACTGGGACTGAGACACGGCCCAGACTCCTACGGGAGGCAGCAGTGGGGAATATTGGACAATGGGCGAAAGCCTGATCCAGCAACGCCGCGTGAGGGATGACGGCCTTCGGGTTGTAAACCTCTTTCAGCAGGGACGAAGCGAAAGTGACGGTACCTGCAGAAGAAGGACCGGCCAACTACGTGCCAGCAGCCGCGGTAATACGTAGGGTCCGAGCGTTGTCCGGAATTATTGGGCGTAAAGGGCTCGTAGGCGGTTTGTCGCGTCGGGAGTGAAAACTCAGGGCTCAACCCTGAGCGTGCTTCCGATACGGGCAGACTAGAGGTATGCAGGGGAGAACGGAATTCCTGGTGTAGCGGTGGAATGCGCAGATATCAGGAGGAACACCGGTGGCGAAGGCGGTTCTCTGGGCATTACCTGACGCTGAGGAGCGAAAGCATGGGGCGAACAGGATTAGATACCCTGGTAGTCCATGCCGTAAACGTTGGGCGCTAGGTGTGGGGACCTTCCACGGTCTCCGTGCCGCAGCTAACGCATTAAGCGCCCCGCCTGGGGAGTACGGCCGCAAGGCTAAAACTCAAAGGAATTGACGGGGCCCGCACAAGCGGCGGAGCATGCTGATTAATTCGATGCAACGCGAAGAACCTTACCTGGGTTTGACATATGCCGGAAAGCCGTAGAGATACGGCCCCCCTTGTGGTCGGTTTACAGGTGGTGCATGGCTGTCGTCAGCTCGTGTCGTGAGATGTTGGGTTAAGTCCCGCAACGAGCGCAACCCTCGTTCTATGTTGCCAGCACGTAATGGTGGGGACTCATAGGAGACTGCCGGGGTCAACTCGGAGGAAGGTGGGGATGACGTCAAGTCTTCATGCCCCTTATGTCCAGGGCTTCAAGCATGCTACAATGGCCGGTACAAAGGGCTGCGAAACCGCAAGGTGGAGCGAATCCCAAAAAGCCGGTCTCAGTTCGGATTGGGGTCTGCAACTCGACCCATGAAGTCGGAGTCGCTAGTAATCGCAGATCAGCAACGCTGCGGTGAATACGTTCCCGGGCCTTGTACACACCGCCCGTCACGTCATGAAAGTCGGCAACACCCGAAGCCAGTGGCCCAACCGTTTACGGAGGGAGCTGTCGAAGGGGGCTGGCGATTGGGACGAAGTCGTAACAAGGTAGCCGTACCGGAAGGTGCGGCTGGATCACCTCCTTTCTAAGGAGCATCTGGCAGTCGCCCATCGTGGTGGCTGTCCATGAGGCGTTTATCAACCGAATGTGTTGATGCGCTTCAGCTCACTAGTGGATCGTCGATTATTTGGCTTGGTGACAGCCAGCAGCGTCAGTACTGCTCTTCGGAGCGTGGAAAGTCGTTGGGAAGTAGTCATCAGATCAGGCACACTGTTGGGTCCTGAGGGATCAGCTCGGAAGAGTTGGTTTCTCGGACCGCATATACCACGAACCACCAGGTTCGACCCGTGAGGGCGTTTCTGGTAGGCGTGGAATTTTATGCGGGACCGAACGTATTTTGAGAACTTCACAGTGGACGCGAGCATCTTTGTAGTAACAACAAGCTACTAAGTGCACATGGTGGATGCCTTGGCATCGAGAGCCGATGAAGGACGTTGGAGTCTGCGAAAAGCCCCGGGAAGGTGACAACCGACCTGTGATCCGGGGGTGTCCGAATGGGGAAACCCACCTGGAGTAAAGTCCAGGTACCTCTGTCTGAACACATAGGGCAGCAGGAGGGAACGTGGGGAAGTGAAACATCTCAGTACCCACAGGAAGAGAAAACAAAAGTGATTCCGGTAGTAGTGGCGAGCGAAACCGGATCAGGCTAAACCTCAGTGATGTGATAGCCGGCAGGCGTTGTCACTGGGTGTTGTGGACCACATGGTCTGTTCTGCCGATCAGACAAAGAGTCATAAACCATGAGTGAAGTGAAAGCCGACTGGAAAGTCGCGGCATAGAGGGTGATACCCCCGTACACGTAAGCTCATGGCTCTTTTGTGTCATCCCAAGTAACACCGAACCCCTGAAATTCGGTGTGAATCTAGCGGGACCACCCGTTAAGCCTAAATACTCCTCGATGACCGATAGCGGACTAGTACCGTGAGGGAAAGGTGAAAAGTACCCCGGGAGGGGAGTGAAATAGTACCTGAAACCATGTGCATACAATCCGTTGGAGCTCTTCACTTGTGAAGGGTGACAGCGTGCCTTTTGAAGAATGAGCCTGCGAGTTAGCGTTCTGTAGCGAGGTTAAGGCGTCGAGCCGTAGCCGTAGCGAAAGCGAGTCCGAATAGGGCGACCATAGTTGCAGGATCTAGACCCGAAGCGGAGTGATCTATCCATGGGCAGGTTGAAGCGCGGGTAAGACCGCGTGGAGGACCGAACCCACCTAGGTTAAAAACTGGGGGATGACCTGTGGATAGGGGTGAAAGGCCAATCAAACTCCGTGATAGCTGGTTCTCCCCGAAATGCATTTAGGTGCAGCGTTGCGTGTTTCTTGCCGGAGGTAGAGCACTGGATGGACTAGGGGCCTACAAGCTTACCGAATTCAGCCAAACTCCGAATGCCGGTAAGTGAGAGCGCAGCAGTGAGACAGTGGGGGATAAGCTCCATTGTCGAGAGGGAAACAGCCCAGACCATCAGCTAAGGTCCCAAAGCGATAACTAAGTGGAAAAGGATGTGGAGTCGCAGTGACAACCAGGAGGTTGGCTTAGAAGCAGCCACCTTTAAAGAGTGCGTAATAGCTCACTGGTCAAGTAATTCCGCGCCGACAATTTAGCGGGGCTCAAGTTATCCACCGAAGCTATGGGATTTATGCAATAGCCAGGCCTTCGTGGTCCAGGCGCATGGATCGGTAGGGGAGCGTCGTGTGGCCAGCGAAGCGGCGGAGTGATCCAGCCGTGGAGGCTACACGAGTGAGAATGCAGGCATGAGTAGCGAATGAGGAGTGAGAAACTCCTCCACCGAATGACCAAGGGTTCCAGGGTCAAGCTAATCTTCCCTGGGTAAGTCGGGACCTAAGGCGAGGCCGACAGGCGTAGTCGATGGACAACGGGCTGATATTCCCGTACCGGCATTAGATCGCCCATGCAGAACCCAGAAATGCTAAGTGCCCAAAACTGGCGGGACTCTTCGGAGCGAAGCCGGCGCTGCGCACGACCCGATCTGGTAGTAAGCAAGCAATGGTGTGACGCAGGAAGGTAGCTCATCCCGGGCGATGGTAGTCCCGGGCCAAGGACGTAGGGCGAATGATAGGCAAATCCGTCATTCACATGCCTGAGATCTGATGGGGAGACGTTTTAGTCGAAGTGAGTGATCCTATGCTGCCGAGAAAAGCATCTAGCGAGATCTAGAGCCGCCCGTACCCCAAACCGACTCAGGTGGTCAGGTAGAGAATACTAAGGTGATCGAGTGAACCATGGTTAAGGAACTCGGCAAAATGCCCCCGTAACTTCGGGAGAAGGGGGCCGGATGCGTTATCGGACTTGCTCCGAGAAGCGTTGAAGGCCGCAGAGACCAGGCCCAAGCGACTGTTTACTAAAAACACAGGTCCGTGCTAAGTCGAAAGACGCCGTATACGGACTGACTCCTGCCCGGTGCTGGAAGGTTAAGGGGACGTGTCAGCGCAAGCGAAGCACAGAACTTAAGCCCAGTAAACGGCGGTGGTAACTATAACCATCCTAAGGTAGCGAAATTCCTTGTCGGGTAAGTTCCGACCTGCACGAATGGAGTAACGACTTGGGCGCTGTCTCAACCATGGACTCGGCGAAATTGCACTACGAGTAAAGATGCTCGTTACGCGCGGCAGGACGGAAAGACCCCGGGACCTTTACTATAGTTTGGTATTGGTGTTTGGTTCAGTTTGTGTAGGATAGGTGGGAGACTGTGAAGCTTGGACGCCAGTTCAGGTGGAGTCAACGTTGAAATACCACTCTGGCTGTACTAGATATCTAACCTAGGTCCATTATCTGGATCAGGGACAGTGCCTGATGGGTAGTTTAACTGGGGCGGTTGCCTCCTAAAATGTAACGGAGGCGCTCAAAGGTTCCCTCAGCCTGGTTGGCAATCAGGTTTCGAGTGTAAGTGCACAAGGGAGCTTGACTGTGAGAGTGACAGCTCGAGCAGGGACGAAAGTCGGAACTAGTGATCCGGCGCTGGCAAGTGGAAGCGGCGTCGCTCAACGGATAAAAGGTACCCCGGGATAACAGGCTGATCTTCCCCAAGAGTCCATATCGACGGGATGGTTTGGCACCTCGATGTCGGCTCGTCGCATCCTGGGCCGTAGCAGGTCCCAAGGGTTGGGCTGTTCGCCCATTAAAGCGGCACGCGAGCTGGGTTTAGAACGTCGTGAGACAGTTCGGTCCCTATCCGCCGCGCGCGTAGGAAACTTGAGAAAATCTGTCCCTAGTACGAGAGGACCGGGATGGACGAACCTCTGGTGTGCCAGTTGTTCCGCCAGGAGCACTGCTGGTTAGCTACGTTCGGAAGCGATAACCGCTGAAAGCATCTAAGCGGGAAGCGTGTTTCAAGATGAGGTTTCCCACTGGTTTACCAGGTAAGGCCCCAGCAGACCACTGGGTTGATAGGCCGGAGGTGGAAGCACAGCAATGTGTGGAGCCGACCGGTACTAATAGGCCGAGGGCTTGTTTCTTACAAAGATGTACACCGCGTCCACTGTGAGGTTCCCGAGATATGTTTCGGGAACCGGAAAGCCCGCAAGGGCTCCAAGGTTTTGTTGATATCTCAATAGAGTTTCGGCGACCATGGCGAAAGGGAAACACCCGGTAACATTCCGAACCCGGAAGTTAAGCCTTTCAGCGCCGATGGTACTGCACGGGAGACTGTGTGGGAGAGTAGGACGTCGCCGGACAAATTTTGCGCGAGGCCGCTCCCTAACGGGAGCGGCCTTGCTGCATTTCACCAGCAAGTTTGATGGAAGGAACGGCTCATGGCAGAGTCGAGAAACCCCCGCCGTGATGGCGGAAAGCCCGCCGGCCGAGGTGCCGGTGGAAGTGGCCGTGGCGGCAAGCCCACGGGCCAGGGCGGACGCGATCAGCGCGGCAGCGGAGACCCAGTGCGTCGTGATGGCAAGCCCACGGATCGTCGTGATGGCAAGCCCACGGGCCAGGGCGGACGCGATCAGCGCGGCAGTGGTGCCCCGGTGCGTCGAGACGGCAAGCCGTCGAACCCGCGTCGCGACGGCAAGCCCTATGAGGCACGCCGCGACCGACGCCAGGAGGAAGGCGACCGTACGGCCGCCCAGCGCATCTACGACGGCCCTCCGATCCCGGACGACGTCAGCGCCAAGGACCTGGACAAGCATGCCCGTCAGGCGCTCCAGGCGCTCCCGGAAAAGCTCGCCGACAAGGTCGCCCGTCACCTGGTGATGGCCGGTCTGTTGATGGTCGAGGATCCTGAGACCGCGCACCTGCACGCCCTGGCGGCCAAGGCTCGCGCCACCCGGACTGGTCTGGTCCGCGAGGCGTGTGGCGAGACGGCGTATGCCGCGGGCAAGTTCGCCGAAGCTCTCTCGGAGTTCCGGGCAGCTCGCCGGATGACCGGTGGATACCTGTACGCCCCGATGATGGCCGATTGCGAACGCGCGCTGAAGCGGCCGGACAAGGCCATTGCGTACGACACCACCGAGATCCGCGGCCACCTCGATGACTCCGGTCAGATCGAGCTGTCGATCGTGGTCGCCGGCGCTCGTCGTGACCAGGGACAGTACGACGCCGCGATTCGTCTGCTCGAGACCGAGCCGTTGCACACCAAGGGCCGCTCGGACTGGGTCCCACGTCTGCGCTACGCATATGCCGATGCCCTGCTTGACGCGGGCCGTCGGGACGAGGCGATCGAGTGGTTCCACCGTGCTGTCGCGGTCGACGGGAACAAGCTGACCGACGCCGAGGAGCGGGTCGCTGCTCTCGAGAAGCGTCCACAGGCCTGAACCTGGCGTCGCGCTGTCCACACCGCACGCTCTGACTGATGCCCCTCGTCCTGGACGGGGGGCATCGTCATGTCCATGACCGACCACAACCTCGTCCACCTGACCGGCCGGGTCTCTGCGCCTCCGGAGGCGCGAGTCCTGCCCAGCGGTGACGAAGTCGTGACCTTCCGCCTGGTCGTCCGGCGCAGCGCGGCCGCACGCCGACGTTCCAAGCAGGTCGTGGACACCTTCGAGTGCACGGCGTGGAGGTTCGCACTGCGGCGATCGGCGGCCCGGTTGAGTGCGGGGACGCATGTCGCGGTGACCGGAGAGCTACGCCGGCGATTCACCCGCGGCAGTTCGGGTGTCATGAGCTTCGTGACGGTCGAGCTCGACTCGTGCCGGACGGTTCCGGACCCGGCGGTAGCCTCGGGTGCATGACATCGGGACTGGGCTCGACCTCCGCACCGTTGAGCTCGGCCTACGATCTGGCGATGCTTGACCTTGACGGCGTGGTCTATGTGGGCCCTGACGCCGTGGCAGGCGCGGCCGAGTCCTTGAGATCCGCGCGCGGCAACGGGATGCGTCTGGCGTACATCACGAACAATGCATCACGGACACCCCGCGAAGTTGCCGAGCACCTCCGGGCGCTGTCGATGCCCGACGTCGAGGACCACGACGTGGTGACGTCGGCGCAGGCCGTTGCCCACCTTGTCGCGGACGCCGTCCCGGCCGGTTCGGTGGTCCTGCTGGTGGGTGGTGACGGGCTCCGCGTCCCGCTGGAGGAGCGCGGGTTGCGGTGCGTGACGACGATCGACGATGATCCCGTCGCGGTAGTGCAGGGATTCCACCCCGACGTCGGATGGCGCCAGCTGGCCGAGGCGTCGTTCGCGATCCAGGCCGGACTGCCGTGGTTCGTCAGCAACACCGACATGACGATTCCGACCCCGCGAGGGATCGCGCCGGGCAACGGCTCGCTCGTGCAGACGATCCGCAACGCGACAGGAGCGGAGCCGATTGTGGCGGGCAAGCCCGAGCAGGCGCTCTTCGACGAGACAGTCGAACGCGTCGGCGGGGGACGCCCCCTCATGGTCGGCGATCGACTCGACACCGATATCGACGGTGCGATCAACGCCGGTGTGGACAGCCTTGCGGTGCTGACCGGAGTCAGCTCGCTGCAGGACATCGTCGACGCTGCACCGGGACATCGACCGACCTTCGTGTCGGCGGATCTCGCGGGGCTCAACGTGGTCCATGCCGACGTCACCGTCGACCGAGACCGGGCGCGATGCGGTGACGCTCGCGCGACGGAGCGCGAGGGCACCATCGCGGTCAGCGGCGCGGATGGGCGCAGCACCAATGCACTGCGCGCGGTTGTCGCACTCAGCTGGTCGTTGCGGGATCGCTCTGACCTGCGGGTGACCGTGGATGGGACACTGGCACCATGAGGCAGACCGCATGAGCCAGATCTTTGGCGACGAGAGCCAGATCGACCCCGCAGACCCGGTGGAGGTCGTCGATCCGGGCCCGGCGATCGAGCCGACCGGCCACCCAAGGATCGACGAGGCGCTCGGGCGGCTCGATGGCATCGCGGGACGCGACATCACGACACACCCCGACGAGTTCGACGCGATCCATCGGGTGCTTCGTGAGTCGCTCGCCCATGCCGGCCGCGACGAGGACGTCCCGGAGTCACCATGACCGTGACGCCACCCGGTGGCCGACAATGAGCCGCAGGCTGAGACTCGACGCCGAGCTTGTGCGCCGTGGGATCGCCCGATCGCGTGAGCATGCCGCGTCGCTGATCCAGGAGGGTCAGGTCAAGGTCGCAGGCTCGGTCGCGACCAAGGCTGCGACCGGCGTGACGACCGATCAGGCCATCGTCGTGCGGGCGAACGACCAGCCGACCTACGCCTCGCGTGGGGCGCACAAGCTGCTGGGCGCGTTGGGGGTGTTCGAGCCGCTGGGTCTCCGCGTCGACGGCCGGCGTTGTCTCGACGCCGGGGCGTCCACTGGCGGCTTCACCGACGTGCTGCTGCGCAAGGGCGCGCGTCAGGTCGTTGCGGTGGATGTCGGCTACGGGCAGCTCGTGTGGGCGCTGCAGTCCGACGAGCGGGTCGTCGTCCTGGACCGCACCAACGTCCGCAATCTCGAGCCGGACGATATCGGTGGGCCGGTCGAGCTGATCGTCTCGGATCTGTCGTTCATCTCCCTTACCGTGGTGATGCCTGCGCTGACGCGGGTGTGCGAACCGAGCAGTCCACAAGGCGGAGGTGACATCGTGCTGATGATCAAGCCGCAGTTCGAGGTCGGCCGCAGCAACCTTGGCAAGAACGGTGTGGTCCGCGACCCGCTGCTCCACGCCGACGCCGTGCACCGGGTCTGCCGCTCGGCCCACGAGCTCGGTTGGGGCACCAGGGCGTTGGCCCCCAGTCCGCTGCCCGGGCCGGCAGGCAACGTCGAGTACTTCTGTTGGCTGCGCAGCGACGCTGATCCACCCAGCGAGGACGCTGCCCATGCGGTCGTCGCCGCTGGACCTCTGACACCTCAAGCCCAGGAGCCCCGACCGTGAGCCGACGCGTCCTGCTGATCGTCCACATCGCCCGCGAGGAGGCCGCCAAGGTCGCCACGGCGTTCGCCGCCGACCTGCGCGCCGAGGGGGTCGATGTGTCCGTGCTCGACGCCGAGGCCGAGGCGCTCCTGCTGGCCGGACTCGAGAATCCGGGCATCGTCGCCTCTGCCCCGGGCGCCGCAGCGGGCTGCGAGCTCGCAGTGGTGTTCGGCGGGGACGGCACGATCCTGCGCGCGGCCGAGATGTGCCGCGGCACCGACACCCCCGTCCTGGGTGTCAACCTCGGCCACGTGGGATTCCTGGCCGAGGCCGACGTCGAGGACCTGCAGGACGTCGTGCGCGGTGTCGTCGACGGCAGCTACACCGTCGAGGAGCGCCTGACCGTTGACGTCTCGGTCACGGTGCGGGGCGAGGTCGTCGCGACCAACTGGGCGCTCAACGAGGCCTCGGTGGAGAAGGCCGCGCGTGAACGGATGCTTGAGATCGTCGTCGAGATCGACGAGCGGCCGGTGTCCCGCTGGGGCTGTGACGGCGTGGTGTGCGCCACGCCCACAGGCTCGACGGCCTACAACTTCAGCGCGGGAGGACCCATCGTGTGGCCCGGGGTCTCCGCGCTGCTGATGGTTCCGATCAGTGCCCACGCCCTGTTCGCCCGACCACTGGTTGTGTCGCCGGACTCGACCCTGGCCATCGAGATCGTGGGGGAGTACTCGACCGGCGTGCTGTGGTGCGACGGGCGACGGGCTGCCGAGCTCCCGGTGGGGGCCCGGGTCGAGGTCGTCAGGGGTCGTACGCCGGTTCGTCTGGCCCGTCTGCGCCCCGCCTCGTTCACCGACCGGCTGGTGCGCAAGTTCGACCTGCCGGTCAACGGGTGGCGTGGCGCGGCCGAGCGTCAGCGAGAGGAGCGCGCCTGATGTGGCAGCACCTGCGGCTGTCGTCCCTTGGCGTCATCGACTCCGCGGAGCTCGAGCTCTCCGACGGCTTCACGGTCATCACGGGCGAGACCGGTGCCGGCAAGACCATGGTCGTGACGGCGCTCGGACTGTTGCGAGGTGACCGGGCTGATCTTGGCCTGGTACGGCGCGGCGCCGACCAGGCACGCGTCGAGGCCAGCATCGGGGTTCCGTCCGGGGCCCGCGCCGCGGCCGCGGTCGAGGAGGCAGGGGGACGGATCGACGACGATGTCGTAATCCTCGGTCGGGTGTTGTCCGCGCAGGGCCGCTCTCGAGCCCTCGCCGGTGGTGCGACGGTCCCGGCAGCGCTGCTCGCCGAGGTCACCGATGAGCTCGTCGCAGTGCACGGTCAGTCTGACCAGCATCGTCTGCTGCGTGCGGCCGAGCAGCGCGCAGCATTGGACCGGTTCGCCGGCCCCGACTTCGCGGTGGCGGTTGAGGCCTATGCGCCGGTCTACGCCAGGTGGCGTGCGGTCGAGCGCACGCTGGAGGAACTGCGGACCCATGCGCAGGAGCGGGCGCGCGAGCTCGATGTCCTCCAGTTCGGTCTCGACGAGATCCAGGCCGTCGATCCGCAGGCCGGCGAGGATGAGCAGCTCAAGATCGAGGAAGGCAGACTGGCGCACTCCGAGGCCTTGGCCCGCGCCGCCGACCGGGCGCACCGCGTCCTGGTCGGCGAGGCTGACCCGGATGTCGCTCGCACCCAGGTCGCCGCCGCGTCGACCGCGTTGCGCGAGGCCTCCGGGCACGATCCGGCGCTCGACGAGCTCGGTGAGCGAGTGCTCGAGCTCGGCATCCTGCTGGACGACGTCGGGGTCGAGCTCGGCGCCTACTCCGCCGGCGTCGAGCTCGACCCCGAACGGCTGGCGACCCTCCAGGAGCGCCGTGCGGCGCTGGCCGGACTTCAGCGCAAGTACGGACCGACCCTTGACGACGTCCTGGCCTGGGCCGAGAAGGGTGCTGCCCGACTCGGCGAGCTGGGCAGCGACGATCAGTCCATCTCCGCACTCGAAGCCGAGCAGGCCGAGCTCGGGCCCGAGGTCCAGCGTCTCGCCGGTGAGATGTCGGCGATCCGCACCGCATCGGCCGGGCGCCTGTCGGACCTGGTCGACGAGGAGATCGCGCAGCTTTCGATGCCCTCGGCACGACTTGAGGTGCAGGTCACGAGCACTCCGGACGCAGTCCCCGGTCCCCACGGCCTCGACGAGGTCGAGCTCCTGTTCGCGGCCAACAGCGGCACGGGGCTGCGACCTCTGCACAAGGGGGCCAGCGGTGGCGAGCTCTCCCGGCTGATGCTAGCGCTGGAGGTTGTCCTCGCGGATCGCACGACGGTGCCGACCTTGGTCTTCGACGAGGTCGACGCCGGGATCGGCGGCAAAGCGGCGGTCGAGGTAGGTCGTCGGCTCGCCCGACTGGCCGAGCACGCCCAGGTCATCGCGGTGACACACCTGCCGCAGGTAGCGGCATTCGCCGATCACCACTTCGTGGTGTCCAAGGACGACGACGGCACCGTCACGAGCAGCTCGGTCATCCGGCTCGACGAGCACAGCCGGGTCGATGAGCTCGCCCGGATGCTCGCCGGCCAGGAGGACTCCGCGACGGCCCAGGCGCACGCCCGCGAGCTGTTGGAGCTGGCCCGATCCTGATCTGACCCACCAGCCGGTCCGAGCGGAACTGGCCGACACGCCGACGCTGCGCACAAATCGGCCACCCTGACCGGGAAGCATGGACCACGATGGCCATCAGAAGACGCAAGACTCCCATGTCACCGGACGTGAGCGGGGTCGTCGGCACCGTACGACTCGCCCGCAGCGAGCGGAAGATCGCTGCGCTGCGCGAAGGCGACATCGCGATCGTCGACCTTCCCGAGCTCGATGCCCGCGAGGCGCAGCAGCTGATCGACCAACGCGTGCGAGCCGTGATCAACGCATCGCGGTCCAGCAGCGGACGGGTTCCCAACGTCGGACCGCAGATGCTGTCGCGGGCCGGCATCCTGCTGGTCGATGTCGCGACCGAACAGGTGTGGGGCAAGCTCAAGAACGGTGAGCAGGTACGGATCGAGGACGGTCGCGTGCTGCGGAACGAGATCGTCGTGGTCACCGGCACGGAGCTCGATGAGGCCCGCGCGACCTCCGACCTGGCTCAGGCCGAATCCGGGCTCGCCACCAAGCTCGACTCGCTGGCCGCCAACGCCAGCGACCACATCCAGCGTGAGCAGTCGATGCTGCTGGCGGGGGCCAACGTTCCGCGGCTGCGCACCAAGCTGCGCGGCCGCGCCGTCGTGGTCGTCTCGCGTGCCTATGACGACGCCGCAGACCTGCGCGGGCTGCGTCGCTACATCAACGACAACGACCCTATCCTGATCGGTGCCGGACCTGGCGCCGACGTGCTGCTGAAGGCGGGCTACGTGCCCGCCGTCGTGGTCGGTCGTCTCGACTCCCTGTCCGACGCTGCGATCCGGGCCGCGGGCGAGGTCGTCGTGTCGACCGCATCGGGTGCGGTCGATCGACCCGAGCGGCTCGAGCGGCACGGCAAGGAAATCGTCAAGTTCGTGTCGACCGGCTCGGACGACGACCTGGCGATCCTGCTGGCCGACACCAATGAGGCAGCGGTCATCGTGCACGTCGGCTCACCGCCGACATTGTCGACGTTCCTCGAGCGCCCACCGGCCGAGGTCGCCCGGATGTTCGTGGCCCGCTTGCGTGCAGGCGCCAAGATCGTCGACGCCAAGTCCGTGCACCACTTCACCTCACAGCGCTACTCCCTGTGGCCGGCCCTGCTGCTTCTCGCCGCAGGACTCGTCGCGGTGGCCATAGCCGTCGCCGTGACCCCGGTCGGCGGCGGCTGGTACGACTCACTCGGTGGCCAGCTCGCCGATCTCGGCACCTGGATCAAAGGATTCTTTTCGTGATTAACTTCCGTTTCCACATCGTCTCGATCGCGGCGATCCTGATCGCCCTTGCGGCGGGTGTCGCGCTGGGCTCGGGCCCGCTCGACGAGACCGGCGACTCGCTGCTTGGCAGCGGCGACTCGCAGCAGCAGGCCGCGGACCCCGCCCTGGCCGCGTTCGAGTCCGCCTATGCGGGCCGCACGTCATCGGGACTGCTCAAGGACAAGCTCAAGGGTCAGACCGTCCTGGTGCTGACGGTTCCGGGCACGAGTGCCCTTGAGGTCAAGGATCTGGCTGCAACTCTCAAGCAGGCCGGCGCGGAGCTGGCGGGGCAGGTCAACCTGACCGGCAAGATGCTCGACTCGTCGGGCCGACAGTTCGCCGAAGGCGTGGCCCAGCAGTCCGCCGAGGGCGTGGCGGGTGTCAGTGAGGCCGGCGACAGCTACGGACGCATCGGTGCGGCGCTGGGCCGTGCCTACCTCGGAGACAAGGCCGCCGCTCCGGACCAGACCGCGAGCACGATCCGTTCGGCGTTCACCGAAGGACGGCTCGTCACGACGCCTGCCAATCCCAAGAAGATCGCGACGCTCGCCGTTTTGGTCGCGGGTCCCAAGAAGGCCGACTCCGCCGACCAGAGCAGCGTCATCGCCGCCCTCGCCGCCGCGCTCAAGGAGAGCGGCAAGGGCATCGTGGTGGCCGGTCCGTCGTCCTCGAGCACCGACGGGGGAGCCGTCAAGGCCGTCCGCGAGGGGGACTCGTCCTCCGAGATCACGACGGTCGACGTCACCGACAGCGCTGCCGGAAGGGTCATCACAGCCCTCGCCGCCGCCGCCCAGGCAGGCGGACAGCCCGGTTCGTGGGGCACGAGTCGCAGCTCAAGCGGCGCAGTGCCCAACTAGCCAGCACACCGGTGTAATGGAGCCAACACGTGTGTCGTTGTCCATAACCGGCTTCGTGTTGGTAGGCTGAAATCCCGTGGAGGCCTGTTGCCATTCGGCATCGTGAGCGCTCGACATCGGTATTCGACCACGGGAGTCACCTTGGCAGGCAGCACGGTTACCAAGCATGTATTCGTCACCGGCGGAGTGGCATCCTCACTCGGCAAGGGACTGACCGCCTCGAGCCTGGGACGACTGCTCAAGTCACGTGGCCTTCGGGTCACGATGCAAAAGCTCGACCCCTATCTCAACGTCGATCCCGGAACGATGAACCCGTTCCAGCACGGCGAGGTCTTCGTGACCGCCGATGGCGCGGAGACCGACCTCGACGTCGGCCACTATGAGCGGTTCCTGGACGTCGACCTGTCAGGCAAGGCCAATGTCACGACCGGACAGGTCTACTCCGAGGTCATCGCCAAGGAGCGTCGGGGCGACTACCTCGGCGACACGGTGCAGGTCATTCCGCACATCACCAACGAGATCAAGTCGCGCATCCGGGCGATGGCCGGCCCGGACATCGACGTCGTGATCACCGAGATCGGGGGCACGGTCGGTGACATCGAGTCCCTCCCGTTCCTCGAGGCCGCCCGGCAGGTCCGTCACGACGTGGGCCGCGGCAACGTGTTTTTCCTGCACGTGTCGCTCGTGCCCTACATCGGCCCGTCGGCCGAGCTCAAGACCAAGCCGACGCAGCACTCGGTCGCAGCACTGCGCTCGATCGGCATCCAGCCCGATGCCATCGTGTGCCGGGCCGACCGGGACATCCCCGACAGCATGAAGCGCAAGATCTCGCTGATGTGCGACGTCGACGAGGAAGCCGTCGTGACCGCCAGCGATGCGCCCTCGATCTACGACATCCCGAAGGTCCTGCACAGCCAGGGCCTCGACGCCTATGTCGTGCGACGACTCGATCTACCGTTCCGCGATGTCGACTGGACCCAGTGGGACGAGCTGCTGCGACGCGTTCACCACCCGGCCGAGGAGCTCACGATTGCTCTGGTCGGCAAGTACGTCGACCTGCCCGATGCGTACCTGTCCGTCGGTGAGGCGCTGCGTTCCGGCGGTTTCGCGCACGATGCACGGATCAACCTGCGCTGGGTTCCGTCCGACGACTGCGAGACGGCAGCGGGCGCTGCCCAGAACCTGCACGACGTCGACGGGATCTGTGTCCCGGGTGGTTTCGGCATCCGCGGCATCGAAGGCAAGCTGGGCGCACTGACCTACGCCCGCGAACGGGGGATCCCCGTCCTGGGCCTGTGCCTCGGCCTGCAGTGCATGGTCATCGAGTACGCCCGCAACGTCGCCGGCATCGCCGGGGCGAGCTCCACGGAGTTCGACCCGGAGACGTCCGACCCGGTCATCGCGACGATGGCCGAGCAGCTGACGATCGTCGACGGCGAGGGTGACCTCGGCGGCACAATGCGGCTGGGGCTCTACCCCGCGCAGCTCAAGCCGGGCAGCATCATCGCCGAGCTGTACGGCGCCGACAAGGTCGAGGAACGTCACCGCCACCGCTACGAGGTCAACAACGCCTACCGGGCGCAGCTCGAAGAGGCCGGTCTGGTGTTCAGCGGCACGTCTCCGGACGCCAACCTGGTCGAGTTCGTCGAGCTGCCGCGTGAGGTTCACCCCTTCTACGTCGCAACCCAGGCGCACCCCGAGCTGCAGTCGCGCCCGACCCGGTCGCACCCGCTGTTCGCCGGGCTGATCGGCGCGGCACTGACCCGTCAGCTCGAGCTCCGGTTGCCGGTCGAGGAGCAGCAGAAGGCCGAGGCATGACAGCTCACCCGGTACTGCCGGGTGAGCTCGCCGATCCGGCCACGCTGAGTGACTCGCGGCATGCGTGGCCGGTGAGCTCGAGCGACATCAAGTACGAGAGCCCGTACGTCTCGTTGCGGGTCGACACGATCGTCGACCCTGCCGGCGGCGAGCACGGGCGTGCCGTCGTGCAGCCCAACGGCGCCATCGCGGTGCTGGCGATCGACGACGAGGATCGGGTCCTGCTGGTCGAGCAGTATCGCCACCCTGTGGGGCGCCGCCTGCTCGAGCTGCCCGCGGGCACCCTCGACGTCGAGGGCGAGTCCAGCATTGACGCCGCCGCTCGGGAGCTGGCCGAGGAGGCCGACATCGTCGCCGAGCACTGGGAGTCGATCGTTCACCTGCTCGCGACGCCTGGCTACTCCACCGAGGCCTGGGAGGTGTTCCAGGCGACCGGGCTCAGCGCGGTGCCGCCCGCCGAGCGCACGACACGCGAGGCGGAGGAGGCCGACATGGTGCAGTGGTGGCTGCCATTCGACGATGTCGTGACGGCGATCCTCGCCGGCCGCATCACCGACTCCCTGACCGTCGCGGGTGTGCTCGCGGTGCAGGTGCTGCGCAACAGATGACGACCGATGTGGAGCGGGCCGTCCACGATTACCTGAGTCACCTCGGGGTCGAGCGCGGTCTGGCCGACAACACCCTGCGGTCGTATCGTCGCGACCTGCGCCGCTACCTCGAGTTCCTGCACGCGCGCGAGCTGACGTCGCCGACAGAGATCGGCGAGGCCGACATCGGAGCCTTTCTCGGGTCCCTGCGGATCGGCAACGCCGAGCACGTGCCATTGGGCACCGCAAGTGCCGCCCGCACGATCGTGGCGGTGCGGGGGCTGCATCGCTTCCTGCTGCGCGAGCAGATCGTGTCGATCGACGTCACGACCGCGATCAAGCCGCCGCGCCCGGCCGCCCGCCTGCCCAAGGCGCTCCCGCTGTCCGAC
This sequence comes from Aeromicrobium sp. A1-2, assembly GCF_003443875.1. Taxonomy (NCBI): domain Bacteria; kingdom Bacillati; phylum Actinomycetota; class Actinomycetes; order Propionibacteriales; family Nocardioidaceae; genus Aeromicrobium; species Aeromicrobium sp. A1-2. Next base: position 1,794,818 of record NZ_CP027482.1, on the reverse strand, counting down.
ATCGAGGCGCTTCTGGACGCGGCCGGCGCACCCGGCACGACGCTGTCCGCCCGTGACCGGTCGCTGCTCGAGGTCCTCTACGGCACCGGCGCGCGGATCTCCGAGGCGGTCGGCCTGGACATCGACGACCTTGATCTCGAGGAGTCGACGGTGCTGCTGCGGGGCAAGGGCGGCAAGCAGCGGATTGTGCCGCTGGGCTCGTATGCCCGTCAGTCCCTCGAGGACTACCTCACTGCCTCTCGCCCCGCGCTGGTGTCGGTCCACACCGGCGCACCGGCGGTGTTCCTCAATGCGCGCGGAGGGCGGCTCTCCCGACAAAGCGCATGGACCGTGCTGACCCGGGCGGCGAAGCGCGCCGGGCTGACCGTCGACGTGTCTCCGCACACGTTGCGCCACTCCTTTGCGACACATCTTCTCGATGGTGGGGCCGATGTGCGGGTCGTGCAGGAGCTGCTGGGACACGCGTCCGTCACCACGACCCAGATCTACACCTTGGTCACGGTCGAGAAGCTTCGCGAAATTTACGCGACAGCCCATCCGAGGGCGTCACGACAAGTCGACTTGTGACGGTAGAGTGGCGGTCGTCCGACGGTCGAGTGCAGGGGTAGCTGATGAGCAACGAGCTGGGACCGACCGGACGACCACTGCCGGAGTTTCCGACGCCCAAGCCGCGTTCGCCCGGCAAGCCCGCGACGATCATCGCGATGTGCAACCAGAAGGGCGGCGTCGGCAAGACCACGACGACGATCAACCTGGGCGCCGCACTCGTTGAGACCGGCCGCAAGGTGCTGCTCGTCGACTTCGACCCGCAGGGCTCGATGACGGTGGGCCTGGGCATCAGCGCGCACGAGCTCGAGCAGAGCATCTATCACGTGCTGATGGACCGTGAGATCTCGATCAAGGACCTGATCATGTCGACCGCGGTCGACGGACTCGACCTGGTGCCGTCCAACATCGACCTGTCGGCCGCCGAGATGCGGCTGGTCACCGAGGTCGGCCGCGAGCAGGTGCTCGCCCGCGTGCTCAAGCCGATCCGGATGGACTACGACGTCATCCTGATCGACTGCCAGCCCTCGCTCGGACTCCTGACGGTCAACGCGCTGACTGCCGCGGACGGGGTCCTGGTTCCGCTGGAGTGCGAGTACTTCGCGCTGCGTGGCGTCGCCCTGCTCAAGGACACGATCGAGAAGGTGCGTGACCGCACCAACGACGAGCTGCAGATCATCGGGCTGCTCGGCACGATGTACGACAGCCGAACGTTGCACGGCAAGGAAGTCCTGGCGACCCTCGTCGAGGGCTGGGGCGATCTGGTGTTCCACACCGTGATCCGGCGGACCGTGAAGTTCTCGGACTCCACCGTCGCCGGCGAACCGATCACGGAGTACGCCCCGACGTCCCCGGGCGCCGAGTCCTACCGCCAGCTAGCGAGGGAGGTCCTTGTTCGATGTCCCGACGCGTGAACATGCCGGGAGCGGACGAGCTCTTCCGTGCCACCGCACCGTCCTCCGCACCGAAGCCGGCCGATCCTGAGGGTGTCGAAGCCGCTCAGCCCTCCAGCGGTCGGGTCAAGCACGACGAGAAGATGACGGTCTACGTCACCGCCGCCGAGCTGCTCGCGGTCGAGCAGGCCCGGCTCCAGCTCCGCAGCGACCTGGGTCGCAGCGTCGATCGGGGACGCTTCGTCCGCGCGGCTCTGGCCCTGGCTCTCGCCGACCTCGAGGACCGTGGCACGCAGAGCGACATCGCCCGGCGATTGAGCGAGTCGTGACGATCGCGGACGTCGACGAGTCCGCGCCGGCCGGCTTCTCGGTTGACCTCACGAACTTCGAAGGCCCTTTCGACCTGCTGCTCCAGCTGATCTCCAAGCACCAGCTCGACATCACCGAGGTCGCGCTGTCCAAGGTGACGGGTGACTTCATCGCGTACATCAAGGCGCTGGGTGACGACCTGGAGCAGACCACGAACTTCCTGCTGGTCGCCTCGACACTGCTCGACCTCAAGACGGCCCGGCTGCTGCCGCAGGCCGAGGTCGAGGACGAGGAGGATCTCGCGCTTCTCGAGGCTCGAGACCTGTTGTTCGCCCGGCTGATGCAGTATCGCGCGTTCAAGCAGGTGGCTGGAGTCATCGCCGCGCGACTCGCGCACGAGCAGAAGCGCTTCCCACGGATCGTCTCGCTCGAGCCGCGATTCGCCGATCTGCTCCCGGAGGTCCTGATCTCGGTCGGGCCGCAGGAGCTGGCCCACCTGGCCGCGGCGGCCTTCGAGGCCAAGCCGGTCCCGATCCTGTCCCTGACCCACCTGCATGCGCCGCAGGTCAGCGTCCGGGAGCAGGCGCACCTCGTGGTCGATCAGCTCCGCCGTCGTGGCGAGATGACGTTCCGTGCGCTGACCGCTGACGCACCGGACCTCATGACCAAGGTCGCCAGATTCCTTGCCGTTCTCGAGCTGTTCCGCGAAGGCGTCATCGCCTTCGAGCAGGCGACTCCGCTGGGTGACCTGCACGTACGCTGGACCGGCACTGATGACGGCGATATCGACGTCGGCGAGGAGTTTGACGAGCCGATGGGCTCGCCCGGCGACGTGCCCCTTGCCGTCGTTCCCGAGCCGGACGAGCCCGATAACCAGATCTACGCCGAGACCGTTGACCAACCTGAGAGCCTTGATGACTGACCAGCACGTTCCCACCGGCCCGCACGAGCTCGAGCTGGAGATGCTTGACATCCGACCCGCGCTCGAGGCGGTGCTCATGGTGGCCGACCAGCCCCTGGACCACCTGACCCTCGCGCAGGCGGTCGGGCACCCGCCGAGTGACGTTGTGCAGACGCTTGCGGAGCTGGCCGAGGAGTATTCCGAGCAGGGCCGGGGGTTCGAGCTGCGCAACATCGCCGGCGGCTGGCGGTTCTTCACCCGTGAGGAGTTCGCCGGAGCAGTCGAGCGGTTCATCCTCGACGGGCAGCAGGCGCGGTTGACCCAGGCAGCACTCGAGACCATGGCGGTCGTGGCGTACCGACAGCCGATCAGCCGCTCTCGCATCTCAGCGATCCGCGGCGTCAACGTCGATGGGGTCGTCCGTACCTTGGTCACCCGCGGCCTGATCGAGGAGGACGGGACCGACGCCGAGAGCGGCGCGATCCTCTACCGCACGACGAGCTACTTCCTCGAGCGGATGGGCTTGGGCAGCCTCAGCGAGCTGCCCGACATCGCCGGTCACCTGCCGGACCTCGCGGACATGGAGGACGAGGGACTCGCCGGCGCCGAGGAGGTCCTCGGCCAGCTGGCCGGTCAGGACCCGATTGGCGAAGAGACATCCCACGACTCGGAGGCCGGCGCCGACGCGGCGCCCGGCCAGCAGGACGTAGACGCCCCGGAGGGTGACGCTCATGGCTGAGATCAGGCTGCAGAAGGTCCTCGCCCAGGCAGGTCTGGGCAGTCGACGACGCTGTGACGACATGATTGCGGGCGGGCGAGTCGAGGTCAACGGCGAGATCATCGACACGATGGGCGCGCGGGTCGACGCCATGACCGACGTCATCCGGGTCGACGGCAAGCGCATCCCGGCACCCAACGACCACGCCTACGTGCTGCTCAACAAGCCGCGCGGCGTCGTGACTTCGATGGCGGACGAGCGAGGGCGACCCGACCTGTCGGGGATCCTGGCCGGCCGTGAGGACCGCCTGTTCCACGTCGGACGGCTCGACACCGACACCTCGGGCCTGCTGATCCTGACGAACGACGGAGATCTCGCACACAAGCTGGCCCACCCCTCGTTCGAGATCACCAAGACCTACATCGCGCTGGTCGACGGCACCGTGCCCGATGGGCTCGCGGCCAGGCTGAAGGCCGGGATCGAGCTCGACGACGGACCCGCTCAGGTCGACCGTTTCCAGGTCAAGGACACGTCGCGCGGGCGCTCGCTGGTCGAGCTCGACATCCACATGGGCCGCAACCGCATCGTCCGCCGGCTGCTTGACGCCGCGGGCCACCCGGTCCGAGAGCTGACCCGCACCGCCTTCGGCCCGCTGCACCTCGGTGGACTGTCCGCCGGGGCGATGCGGGACCTGACCCGCGACGAGCTCGGCGCACTCTTCGACAGCGTCGACGCATGACCTCAGCCCCTCCCGGACCGGTCCTCGTGATCGGCTGCGGACTCATCGGTACGTCGGCGGCACTCGCACTGACCGAGGCGGGTGTCGAGGTGCACCTCGAGGACATCCGCTCGTCCAATCTCGAGCTGGCAGTGTCCCGCGGCGCAGGCACGGCAGATCCGGTCGCGGCGCCGGCGCTCGTGATTGTCGCGGTGCCACCTGCCGGCGTCGTGGCCACGGTCAAGCGGGCCCTCGAGACATGGCCGGACGCAACCGTCACGGATGTCGCGAGCGTCAAGGCCGAGCTCCAGACCCGCATCACCGACTTGGTGGGCAGCTCTCGTTACGTCGGCAGCCACCCCATGGCAGGCAGCGAGCGATCCGGCCCGATGGCCGCCTCCTCCCGTCTGTTCGAGGGTCGGCCCTGGGCGGTCACGACTGCTCCCGGCACCGATCCGCAGGCCACGGCCCGGGTCGTTGCCGTCGCGGGGATCGTTGGCGGCGTCCCACTCGTGATGGACGCATCGGCGCACGATAGGGCCGTCGCCCTCGTGTCGCACGTCCCGCACGTGCTGTCGGTGCTGGCGGCAGCCCGGCTCGAAGGCGCACCCGAGGAGCACCTGGCCCTCGCCGGCCCCGGCCTACGCGACGTGACACGGATCGCCGGCAGCGACACCGCCCTGTGGCAGGACATCCTGGGCTCCAATGCCGACCAGGTACGCGCCGTGCTGCAACACGTGCGGGAAGATCTCGACCGGGTCATCGACTCGATCGGCGCGGACGCCGATCGCCTCGGCCGGGTGCTGCAGTCCGGCCAGGACGGGACCAGATTGATTCCGGGCAAGCACGGGACCAAGGTTGCCGACCTGGCGACGGTGTTCGTCTCGGTGCCAGATCATCCCGGCGAGCTGTCCCGGCTCATGGCCCACACGGGGGAGTCGGCGGTCAACATCGAGGACATCCGCATTGATCACGAGCTCGGGCGTCCCGTGGGTCAGGTCGAGATCGCGGTCGTGGCGGCGTCGGCCGATACGCTCGTCGAGGCACTGACCGCACGCGGCTGGTCCGCATACCGATAGATGAGCACCAAGGAGTGGGACACGTGAGCAAGAGCCTGGTCGTGGCGATCGACGGACCTTCGGGTTCGGGCAAGTCCAGCACGTCCAGAGGTGTCGCTCAGCGGCTGTCGCTGGACTACCTCGACACCGGCGCGATGTATCGCGCCATGACCTGGGCGTTGCTCGAGCGCGGCGTCGACCTGCTCGACGCCGATGCGATCGCCCGTGCGGCCGAGGACGTACGGCTCACCTCGGGCACAGACCCGGAAGCGCCGACGATCCACGTCGACGCGACCGACGTCGCCGAGCCGATCCGGAGCGAGGATGTCACCGGCTCGGTCAGTCTCGTGGCGGCGGTGCCGCGGGTCCGTGAGCTGCTCGTCGACCTGCAGCGGGCCGTGATCGGCGCGAGCGAGGGGATCGTGGTGGAGGGGCGCGACATCGGCTCCACCGTCGCGCCGGACGCCCAGGTGAAGATCTATCTGGTCGCCGATCCGGCGGCGCGCGCGGCCCGACGGGCGGCCGAGACCGGCGCAGCGGACACCGCCGCGACCGAGCTGGCCCTGGCCCGCCGCGACGAGATCGATTCGACCAGGGCCGCTTCGCCGTTGTCCAAACCCGAAGGCGCTGTCGTTGTGGACAGCACGTACATGACCCTGGAAGAGGTCATCACTGCGATCGCCGGAATCGTCGCCGACGCACGATGACCGCTGCCACCGGCCTGCCCGAAGGTGGACTGCGCCTCATGCGACGCCTCGTACGGCCCTACTTCACCCGTCGCTGGGACATCCGCATCCACGGTGCTGACCACGTGCCGACCTCCGGTCCGGTGATCTTGGCAAGCAATCACATCGGCTGGCTCGACGGTCCGCTCCTGTTCGTGACCTCATCGCGACCTGCGCATGCGCTGGTCAAGGAGGAGGAGTTCGTCGGACGGACCGGACGTCTGCTGCGCTTCGTCGGCCAGATCAAGGTCAGCCGGACCCGCACCGACGCCGGCGCGGTGCGTCGTGCAGTCGAGGTCCTGGCAGCCGGCCAGGCGGTCCTGATCTATCCCGAAGCCACGCGGGGAGCGGGTGACTTCGCTCGGTTCAAGGGCGGCGTGGCCTACCTCGCGCTGGTCTCAGGCGCCCCGGTCGTGCCCGTCGCGATCATCGGCACCCGGCTTCCGGGGGAGGCCACAGAGGCCCGTCCGGCGAAGGGCGCGCGGCTGGATGTGTCGTACGGAACCCCGATCCGGCTGCCGATGCAGGTTTGGCCGCGAGATCGTGGGATGATGGCAGACGCGGGTGATCAGATCCACGATCACCTGCGTGCCCATGTCTCCCGGTCCATGGCCGTGCTCAAGCGCGAGCTTCCGGGCCCCCTTCCGACAGGATCCTTCGATGGCTGAGGCCGTACCCGTTCTCGCAGTGATCGGGCGCCCCAACGTCGGCAAGTCCACCCTGGTCAACCGCATCATCGGTCGCCGGGAGGCTGTCGTCGAGGACGTCCCCGGCGTGACTCGCGACCGCGTGTCCTATGACGCGGTCTGGAACGGTCGCGCGTTCACGGTGGTCGACACCGGCGGCTGGGACCCCGACGCCCGCGGGCTCGCCGAGCGCATTGCCGCCCAGGCCGAGATCGCGATCCAGGTCGCCGATGCCGTCCTGTTCGTCGTTGATGCCACGGTCGGCATCACCGATGTCGACGAAAAGGTCGTCCGGCTTCTCCGTGCCGCCAAGAAGCCCGTCGTGCTTGCCGCCAACAAGGTTGACGACCAGCGTGCCGAGGCCGAGGCCGCCGGACTGTGGAACCTCGGGCTGGGCGAGCCCTACCCCGTCTCGGCCCTGCACGGGCGCGGGAGCGGCGACATGCTCGACGCCGTGATCGACGCACTGCCGGATCCGCCGCCGGAGGACTTTGACGCACCCCAGGGGCCACGTCGCGTCGCAATCGTCGGCAAGCCCAATGTCGGCAAGTCCAGCCTGCTCAACCGGCTCGCCGGCGAGGAGCGGGTCGTGGTGGACGATGCGTCCGGCACGACGGTCGACCCGGTCGACGAGATCGTGACCCTGGGCGGCCGCACCTGGAACTTCATCGACACCGCGGGCATCCGACGCCGCGTCCGTGATGCCTCCGGTCACGAGTACTACGCGAGTCTGCGCACCAGCTCGGCGATCGACCGTGCCGAGGTCGCCGTCGTCATCATCGACGGCAGCATGCCGCTGACCGAGCAGGACACCCGCATCATCAGCACTGTCGCCGAGGCCGGCCGCGCGCTGATCATCGCCTTCAACAAGTGGGACCTGGTCGACGACGAGCGTCGTTTCTACCTTGACCGGGAGATCGAGCGTGAGCTCGTTCAGGTGCCCTGGGCGCCGACGATCAACATCACGGCGCGCACCGGCTGGCACATCGACCGGCTCGTCCGGGCGCTGGACGCAGCCCTCGAGGGCTGGGAGACCCGCGTGACCACGGGCGCGCTCAATGCGTTCCTCGGTCGCCTGGTCGCCGAGCACCCGCACCCCGTACGCGGTGGCAAGCAGTCCAGGATCATGTTCGGCACGCAGGCATCGACGGCTCCGCCGACCTTCGTGCTCTTCACGACCGGCAAGCTTGAGGCGTCCTACATGCGTTACATCGAGCGCCGGCTCCGCGAGGAGTTCGGCTTCGTCGGCACGCCGATCCACCTGCAGCAGCGCCCGCGCAAGAAGCGCGAGCGCCGCTGACCGACCTGATCGTGACCTCGGGGTCGCGATCAGGCCCGCGGTCGGTCAGACCAGTGGGTTCTTGACCAGCAGCTCGGCATTGCGGTCGGCGACAGCGCCCTCCTGAGCCGACGTGCGCTGCTGCGGATCGTTCGCGGACAGCTCACGCGCCAGCGAGGCCAGGTGCACCGAGTCGGCGAGCGAACCACCGTACGAGGCCGGCCCGGTGTGGTCGACCATCGTGGTGAAGATCGACAGCGTGCCGTCATGGTTGTCGGCCAGCTCGATGAGCCGGGACTGCTGGGGGAAATCGACGTGCGACGCGGTGTTGATCTCCCAGAAGCCGCTGGTGCCGTCTGCACCGGCGTGTGCCGTGATCTGGTTGCGGTGGGTGTGGCCGTTGACCCACGCGATGACGTTCTTGCTGGCCAGCAACGTCGCCACGACCTCGTCGCCGAGGACACGTTGGTTGAGATCGAGACCGGTCAGCACCAGCGGATTGGTCATCGTCGCCGACGTGTGATGGCTGAAGATGAACACGTACTTGCCCGCCGAGCCGGCCAGCACGCTCTTGAGCCACTCGTGCTGCGGCTTGTCCAGGGAGCCGTCCGCGTACCCGTTGGGGTTGACGCTGTCCAGCACGATGCAGCGGACCGAGCCGCGGTCGAACGTGTAGTACGCCGTGCCCTTCTGCCGGTTGGCCGCGGTGAACCCGTGCCCGACCGGCGTGCCGGTCGTCTTGAAGTGCTCCTCCACGACCTGTGGTCGCGTCAACGAGCGTCGATCGCCGTCCGCCGTGACGAAGGTCGCCGACGTGAGGGACACGACGCCGAGCAGGCCCGTCGCATTGGCCGAGGCAAGGTTCGAGATGACGTCTGCCTGGGACAGGCCGGGCGGCAGCGCGGTGGCCTTGAGTGGTCCGGTGCCCAGGATCGACAACGGGAGGGTGTGCGGGAAGTTGCCCTGCACGAGCCCGTCGTGGTTGCCGAACACCGAGTACCACGGGATGCCGAGTCCTTCGGGGTTGAACGCCCGGCGGGCGGCCTTGAGTAGACCCGGCACTCGGGGGAAGCCGAATGTGGATGTGTGGATGTCTTCGGCGACGCCGGGCTTGGGTCCTTCGGGGTGCCAGTAGTGCGCATCCCACACCGTGTTGTCGGCGACACCTTCGTACTTGCTCCGGTTGCCCGAGTCAGGCGTGATCCGCTTGCCGTCGAGGATGTCGATGTTCCAGCGGACCTCGTTGTACTGGCAGTTGTCGGAGTTGTCTCCGGTCTGGATCGCGAATGCGAGGGGCTGCCCCGTCACGGGGCCACGACCCACCCGCTTGACCGCCCGCACCATGGCATCGGCGGTCTGTGGCGTCAGCATCTCCTGCGGTCGGTAGCTCGATGAGAGCAGACCGCCCAGGGTTGGCGCTCCGCCGTACGAGTCCTCGAGCCGGTCGATGTACTCGACGCGAGCCGGCGACTGCGCATCGATGATGTGTACGTCGGTCAGGTGGGCGAAGCTCAGGACCGGGGTGCGGGTCGTGAGGCGGCCCGGCAGAGGCGTCGCACCGAGCCCGGCGCGCACGGTGTGGGCCTCGCCCCCGGACGTCACGACGGGGGTGTAGCCGCCGGCTCCGGCCGCCCCGCGCCGGAAGCACTGGTCGAGGGTCGTGAACTGGGGGGCGACCACGGCCGGTGTCGCGCGCGCCGTGGTCGGGATGCCGATCGCTACGGCACCTCCCACGACGGCGGTGGAACGGATGAGGTCGCGCCGGGAGATCTTCATGCAGTGTCAACGATCCGGACAGGGTGACGTTACTCACAAGTCATATGGGTCGCTCAGGGTGCGGCCCGAGACGCGGCCGGCCGCCCGATACCGTGGTCGCGAACCTCAAGGAGACCCATGCTCGGTGTGACCACGGATGGCCCCGTCGCCGTCCTCGAACTCCAGCGCGAGGACCGGCGCAATGCGCTCAACCTCGAGCTCTGCCAAGCGATCCACGGTGCTGTCGACGATGCCGTCGCCGGGGGAGCGCGCGCGATCGTCGTGACCGGGCAGGGCAGCGCGTTCTGCTCCGGCGCCGACCTCGGCGGGGTCTACGGCCCGGAGTTCCTCGAGGCGCTCTATGCCATGCTGCACCGTCTCGCGAAGCTCCCGGTCCCATTGATCGCGGCGGTCAACGGACCCGCGATCGGTGCCGGCACCCAGCTCGCGATCGCCTGCGACCTGCGGGTCGTCGACGAGACCGCGAAGTTCGCCGTCCCGACCGCGCGCAACGGCATGGCGGTCGACGCCTGGACGATCCGCACGCTCAGCGCACTCGCCGGGGCCGGCCCGGCGCGCCGGCTGATGCTTGCCGCGGAGACCTTCGACCGGCAGGCTGCGCTCGGCATGGGCCTGGCCGATCGGCCGGGAACGCTGGACGACGCGCTGGCCTGGGCACACGAGATCGCCGCCCTGGCACCGTTGGCACTGGCGCACAACAAGCTCGTGCTCAACGGCTCGACCGCCGACGACGACGCGATCGACGCGAGCTTCACCGCGGTCTGGGCCAGCGCCGACGTGCGCGAGGCGGCTGCGGCCAGGTCCGAGAAGCGCACTCCGGTCTTCGAGGGCCGCTGAATGAGCCTGGTCTTCCGGGTTCTCGACCGGCATGTGATCCACGGGCTCGCCGACGAGATCGCCATCCTGGACGAGCGCGGCGCGATGTCGTACGCCGAGCTGCTGCACGAGTCGGCCTCGATCGCGGGCGCGTTGCGCAACCTCGGGCTGGTTCCGGGCGCGCCGATCAGCCTGGACCTGCCGCACCCGCGTGAGCTGACGGTTGCAGTCCTGGCCAGCGCCCGGATCGGTGTCCTCCCACGGTCTGAGGCGGACTTCCGCATCGTCGGCACTCCTCCGGTCCTGCACACGCCGGACACCGAGGTCCCGTGGGGACTGATGATCCGCGCCGGTCGCACGGACCCGGCGCCCGCGCCAGATGTCGACCCTGACGGCTACGAGGTGCTGATGCGTCAGGCGTACGCCGACATCTTCTCGACCCTCGAGGCCGGCGGGACGATCGGCTGAGCCGAGCCCACCTGACTTAGCGGACGCCCCACGCGTAGGTCTGTTTCTCCAGGCGGAGGTACACGAACGTCTCGGTGGTCACGACCTTGTCGATCGCGCTGATCTGTGCCGACACGATGTCGAGCAGCTCGTCATCGCTCTCGGCCACGATCTCGGCGAGGATGTCGAAGCGACCGGTCGTGATGACGATGTAGTCGAGCTTGTCCATCGTGGCCAGCTCGGCGGCGACCTCGCGGACGTTGCCGGCCACCTTGATGCCGATCATGGCCTGCCGGGCGAAGCCCATCTGCATCGGATCGGTCACCGCCACGACCTGCATGACGCCGCTCTCGATGAGCTTCTGCACCCGGTGCCGCACGGCGGCCTCGGACAGTCCGACCTGCTTGGCGATCGCGGAGTAGGACAACCGTCCGTCGTCCTGCAGCAGCTCGATGATCTGCTTGGAGGTGTCGTCGAGATTCGGGCTGCGGCTCTCCACCGGTTTGCGCTCGGTCATGACCGCCATCATGCCGCACGAACCGCCGAATGGTCCGCGTCGGTTCCACCTCGCGTGACGCTTTCCGGAGCGGAACATAGTCTTAACTGCGGAATCCCTTGTGCTGGACCCCCAATCTTGCGAGTATTCGTGGTCAGGGCCGACGCGAGGGTGGGACATGGCTGGACTCGAGAGACGAACACTGCTCAAGGGCATGGGTGGCCTCACTGCCCTGGGCGCCAGCGCGGGAGCGCTGACCCTGTTCAACACCCCCGATCGCGAGCAGGATCCAGCTGACTGCCAGGCGACTGATGTCTCGGAATCGGACAAGCGGCTGATCTACTCCAACTGGCCCGAGTACATCGATGAGGACGAGGACGGCTACGTCTCGACGCTGACCCAGTTCGAGAAGGACACCGGCATCAAGGTGACCTACACCGCCGATGTCAACGACAACAACGAGTTCTTCGCCAAGGTGTCCAACCAGCTGGGCTCCTGCAGCTCGTCCAAGCGTGATCTGTTCGCGCTGACCGACTGGATGGCCGCGCGCATGATCCAGGTGGGGTGGATCCAGAAGCTCGACGCGTCGAAGGTTCCCAATCTGCACAACAACATCATCGAGTCGCTGAAGTCGCCCGAGTGGGACAAGAAGCGCGAGTACTCCGCCCCGTGGCAGAGCGGGCTGACCGGCATCGCGTACAACAAGTCGAAGGTCGGCGAGGTCAAGTCATTCGCCGAACTGGTCAGCCGGAAGGACCTCAAGGGCAGGGTGTCCCTCCTGAGCGAGATGCGCGACACGATGGGCTTCATGCTGCTGATCGACGGCGCTGATCCGGAGAACTTCACCGAGGCGCAGTGGCAGGTCGCGATCGATCGTCTGGCCAAGGCCCGCAACGACGGCCAGTTCAGGTCGTTCACGGGCAACGACTACGTCCAGGACCTCGCGGCTGGCAACGTCGTGGCGTGCGAGGCGTGGTCAGGCGACATTGCCAACGCCGGCGACGAGAACCTGGTCTGGCTGCCGCCGGAGGAGGGGATCATGATCTGGGCCGACAACATGCTCGTCCCCAACCTGGCGAGGCACCAGGCCAACGCCGAGAAGTGGATCGACTACTACTACGAGCCCGAGGTCGCGGCGAAGCTCGCGGCGTACAACAGCTACATCTGCCCCGTCAAGGGCGGCCAGGCTGCGATGGAGAAGGTCGATCCCGAGCAGGTCGACAACGAGCTGATCTTCCCGTCCGAGCAGACGCTCTCCCAGACCCACCGCTTCATGGCGCTCGACGAGGCCGAGATGCGAACCTACGAAGGGGATTTTGCTGATGTCACAGGTGCATGAGGTGCCGGCCCAGACCGCTGCAGCCCCCGGATCGAGGGATCTGCGGCTCACGGGCCTGACCAAGGAGTATGCGACCTTCACCGCCGTCAAGGCGCTGGACCTGATTGTGCCGCAGGGCAGCTTCTTTGCCCTGCTCGGTCCCTCGGGCTGCGGCAAGACCACGACGTTGCGGATGGTCGCAGGCCTTGAGACGCCGACCTCGGGCACGATCCATCTCGGCGAGACCGAGGTGACGTACCAGAAGCCGTACAAGCGGCCGGTCAACACGGTGTTCCAGAACTACGCGCTCTTCCCGCACCTCAACATCTCCAAGAACGTCGCGTTCGGACTGGAACGTCGGGGGGTCAAGGACGTCCAGAAGCAGGTCGCCGAGATGTTGGAGCTCGTCGAGCTGACCTCGCAGGCGCACAAGAAGCCGGCGCAGATGTCCGGTGGACAGCAGCAGCGGGTCGCGCTGGCGCGCGCATTGATCAACAAGCCCGAGGTCCTGCTGCTGGACGAGCCGCTGGGAGCGCTCGACCTCAAGCTGCGCCGTGGGATGCAGCTGGAGCTCAAGCGGATCCAGACCGAGGTCGGCCTGACCTTTGTGCACGTGACGCACGACCAGGAGGAGGCCATGACGATGGCCGACACCATCGCGGTCATGAACCACGGCGTGATCGAGCAGATGGGTGCCCCCAGTGAGCTCTACGAGAATCCACGGACCACATTCGTCGCCAACTTCCTGGGCCAGTCCAACCTGATCTCCGGAGAGATCGAAGGCCGGGACGGTGACCACGTCAAGGTGCGGGTGCAGGGTGCGCTCGCCTCGATCCCGGCCGAGCGGGCACACTCCGAGTCCGGCAACGGCTGGCTGGGGATCCGACCGGAGAAGGTGCTGATCGCCGAGGCCGGCCAGACGATCGACGCCCCGGGCGACGTCATCACCGGCGGCTACATCACCGATGTCAGCTTCGTGGGCGTCAGCACGCAGTACATGGTCCGGATGCCGTGGGGCCAGGAACTCATGGTGTTCGAGCAGAACACCGGGTCGCGGCGCATGCTGCCTGTCGGCACCAAGGTCGACATCTCGTGGCGGCCGGAGTTCGCGTTCCTGCTGGACGCAAGCCAGGACGCCAAGGCCGGGATCGAGGCCAACTAGCCATGGCGACCCTCGACGACGTCGCACACGGCCCCGTGCACGAAGGGCCGAAGACGAAGCGGAAGCTGACCGGCTACTGGCTGATCGCTCCGGGCGCGATCTGGCTCGGGCTGTTCTTCGTCGTGCCGTTCTACTCGTTGATCTCCACGAGCCTGTTCGACCCAAACGGTTCGGTGCTCACGGGTTACTCGATGACGTGGCACATCCAGAACTACTTCGATGCGATAGACCAGTACAAGGTGCAGCTGTGGCGCTCGCTCTGGTACGCCGGACTGGCGACGGGCTTCTGCCTGGTCATCGGCTACGTCCTGGCCTACGCGATCGCGTTCAAGGCGGGCCGGTGGAAGAACCTCATGCTGATCCTGGTGATCGCTCCGTTCTTCACCAGCTTTCTGCTGCGGACGCTGTCGTGGAAGCTGATCCTGGCCGATGACGGCTTCATCGTGGACTCGCTGCAATGGATGCACATCCTGGGTGCCAACGACCGACTCCTCGCGACGCCGTTCGCGGTGATCGCTGGCCTGACCTACAATTTCCTGCCCTTCATGGTGCTGCCGTTGTACGCGAGCCTGGAGAAGATCGACATCCGGCTCATCGAGGCATCCAGCGATCTGTACGCCTCACCGATCCGTGGCTTCTTCAAGGTGACGTTCCCGCTGTCGATGCCAGGCGTCGTGGCCGGCACGCTGCTGACCTTCATCCCGGCCGCGGGCGACTACATCAACGCCCAGCTGCTGGGAAGCCCCAACACCCGTATGGTCGGCAACGTCATCCAGAGCCTGTTCACGACACAGGGCGACTATGCGGCGGCCGGCGCGCTGTCGGTGACCCTGATGCTGATCATCGTCGCGGCGGTCCTGATGTGGGTTCGCACCGCAGGAACGGAGGACCTCGTATGACCCCCCTCTTCCGGGTTCGGCGCTGGATCGGCGACCACCTGATCCTCGGGCTGGGCCTCCTGGTGCTGGTCTACACGTTCATCCCGATCGCTGTCGTCGTGCTGATGAGCTTCAACGACAGCAGCAAGTCCAAGAACGTCTACAAGTTCCAGGACTTCACCTTCCAGAACTGGTTGCACCCGTTCAAGCCGGGCGGCATGCAGGAGTCGGTGATCCTGAGCATCGAGATCGCGCTGGCCGCGACGCTCGTCGCGACGATCCTCGGCACGCTCGCAGCGTTCGCCCTCGTGCGACACCGCTTCGCCGGCCGCAAGGCTGCCAACCTGATCATCTTCCTGCCGATGGCATCGCCCGAGATCGTAATGGGCTCATCGCTGCTGGCCCTGTTCGTCTCTCGCGGATTCGGTGGCCAGCTCGGCTTCTGGACGATTCTGATAGCGCACATCATGTTCTGCCTGTCATTTGTCATCGTGACGGTCAAGGCGCGTCTCACGGGACTGGACGACAATCTGGAGCAGGCGGCGATGGACCTGTACGCCAACGAGGCCCAGACGTTCTGGCGAGTCACCTTCCCACTGGTCCTGCCCGGCATCATTGCTGCGGCGCTACTGAGCTTCTCGCTGTCATTCGATGACTTCATCATCACGAACCTCAACTCGGGGCAGCGCGTGACCTTCCCGATGTTCGTCTACGGCGCGAACCAGCGCGGTGTCCCGATGCAGGTCAACGTCATCGGCACCCTGATGTTCGTGATCGCGATCTCGATCGTGCTGTCCGGCGAAGTGTTCCGCCGCCGCCAGGAGAAGGCCATCGCCTCGTAGCGGTCCGGTCCGGTCCTCGAGCCTGTCGACGGGACGTCGAAAAGGTCCTTGAGCTTGTCGAGAGGATG
This sequence comes from Aeromicrobium sp. A1-2, assembly GCF_003443875.1. Lineage (NCBI taxonomy): Bacteria > Bacillati > Actinomycetota > Actinomycetes > Propionibacteriales > Nocardioidaceae > Aeromicrobium > Aeromicrobium sp. A1-2. The sequence continues at coordinate 1,779,182 of NZ_CP027482.1, read as the reverse complement.
ACTCTTGACAAGCCCAAGGACCTGGCCTTTCGACCGGCCCAGGCCGAGGGTCAGAGCAGAGTCTGCGCCTCGGTGAGCACCGAGCGGAGGATCTGCTCCATCTCGTCGAAGTGGCTCTGATCGGCGATCAGCGGCGGGGAGAGCTGGATGACAGGGTCGCCGCGGTCGTCGGCACGGCAGTACAGGCCGTTGTCGAACAGTGCCTTGGACAAGAACCCGCGCAGGAGCTTCTCGGACTCCTCGTCGCTGAAGGTCTCCTTGGTGGACTTGTCCTTGACCAGCTCGATGCCGTAGAAAAATCCGTCGCCGCGCACGTCGCCGACGATGTCGAGGTCGAGCAGCTTCTCCAGGGTCGCGCGGAATGCGCCCTCGTTGCGACGCACGTTGCCGTTGAGGTCCTCGCGCTCGAAGATGTCCAAGTTGGTCATCGCGACGGCGGCCGAGACCGGGTGACCGCCAAACGTGTAGCCATGGGCGAAGCTGTTGTCGCCCTGCAGGAACGGCTCCATGAGCCGATCGGACGCGATCATGGCGCCAAGCGGTGAGTAGCCGGACGTCAGGCCCTTGGCGCAGGTGATCATGTCGGGCACGTAGTCGTACTTGGTGGCACCGAACATCTCGCCGAGGCGGCCAAACGCGCAGATGACCTCGTCGGAGACCAGCAGGACGTCATGGCGGTCGCAGATCTCGCGGACCCGCTGGAAGTAGCCGGGTGGGGGCGGGAAGCACCCGCCGGCGTTCTGCACCGGCTCGAGGAACACCGCGGCAACCGTGTCCGGGCCCTCGGCGAGGATCGCGTCCTCGATCCGGTCGGCAGCCCAGATCGAGAAGTCGTCGATGTTGTCGCCGTGCTCTGGAGCGCGGTAGAAGTTCGTGTTGGGCACGTGGACCGTCGACGGGACCAGCGGCTCGAACATCTGCTTCAGCGCCGGGATGCCGGTGATCGACAGAGCTCCGTGGGGTGTGCCGTGATAGGCGACCTGGCGGCTGATGACCTTGGTCTTGAGCGGCTTGCCGGTCAGCTTGAAGTACTGCTTCGCGAGCTTCCACGCGGTCTCGACGGCCTCGCCGCCACCGGTCGTGAAGAAGACCCGGTTGAGATCTCCGGGGGTGTACGACGCGATGCGTTCGGCGAGCATGATCGCGTTGGGGTGGGCGAAGGTCCAGATCGGAAAGAAGGACAGCTCCTTGGCCTGCTTGGCGGCGGCCTCGGCCAGCTCTTCACGACCGTGGCCGGCCTGCACGACGAACAGCCCCGCGAGACCGTCGAGATATCGCCGACCCTTGGCATCCCAGATGTACATCCCGTCGCCCTTGGTGATGATCGGGATGTCATGGGAGTCGTCATAGCTCCCGTGGCGGGAGAAATGCATCCACAGATGGCGCTTGCCGGCCTTCTGCAGGCGGTCGTAGTCCTCATCGGAGTAGCTCATGTTGCCATGATCGCAAGAGGGACGGGGTAAAGACAAGGGAATTCGTCGTGCGATCTGCCATTTACTTCGGAATCCGTTGCCAGCGGTGAGTCGATGAGGTTGGATGGGCACATGCAGCGTGCCATCACTAATGTCATCAACGGTGAGCTCGTCCCCGCGGCAAGCGGCGCGACCTACGACGTCATCGATCCGTCGACCGGCCAGGTGTACGCCGCCGCGCCGCTGTCGGGCGCAGAGGATGTCGATCGTGCGTTCCGGGCTGCCGGGGAGGCATTCCAGACGTGGCGCGACACAACTCCGTGGGAACGCTCGAAGATGCTCCTCAAGCTGGCCGGCGCTATCGAGGCCCGAGCCGAGGAGATCGTCGATGTCGAGTCCCGCGACACAGGCAAGCCCAAGGCCTTGACGCTGAGCGAGGAGATCCACGGGCAGGCGATGGATGCGGTCACCTTCTTCGCCGGCGCCGCGAGGGTGCTGGAGGGCAGGTCGGCGGGGGAGTACCTGCGCGGGCACACCTCGATGATCCGTCGGGAGCCGATCGGGGTCGTGGGTCAGGTGACGCCGTGGAACTACCCGTTCGTCATGGCGATCTGGAAGATTGCTCCCGCGCTCGCGGCCGGCAACACGATCGTGCTCAAGCCGAGTGACACGACCCCGGCCTCCACATCCCTGCTCGCCGAGATCGCCCAGGAGTTCTTCCCACCCGGCGTGTTCAACGTCGTGTGCGGTGACCGGGAGACCGGGAAGGCCCTGGTGACGCATCCGACGCCGCAGATGGTCGCGATCACAGGTTCGGTGCGGGCCGGCATGGAGGTTGCGGCCGCCGCGGCCGCGGGTCTGAAGAAGCCACACCTCGAGCTCGGCGGCAAGGCACCCGTCGTTGTGTTCGACGATGCCGATCTGGCCGCCGCTGCCGAGGCCATCGCCGCCGCGGGTTACTTCAACGCCGGGCAGGACTGCACCGCGGCGACCCGGGTGCTGGTGCACCCGCGCGTCGCGGCAGACTTCACCGCCGCGCTGACCGGCGCCGCGAGGGCGACCCGGGTCGGGATGCCGGACGACCCCGACACGTACTTCGGGCCGGTCAACAATGCCAACCAGCTCGCCCACGTTGCGGAGTTCCTCGACACGCTGCCGGACCATGCGCGCCTCGAGACCGGCGGTCATCGCGTCGAGACACTGGGCGGCGGCTACTTCTACGAGCCGACTGTGCTCTCCGGATTGCGCCAGGACGACCACGCGAGCCAGGACGAGATCTTCGGACCGGTCATCACGGTGCAGGAGTTCACCGACGAGGACCAGGCCGTTCAGTGGGCCAATGGTGTCGACTACGGGCTGTCGTCATCGGTCTGGACCAAGGACCATGGCCGCGCGATGCGGATGGCCCGGCGTCTCGACTTCGGTTGCGTGTGGATCAACACGCACATCCCGATCGTGGCGGAGATGCCGCACGGCGGTTTCAAGCACTCCGGCTACGGCAAGGACCTGTCGATGTACGGCCTCGAGGACTACACCCGTATCAAACACGTCATGACCAACCTGGAGGCCTGATCACATCATGAAGATCCTGCTCGTCGGAGCCGGTGGAGTCGGCTCGGCATTCTGCGCCATCGCAGCCCGGCGTGACTTCTTCGAGTCGGTCACGGTCGCGGACTATGTGCTGACAAGCGCCGAGCGCGCTGTCGACCCGCTCTCGGACCCACGGTTCACAGCCGCCCGGGTCGACGCATCGAACGCCGCTTCGGTCGAGGCGCTGGCTCGCCAGTGCGGGGCCACCCACGTCATGAACGCCGTCGACCCGCGGTTCGTGATGCCGATCTTCGAGGGCGCCATCGCAGCCGGAGCGGACTACCTCGACATGGCGATGAGCCTGTCGAAGCCGCACCCGACCAACCCGTACGAAGAATGCGGGGTCAAGCTCGGCGATGAGCAGTTCGCGGTCGCGGGGGAGTGGGAGGCGGCCGGACGCCTGGCCCTGTGCGGCATCGGCGTCGAGCCCGGGTTGTCGGACGTCTTCGCTCGCTATGCCGCCGATCACCTGTTCAGCGAGATCGATGAGCTCGGCACCCGCGACGGCGCGAACCTGACGGTCGACGGCTACGAGTTCGCACCGTCGTTCTCGATCTGGACCACGATCGAGGAGTGCCTCAACCCGCCGGTCATCTGGCAGGACGGCCAGTGGACGACGACCGAGCCGTTCAGCGAGCCCGAGGTGTTCGACTTCCCCGAGGGGATCGGACCGGTGGAGTGCGTCAACGTGGAGCACGAGGAGGTCCTGCTGATGCCTCGGTGGGTCGAGACCAAGCGGGCGACCTTCAAGTACGGACTGGGCAACGAGTTCATCGAGGTGTTGCGCACGCTGCACAAGCTCGGCCTGGACTCGACCGAGAAGGTCAACGTGACGGCAACGGTCGGCGGCAAACCGACTGTGGTGGCAGTCAGCCCCCGGGACGTCGTGGCTGCGTGCCTGCCGAACCCCGCGATGCTCGGCGACCGCATGCACGGCAAGACCTGCGCCGTCTTGTGGGTCACGGGCAAGGACAAAGCGGGCCGCCCACGGTCGACGTACCTGTTCCACGTCGTCGACAACGACTGGTCGATGCGGGAGTACGGCCACCAGTGCGTCGTGTGGCAGACCGCGGTCAACCCCGTCGTCGCGCTCGAGCTGCTGGCCAATGGCACCTGGGCCGGGGTCGGGGTCCTGGGTCCGGAGGCATTCGACGCGGTGCCGTTCCTCGAGCTGCTCACGGCCTATGGCAGCCCCTGGGGGATCCAAGAGCTCGATCCGGCCTGAGACTGCGGCTAGCCCGGCGTCTGCGCGATCCCGGTCGCCCGCGCCGCATACGTCCAGACCCTGCGTCGGGCGGATGGGTCGTCGGACTGCCACGACAGGTAGTAGGTCGGGCGCGGGCGGCGGTCGCACCAGAACTCGCCGGTGCTGCGAGCCGCCTCTTCCGCGGCAGTGAGCCACACGATGGTGTCGGCGCCCTGTGCAGGCGTGCGCAGGATCGGAGCAGCGATCTTCGCGAAACGCGGCAGCGAGTCGGTGACACCGGGGGTGTCGGCCCAGCCGGGGTGCATGCTGTGCACCGCGATGCCCTGGCTGCGCAACCGGTGAGCAAGCTGCTCGGCGAGGGTGACCTGGATGCGTTTGGTCCGGGCATAGGCCCGCACCGGGTCGTAGGCCGACTGCTCGTACTCGATGTCATCGCCGATCGAGTCGTCGAGCGGCGCGGAGTACATCCCTCCGGAGGAGACGATGATGACCCTGGGTGAGGCTGCGGCGGCCAGCATGTCCCGCAGCTCCTCGGTCAGGAGCAGCGGGCCGAGGACGTGCGTCGCGAGGGTCAGCTCGTGGCCCTGTGCGCTCTCGGCCCGCTCGGGGGGCATCAGCCCGGCGTCGTGCACGATCGCGTGCAGCGCGCCGCCCCGCTCCCGCAGCTTCGCGGCGTACGCGCGGACCGCGTCCAGGTCACTGATGTCGCACACCTCGCTCAGCAGGTCAGCGTGCGGCACGTCTGCGCGAATCAGTTCCGCCGACTCCTCCAGCCGCTGCTGCGACCGGCCGACGAGGTGGACCGTGGCGCCGAGCCGGGCCAGGCCCGCAGCGGTCGCGCGGCCGAGCCCGCTGCTGGCGCCGGTCACGATGACGTGCTGGCCAGCGAGCGAGTCGGGGGCGGGATCCGCGGGCCACCAGCAGCCGCGTGCCGCGATACCGATCCGGGAGTAGCCCAGCACCAAGGACTTGTCCATTGCGATGTCGAGGGCGGAGGTGAGGAGGGCGACGGGCGATCGGGGCATGCTCCCACGGTAGATGGCCCACCCAGCCTGCGCCGTCCGACGGCTCAGAGCAGGTCGGCCTCGTGCATCGCGATGGCGACCTGCACCCGGTTCGTAGCATCGAGCTTGGTGAAGATGTGCGCGATGTGTGCCTTGACCGTCGCGATGCTCAGGTGCAGGCTGACAGCGATCTCGGCGTTCGAGGAACCGCCCCCCACGGCGCGAGCCACCTCGAGCTCACGCTCGGTCAGGCAACCGACGCGGGTCGCCGCGGCATCGTCACGGGCATCCGGCGCGGCATCCGTGACCTGTCGGATGAGCTGTTGGGTGATGGTCGGGGACAGCATCGGCTCCCCACCGACGACCTTGCCGATGGCAGCGACGATCTCGGCGGGAGAGGTGTCCTTGAGCAGGAAGCCGTTCGCACCCGCGGCCAGTGCGCGTACGACGTACTCATCGGCGTCGAAGGTCGTCAGGACGATGACCTTGGGCGGATCGGGGAGGGCCAGGATCGCTGAGGTCGCGGCGATTCCGTCCATGACCGGCATGCGGATGTCCATCAGGACCAGATCCACGCCGCCGCCGCGTACGGCAGTGACGGCGCGCTGGCCGTCCCCGACCTCGCCCACCACGGCGATGTGATCTGCTCCGCCGAGAATCAGTGCGAGGCCCGCGCGCACCAGGGCGTCGTCGTCGACCAGCAGGACTCGGATCATGCGGGCCACGGTAGCCATGCCTCGACGATGAACTCGCGCCTGGTCGTGATGCGGTGACTCAGGTGCCCCCCGACCAGGGCCGTGCGTTCTGACAGCCCGATGAGCCCCAGACCCGACTCGGGCGATCCGGGACCCCGGGACCCGATCTCCAGGGGGTTGCAGACCGTGATCGTGAGCCCGATCGAGGGACCGCCCGACACCGAGACCCGCACGAGCGTGTTGGGAGCGTGCTTGCGCACATTGGTCAGGCTCTCCTGCACGACCCGGTACAGCGTGCGGCCGAGCGTGTCGGGGATGCCTTCCAGCGGCACCAGCTCGACGACCTCGATGTGAATGCCCGATCGCCGGGTCTCGTCCAGCAGGCCCGGCAGGTCGACCGCGGACGGCTGGGGGAGCTCTGGCGTCGCATCGCCCGGATCGTCACGCAGGATGCCCAGCACGTCGCGCAGCTCGACGAGTGCCTGGTGCGAGCTCTCCTGGATCACGGCGGCGGTGGCTCGCATCTCGTCGGCGCTCAGATCCTTGCGATACGTCAACGCGCCGGCGTGCATCGTCACGAGCGAGATGCGGTGGGCCAGCACGTCGTGCATCTCACGGGCGATGCGGGCCCGCTCGGCGGCACGCGCCTGGACGACCCGCGTGGCCTGGTCCGACTCGGCAGTGTGGGCCCGGTCGCGCAGCGTCGCCAGGAGCTCTCGTCTGGACCCGATGTACATGCCCCAGCCGACCGTGACGGCGATGGCCGCGACGATGATCGGCCAGGTGATCAGGCGGCCGTCGTTGGAGGTGGGGCTGTACCAGTCCAGGACGACCGCGGCCGCGAGGCTCGTGAGCGCGGCCGGGATGATCTCCCGCCAGCGCCGGCGGGTCGCGAGCGACACCAGCGCCAGGGTGGCCGGTCCGGCGACGAATCCCGAGATCGAGGACAGTGCCGCGGTCAGCAACGCGATCTGCAGCGGGAAGCGGCGGCGCCACGCGATCAGGACGAAGCAGGCGGCGCCCAGGGCGAGGTCGAGGGCGAACCAGGCGCGGTCGTGGTTCCACTGCCACAGGCCCATCTCGATCCAGCCGGCCATCGAGAGCGCGAACATCAGGGCGTAGCGCCAGATGTGGTTCCACCGCTTGAGTGGGGGCTGGTAGTCGACGGCGGCGAGCTGCACGCCCCAAGGCTAGGGGCTTTCGGGTGGGACGACGACTGCCGAACGGCCTAGGCGGCTCATACTTTCGGCTAGCGATCATGGCCGCTCGACCGATGCCGTCATCCTGGGTAACGCACCAGACTGGTCGGCATGATCTCAGTTCAAGGACTCACCAAGACGTACGGCGGGTTCACCGCCGTCGACAATGTCTCATTCGAGTGCCGGCCAGGAGCCGTCACGGGCTTCCTCGGCCCCAACGGCGCCGGCAAGTCGACCGCGATGCGCGTCATGGCGGGATTGACGCCGGCGACGTCCGGCAGCGCCCGCGTCGGTGGCGCGCTCTACCGCGACATCCCGAATCCCGGCACCCAGGTCGGTGTCCTGCTGGACGCGTCAGCGCAGCACGCCGGTCGGACCGGGCGGGAGATCCTCACCCTGAGCGCCCTCACGATGGGTCTGCCGATGTCGCGCGTCGACGAGATGCTGGCCCTCGTCAGCCTGACGCCCGCCGAGTCCAAGCGTCGGGTCAAGAACTATTCGCTCGGCATGCGCCAGCGTCTCGGCATCGCCAATGCGCTGCTCGGCGATCCCAAGATCCTGATCCTCGACGAGCCCGCCAACGGCCTCGACCCTGCCGGTATCCACTGGATGCGCATCCTCCTGCGGGAGTACGCCAACCGGGGCGGGACGGTGCTGCTGTCGTCGCACCTCCTGCACGAGATCGAGGTCATCGCCGACGAGATCATCGTGATCGGGCACGGCAAGATCGTGGCCCAGGGCACCAAGGCCGAGCTGCTGCAGACCGCCGGGACGTTCGTCAAGGCCGGGGACGCCTCGGCTCTGGCCAACGCGCTGACCGCGGCTGGCATCACGGCCGGGCCGTCGGGCGACGGGGGGCTGCGCACCGAGACCGATCCGGCCACGGTCGGCAAGGCCGCGGCCGCAGCGGGCGTCGCGCTCGTCGAGCTGCGACCTGCTGAAGGGGCGGGCCTCGAGGAGATGTTCCTCGAGCTCACCTCCGACACCCAACGTGAAGCCGTCACTGCCGAAGGAGCCACCGCATGAGCACCGCCACCGCACCCGTCACGGTCGACACCAACGCGCCCGCCGTCCCGTTGGGCCGGCTGATCAAGGTCGAGCTCCGCAAGATGTTCGACACCAGGTCAGGCTTCTGGCTCATGCTCAGCATCCTCATCATCGGATTCCTGGCAGCTGCCGCCGTCATCATCTTCGCGCCCGACACCAGCCTCACGTATGGATCGTTCGGTACGGCGATCGGCGTCCCCTTCGCGATCCTCCTGCCCGTTGTCGCGATCTTGTCGGTGACGAGCGAGTGGAGTCAGCGCACCGGACTCATCACGTTCACGTTGGCCCCGCACCGAGGTCAGGTCATCCTGGCCAAGGCCATCTCGGCAGTCCTTGTGGGCGTCGTCTCGATGATCTTCTCGTTCGCGATCGGAGCGGTCGGCAATGTCATCGGCGCCGCCGTCAATGGCATCGATGCGCAATGGAACACCAGCGTGCCGCAGATGCTGTACATCGTGCTGGCCAACATCCTGGGTCTGTTGATCGGATTCATGCTCGGGGTGCTGATCCGCAACTCAGCGGGCGCGATCGTCGGTTACTTCGTTTACTCCTTCGTGATCCCATCGATCCTGGGTTTCCTGGCCTTCAGTCAGGACTGGTTCGAGAAGATCCAGCCGTGGGTCGACTTCAACTTCTCGACGACTCCACTGTTCGAAGGCAGCCTGACCGGCGAGCAATGGTCACAGCTCGCCGTGTCGAGCCTTCCGTGGCTCGTCATCCCGCTGGCGATCGGCGTCTGGGGTGTCTTGAGGTCCGAGGTCAAATAGCAGACTCCCGGGACGGAGGGGGCGCGGCGACAGGACATCTCTTCGTCCGCCCGACCCGGGGCACGACCCGCTGGCGGCACCTCTTCGGAGGTGCCGCCAGCGGTGTGTACGGGCTGGCTAGGCCGGGGACGCCGAATCGGGGAGAATGGCTCCATGCGCAAACGTGTGGCGATCCTCGGGTCAACAGGTTCCATCGGGACGCAGGCCCTCGAGGTCATCGCCGCCCACGCCGACCGGTTCGAGGTCGTCGCGCTGGCCGCAGGCGGCAGCAATCCGCGACTGTTGGCCGAGCAGGCCATCGCGTTCAATGTGCCGCTGGTCGCCGTGGCTCGCGCGAGCGCGGCCGAGGACGTCCAGCTCGCGTTGTACGCCGAGGCGCAGAAGCGCGGCTACGCGCATGGCGACCACCGGGTGCCGCGGTTGCTGGCTGGCCCCGACGCCGCAGTCGAGGTCGCGCGGACCGAGTGCGACGTCGTGCTCAACGGGATGACGGGCGCCGTGGGCCTTCTTCCCACGCTGGCGGCACTCGAGGCGGGCACGACGCTCGCGCTGGCCAACAAGGAGTCGTTGATCATCGGCGGGGAGCTGGTGACCGGTGCCGCGAAGCCCGGTCAGCTCGTGCCGGTCGACTCCGAGCACTCCGCTCTCGCCCAGGCCATGCGTGGTGAACGCCGCGACGACGTCCGCAAGCTGATCGTCACCGCCAGCGGTGGTCCGTTCCGTGGTCGAACCCGCGCCCAGCTGTCCGACGTCACGCCCGAACAGGCCATGGCGCACCCGACATGGGACATGGGCCCGGTCATCACGATCAACTCCGCGACCCTGGTCAACAAGGGTCTGGAGGTCATCGAGGCCAATCTGCTGTTCGACATCGGCTTCGACCGGATCGAGGTTGTCGTGCACCCACCGTCGATCGTCCACTCGATGGTGGAGTTCGTCGACGGGGCCACGATGGTGCAGGCCTCGCCGCCGGACATGAAGCTGCCGATCGCGCTGGGCCTGGCCTGGCCCGACCGGGTGCCGGACGCGGCGGCCGGGTGCGACTGGACCCGGCCGGCGACCTGGGAGTTCTTCCCGCTCGACAACGAGGCGTTCCCAGCTGTCTCCCTCGCCCGCCGCGCAGGCACGTTCGGACGCACCGGCCCGGCGGTCTTCAACGCCGCTAACGAGGTCTGCGTCGACGCGTTCGTCGCGGGACATTTGGACTTCCTCGGCATTGTTGACACGGTGGGTCTGGTCCTCGGCGAGCATCTCGACGATCCGGACTCGGCCCGCCAGGACATGACCCTGGACGGCGTGCTCGGCGCCGACGCATGGGCTCGCACCCGGGCCGCGGAGCTGGTGGAGAAACGATGAACGCACTGATCTACACGCTGGGTGTCGTGGCCTTCATCGTCGGCGTGGCGGTGTCGATCGGGCTGCACGAGTTCGGTCACATGTATCCCGCCAAGAAGTTCGGCATCAAGGTCACCCAGTTCTTCGTGGGCTTCGGCAATACCGTCTGGTCGACCAAGCGCGGCGAGACCGAGTACGGCTTCAAGTCGATCCCGTTGGGCGGCTACGTCAAGCTCGTCGGCATGCTGCCGCCGGCCAAGGATGCCGACCCGCACGAGGTGCGCAAGACCAACACCGGCATGTTCACGCAGCTGATCTCGGACGCCCGCACCGCGGAGTACGAGCACGTCTCCGACGAAGATCTCGACCGCATGTTCTATCGCAAGCCGTGGTGGCAGAAGCTCATCGTGATGGCGGGCGGGCCGACGGTCAACATCCTGATCGCGATCTTCTTGTTCATGATCGTCTTCATGGGCTTCGGGGCGCTGACCCCCTCGACGACGGTCCAGTCGGTGTCGGACTGCGCCATCAGCGACGCCCAGGCGGGCCGCACCTGCAATGCGGACGACCCGATCACGCCGGCACGCAAGGCTGGCCTGGCTCCCGGCGACCAGTTCACCTCGTTCAACGGCACCGAGGTCACGTCGTGGGAGGGGCTCACCAAGCTGATCCGTGCCAACGGCTCGCGCGAGGCCTCGATCGGCTTCGAGCGCGACGGCCAGGCCCGCGAGGTCAACGTCGCCACCTCGGTGCTGGCCCGCGCCGACGTCAACGACCCGACCAAGACCGTCGATGTCGGCTTCCTCGGCGTGACTCCGACGCAGACGTACGTCCGACAGGGCCCGGTCTACGTCGCCTCCGTCATGGGCGACTACGTCAAGGGCACGGCAGAGGCGATCGTGCACCTACCGCAGCGCATGGTGGGCGTCACGAAGGCGGCATTTGGCGCCGAACGTGACTCCAACGGTCCGATCAGTGTGGTCGGGGCCAGCCGGGTCGCCGGCGAGATCGTCACGGTCGACGACCCGACCTGGCCCGAGCGGATCCAGCGGGTGCTGGTCCTGCTGGCCGGACTCAACCTGTTCCTCGCGCTGTTCAACTTCATTCCGCTGCTCCCGCTCGACGGCGGCCACATCGCGGGGGCGCTGTACGAGGCGGTCCGTAGGGCGTTCGCCAAGCTCCGTGGACGGCCCGATCCGGGCTACGTCGACGTCGCCCGGATGTTGCCGGTCGCGTACGCCGTGGGTGGCCTCCTTATGCTGATGAGTGTGATCCTGATTTATGTCGACATCGTCAACCCTGTGAGCATCACGTGACCGACCTCGGGCTTCCTGCCATGCCGCCGCCGGTCCTCGCTCCGCGGCGCAAGACGCGCAAGATCAAGGTCGGCAAGGTCGACGTCGGCGGTGACGCCCAGATCTCGGTCCAGTCGATGACCACGACCCTGACGTCGGACGTCAACACGACGCTGCAGCAGATCGCCGAGCTCACCGCGGCGGGCTGCGACATCGTGCGGGTCGCGTGCCCCAGCCAGGACGACGCCGATGCCCTGAAGGAGATCGCAGAGCACTCGCAGCTCCCGGTCATCGCGGACATCCACTTCCAGCCCAAGTACGTCTTCGCCGCGATCGACGCCGGCTGCGCCGCGGTGCGGGTCAATCCCGGCAACATCCGCAAGTTCGACGACCAGGTCGGCGCGATCGCCAGGGCCGCCAAGGACGCCGGCGTCTCGATCCGTATCGGTGTCAACGCCGGTTCGCTCGACAAGCGCATCTACGACAAGTACGGCAAGGCCACGGCCGAGGCGCTCGTCGAGTCCGCCGTCTGGGAGGCCTCGTTGTTCGAGGAGCACGACTTCCACGACTTCAAGATCTCGGTCAAGCACAACGACCCGGTCGTGATGGTCCAGGCCTACGAGATGCTGTCCGAGCGGGGCGACTGGCCGCTGCACCTCGGCGTGACCGAGGCCGGCCCCGCCTTCCAGGGCACGATCAAGAGCGCCACGGCGTTCGGTGCGCTGCTCAGCCAGGGCATCGGTGACACGATCCGGGTGTCGCTGTCGGCGCCCCCGGTCGAGGAGGTCAAGGTCGGCCTGCAGATCCTGCAGTCGCTCAATCTGCGCGAGCGCAAGCTCGAGATCGTCTCGTGCCCGTCGTGCGGCCGAGCCCAGGTTGACGTCTACACGCTCGCCGAGCAGGTCACCGCTGGTCTGGAGGGCATGGAGGTGCCGCTGCGCGTCGCGGTCATGGGCTGTGTCGTCAACGGACCGGGGGAGGCCCGTGAGGCAGATCTCGGCGTGGCCTCGGGCAACGGCAAGGGCCAGATCTTCGTCAAGGGCGAGGTCATCAAGACGGTCCCGGAGTCCAAGATCGTCGAGACCCTGATCGAGGAAGCCATGCGGATCGCCGAGGGCATGGAGCCCGTTGAGGGCGGATCGCCAGCTGTCTCGGTGAGCTGACCAACCCTCTGCGCGGCTCGCTTGTCGGGGACTGAACAACCGACGATCTGTGGCCAAGCCTGCCAACTCGAAACACAGCTGGCGAAGGTGGATGAGTCGGCTTACACGTGTCCGGTCTGCCGACCATCTCACCGCGAGGTCATCTGAAGGCCGATCAACTCGCCGCCCATGGAGTTGTTGGTGGCCAAGGCCGCAAACTCCCGATAGACCTGGTGAAAGTCGATCCACAGGCCAGGGGGTGTCGTCGTTCTATCGAACAGATTGACCTCGACTAGCTGTGATGCCCAGCCAGGCTGTCCAATCTGGTGATGGGCGCCTTCCGCCCGACTGCTGAGTGGGGCCGGCGGTGCTTGTACTCGTGGATCCATGATGGCAGCGCTGCGAGTCGGGCTGATTCGGAGCTGTAGAACTCTTGAAGGCCCAGCCCCCCGCCAGGGTGCGGTGGAACCGTTTGATCTTGCCGTTGGTCTGGGGCCGGTAGGGCCGTGCTCGTCGGTGCTTGACCTCGAGTTCGGCGCAGGTTTAGGCCGCCTCCAACGGATTTGGGACTGGTGAAGGCCACTCGTCGAGGATCGTGTCAGTCGCGCTGTCCGTCGCGTCCGCGACGGAGCGTCTGTCGACCGAAGCGATCAGCTCCTCACGCTTCAGCAGGTTCGCGAATTCCTTGGACCGAGTCGGTGCCCACGACTTCAAGATATGTCGGTCAGCGCAATGGTGGAGTCGGCGAGATCTATCGGATCGACGGTCTTGCCGATCAGGATGCGGATGTCGTCGTTCACGTCCCAGACGTTGACGTTCATTCCGGCCTTGAGGATGCCGCCAGACAGCCAGAATGCGATGAACTCGCCGGTAGCCTTGTCGCCACGGATTACGACATGGTCTTCGGCGGAGGCACAGCCGACATATTCCATGCCGAGGTCGAACTGATCGGTGTAGAAGTAGGGCTGCCAGTCGTAGGCGACCTGTTGGCCGAGCATCGACTTGGCCGCGAGCTGTCCCTGTCGTATGGCGTTGTCCCAGTGCTCGACCCGGATGCTGGCTTCGAGGGCGGTGTTGTGGGCTCGGGCGACGTCGCCGGCGGCGTACACGGTCGGATCGGAGGTGCGTAGCCGTTCGTCTACGGTGATGCCGTTGTCGACCGTGATGCCGGCTTCTGCGGCGATCTCGGTGTTGGGGGTGATGCCGATGCCGACGATGACCATGTCGGCCGGGATCGACTCGTCGCCGACGCGGACCGCAGTGACCCGTCCATCGGTGCCTTCGAGTGCGGTGACCGAGACCGAGGTGCGCAGGTCGACACCATTGGCACGGTGCAGCTCGGCGAAGTAGGTCGCCAACTCGTCGCCGAGGACACGCTGCAGGGGCAGCGGCGCATACTCCAGGACTGTGACGTCGAGTCCGGCGGCGCGGGCCGCAGCGGCGGTCTCGAGGCCGATCCAGCCGGCGCCGATCACGACGAGGTTGCTTGCCTCGGCGAATCCGGCGCGGATCTGGTCGCTGTCGACGACACGGCGCAGCGAGAAGACCCCGCCGAGGTCGGCGCCGGGGATCGAGAGAGTGTTGGGCCGCGAACCGGTCGCGATCAGTAGTTGCTTGTATGGGACGGTCTCGCCCGAGACCAGCGTGACGCTGCGAGCTTGGCGATCGAGCGAGACGGCGGCGTCGCCCAAATGGGTGTCGACCTTGTGGTCGGCGTACCAGTCGGCAGGATGGACGAAGAGGTCCTCGGTCGACATTTTGCCCTGGAGGTAGTCCTTTGACAGGGCCGGGCGCTCGTAGGGGCGTTCGATCTCGTCGCCGATCAGCGTGATGGGCCCCTCGAAGCTCTCGTCTCGCAGGGTCTCGATGGCTTTGGCGGCGGCGAGTCCGGCGCCAACGACGACAATTCCGGGTGCGTCGGTCATGTGATGCTCCTTGACTGAGGTTTGCTAGGCATTCATGCACCGGTTGGGATGCACGCGAAGAACTCGGCCCGTGATTGCGGGCGTTCACGCAGTACCCCTTTGAGCGCCGAGGTGCTGGTCGTGGTGCCGGTGACCCGGACGCCTCGCAGCGTCATGCAGGTGTGCTCGGCCTCGATCACGACACCGACCCCCTTGGGTGAGAGGTGGGCGTCGAGGAAGTTGGCCACCTGCTGGGTCAGTCGCTCCTGGGTTTGGGGCCGGCGGGCGAACATCTCGACGACGCGCGCGAGCTTGGACAGCCCGACGATGCGGTCGTCTGGGAGGTAGCCCACGTGGGCCACGCCCGTGAACGGCAGAAAATGGTGTTCGCACACTGACTGGACCGGGATTGAGCCCACGACCACCAGTTCGTCGTAGTTCTCATCGTTCGGGAACGTTGTCATCTCGAACAGCCGCGGCGTGAACAGCTCCGCGTACGCCTCGGCCATCCGGCGCGGGCTCTTCGCCATGCTCTCCGAACCGCACGCAACCCCGAGCGCGCGGAGGAAGTCCTCCGCGGCCCGGGTCGCAGCCTCGAGGTCGCGCTCGCCCGGCAGGGTGTCACCGTGGAGCGCGGCCGGGAGGTCGGCGATGTTCGTCATTTCGAAGCTGCTCCGGGGCGGTCGTACGTCACCGAGAGTCGGGCCAACGCGAGTGCTGCGACCAGAAGGCCGAAGTCACGAAGTGCGATATCGCCGTACTTCTGACCCGCGACCGTCAACAGGCTGACGATGATGCCGCCGAGCCACAGAACCACGACGTAGGCCGCATAGCGAGGCGCAATGAATACCAAGATGCCCGCAACGACCTCGATGATGCCCACCATGACCATGGCAGCATGGGCATCGCCAGGGACGATGTCGTTGATCCAGCCGGCCAGGTAGATCGACCAGTGATCGCCGCGGACCAGGACCGAGTTGTTGCTGAACTTGTCCAGGCCGAACAGGATCGGTGCGACGGTGAACACCGTGCGTAACAGGGTGAAGGCCTGGTATCCGGGGTCAGACTTGAGCCTCGGCACATCTACTTTGGTGATACTCATGACTTGTCTCCATTTCTAAAAGATACTACGACTGACCTTAGAGCGATCGAGATCCTTACGTCAAGTCTTTTATCTTTTAGAAATGGGAGTCTGTGAGCGACTTCGCCGAGAACGCATCGGCGCACTCGCTGGGCCGATTTGCCCCGATTTCTACCTGTACGTGTGCGCCGCGATTTTGAACTGAACAGCGGCCACCATTTCCGCCGGTGGCCACCGAAGGAGTCGCTTGCGAATTGTGGGAGGGGTGCGATTCGACCGGATGAGCCACCACGCCGCATCGGTTGGCTGCGAGTCGGATTGATCGCTGCAACGGGATCGTCAGCCGCGGCGTGACTTTCGGCGTTGAATTGGCCGATTTGCTGTGCGATGCCGGTCTACGCCGAGATGTTGACTGCCTCGGAATGCATTAGTAAGATGCATCTGTTTATCTTTTAGAAATAGGGTGTGGTGCTCCGATGGCACATAGAACCGCGTTCGTTCTCTCTGGCGGAGGAAGCTTAGGCGCAGTCCAAGTCGGGATGCTGCAGGCATTGCAGGAACGGGGCATCGTCCCCGACCTGCTGGTCGGAACCTCCGCAGGAGCCCTCAACTCGGCCTACCTAGCGAGTCATGGCTTGACTGAGGCCAGCTTGGTCGGCCTCGCTGACACCTGGCGCTCGGCCCGTCGTACCAACCTCTTCCCAGTGGACCCGATCAGACACACCTTGGCGTTGCTGGGCCGCCGATCCTCCATGTTCTCCAGCCGCGGCCTGCGACAGATGATCGAAGGCAATCTCAACTTCGATAAACTCGAGAATGCGACCATCGAGTTGCATGTGGTCGCGACCGACCTGCTGTCGGGGAACGAAGTCGTACTGTCCAAGGGCGATGCCACCGATGCAGTTCTTGCCAGCACAGCTATCCCGGGCTTGTTGTCCCCGGTCAAGTGGGAAGATACGTCGCTTGTCGACGGTGGACTCGCCGACAATGCAGCCATTTCCGTAGCAGTAGATGCCGGCGCTGATCGGATATCCGTGCTGCCCACCGGCTACGCGTGCGCACTCGCCGCACCGCCGAAGGGCGCGTTGGACGTCGCGATGCATGCGGTGACCCTACTCATCCAGCAAAGGTTGATCACCGATGTCGCCTACTACGCCAATCGAATCGATCTCAATGTCCTACCGCCGCTATGTCCACTTGCCGTGTCCGCGATCGACTTCAGTCACGCAGATGAACTGATCAAACGAGCCCATGCTGACTCGGTGGCCTGGATCGATGACGGCGGGCTCAACCGGCCACATCCGGAGGCGTTCCTGTCCATGCACCGCCATGGCTAGTGCGGTGCAGCACTACGGCACCAAAGCCCACGGTCAGCAACTCGACCGCGAGCGTGGGGAATCCCAGCGGCTCGCTCCAGTTGCCGATGTCGTCGCCGATTTGGGGAAGGCCAACGGTGCGAGAAGCTATGAATGCGACGAAGCCAAGCAGATTCACGACGCCAGCACTGCACCAGGTCAGCAAGTTGTCGAAGAGTGCAAGCGCCAATGCCAGGGCAATGCAGGCGATCGAAAGTGCTAGGAACGAAGCGCCGATGTACGGGGCTTCCCTAAGGTGCATCGGTGCGAGATACACATGGATGGCAGCATTGGCGAAGAGGCACACCATGACAGGCCACCGAAACTTCGAGTTCACGGACTGAGTCAACGGTTGAGACACCGGGGGCTCCTTGATTTTCGGGGTGTAGCCGGGCGCAACCACGATGGGATGCGCCCGACATTGCCCAGGATCAGAACTTGTCTGGGAACTGCGCGATGATGCCCTGGGCCAGGGTGTCGCCCATCATCAACATGTGCAGCTCGGCGGCGTCGTAGTCCTTGACTGCCTGGGCATAGTTGCCCTTGAGTAGATCAACCGAATAGGCGATCGTCTGGTCGATATGGGTCTTCATCATCGGCTCGGTCGCTGAGGTCGGCCAGTTGTCGGGGTTGGCCTTGGTCAGGAAGTCAGCAATCTCCTTGGCGTTGCGGTACCACTCGTCGCTGGCCTTCTCTAGGGCAGCGTTGTCGCCCTTTTGTGCGGCTGTGAGAACCGGAACGGCATCCTTGATGTGGGTAGTGAGCAGGTCGGTGAGTTGCGTAGCGGCATCCTGGCCGTAGTACGGCACGATCGCTGCACCGATGTCCTTCTGGTTCTGAAGGAGCCGGTCAAGTTGAGCCTGTAGACCCTTCGGGTTGTGGAAGAACGCATCGACAGACGACCACGTCCACTGCATGTGATCAGCCCACAACCCGCGCATCGCACTGTTGAGCACGACCTGCTTCGCCTGATTCGTCGCCGGCTGGCTCGCGCTGGATGACGAGGGCGGCGCTGATGCGTCGCTATTGGAGCTGCAGGCAGCAAGGGAACCGCCAGCCAAGGCCATGATTGCAATCCCCCCCCGCGATGGAGGAGCGCCACATCGGCTTCTTCTGAGTACTCATGATGGTCCTATCTAAGATGCTCGAACAAGTCGCCACGACTTGTCTCTATTTCTAAAACACATTACGATGGACCTTAGAGGGATGAAATCTCTTATGTCAAGTCTTTTATCTTTTAGAAATGGGGAGCTTGTGAGCGACTTCGCCGAGAACGTGTCCGGCATCGGCGCACTCGCCGAGCCGGTTCGCCGCGACCTCTATCTGTACGTGTGCGGGCAGCCTGATCCGGTCGGCCGGGATGAAGCGGCTGAGGCGGTCGGCATTCCGCTGCACAAGGCGAAGTTCCACCTCGATCGACTCGAGGCTGAGGGCATGCTCGTCACCGAGTTCGCCCGCCTGAGCGGCAAGACAGGACCCGGCGCAGGTCGACCATCGAAGCTCTACCGGCGCGCCGACCGGGAGATAGCAGTGTCCCTGCCCGGCCGGGAGTACGAACTGGCCGGTCGGCTCATGGCCGAAGCTATCGCCGAGTCCTCCGCGACCGGTGTCCCGGCGATCGAGGCGCTCAACCGGGCGGCGGCCGAACGCGGCCGGACGATCGGAGCTGCCCTGCTCGAAGAGTCCGGTGCCCCGCGGTCCAAGGCCGCGGCACTCGAGTTGGCCGGTTCGGCGCTGGCCGCCCACGGGTACGAGCCGCACACAGTTGCCAAGCGCATCGAGTTGGCCAACTGCCCGTTTCACGCCCTCGCCCACACCCATACCGACATGGTCTGCGGCATGAACCTAGCCCTGATCGACGCACTGGTTGAGACCGTTGATGCCGATCGGCTCACCTGCCACCTCGAACCCCGCGAGGGTCGCTGCTGCGTCGTCCTGGAGAACCGTTAGATCCCGAGTGCAGGCCGCCTGCGCGCTGCAAGTCCGTTGTCGCGAGTTCTGATCGTTGGCGACAGCCGGATCTGGGGTCGTCCGAATCACCCCGTCGGAGCTTTCCGCAGACAGGGGCTCGTCGCACCTCGGCCGAGATCGTTATGGCTTTCGAGGGCCTCGCAGGGCCAGGTCCCGGGGCGCCGCAGCCGTAACAGGCGACAAGATCCTTCTAAGCACATCCGGACCTCTCGCACGAGGGCGCTCATTGGCCCGCTTCATCGGTTAGAACATCCCATTCTCGTTGGCGGATGTCTCAGGAATCACCTGCAGTACGTCCCAGTGCTCAACGACCTTGCCGTCGGTGTCGAGTCGGAAGATGTCGATTCCCGCATAGTCTTCCGAGCCGGGCCAAGTCTGGTGGCAATGCAGGATGACGTGGTCACCCTCAGCGAAAGCTCGAACGAAATCCACATGCTTGCCCGGGTATCCCTCGGCCATACGCTCGAAGTAGGTCACGAAGGCGTCTTTGCCGTCCGCGACATGCGAGTTGTGCTGCCGGTACTCAGCACCTGCGTACCGCTCGATGGCCTCGCGGGGGCGGCACTGGTTGAACATCAGGTCGTAGAACGCTTTCACGTTCTCCTTGTTTCGCTCTAGGTTTGTCGTCATGTCCCCACACTCCCAGTAGTCGGTTTCTGCCCAAAGGCTGATCTGGTTCGCGCATTCCGACTCGGAGGCCGCGTTCATTCCGTCAGTGGGGCTCCCGCCCGATCATGCCGCGCGGAGGGCGGGTCTGGGGCGTGGGATACCACCGCAAGAAGGACGGCGCGACTAGGCAAGCCTGCCTGTGTTCACCTGGTGCCCTGCCACGGAGTCAGCAGAGCACGCGTCATCTCGCCGCCGTGTGAAGCAGTTGCGCAGAAGGGTGCACCGCGCGCGTCGCTGATCCTAGGTGCCCCTGCCATCGTCGAGCCAGAGGCCATCATGGGAGTCAAGCTCGAAGCCGACTGGGTAGTTGGAGTCGCGAGGCGGATCCCGCATGAGTGCTGCGTCCTCCGGCTCAGCCTTTCGTCGACTCCTGCTCCGACGCTGCGGCGTCGGTGTGCTCGATCTCCCGGCGCTCGAGGAAGAAGGCGCCCAGGCTGCCCGCGAGGGTGGCGAACACGACTACCGAGAACACGGCGAGTACCACCTCGAAGGTTCGGGAGAAGCCGTCGGGTCGACCCAGCGGCTCACCGGTGATGGTCGCCATCGCGGCGGCGTGCAGGGCGTCCGCGTACTGGGTGTAGTTGGAGAACTGGAAAAGCAGCTGGCTGCTTCCCATCACGGTGATCGCCCAGACGACGCCCAACCACCCGATCCGGCCTCCCAGCACCTGGTGTGCCGATCGGGAGGACCGGACGGTGGAGGAGAGGACGCGCCCGGTCCGCAGGAACCTGGCCGCTCGCACCACCCTCAACACGCGTAGGAACGGCAGGACCAGGAAGAGCAGCTGCCACCAGTTGCGGCGTAGGAAGCGGCGTGTGTCCGGGGCCACCACCAATCGTGCCGCGAATTCGACCACGAAGACCAGCCACAGCCCCCACCCAAGCACCGTGAGCGCATCCGCCACCGAGGTCCCCTCGCGGGCGACGTTCTCGCCGAGGACGACGAGCAGGAAGAGGACGCCCAGCGCAGCCATAACAGGGCTGAGCCGGTCCAGCACCTCATCGGCCCAGCGCTCGCGCTCGGTCGGAGTCCGTCGCAGCAAGGTGACCATGAGGCCGAGTATCCCAAAAGGGCCCGTACGCCGAGACCCCGAGTGGGCTGTCGTCAACACGATCCTGGAGCTGCGACGCCCCGCACCCCGGTCATGGGTCGCCACGTGCTCATCGGCCAACCGCCCGCATCGCGTCATCCGACGCGGCCGCGATGGCAACCGCGGCTCGAATTCGTGCGCGACCTAGTTCGCTGAGCGGGTGACGGCACGCCCCGGAGGCGCGTCACTTCGCCGCGAAGGGACGGCTCGGCGGGGCAAGCCCGCGTGGGTCTACCTGCTGGCTGCGGGGATCCTCCCGCGCCGAGTGGCTTAGGCGGCGCGGGAGTAGGGCCTGCGACGCCTTCGGCTGAGGGGCTGGGCGTGCCGGTTGGTGAAGGCGAACCCATCGCGGGAGTTGCCGGAGACGTTGAGGAGCTCGCGGTGGATCAGATGATGGCATCTGACGCACAGGCCGATGAGGAGGTCGACGTCGGTGGTGCCGCCGCGAGACCACCAAATCGTGTGGTGGACCTCGAGGTGGGTGTGGCGACAACCGGGCGCGGCACAGACGCCACGCTGACGGGCGATCACGGCCCGGCGTTGCTTGAGCGTGGGGGCGTAGCGGGTGCGGCCAACGTTGAGGACACTGTCTTGGGAGAAGTCGACGCCGCTGCGGGTCAGGAACGGGGTCACGTCGGCGCCGCAGGCGATCAGGGCAAGGGCCTTGCGGCTGATCGCGCCGTAGCCGGCAAGCTCAGCGGGCTTCGACGTCGGGTCGGCCGCGGGCTCGGGATCAGCGTCAGGTGCGGTCTCGTCGGTCCTGGGCTGTCTCATGGCAGCTTCGAACTTGTCGGCGTCGACGAACACCGAGACATGGGGACGAAATCCCTGGTCTGACGGGAGTCCGTTGTTGAGGACTGAGTCCAGGAGGTCCTCAAACCCTTGGCAGCGGCGCTCGGACCCGGGGCGGTCGTCATCCTTGTTGCGTGGCGCGGACACGGAGTCGAGAACCTTCTTGAACTTCGCGCCAGCGGTCACGTCGAGGAACCCCGTCACATGCCAGCCGCCGACGACAGGGTTGACCTGGATGTCCTGTTTGTCCTGGCCTTTGACCCAGGCATCCTCGAGGTCGTCGGGGAAGTAGGCCTCGCGCAGCCCCCGGATCACGGTGCGCAGCTTCGATGGTGGGTTGAGGCAGGCGACGTCCAGCAGCCAGTCCTGGGAGGAGGCCATGATCTCGGGACCGATGTGCTTGAGCCCATAGCTGAACAAAGCGACGTGGTCGGTGCGGATCTGTCCGGCCGCCGCAGCGGCCGCGACCGCAGGCAACGCGGCGAAGGTCCCCGACGCGGAGACCAGGGTCGCGGCGTCCGGGGCGTCTAGACGCAGCTCGTTGCGCACCCACGCGTTGAGGGTCGAGGACCCGTCGAGCTCGTAGTCCTTGGACGACTCCACTGCCGCCAGGCACTCGGCCTTCGCCGCGTCCAGGGAGTCCTGTGCCGCCTGGATCGCCCGCACCTGCTCGCGCGGATCACCCGCCTGCAGCGCCCGCGCGGCAGTACGCATCGCGTCGATGGTGAGCAGCGGGTTCATACGTCAAGAATACTCGAACAAATGTTCGATCACCAGTGGAAAACCCTGTGAATTAGGGAGATTGTGACGATCGAGCAAGATCGTGTCGAATGCGTGCCAGCGGCCGGACCCCGCCGCAAGTACGCTGGGCGTACCACTCTGGGAGGCGCAGTGCTCAAGACGACGACGCACGTCCGTCCGCTGACGACGCCCGACCTCGCCGAGCTGTACGTGCTGCTGGATCGCGATCGGCTGGTCAACCTGTTCGTCCGCAATCGGGTTGACGCCACCAGGCTGCAGGCCCGCTGGCTCGGGGGACAGATATGGGGCTACTTCGAGGACGGCACTCTGGTCTCGGCCTGCCACGCCGGCGCCAACGTCGTGCCGGTCCAGGCGACGCCCGCCGCGATCGAAGCATTTGCCGACCGGGCCATCAGGGACAACGTCAGGCCGTCGTCGATCGTGGGTCCACGCGAGGCCGTCCTGCCGCTGTGGAAGCGGCTCGAGCCGCACTGGGGCCCGGCCCGGTCGCCGCGCCTGGACCAGCCGTTCATGTCGATCGAGCAGGACAGTCCACTGCGGGCGGACCCGCGGGTGCGGCGCGTGGTGCTGGACGAGTTCGACACGGTTTATCCGGCCTGCGTCGCGATGTTCACTGAGGAGGTCGGGGTCGATCCCGAGGCCGGCAACCGCAGCGGCTATCGGGCCCGGGTCGCCCAGCTGATCTCGCAGGGTTGGTCGTTCGCGATCATCGAGGACGGCGAAGTGCTGTTCAAGGCCGAGGTCGGCGCCGCGACCCCCTATGCATGCCAGCTCCAGGGCGTCTACGTCCGACCTGACCTTCGCGGCCGAGGCCTGGCGGCACCGGCGCTCGCCGCAGTCGTCCGCGAGGTGCGCGCCACGGTCGCGCCGATCGTGACTCTGTATGTCAATGATCACAATCTCGCGGCACGTCGGGCGTACGAACGGGTCGGCTTCGAGCACATCGCGACGTTCGCGTCGATCCTGCTCTGATCCCCGCATCTCGGCCCCTAGGATGGCCGCGTGCTTCGACGACTCCTGCCGGCGATCGTGGCGGGAATCGTGCTCGGATCCGCTGCGCCCGCCTCGGCCCTGATCCCGCCAGACACACGCTGTCGCACCGGCACGGTGGCCCTGACCTTCGATGACGGTCCGAGCAAGGAGCAGACCCCCAGGCTGCTCAAGATCCTACGGGCGAATGACGCCCAGGCGACGTTCTTCGTGCAGGGCCGCTTCGCCAAGAAGTACCCCGAGATCCTGCGCCAGATGGTCCGGGACGGGCATGCGGTCGAGAACCATTCCTGGAACCACCCTGAGCTGACCACGCGTTCGGACCGCAGTGTCGAGCGACAGCTTGAGTCGACGCAGACAGCGATTGAGAAGGCGATCGGGCGGAAGCCCGGCCTGTTCCGTCCGCCGTACGGCGACACCGACGCCGGGGTCCGAGCGATCGGCAAGCGACTCGAGCTCCGCCAGCAGCTCTGGACCATCGACACCCGCGACTGGTCGGGACTCAGCAAGTCCAAGATCCGTGCGGCGGCACTGCGGGGGCTGCGACCGCACCGGTCCAACGTGATCCTGATGCACGACAACGTCGGCAACTCGCCGGCGACGCTCAAGGCGGTCCCGTCGATCATCAAGCGCCTCCGCAGGCAGGGCTACTGTCTGGCGCCGCTGGAGTCGATGATGCCGCTCGGCACGGTGAGCGCCCCGAGCAGGACCGTCGAGGCGGGCGACAAGCCGTCCCGACTCGTCAAGATCACCTTTGAGATGGACGGCCCGGCTCAACGCAACGGCTCCTTCCGGGTCCGCGCGGTGTCCGGGTCGGCCCAGGAGGGCATCGACTTCCGGGCAGTAGACCGGCGGGTCGCGGTCCATCGGGGGCAGACGACCGCCGAGATCCGGCTGCGGATCTACGGCGACCCGAAGCCGAACCAGGCCAAGACCCTGAGCCTCCGGCTGGACCAGCCCCGCGGCCTCCGCATCGGGACGAGGAGCGTCGCCGTGACGATCGCGGACGACGCGCAGTGGGAAGCAGCCGTGCGGGCGCTCATCGAGCCGGTCGTCAGACCCGCCGCTACGCTCACCCCATGAGTCGCGAGATCAACGTGTTGGCCGCCATCTTCACGGTGTCGGGAGTGCTGCACTTCGTGAGCCCTCGCACGTACGAGGCGATCGTGCCCAAGCCGTTGCCGTACAAGCGCGAGCTCGTACTTGCCTCCGGGGCCGTCGAGGTGGCCTGCGCGGGCCTGATGCTGCACCCGCGCACGCGCCGTGTCGGCGGGCTCGCGTCGGCAGCTCTCCTGACAGCGGTCTTCCCGGCCAACGTCCAGATGTCGATCGACAGCGCACGCGATGGGCGCAAACCGTGGTGGTTCACGGTCGGCACGATCCTCCGGCTCCCGCTGCAGGTGCCGATGATCCGCACTGCCATGAGGGCAGCGCGCGGCTAACGGTCGCTCCGCGCCACGGGCGCCGACACCACCCCGATAGGCTCGGGCTCATGCGTATGTCCCGGCTCTTCCTGCGTACCCTCCGCGACGATCCGGCAGACGCGGAGGTGCCGAGCCACAAGTTGCTGGTCCGGGCCGGCTACGTGCGTCGTGTCGCCCCGGGTATCTACTCGTGGCTGCCGCTCGGACTGAAGGTCCTGGCGAAGGTCGAGAAGGTCATCCGCGAGGAGATGGAGTCGATCGGCTCGCAGGAGGTGCGGTTCCCCGCACTCCTGCCGCGCGAGCCCTACGAGGCGTCCGGTCGGTGGACCGAGTACGGCCCCAACGTGTTCCGGGTCAAGGACCGCAAGGGCAACGACATGATGCTCGGCCCGACGCACGAGGAGTTCTTCACGCTGCTGGTCAAGGACCTGTACTCGTCCTACAAGGACCTCCCGCTGAGCCTCTACCAGATCCAGACGAAGTACCGCGACGAGGCGCGACCCCGTGCGGGCATCCTGCGCGGGCGCGAGTTCATCATGAAGGACTCCTACTCCTTCGACATCGACGATGCAGGACTCGAGGCCTCCTACCAGGCGCACCGTGAGGCGTACGTCAGGATCTTCGACCGGCTCGGCTTCGAGTACGTCATCGTGCGTGCGCAGTCCGGCGCGATGGGTGGATCGGCCAGCGAGGAATTCCTCGCGGTGTCCGAGACCGGGGAGGACACGTTCGTGCGCTCGGCCGGTGGCTATGCCGCCAACGTCGAGGCCGTGACGACCGTCGTACCCGACGCGATCCCCTACGGCGAGGCGCCGGCGTCTCACGCCGAGCAGACCCCTGACACGCCGACGATCGACTCTCTTGTCGCGCACCTCGACGAGGCGTTCCCGCGAGCCGATCGTCCCTGGCATGCCGCCGACACGCTCAAGAACGTCCTGGTCATGCTGCGGAATCCCGACGGCACCCGCGAGCCGCTCGCAATCGGGCTTCCGGGCGACCGCGAGGTCGACGCCAAGCGGCTCGAGGCGGTCGTGTCGCCGGCCGAGGTCGAACCATTCGACGACAAGGAGTTCGCCGCTCACCCCGGCCTCGTCAAGGGCTACATCGGACCCGGCGCGCTGGGCACCGAGGGCGAGACCGGCATCCGCTACCTGCTCGACCCCCGCGTGGTCGACGGCAGCCGATGGGTCACAGGCGCCAACGAGCAGGGCTCGCACGTCCTCGACCTGGTCGCCGGGCGTGACTTCACCGCCGACGGCACGATCGAGGCCGCGGAGGTCCGCGCGGGCGATCCCGCACCGGACGGATCGGGTCCGCTCGAGCTGGCCCGTGGCATCGAGATGGGACACATCTTCCAGCTCGGTCGCAAGTATGCCGATGCGCTGGACCTCAAGGTCCTCGACCAGAACGGCAAGCTCGTGACTGTCACGATGGGCTCGTACGGCGTCGGGGTGTCCCGCGCGGTCGCCGCTGTCGCGGAGTACGCCCACGACGATCTCGGTCTCGTGTGGCCCAAGGAGCTCTCGCCGTTCGACGTCCACCTGATCGTCGCCGGCAAGGACGAGACCGTCGTCGCCGGTGCCGAGCAGGTCTACGACGAGCTGATCGGTGCGGGTCTCGAGGTCCTGTACGACGACCGTCTCGGCAAGGTCTCGCCCGGCGTCAAGTTCAAGGACGCCGAGCTCATCGGCGTGCCGACGATCGTGGTCGTGGGCAAGGGATTCGTGGACGGCGTCGTCGAGGTCAAGGACCGGGCGTCGGGGGAGCGCCAGGACGTCCCCCTTGCTGATCTGCTCGCCACGCTCCGCGACTGACCCGAGCGCCTAGCGGAGGCCGGGAAATGCGGTGGGTTCTGCGCCCCAGGTGAGCTCGGCCAGAGCGGCACGCCGCAGCTCGGTCACGGCGTGCGTCCGCTCGTCACCATCGGTCACGCCGGCCAGCAGCAGGCAGGTCGCGGCGATGTTGCGCTCGACCCGCTGGGCCGCCGCGCGCGCCTGCTTGATGGTGCGCAGCTCGCCCTCGTCATAGGCCAGCGCCGTTGGCGCCGGTTCGACGCCCGCGGCATTCAGGCGGGAGAGCAGCTGATCGCGTCGGGTGCGGTGCGCGGCGTACGAACTTCGGGCCTGCGCGGCGAGGTCGTCGAAGCGTGCGCCGATCAGGGGGTAGAGCCAGATGCCCTCGTGCTCGAGCCTGAGCCAGGACTGCATCGCCTCGGTCGGGGTCATGCCAGCTCACCCACGGCCCGCGCGCACTGGTCGAGCCCGGCTGACATGGAGGCCAGGACTCGGGCGAGATCGGGGGAGGAGGCCCGGCCAGCGTCGGCGGCTCGCGCCGTGGCCGCGGTGGCGTACGCAGCGGCGAGCGCACTGGCGGCCTTGGCCTGGTCCGAGGGCGGGATCGGGACCTCGGGGATTCGTCCCGCGACGCCGACGGCCTTCGCGTGTTCCGTGCTGATCTGGACGAACCGGGCGAGTCGCAGCCCCGTGTGTGTGGCCGCCGTGGCCTCGACGATTGCCAGCAGCGCGTTCTGGTCCGCGGCCGCAGAGACGATGAGCCGGTCGTCGCCCGGGTCCGGCTCTGGTTTCGGCTCGAGGCCCACGAGGCGGGCGAGGTCGTCGAGCTGATGCGCGTACGCCGCGATGCCGAGGCCAGCAGCGGCCGCTGCGGTTGCAGCCCCGGTGCCAAGGAGTGCGCGTCGGCTGATCACCACGGCAGGCTAGCCGACGTGTGGCGTTCACCGGAGCGCCGATGGTTCGGTAGGCTGTGCTCGACACTGATGCCGGTGCCGACAACAGAACACGGAGGACGAGCCATGGACGAACGGTTGGCAACCCTCGTGGACCAAACTGTGTCGGCGCTCGAGCTGGATCTCGAGGCCATCGACCTGACCCCCGCGGGCAACAAGCGGGTGCTCTGCATCGCGGTCGACCGCGACGGCGGAGTCGGGATCGATCACATCATCGATGCCACTCGGGCGCTCTCGGAGGCGCTGGACGCCTCCGACGTCATGGGTCCACAGCCCTACACGCTCGAGGTCACCTCGCGCGGTGTCGACCGACCCCTGACCGAGCCGCGGCACTGGCGTCGCAACGCCGGTCGGCTCGTGCGCCTGCGCCTCGGCGACGACTCGTCGATCGATGGTCGCATCGGCGACAGCGACGACGCCGGGGTCGAGATCCAGGGCCGCACCGCGAACCAGCGGTTCACGTACGACCAGATTGCCAACGCGCTCGTACAGATCGAGCTCAACCGGAAGGACGCCTGATGGACATCGACATGGCCGCACTGCGCGCCCTGGAGCACGAGAAGGACATCTCTCTCGATGTGGTCGTCGAGGCCATCGAGACGGCGCTGCTGTCCGCGTACCACAAGAACGGCGGCGACCACTCACACGCACGGGTCGAGCTCGACCGCAAGAGCGGGCACGTCACGGTGTGGGCCAAGGAGCGTCTCGAGGTGCCGACACCCGAGGCCGCCGAGGTGGACGAGTCGGCAGAGGCCCCCGCCGAGCCCGCGCCGAGACCGGTGCCGCAGTTCACGGCGGAGTTCGACGACACCCCCGATGACTTCGGCCGGTTCGCCGCGACGATCGCGCGCCAGCTCATCATGCAGCGCATCCGCGACGCCGAGGACGAGTCCAAGTACGGCGAGTTCGCCGGCAAGGTCGGCGACATCGTCTCGGGAGTCATCCAGCAGGGCCGCAACCCCGGCGACGTCATGCTCGACCTTGGGCGCATCGAGGCGGTCCTGATCGCCTCGGAACGCGTGCCCGAGGAGAAGTACGCCCACGGTGAGCGTCTCAAGGCGTACGTCTACGAGGTCGAGAAGGGTATGCGTGGCCCGCGGGTCAAGATCTCCCGAACGCACCCCAACCTGGTCAAGCTGCTGTTCGCCCTCGAGGCGCCCGAGATCGCCGACGGCTCCGTCGAGATCATCGCGATCGCCCGTGAGGCGGGCCACCGCAGCAAGATCGCGGTTCGTGCCAATGTGCCCGGCGTCAATGCGAAGGGATCGTGCATCGGGCCCATGGGTCAGCGCGTCCGCAACGTCATGCACGAGCTGCATGGCGAGAAGATCGACATCGTCGACTACAGCGACGACCCGGCCGAGTTCATCGCGCACGCGCTGTCACCGTCCCAGGTCAAGAGCGTGACGCTGGTCGACCCCGCAACACGCTCGGCGCGCGTCGTCGTACCCGACTTCCAGCTCTCGCTGGCGATCGGCAAGGAGGGCCAGAATGCCCGGCTCGCAGCCAAGCTCACCGGTTGGCGCATCGACATCCGCTCCGACACCGAGGCCCCCCGCGGCGACGGCAGCTGAACCGATGGCGCAGTCGCTTCGCGAAACGGGTAGACTGGCCGAGGTCGTCCGGACGTGCATCGGTTGCAGGCATCGTGCGGACAAGACCACTCTGGTGCGTATCGTTGCAGTTCAGGGGCCCACGACAGTTGTCGTGACACCTGATCAGTGCGGGACGCTGCCGGGACGAGGGGCGCACCTGCACCCCACGACCCGGTGCCTGGAGCTTGCCGTCCGCCGCAAGGCGTTCGGTAGGGCCCTTCGAACCGAAGGGCCGCTTGACCTCGACGCCCTGGTGGCGCTGATCGAGCGCCCGGGTCCATCAGCTTGACCACAAGGAACGCACGGTGCGTTCCCCGACACGAATCGGAGCACTCGCTCATGGAAACCCGATGAGTACTTCGCAATGAGCACGTCCGTCAACTAGTGGTCTGATCCTCCTTCAGGGTCGGACCCCCCAGAAGGAGAAGAGTGGCTGTAAGAGTCCACGAACTCGCACGCGAGTTCGGCGTTGAGAGCAAGGTCGTCCTGTCCACCCTGAAAGACATGGGTGAGTACGTGAAGTCGGCCTCCTCGACCGTAGAAGCCCCCGTCGTCCGTCGCCTCAACGAGGTGCACGGTGAAGCCCTGCGCGCGCAGGGCGCCAAGAAGGCCGCCAAGGCTGCGCCCAAGAAGGACGCACCCGCCGAGGCAGCCGTTCCCGCTCCGGCATCGGCATCGGCTGCTCCGGCAGCCGAAGCCGCCCCCGCTGCGCCCGCCGAGGCTGCTCCGGCAGCCGAAGCTGCCCCCGCCGCACCGGCGGCACCGGCGCGCCCGACCGGTCCCATGCCTGGTCCGCGTGTCCCCAAGGCCGCACCCGTGCCTGAGCCTGCTCCCGTCGCGGAGGCCCCGGCCCCCGCACCTGCGGCGGCACCCGAGGTCGAGGCTCCGGCCGCGGCAGCGGAGTCCACGGCTCCGCCGGCGGCCACTCCGGGCCCGCGTCCTGGTCCCAAGGCACCCGGTGCTCGTCCCGGCAACAACCCGTTCTCATCCACGCAGGGCATGCAGCGGGCCCCTCGCCCGCCGGCCGCTCGTGCTGACGGAGCTCCTCCTGCCGCTGGCGGCATGCCTCGTCCCAACCCGGCCATGATGCCGCGCCAGTCGGGCCTCTCCGGTCCTTCGGCGGGTCGTGGTGCGCCGGGTCGTCCTGGCGGCGGTGCTCCCGGTCGCGGTGGACCCGGCGGTGCGCCCGGTCGTGGCGCTCCCGGTGCCGGTGGCGGCGGTTTCGCCGGTCGTCCTGGCGGCGGTGCTCCCGGTCGCGGTGCGCCCGGTGGCGGCTTCAGCGGTCCTCCGCGCTCCGGTGGACCCGGCGGTCGCAACACTCGCGGAGGTACGCAGGGTGCGTTCGGTCGCGCCGGTGGACCGGTCCGACGTGGACGCAAGAGCAAGCGCGCGAAGCGTCAGGAATTCGACCAGATGCAGGCGCCCGCCATTGGCGGCGTGCGCGTCCGCAAGGGCAACGGCGAGTCGGTACGCCTGACCCGCGGTTCCTCGCTGAGTGACTTCGCCGAGAAGATCGGCGGAGACGCCGCATCGCTCGTCGAGGTGCTGTTCCACCTCGGTGAGATCGTCACGGCCACCCAGTCGGCCAACGACGAGACCCTCCTGCTGCTGGGCGAGGAGCTCAACTACAAGGTTGAGGTCATCTCCCCGGAGGACGAGGACCGCGAGCTGCTCGAGTCGTTCGACATCGAGTTCGGTGAAGACGAGGGCGATGAGGCCGATCTGGCCCCACGCCCGCCCGTCGTCACGGTCATGGGTCACGTCGACCACGGAAAGACCAAGCTCCTCGACGCTTTGCGCAGCAGCAATGTCGTGGACAAGGAGGCCGGTGGCATCACGCAGACCATCGGCGCCTACCAGGTCGCGACGGTCGTCGACGGCACGGACCGTCGCATCACCCTGATCGACACACCGGGCCACGAGGCGTTCACCGCCATGCGTGCCCGCGGTGCGCAGGCGACCGACATCGCGATCCTGGTGGTCGCGGCCGACGACGGCGTGATGCCGCAGACGGTCGAGGCGCTCAACCACGCCAAGGCCGCCGGTGTCCCGATCGTGGTCGCGGTCAACAAGGTCGACAAGCCTGACGCCGACCCGGTCAAGGCCCGCGGACAGCTGGCCGAGTACGGACTCGTGCCCGAGGAGTACGGCGGAGACACGATGTTCGTCGACGTGTCGGCCAAGGCTGGCACGGGTCTGGACGAGCTGCTCGAGGCGGTCGTCCTCACGGCGGATGCCTCGCTCGACCTGCGCGCCAACCCCGACCAGAACGCCGAGGGCCTCGTCATCGAGGCGCACCTCGACCGTGGTCGCGGTCCGGTTGCGACGGTCCTCGTCCACCGAGGCACTCTCAAGGTCGGCGACTCGATCGTCGCCGGTCCGGCCTTCGGCCGCGTCCGCGCCATGCTCGACGAGCACGGCGAGAACATCGAGGAAGCAACTCCGTCGCGTCCGGCACTCGTGCTGGGTCTGACCGCTGTTCCCGGTGCGGGCGACAACTTCATGGTCGTCTCCGACGACCGGCTGGCGCGCCAGATTGCCGAGAAGCGCGAGGCGCGCGAGCGCAACGCCCTCCTGGCACAGCGCACGGGTCGTCGTACGCTCGAGGACTTCATGTCCTCAATGGAGAAGGGCGAGGCCGACGAGTTGCTGCTCATCCTCAAGGGTGACGGTTCCGGTTCGGTCGAGGCGCTCGAGGATGCACTGGCTCAGATCGACGTCGGCGAGGAGGTCGCACTCCGGGTCATTGACCGCGGTGTCGGTGCGATCACCGAGACCAACGTCATGCTGGCCGCGGCGTCCAACGCCGTGATCATCGGCTTCAACGTCCGCCCGCAGGGCAAGGCGACGGAGCTGGCCGATCGCGAAGGTGTCGAGATCAAGTACTACTCGGTCATCTACAACGCGATCGAGGAGATCGAGGCATCGCTCAAGGGCCTGCTCAAGCCGGAGTTCGAAGAGGCGCAGCTCGGCACCGCCGAGATTCGCGACATCTTCCGCTCCAGCAAGATCGGCAACATCGCCGGTTGCATGGTCACCAGCGGTGTCATCAAGCGCAACGCGAAGGCACGTCTGCTTCGCGATGGCTCCGTGGTCGCGGACAACCTCGACTTCGGCAGCCTGCGCCGCGAGAAGGACGATGTGTCCGAGGTGCGTGAGGGCTTCGAGTGCGGTCTCGTGCTCAAGGGCTACAACGACATCAAGGTCGGCGACACGATCGAGACGTTCGAGATGCGCGAGAAGCCTCGCGCCTGATTGGCAGCACGTGGAACCATGTTCCGGCCCGAGCCTCCTGGGCTCGGGCCGGAACGTATTTCAGCAAGAAACGTACTTCAGCAAGAACAGAGGAGAAACATCATGGCCGGACCCCGCATCCACAAGGTCGGCGACCGGATCAAGGTCATCGTCGCGCAGATGCTCGAGCGCCGGGTCAAGGACCCGAGGCTCGGCTTCGTGACGATCACCGACGTACGCATGACCGGCGACGGTCAGCAGGCATCGGTCTTCTACACCGTCATGGGTGACGAGACCGCGCGGGCCGAGACGGCCGCCGCGCTGCGCAGCGCCACGGGACTGATCCGTTCGGAGGTCGGCAAGCAGCTCGGCACCCGGATCACGCCGTCGATCCAGTTCTTCCTCGACGCGGTTCCCGAGACCGCCAAGGAGATCGAGGACCTGCTCGCCAAGGTCAAGGCCTCTGACGAGGACGTCGCCTCGCGCTCGGCCGGGGCAACCTACGCCGGCGAGGCCGATCCGTACAAGAAGAAGCCGGAAGACGACGACGAGCTCGATGACTGAGCCGGAGACGGTTCCTGGGACGGGCAACGGCCGGGAGCGGGCACACAACGGGCTGGTCATCGTCGACAAGCCCGCTGGCTGGACCTCGCACGACGTCGTCGGGCGCATGCGGCGGTTGGCCGGCACCCGCAAGGTCGGCCACTCGGGCACGCTCGACCCCATGGCCACCGGGGTTCTGGTGCTCGGAGTCAACCGGGCGACCCGCCTGCTGGGTCACCTGACGCTGGCCGACAAGGAATACCTCGCCACAATTCGGCTCGGTCAGGCGACCGTGACCGACGACGCCGAGGGCGATGTCGTGTCGTCCGCACCCGCGGCTCACCTCGACGAAGCGGCCGTGCGGGCCGTGCTCCCGGCGTACACCGGAGACATTCAGCAGGTGCCCTCGTCGGTCTCTGCGATCAAGGTCGACGGCGTGCGGTCGTACGCGCGGGTGCGATCGGGCGACGAGGTTGTCCTGGCTGCTCGACCCGTCACGGTGTCGGTCTTCGACCTGCAGGCCTTGCGGGTCGAGGGCGAGTTCGTGGACATCGACGTCCGGGTCGTGTGCACGAGCGGCACCTACGTTCGTGCCCTGGCCCGTGACGTCGGCGCCGACCTCGGCGTGGGCGGTCACCTGACGATGCTGCGGCGGACTCGTGTCGGCGCCTTCTCGCTCGACGATGCCCACACGCTTGAACAGCTCGAGCAGGACCTCGTGGTTGCGGGTCTGGACGACGTGGCCCGGGCGAGTTTCACGTCGTACGAGCTCGACGAGGACCAGACCCGTGACGTGCGCTTCGGCCGGTCGCTGCCCGACACCGACCTGTGTGCCGTAGGTGTCGTGGCACTTTTCACTGCGACCGGAGAGTTTCTGGCCCTCTACGAGCAGCGCGGTCCCGACGCCAAGCCCGTCGCGGTCTTCGTCTGACTCCCTTCCCCGCTGAGCCTGACGTGTCTGCGGCGAATCGCCGTCAGTACCGAGCAAAAACGTCAGGCTCAGCGGGAGGGTGGGGACTCGCTAAGGTGACAGCACCATGAGCCTTCGCCTGTCGACCCGACGAATCCTTCGAAAAAGTCTGCTCGCGATGATCGCGGCGCAGGCCGCCGTGATCGCGTCGTTGATGACCGCGACCAAGATCCGCAAGCTCGTCCGTGGGCGCCACGTCGAGCAGCTCGCACCCGCCCAGCCGGTGTCGCACGCGATCGGTGACGGCAGCACCGCGACGACGTACACGTACGGCGAGGTGCTGTTCGAGGACATGCTCGAGGCGATCGCAGGAGCCAAGCGACGCATCCTGCTGGAGACGTACATCATCAAGGGCGATGCGATGGGCCAGCGGTTCAAGACCGCCCTCGTCGAGGCCGCGCAGCGCGGCGTCGAGGTGCACGTGATCTTCGACCGGTTCGCGAACCTCGTCGTCCGCCCGAGCTTCCTGGCGTTCCCGAGCCCCGTGCAGGTGCTGCCGTACCCGTTCTTCACGAAGGGGTGGCGGTTCCTCAGCCCGCGCCAGCTGGGCCGCGACCACCGCAAGATCCTGGTGATCGACGACTCCGCGGCCTTCGTAGGTGGCTACAACATCGGCTCGGCGTACGCGACGGAGTGGCGGGACACGCACCTCAAGATCGAGGGCCCGGCGGTCTGGGACCTGGACAACGCGTTCATCGACTTCTGGAACATGCATCCCAAACGGCGAGGCGACCGGCTCGAGCAGCTTGGCCGCGCCGGTTGGTACCCGCAGATCCGGGCCCACCGCAACGTCCCGCGGCAGCTCATGTACCCGATCCGAGGGATGTATCTCGAGGCGATCGATCGCGCGCAGACCAGCATCGACATCACGGCGGCCTACTTCATCCCCGACCACGACATCCTGCGCGGGCTGCTCGACGCGCGGCGGCGAGGCGTGCGAGTGCGCATCCTGGTGCCGAAGGTGTCCAATCACGTCGTGACCGACTGGCTGTCCGGGGGGTTCTACGGCCGGCTGCTGCGTGGCGGGGTCGAGATTCACCGCTACACCGGGCACATGGTGCATGCCAAGACCGCAACGATCGACGACGAGTGGACCACGATCGGCACAGCCAACATTGACCGGCTGAGTCTGATGGGAAACTACGAGATCAATCTGGAGATCCTCGATCCGGGCCTGGCCGCCGGCATGCGGGCAGTGTTCGACAACGACTGCGAGAAGTCCGAGCGGCTCAACCTCGACGAGTGGATGCGTCGCCCCGTGACCGCCCGGGTGTACGAGTGGATCCTCAAGCCATTGGGACCGCTGC
Source organism: Aeromicrobium sp. A1-2 (assembly GCF_003443875.1). Classification (NCBI taxonomy): domain Bacteria; kingdom Bacillati; phylum Actinomycetota; class Actinomycetes; order Propionibacteriales; family Nocardioidaceae; genus Aeromicrobium; species Aeromicrobium sp. A1-2. The sequence goes on along the minus strand of NZ_CP027482.1, from coordinate 1,744,056 downwards.
TGTGACCTCAACGGCGTGTGGCACAGTTTTCCCGTGATGATCTGGCGTGACTTCCGAGGCGCAGCCACGGCTCCCCGCACCGAACCGTCGGCCGTCACGGTGGGCAACTTCGACGGCGTCCACCGCGGTCACCAGCATGTGCTCGCGCGCACCCGTCAGCTCGCCGGCGACCTGCCGGTCATCGCGGTGACCTTCGTGCCACATCCGTTGGCCGTCGTCGCACCCGATCACGCCCCGACGCGGCTCACGACGATAGAGCGACGCGTCGAGCTGCTGCGGGCCGCCGGCGCCGACGAGGTGCGGATCCTGGACTTCACCCACGAGATGGCTGCGTGGAGCCCGCAGGAGTTCGTCGACCGGGTCCTGGTCGAGCAGCTGCGTGCCTCGCTCGTTGCGGTGGGTGACAACTTCCGGTTCGGACGCCGCGCCCAGGGCGACACCTCGTTCCTGCGTGAGGCGGGGGAGCGGGCCGGGTTCACGGTCGACGGGCTGGCCCTCGACGGTGGAGCGGAGCCCTATTCCTCGACCCTCGTCCGCGCACTGGTCGCCGACGGGCGGCTGCGGGAAGCCGCCGCCGTGCTCGGCCGGCCCCACGAGGTCTCGGGCATCGTCGTCAAGGGAGACCAGCGCGGTCGCGAGCTTGGCTTCCCGACCGCCAACGTGCCGGTCGACGAGGCCTATGCCGTGCCACCGGACGGCGTGTACGCCGGCTGGGTCGTCCGCAGCGACGGCGAGCGGCTGCCGGCGGCGATCTCGATCGGCACCAACCCCACGTTCGAGGGTGTGCAGCGCCGCGTCGAGTCGTACGTCCTGGACCGCACCGACCTCGAGCTCTACGGCGAGGCGATTTGGGTCGAGCTCGTCGACCGGTTGCGGGACATGGTGGCGTACGAGGGCATCGACCCGCTGGTGGCACAGATGCACCACGACGTCGCGCAGACGCGCAGCGTTCTCGACCTCTAGAGCGTCGCGGCGACCGTCCGGGCGACGGCGCGCATCCCGGCCAGCCGGGGATGGAACGCGATGCCATCGCGGTCCGCAGGCGCGGCCCCGTTGGTCCAGGCCTCGGCGCCGGCGCACGCGTCATGACCGCGAGAAGCGGCCCGAAGCGACACGAAGTCGACTCCCGCGTCGCGTGCGGCGAGCTGGAGCGCGCCGTCGAGCGCTTCCTCCGCCCTGACCAGCGCGGAGGCATCCGCCGCGGAGATGCCGATCGACCGGCAGGTACCGGACTCCGGCATGATCCGCAGGTAGCCCACGAGGACGACGGTGGCGTCCGGGGCGGCCGCGGTGATGTCCTGCAAGGCGTCCACGACGGCGGGGACGGTCTGGTCGAGGATCGACGGAACCGTGTCGCGGGCGTACGACCCGCAGGTGCTGTCGTCGCGCGTGCAGGCCGCAATCAGCGAGGCGAACAGCCCGCTGTCGTTGCCGCCGATCCCGAGGGTGACCAGATCGGTGTCGCGTGAAACCGCGGCAATCTGGGGTGGGGCGCCGGTCAGCCCGGACGCCGGCTGGCCGATGTCGTGGGTCTCCGCGCCGGCGCAGCTGACATCCGCGAACCGCGTCGCGCCGAGCGTGGTGGCCAGCAGGGTCGGCCAGTTGTGGTCCGAACGCAGGCAGAAGCCCGAGTCGTCCCGCAGGTTCGCGAGCCCCGGCCCGCTGGTGAAGGAGTCACCCAGCGCCACGTACGAACCGACCGAAGGAACAGCAGCAGCGGTCGCGGTGGGGGACGGTGTGGCGGTTGCAGACGCACTGGCCGGTCGGGAGGCTGCCCCACCGGCGCACCCCGACAGCACCAGGACTGCGGCGAGCGCGCTCACGACGGCGCGGCTCGGTGTTCGCGCTGAGGGCATGACGCCAGCCTAGGTCGACGGCGGTGAGACGATCAGCGCGACGTCAGCCGATCGGCCAGGTGCGCAGCCGCCGCCCGCATGCCCGCCGAGCGCGGGTGCAGGTAGATCCCATCGGTAGCGGTGCTGGTCAGCCCGTTGACCCACGCCGCATCTCCCGCGCAGGCGTCGTGCCCCGCGGACAGGGCGCGCAGCGAGATGTACGTCATGCCGGCATCACGGGCGGCATCTCGCTGCATCCTGTCGACGTCACGAGTCACTGATGCAGCCTCCGCGATCTGCTCCGCACCCATCGTCATCGACTCGCATGCTCCCGAGTCGGGCACGATCCGCAGGTAGCCGACCAGGACGACCTTGGCCCGCGGTGCCGCCTCCTGGATCGCCTGCAGTGCTCGGGTCACCTTCGTCTTGGTGGTGGCGAGGATCGACTCGGACTGGGTCTCCGCGAAGTAGGTGCACCCACTGTCGGTCCTGTACGCCGGAAAGACACAGCTGTTGAACAACCCCTCGTAGAAGTTTCCGTCGTTGCCGCCAATCCCCACGGTGACCAGGGTGGTGTCCGCGGAGAGTGCGTCGAGCTGTGCGGGGAGCAGTCCGGAGGCAGTCTGCGCCGGGCCGATGAGGTGATCGGTCGTCGCGCCACCACAGCTCACGTCGGTGAACTCAGCGACCCGCAGTTCCTTGGCGAGCAGGCTCGGGTAGTCACGGTCGGAGCGCAGACACGCTCCACCGTCAGGGTCGTGCGGAAGGATGCCGGGTCCGCTGACGAACGAGTCGCCCATCGCGACGTACGACCTGACACTGCCGACAGTGAGTCCGTCCTCGCTGGAGGCCTGGCAGCCGGTGAGCGAGAGGACGACCAGGAGGGACGCCACGCCAAGTCGGGGTGCCATGACCCGAGGATAGACATCCCGAGCGGGCTGCAAGGGCGATTCGCCCCGTCACGACCGGCGCTGATAGTCTGAAGAGTGCCGTGTGATCGGCCACGGATCGATAGTGCCCCGGTGGACAAGCCCGGGCGCGCCGTGCAACAAACCCTCAGAGGAGAAAAGTGTCGAAGAAGACTGCTGCGCCCACAGTTGCGGGCCAGTCCAAGGACGAGATCATCAAGCAGTATGCACTCAGCGAAGGCGACACCGGATCTCCTGAGGTCCAGATCGCCCTGCTGACCGGTCGCATCTCGCACCTGACCGGACACCTGCAGGACCACAAGCACGACCACCACAGCCGTCGCGGACTGCTGCTCCTGGTCGGACAGCGTCGTCGTCTGCTCAACTACCTGCAGAACACCGACATCGAGCGCTACCGCTCGCTCATCGAGCGTCTCGGCCTGCGCCGCTAGAACGCCTGAGGCGGTCACTTCCCGTGAAGTGGCCGCCTCTCCCACAACTGCACACCGCACCACCCATGACGAGAGTCCCCAGGCCGACGTGCTCGGTCCTCGGTAGTGGCCCTCGGGAGAATCCAGGCAAGACGGACTCCCCGCAGGCCTCGATCGAAGACCGGCAAGGTTTCACCGCCTGATCGGACTCTCGTCCCAACAGGCAGGCACACGCCTGCGGAAGGGACTTCCATGTCGGAATCCACACTTCACACCGCCGAAACAGTCATCGACAACGGCAGCTTCGGCACCCGCACGATCCGCTTCGAGACGGGCGTCCTCGCCCAGCAGGCCGCAGGTTCGGTCTCTGCGTTCCTCGACGACGACACGATGCTGCTGTCGGCCACCACGGCTGGCAAGCACCCCAAGGACCACTTCGACTTCTTCCCGCTGACGATCGACGTCGAGGAGCGCATGTACGCCGCGGGTCGCATCCCGGGCTCGTTCTTCCGTCGTGAAGGTCGCCCCAGCGAAGACGCGATCCTCACCTGCCGTCTGATCGACCGCCCGCTGCGCCCGACCTTCAAGAAGGGTCTGCGCAACGAGGTCCAGGTCGTCATCACGGTCTTGGCGCTCAACCCTGACACCCCGTACGACGTCCTGGCGATCAACGCGGCCTCCGCGTCGACGCAGATCTCGGGTCTGCCGTTCACTGGTCCGATCGGCGCCACTCGCGTCGCCCTGATCGATGGTCAGTGGGTCGGCTTCCCGACGCACAGCCAGCTCGAGAACGCCGTCTTCGACATGGTCGTCGCCGGCCGCATCGCCGGTGACGACGTCGCCATCATGATGGTCGAGGCCGAGTCGACCGAGTCGACCTGGGACCTCGTCCAGAGCGGTGTCCAGGCGCCGACCGAAGAGGTCGTCGCCGGTGGCCTCGAGGCTGCCAAGGTCTTCATCAAGCAGCTGTGCGAGGCCCAGATGGAGCTCGCGAGCGCTTCGGCCAAGCCGGTCCGCGACTTCCCGATCTTCCTCGACTTCGAGGACGACGTCTACACCGCTGTCGAGTCCGCTGCCAAGGCCGACCTGGCGCAGTCGCTGACGATCGTCAGCAAGGCCGACCGCGAAGAGCGTGAGTCCGAGATCAAGGCTGACGTCGTCGACAAGCTCGGCGCGCAGTTCGAGGGACGCGAGAAGGAGATCGGCGCGGCAGTCCGCGCGGTCACCAAGGCCGTCGTCCGCGATCGCGTCCTGCGCGACCACGTCCGCATCGATGGCCGCGGTCTCGCGGACATCCGTGCGCTCAGCGCCGAGGTCGGCATCGTCCCGCGTGTGCACGGCTCGGCCCTGTTCCAGCGTGGCGAGACCCAGATCATGGGCATCACGACGCTCAACATGCTGGGCCTGGAGCAGAAGCTCGACACGCTCTCCCCGGAGACGTCGCGCCGCTACATGCACAACTACAACTTCCCGCCCTACTCGACCGGTGAGACCGGCCGGGTCGGTTCGCCCAAGCGCCGCGAGATCGGTCACGGCGCCCTCGCGGGCCGCGCGCTGCTCCCGGTCCTGCCGACGCGCGAGGAGTTCCCGTACGCGATCCGTCAGGTGTCTGAGGCGCTGAGCTCCAACGGCTCGACGTCGATGGGCTCGGTCTGCGCCTCGACGCTGGGCCTGCTCAACGCCGGTGTGCCGCTGCGCGCGCCGGTCGCCGGCATCGCGATGGGTCTGATCTCCGGTGAGGTCGACGGCAAGCAGACGTTCGTCACGCTGACCGACATCCTGGGAGCCGAGGACGCCTTCGGCGACATGGACTTCAAGGTCGCCGGCACCCGCGAGTTCGTCACGGCGCTTCAGCTGGACACCAAGCTCGACGGCATTCCGGCCGACATCCTGGCCGGCGCGCTGACGCAGGCCTATGGTGCTCGTGTCGCGATCCTCGACGTCATGGCCGAGGCCATCGACGAGCCCGACGAGATGAGCCCCTACGCCCCGCGGATCATCACGATCAAGATCCCCGTGGACAAGATCGGTGAGGTCATCGGCCCGAAGGGCAAGATCATCAACCAGATCCAGGACGAGACCGGCGCCAACATCTCCCTCGAGGACGATGGCACGGTCTACGTCGGCGCCGAGAGTGGTGAGGCTGCCGAGGCTGCTCGGGATGCGATCAACGCGATCGCCAACCCGACGATGCCCGAGGTCGGCGAGCGCTACCTCGGTACGGTCGTCAAGGTTGTCGACTTCGGCGCGTTCGTGTCGCTGTCACCGGGTCGCGACGGGTTGCTGCACATCAGCAAGCTCCGTGACCTCAACGGTGGCCAGCGGGTCAACAACGTCGAGGACGTCGTCTCGGTCGGTCAGAAGATTCAGGTCGAGATCGCCGAGCTCGGCGATCGCGGCAAGCTCTCGCTGATCCCGGTCGTCGAGGACAAGGGCGAGCCTGCTCCCGCCGAGGAGCCTGCCAACGCCTGACCACATGGTCTGAGAAGGGTCCGGTCGCCTCGGCGGCCGGGCCCTTCTGCGTTCCCCGCCGGCTCAGTCGACCGTGAACGGCTCGGTCGTCGCGGTGGCGCGACCGAGATACGTCACCCGGTAGGTCCCGGGCTCCGTGGTCTCCCACGTGACGGTTGCGGTCCAGTGGAGCCGCCGGTCACGATGCCACCGGATCGTCGTGGTCAGCGAGCTGTCGTCGGCGACCGGAAACCACACGTCGTGGGTCAACCGTTCGACGAGCAGGTACGTCGGGCGGATCTCGGCATTGGGGTGGTCGGCGGCGAATCGCACGGTCGCGATCTGACCTCCGGCGACTGACGCGGGCGCATCGAGCACCGTGATGGGCTGCTGGCGCTCCAGGACGGGGTGTCCCATGGGGGAGGGGACTCGCAGGCGGTGCGGCCGCGGCGGCTCGCCGGACTCCACGGGGGTGCCGTCACTCATCGCTTCGGCCAGCCCCACGGCGGCGCCGATCAACGCGTCGAGCTCGTGCCGGCCGAAGATCGTGCTGCCACCCTCGTACCGCTGGACTGCGTACTCCTCGGGCGTCGTGACGTAGTGCCCGAATCCGTTGGCATATCCCTGGCACAACACGTGGTCCAGGTCGGTACCGAGGACCTCGGCGACCCGGCGGCGGATGCGCAGCCCCGACACGATCGTGACCTCGAACGGGAGGCACACCAGGTACAGGCTGCCGATGCGCACGATCTGCACCGGGAAACGGTCCTGGGCCCAACGCATCAGGCCCACCGGGATCGCCAGGTCCTTGGGTGCCTGGCTCGCGGCGAGCGCGGGGGACCTGCGGTAGAGCCGGCGACTGATCCGGTCGAAGAACGGGTTGTTCTTGCCCTCGTCGAACAGCGGTGAACCCGGCCCGTCGGTCAGCTTGCCGGCCGCGAAGCTTGCGCCCAGGATGCCGGGGCTGGTGCGGCCGTGCGGCGTGACCTGCCGGGCCATGTCGAGGTGGACGAGCCGGGCGTCGACGACCGGCTCGAGGACCTCGCCACCCTCGGCCGCCAGATCGCGGGCCGCGGCGAGCTGCCGCTCCGCGATGATCCGGGTGTTCTCACGCTCGTCATCAGTTGGGCCTGTGCCGGGCTTGAGGTCCAGGTTGGGGGAGATGTCGCCCGCATTGGTCTGCGCGAAGGCCGTGACCAGTGCCGCCTCGGCGGTGCGGGGCGCAGCGCCCTCGCTCTCCCACGCGTACGCAGCCCAGCCCTTGTTGTCCGAGCTGATCAGCCGGTTGCGATTGGTCATCGATGTGTTGTGCACCGCGAACCAGTTGATCGCACCGACCAACGTGTCGTCCCGCTCGATCCGCAGGAGAGTCGTCATGGGATCGACCGAGCCCGGGAAGTGGGCCCGGTCATCGTCCGGGTCGCGGTCGAACGCCGACTGGCTGCGGTTGGCGCTGGCCGTGGTGAGCTCGCCGCGGTTGAGCACGAGCGTCGAGGGGGCGAGATCGTCCACCGCCCGCGAGATCGCCTGCACGACGCCTGACACGATGCGGTCGAACGTCCGCCGGTGGAATCCTCCGGTCGTGATGTTGTAGAGCAAGTGGTGGCCGTGGCCGCCGGGCCCGCAATGCGTGTGCGTTGCGGTCAGGACGACGTTGGTGGCGGAGAGCGTCTCGCCGTGCACCTCGGCGAGCCGCTCGAGCACCGCGGCGGTCGTGGCCTGGAAGAACATCGCGATGTCCGCGACGACCAGGACCACCTGCTGCGCGCCATCGTCGAACACGAACGCCCGGGCGTACTGACGGGTCAGGATGCCCTCGGTGCGCTGCTCCGGCATGCCGTAGCCCATCATCCCCGCGCCCCAGGGCTCGCCGGTGATGTCGGCCACACCACGACCGACACGGAGCTGAGACAGGTTCGACATGGGCGTCAACGTACCGCGTGATCCATGAGAGCATCACCCGATGGCCACACCCTCTGACGTCCTGGACCGTGCCGACCCGCTGGCAGGGTTCCGCGAACGCTTCCTGATCGACGACGATCTCGTCGCGTACCTTGACGGAAACTCCCTCGGACGACTGCCTGCGGCGACGGCCGACCGGTTGGCGAGCTTCGTGCGCGAGGAGTGGGGCGGGCGGCTGATCCGCGGCTGGGAGGAGTCGTGGGTCGCGCTGCCCGTGACGGTCGGTGACGAGCTGGGGGCCGCTCTGCTCGGAGCGGCAGCCGGCCAAACGGTCATCGCGGACTCGACGTCGGTCAACATCTACAAGCTGCTGCACGCCGCGGCGGGAGTGCGTCCTGATCGCGACGAGATCCTGATTGATGCGACCAACTTCCCCACCGACCGCTATCTGGTGGAGTCGGTCGCCGCGTCGCGCGGCATGACGGTCCGTTGGCTCGAGCCCGATCTGGTCGAGAACGTGACGGTGGAGTTGCTGGGCGGCGCGTTGAGCGATCGCACGGCCGTGGTCGTCCTGAGCCAGGTCGACTACCGGTCGGGCACGCTGCTGGACCTGCCGGCGCTCACCACCCGGATCCACGCTGCGGGGGCGGTCGTGATCTGGGACCTGTGCCACTCCGTGGGAGTCGTGCCGATCGAGCTGGACCGCGACTCGGTCGACTTCGCGGTCGGCTGCACGTACAAGTACCTCAACGGTGGTCCCGGAGCGCCGGCGTTCATGTACGTCGCGGCACGACACCTGGCCGCGAGCAGTCAACCGATCGCGGGGTGGTGGAGCGCGGCAGACCTGTTCGCGATGTCCGAAACCTACGAGGCCGCGCCCTCGATCAGGAAGATGTTGAGCGGCACTCCGTCGGTCCCGGGCATCCTGGCGGTCCAGGAGGGCGTCCGCCTCGTCGCCGAGGCTGGTCTGGCGGCGATCAGACGCAAGTCCGAGCAGCTCACGGCGTACGTCGTGGAGCTTCTCGACGAGGCCGGGATGGAGATCGTGACCCCGCGCGAGCCCGCTCTGCGGGGAAGCCACGTCACGGTGCGTCACCCGGACGCCCGCCGCGTCAGCGTGGAGATGACCCAGCAGGGAGTCGTGCCGGACTTCCGTGAGCCTGATCTGATCCGGCTGGGTCTGTCGCCGCTCGCGACGTCGTTCGCCGAGGCGGCCGCAGGCGTCGCCGTCCTGGTCGAGCTGGCCGGGCCACGCCGATAGGCTGACCGGCATGACACGTGTCGCGGTGCTGGGTGCCAAGGGTCGAATGGGTTCGGAGTCGGTCCGTGCGCTCCATGCCACGGACGGGCTCGAGGTCGTCGCGGAGATCGACGTCGACGACTCGCTCGACCTGCTGGCCGAGTCCGGCGCCGAGGTCGCGCTCGACTTCACCCAGCCCGGCGTCGCGCTCGACAACGTGGCGTGGTGCATCCGGCACGGCATCGACGTGGTGGTTGGCACGTCGGGCTTCGACGAGACCAAGATCGCCGAGGTGCGCGCGCTGCTCGGCGACGAGCCAGCGACGGGCGTCCTGGTTGTTCCCAACTTCTCGATCGGCGCGGTGCTGATGATGCGTTTCGCCGCCGCCGCCGCGCCGTACTTCGAGTCGGTCGAGGTCATCGAGATGCACCACCCCAACAAGGTCGACGCGCCGTCGGGCACCGCGACGCGCACCGCCGAGATGATCGCGGCGGCACGTGATGCCGCGGGCTCGCCGGCGCTGCCCGATGCCACCACGACGGATCCGACCGGAGCCAGGGGGGCGAAGGTCGCCGGCATCCCGGTGCACGCCGTACGCGCCAGGGGCTTCACGGCCTCGCAGGAAGTGCTGTTCGGCGGTGCCGGCGAGATCTTCTCGATCCGCCACGACTCGATCGACCGCTCGTCGTTCATGCCCGGAGTTGTGGCAGCCGTGCGCGCGGTGACGGGACGTCCGGGCGTCACGGTGGGCCTCGACGCGATCCTCGGTGAGGACTCCGGGTCCACTCAGAGCTGACGGGCGAGCGCCGCGACCAGGGCGGCTGCGAAGACCATCGGCAGGAACGGCACCCGCAACGCCAGCAGGACCGCAGCCACGACGAGGCCCAGCAGACGCGCATCGATGCGCAGGGCGTCGCCGTCGGCGACGACCTGGACCGCGATCAACGCACCCAACAGGGCCACGGGGATCAGATCGGCGGCCCGCTTCGTCGAGGGATGGTCGAGCACCCGCTCTGGCACCGACAGGCCGGCGTACTTCAATGCGAAGCATCCCACGACCATGATGACGATCCCGACCCACACCGAGCTCACGCGCGACTCCGGGGACGCCACACCATGCCGAGCACGACGGCCGCTCCGCCACCCAGGATGATCGGCAGACCCGCGGCCGTGAGCGGCACGAGTCCCAGTGCGACGGCTGCGCCGAACACTGCGACGGTCCGGGCGTGCCAAGACGTCAGGCGGGACCACAGCAGGCCAAGGAATGCGGCACCGACGGCGGCGTCCAGCCCGTACGTCTCGGGCTGCCCGATCGCCTGGCCGGCAAGAGCGCCCAGGAAGGTTGTCAGGTTCCACAGGATGAAGATCGAGATCCCGGTCCAGTAGAAGCCGAGCCTCGCCTGCCGGCGGGTGGGTCGACTGGCGGCCATCGCAGTCGACTCGTCGATCACGATGTGGGCCGATGCGAGCCGTTGTCGACCGCCGAGGTCCAGGAGCCGGGCCAGGCTCAGCCCGTAGAACATGTTTCGACTGCCGAGCAGCACTGCGGTGAGCGCTCCGGTGATGGGGTTGCCGCCCGAGGCGATGATCCCGATGAACGCGAACTGCGAGGCGCCCGTGAAGACCAGCAGCGAGAGCGCGCAGGTCTGCATGATGCTGAGCCCCGAGGCCGTCGAGATCGTCCCGAACGAGACGCCGTACACGCCGGTCGCCAGCCCGACTCCGAGCGAGTCGATGACGACCGAGCGGTCTGTCGTCATCCGATCGTGGTGTGCAGCCGAATCTGCTTGAGCGAGCCACCGGTCTCAGCGGCCAGCTCTCGGTGTGCGCCGTCGGCCTCCCAGCCGGACTCGGTGACGAAGGAGCGCAGGACGTCGTCGGTCGAGTCGACCCACCACAGCGCCCGGGTGAACTTGTCGGCCGCGAGGGTGTCGATCGCAGCCTGCAGGAGCCGCGATCCGTGACCCACACGCTGGTGGTCGGGGTCGATCACGAACTCACCGACCTCTCCATCGGCGATCTGGTCGCTGTCGGGGTCGTAGCACGGGTGGACGAGGGCGAATCCGCGGAGGTTCGCTCGCTCGAGGGCCACGAGCACCCGCATGCGGGCCTCCTTCGGCGTGCTGACAGTGGCGGCCCACCGCTGTGCGATCTCGTCCGGGTCGAGTGCGTCGAGGGTCTCGGCCGGGATCAGGTCCTGATAGGTGGCTCGCCAGCTGGCGAGCTGGACCCGGGCGATCGCGGCACCGTCGTCGGGCCAGGCGAGACGTGCGCTGACATCGGCGCTCATGCTTCGAGGAAGCTTTCGACGAGGTGCGACTCGGCACCTTGCGAATCGAGCATCGCTGCGGTCATCGAGGTGTTGCGCAGTCCGGGCCAGGTCTCCCAGGCCAGCACCGCCAGTCCCGGGAAGCCGGCGATGACCAACGGCCACCCGCCGAAGTCGCCGACGAAGGCCACGAGCACCGCGAAGAGCAGCGGTGCCTCGCAGTACGCGAGCTTGCGAACGGTCTGCCCCGCGAACACACCGATCGCCTCCCCGCGGACGTCGCGCGGATCGGCCTCGGGCGACAGTGGCGACGCGGACAGCCACACCCGTTCGGCGAAGAATGCGCCGACGCCGATCAGGACGACGAGCAGCACAGCGAGCCAGATTGGCGGGTAGTCCGCGTCCGACCCGCCGAGCATGAAGAACAGCAGCACGAAGAAGCCGCCGGTGAGCCCGACCTGCAGCAACGAGAAGTTGCGGATCTCCCGGGGGTTGGCATCGTACTCAGCACTCGGCATGGTCAGAGTTTCGCACATGGCCACTCACCGACGATTGATAGTCTTCGGTCATGCGGGCCTACCTCGATCTCGTCCAACGGATCCTCGACGAAGGCGTCGCCAAGGGTGACCGCACCGGCACCGGCACGCGCAGCGTGTTCGGCCACCAGATGCGGTTCCCACTGGCCGACGGTTTCCCCCTGGTGACGACCAAGAAGGTCCACCTGAAGTCGGTCGTCGCCGAGCTGCTGTGGTTCGTCGCGGGCGATACCAACACCTCCTACCTGCGCGACAACGGTGTCTCGATCTGGGACGAGTGGGCCGACGCCAACGGCGACCTCGGCCCGGTCTACGGCCACCAGTGGCGTTCGTGGCCGACGCCCGGCGGTGGGCACATCGACCAGCTCGCCGAGGTCATCGAGCAGATTCGCACCAACCCGGACTCGCGGCGCCACGTCGTGAGCGCCTGGAACGTCGCCGACCTGGATGCCATGGCCCTGATGCCGTGCCACGCGTTCTTCCAGTTCTACGTCGCCGACGGCAAGCTGTCGTGCCAGATGTACCAACGCTCCGCCGATGTCTTCCTCGGTGTGCCGTTCAACATCGCGTCCTACGCGCTGCTGACCCACATGGTGGCGCAGGTGACCGGGCTCGAGGTGGGTGACTTCGTCCACACCCTCGGAGACGCCCATCTCTACGTCAACCACCTTGACCAGGCCCGTGAGCAGCTGACTCGTGAGCCGCGCGCGCTGCCAGAGCTGTGGCTCGACCCGGCCGTCACGTCGATCGACGGATTCACCCTCGACTCGATCAAGGTCACCGGCTACGACCCGCTCCCGGGGATCAAGGCGCCGATCGCGATATGACCGTCACGATCGTGGTGGCGATCGGGGCGAACGGGGTCATCGGCCTGGACGGCGAGATGCCGTGGCCGCGGACGGGTGACCAGCAGCAGTTCAAGGCACTCACGATGGGTCACCCCATCGTGATGGGCCGGGCGACTTATGAGTCGATCGGACGGCCGCTGCCGGGGCGTACGTCGATCGTGCTGACCCGAGATCCCCGATGGCATGCCGACGGCGTCGAGGTCGCCCACTCGCTGACCGATGGACTGGCGCTGGCACTCGGTCGCGACGACGAGGTCTTCCTGATCGGTGGCGCGCAGGTCTACGCCGAGGCGCTCGCCGAGGGCCTGGTCGACGCCATGGTCGTGACGCACGTGCATCTCTCGCCGGAAGGCGATGCCTGGTTTCCCGACATCGACTGGGCGGCGTGGACCGAGCTCGACCGCGAGTCGTACGACGGCTACGACATCGCGACCTACCACCGCACCTGACCACCGCATCGCGCCCGTCCCCACCCGAGCGCGAAATCGTGCGAGTCTGCACCGCGTCCGGTGGAGAGTGTGCGCGTCTGCCCCGATTCGTCACCTGGTCCAGGGCAGACGCGCACACTTTGTGGCCGGGGCGCGCTGCGGATCACTCGAACAGCGCGCACCACTCGACGTCGAAGCGGGGGAGCGGCGCCCAGCCCTGGCGTGCGGCCAGGACCTCGCAGACGCGCAGCACGATCTTTCGCGGGCGGGCGAGCTGCGCCGCGGTCACGACGATGAACACCCAGCCGAGCCGCTCCATCCGCTCCCGCCGCTGGACGTCGCGCTCCCGCTGGGCGAGGCTTAGCCCGTGCTGCCTGCCGTCGTACTCGATCGCGATCTTCCACCGACTCCACGACAGGTCGAGCCGGGCCACGGGACCGCCGTCGTCGCCGAAGGACCGGTTGCACTCCAGGGGCGGGAGGCCAGCGAGCTCGAGCATGACCCGGACGTACGTCTCGCGAGGTGACTCCGAGCCGCGGCGGGCCAGATGCATCGCGCGGCGGGCCTTGCGCACCCCAGCCCCGTGGTGGTGGTGCAGGAAGTGGTCCAGCCGCCCCGGAGTGACGAGCCGCTGGGCGTACATCGCGTCGGCGGCGATGACCAGATCCACCAGGTTGACCTGTGTCGCGGCGGTGGAGAGGCAGAGTTCGGGGGACAGCACCCGCCAGCCGTTGACGGAGCGCGCGCTCATCAGGGCGAGTCGGTGCATCGTGACGCCACGGATGCGGATCGGCTCGGAGTCGAGCGTGGACAGGTGTGGGGTCAGCTCGGCCCCCACCGCGACGCCGTGGAGCAGCAGCCCGCTGTGGTGGCTTGCGGCGCACCCGGCGGGAGCGGCCAGCAGCGCGGCCTGGACAAGCACCCGCGGGGTGATCTCCAGGTCTGCCGCGGCGTAGACCAGGGGGAAGATGATCTGGAACCTGCGGCCCTGGACCGCCCTTCGCGAGTGGCCGTGGCGGTGCGCGTACTCCAGGGTGAACGGGCGGTCAGTGGGCAGTGGTGGCGGCAGCATGCGTCCAGCCAAGGCCTGGCGCTGCCGCGGGTGACAGGACTCTCACACCGGGTGTGGAAATTCCGAGCCCCCCGCTGGGCCTGTGCACCACACCAAACTGTGCGCGCCTGCACCGGATCGGCACGCGAACCGGGGCAGACTCGCACGATTTCTGACCCACGCCGGGCAGACGCGCACACTTTCGGGACTGGGGGCCAATCAGCCACAACCCCTGGCGGCCCGCGAGACTAGAGCAGGATCGCGAGCTGGCGGCTCTGAGCCACGAGGTTGCCGGCCTCGTCCCAGAGCTCGCAATCCTCCTCGTGGAAGCCGTTGACGACGTGCCGGGTCGTCAGCCGGGTCGCGATCCAGCCGGGCTCGGGCCTGCGGTGCAGGTGAACCGTGAGCTGGACCGTCATCGATGCGAGCTCACCGAGCTCCATGACTGGTGGAGCGTACGAGTCGCACAGCAGCGCCAGGGCGGGCAGGTCAATTTCCCGTCCACCCGCGAGGCGTTGCCAGAGCTCGACCGTCGGATCGCCGTTGGGCGCACCGTCGGCCCAGCCGGGTCGGGCAGCGAGCCGGTAGTCGACGCGGTCGAAGATGCCATCGTCCGGCAGTCCCTGCCCGCGGGGGTCGACACAGTCGTCCGGCGCGGGCAGCTGCGGGGGCGTGCCGAGCTCATGGGTGCGCCCGCCGTCACGGCCGGCGAAGCTCGCGACCAGCTGGGCGATGTGCCGATCGCCCTCCCACAACGCGGCTTCACCGGTCTGCACCCTGCGGCCCCGGCGCAGAGCAGAGGTACGAAGCTCAGCCGGGCCGGTCTCCGGGGAAGCGAGGTAGGTGATCGCTGCGACCAATGGGTCCGACCCCTTGATCTCTTCTCCGAGGCCGCGCAACATCGCAGCCAGAATGTAGCCGCCATTGGGCTTGCCGAGAGGTGTGTTCCACCGATCGGTCAGGGTCAGGTCACGCACGCCGTCGCCGCGGGGGTGGGACGTCGTGTCAAGGTCGTAGATGTCTTCGCTCACCTACCCATCCTGCCGGTCGCCGTCGCGCCCGCCGCAAGCGGTAGCCTCGGGGGTATGACGTCGCCGCTCGCCACTGAGGCTGCGCCCTTCGGGCGCGTGCTGACCGCCATGGTCACGCCGTTCACCCGCGAGGGTGAGCTCGATCTGGATGCGGCCCAGAAGGTCGCGGCACACCTCGTCGACCAGGGCAGCGACGGAATCGTCGTCAGCGGCACGACCGGCGAGTCGCCCACCACCACGGTGGACGAGGACGGCCGGCTGCTGCGCGCCGTGCTCGAAGCCGTGGGACTACGCGCCACGGTTGTGGCCGGTGTCGGCACCAACGACACGAGGCACTCCGTCGAGCTGGCCGAGCAGGCCAAGAAGGCCGGCGCGCACGGTCTGCTGCTCGTGACGCCTTACTACAGCAAGCCCCCGCAGTCGGGCATCTTGGCGCACATCGAGGAAGTCGCCCGAGCAGGCGACGACACCCCGGTGATGCTTTACGACATCCCGGGCCGGACCGGCGTGCAGATCGCGCTGGAGACGTACGACAAGCTGGCCGACAACCCGCTGGTCATCGCGATGAAGGACGCCGTCGGCGATCTCAATCGCGGTGCCTGGCTGATGCACCAGACCGGCATCAAGATCTACTCCGGCGACGACCCGGTCAACCTGCCGTGGCTCGCGATGGGCGCCAGCGGAATCGTCAGCGTCGTGTCGCACGTGGCAGCGCGCCGCTACGCCGACATGGTGGCGGCAGTCGATGCCGGAGACCTGCTCACAGCACGATCGATCAACGACCAACTGCTTCCCGCCGTCCAGGCGATGATGACCCACACGCAGGGTGCGATCACCTCCAAGGCTGCTCTGCAGCTGCTCGGAGTCCTCGATCACCGCACCATGCGTGCTCCGCTCCCCGAAGCCACTGACGAGGAAGTCGCGATCGTTCGCGACGGCCTGGTGGCATCGGGCCTTCTCTGAAAGCCAGGCCACATGAGCCACATGCACCTCGAGCTCGATCCGCCCCCCGCACTTCCGGAGGGCGCGCTCCGCGTCATCCCGCTCGGCGGGCTCGGTGAGATCGGTCGCAACATGACGGTCTTCGAGTACGACGGCAAGCTCCTGATCGTCGACTGCGGTGTGCTGTTCCCCGAGGAGACGCAGCCCGGCGTCGACCTGATCCTCCCGGACTTCGGTCCGATCCGCGACCGGCTCAAGGACGTTGTCGGCATCGTCCTGACCCACGGCCACGAGGACCACATCGGTGGCGTGCCGTACCTGCTCCGCGAGCGGGGCAACATCCCGATCATCGGGTCCAAGCTGACGCTGGCGTTCGTCGAGCCCAAGCTCAAGGAGCACCGCCTCAAGGACGCGCCGAAGTACACCGTCACCGAGGGCGACGTCGAGACCTTTGGTCCGTTCGAGCTGGAGTTCATCGCGGTCAACCACTCGATCCCCGACGCGCTCGCCGTCGCTATCAAGACGCCGGCCGGGGTAGCTCTCCACACCGGCGACTTCAAGATGGACCAGCTGCCGCTCGACGGCCGCATCACCGACCTGCGGGCGTTCGCGCGTCTCGGCGAGGAGGGCGTCGACCTGTTCCTGACCGACTCGACCAACGCCGAGGTCCCCGGATTCACGACCTCCGAGCGCAACATCACCCCGGCGATCGACGCGGTGTTCGCCAGCAGCGAGAAGCGCATCATCGTGGCGTCGTTCGCGTCGCACATCCACCGCGTCCAGCAGGTCATCGACGCAGCGCACAAGCATGGCCGAAAGGTCGCGTACGTCGGCCGCTCAATGGTCCGCAACATGCAGATCGCGCGCGAGCTGGGCTACTTGCACGTCCCCGACGGGGTCGTCGTGGAAAAGATCGACGCCGCGCCCGCCAACAAGATGGTGCTGATGTCGACCGGTTCGCAGGGCGAGCCGATGGCGGCGCTGTCGCGCATGGCCAACAACAGCCACCAGCAGGTCAGCCTCGAGCCCGGCGACACCGTGCTGCTCGCCTCGTCGTTGATCCCCGGCAACGAGAACGCGATCTACCGCGTCATCGACGGTCTGACCAAGCTCGGCGCCAACGTGGTCCACAAGGGCAACGCCCTGGTGCACGTCTCGGGTCACGCATCGGCCGGCGAGCTGCTCTACTGCTACAACATCGTCAAGCCGACCAACGTCCTGCCGGTCCACGGCGAGATCCGGCACCTGCACGCCAATGCCAAGCTGGCCACGGCCACCGGTGTCCCCAACGTCCTGCTCGCCGAGGACGGCTACGTCATCGACCTCGTCGACGGACACGCCTCGATCACAGGTGCCGTCGACTGTGGCTACGTCTACGTCGACGGCTCCTCGGTCGGCGACCTGACGGACTCGGAGCTCAAGGACCGTCGCGTGCTGAGCGAGGAAGGCTTCATCTCGGTCGTCCTGGTAGTGGACTCCACCAACGGCAAGGTCGTGACCGGCCCGGAGATCCACGCCCGCGGCATCGCCGAGGACGACTCGGCCTTCGACGAGATCCTGCCCAAGATCGTCAGCGCCATCGAGGAGGCCATGGCCGAGGGCAACCATGACTCGCGCCAGCTCCAGCAGGTCGTGCGCCGGGTCCTGGGATCGTACGTCGGACGGCGCCTGCGTCGCCGGCCGATGATCCTCCCGGTCGTCATCGAGGCCTAGCCATCCAGATGTAACCCAACATCGCCTGTGCGTTAACCATCACGAAACAGGCACCGCCGATGCTTGAGGTGCTGGTGGGGGAGACCCCGTCGCCGATCGGGAGGTGGGGCATGCGAGTCAGCTCCACCACGAGATCGCGTCGGAACCAACCATCGGAACCAGGCTCGGTAGCCTCCGTTGTTCACGCAACGACGGGGGCGAACCGGCGCCTCGGCGGATCGACCGCGGGCATCTCGGGCGCCTCGGTCGGTGGCGGTCGGGGCCGCGGGTGAAGCGCACGCTGATCCTCTGCGCACACGGTGCGCAGAGCGTCCACGGGCGCAGCACCCTCGCGGGGCTGGTCAACGCGGTGCGCCGCGAGGCGCCGGACCTCGAGGTCGTCGACGCCTTCGTCGATGTGCAGGAACCCTCGATCGCCGTGGTGCTCGGGAAGACGTCGGGACCGCGAATCGTGGTGCCACTGATGCTGGCGTACGACCGGCCGGTCAGCGTGGACATCGTGAAGGCGGCCCACCTGGACCCCGCCGTCACGGTCACCGTGCCGCTCGGACCGGACTGGGCGCTGGCCGAGATCGGGGCACAACGACTCATCCAGGCTGGCGCGCGCTCCGACGACACCATCGTGCTGGCGGCCGATGTCGCGACGGACGACCGTGCCGTCGCCGACATCGGCAGGGCCGCCCAGCTTCTCAGCGCAGTGTGGGGCGGGCGAGTGCACGTCGGGACGCTCGGAGGCCCGGACACGCCGCTCGCGGACGCCATCGACGTCGCCAGGGCCTACGGCCGACGTGTCGTGGTGTCGACGTACCTGTTGACCCCCGGCTCGGTGCACGACGACATTTGCGCGGCGGGCGCCGACGTCGTCACGGCCCCGCTGCTCGACGGCGGCCAGCCGGACCCCCGCGTCGTCAATCTGGTCCTGGAGCGGGTTCGCTCCCACCAGCCCGCACCACCCGTCGGCATGGATCTGGGCCCCCACCGGCCCACCGAGGAGGCGACGGTGGGGGAGCGGCGACGTCAATTCATGACGGGGCACGCGGCACAGGTCCACACAAACCTTCGACCCGTGCTTTAGCCTTTGTGCATGGCGACCCGAACGTCTTCCCCGCCGCGCAAGCGGCCGTCCGGCAGCCAGGCCCGCAAGAAGCCAGCCGCGAAACGCAAGCCACAGGCCCGTAAACCTGCAGCTCGCAAGCCCGTGGCCCGGCGTAGCGGACCTGGTCCGATTGCTGCTGTCTTCAACGCGCTGCTGCGCGCGTCGACAGCCATGTGGCTCGGCATCGCCGGGCTGGTGGGCGCGATTGTGCGCAGCATCGGTCACAGCGCGAAGGATCTCGAACCGGACCAGCGCCGTGACGGCGTCGGCTTCGGCGTGCTCGGTCTGGGCATCATCGTGGCCGCCTCGGTCTGGTGGAACCTGCCCGGTGCCGTCGGCAACGTGATCCGTGAGATCTGCGCCGGCAGTGTGGGCCTCCTGGCCTGGGCCGTGCCGATCCTGCTGGTCGTCGTCGCCTGGCGGACGCTTCGTCACCCCGATCGCAACGGCCCCGCGGGTCGTCAGGCCATCGGCTGGGCCGCGATCAGCGGTGGCATCCTCGGTCTCGTGCACGTGGCGCACGGCGTGCCGCGGCCCGGCGACACCGATCCCGACGCGATGCGGGAGGCGGGCGGAGCGATCGGCTTCCTGTTCTCCGCGATCCTGGTGGACCTGCTCAAGAGCCCCTACGTCGTCGTGCCGCTGCTCGTGCTCGTGGTCGTGTTCGGGCTGTTGGTCGTCACGAATACTCCCGTCTACGCTGTGCCGACGCGGCTGCGCGAGCTGCGCGACCGCGCTCTCGGACGTACACAGGAAGAAGCTCCCGTCGAGGAGCCCAAGAAGCGCAAGCACCCCCGCACCTCCGTCGCCACCGACGAGGAACCGTTCGACAACCCCCTGGTCGACGGGCCCGACGAGGACCACCAGGTCCCTGCGCGGGTCTTCGACGTCGTGGAGGACGAGGCGGAGGCCGACGGCAGCAGTGCGGCCGGACGGCCGCCGATGGAGCCGATCCCGGCGCGCGCCGAGCAGCTCGCCCTGTCCGGCGACGTCGTCTACTCCCTGCCCGACAGCACGATGCTGCGCGAGGGCTCGCCGCACAAGGCGCGCTCGAAGGCATCTGACGCCGTCGTCGAGCGCCTGACCGAGGTCCTCGAGCAGTTCCAGATCGATGCCACCGTGACGGGCTACACCAGAGGCCCGACCGTGACCCGCTACGAGGTCGAGCTCGGGCCCCCCGTCAAGGTCGAGAAGGTCACGGCGCTGTCCAAGAACATCTCGTACGCCGTGGCGTCCAACGAGGTCCGCATCTTGTCGCCGATCCCGGGCAAGTCCGCGATCGGTGTCGAGATCCCCAACATCGACAAGGAGATGGTGTCGCTGGGTGACGTCCTCCGGTCAGCCAAGGCGCGCAGCGACCACCACCCCATGGTGATCGGCCTGGGCAAGGACGTCGAGGGCGGCTATGTCGTCGCCAACCTCGCGAAGATGCCGCACCTCCTCGTCGCCGGTGCGACGGGCTCGGGCAAGTCATCGTTCGTCAACTCCATGATCGCCTCGCTGCTGATGCGCTCGACGCCCGAAGAGGTCCGGATGATCCTGGTCGACCCCAAGCGGGTCGAGCTCACGGCGTACGAAGGTGTCCCGCACCTGATCACCCCGATCATCACGAACCCCAAGAAGGCCGCCGAGGCGCTGCAGTGGGTCGTGCGCGAGATGGACATGCGCTACGACGACCTGGCCAACTTCGGCTACCGGCACATCGACGACTTCAACAAGGCAGTCAACGCGGGCAAGGTGCATCTGCCGGCCGGGAGCGAGCGCGTGCTGGCTCCCTACCCCTACCTGCTGGTCGTGGTGGATGAGCTCGCCGACCTGATGATGGTTGCTCCCCGCGATGTGGAGGACTCGATCGTTCGCATCACCCAGTTGGCACGAGCAGCAGGTATCCACCTCGTGCTCGCGACGCAGCGACCCTCGGTCGACGTCGTGACGGGCCTGATCAAGGCCAACGTTCCCAGCCGGCTGGCCTTCGCGACCTCCTCGGTCACCGACAGCCGGGTCATCCTCGACCAGCCCGGTGCCGAAAAGCTCGTGGGACAGGGTGATGGGCTGTTCCTGCCGATGGGCGCGAACAAGTCGATGCGCATGCAGGGTGCCTGGATCACCGAGGCCGAGATCCACACGATCGTGGAGCACTGCAAGACGCAGCTCAAGCCGATCTATCGCGAGGACGTCACGGTCGCGGCCGCCGCCAAGCGCGAGATCGACAATGACATCGGCGACGACATGGACCTGGTGCTGCAGGCCATCGAGCTGTGCGTGGCGACGCAGTTCGGCTCGACCTCGATGCTGCAGCGCAAGCTGCGGGTCGGGTTCGCCAAGGCCGGTCGCCTGATGGACATCCTCGAGAGCCGCGGCATCGTTGGCCCGAGCGAGGGGTCCAAGGCGCGCGACGTGCTGGTCAAGGCCGACGACCTTGAACAAGTCCTTGCCAGCATCCAGAGCGGCTAGACGATGCCCGATTCCTTCGAGATCCGGCGCCGCACCGGGCTCTACCTTCTGCTCGCCGTGATCTGTTTTGCGCTGGCCGCGGGCTTCGGCTGGTTCGCGTATGACCGTGAGGAGCCCCTGTTGTACGGCTCGCTCGCGGTCCTGCTGCTGATCGGCCTCAATCTGCTGCGCGGACTGCGCGACGCCCGCACGCCGCTGTTCGTGGCAGACGACCACGGCGTACGTATGCTGGCCCGTGAGGGCTGGGTCGGACTGCTGTGGAGCGAGATGGGCGAGATTCGCGTCGAGCGCCGCATCGGGGTCCGGTTCGACCCGCGGGTCAAGGTCGTCAGCAACGACGGCACCAAGTTCTACACGGCCCCGTTGGGGCTTGCGACGAACGTCTCACCTGGCGAGGCCGAGGTCCAGTTGGCGCGGCGACGGTCCGCTGCCGCATACTGAGACGTTCGACCAGCGCCACCGAGAGGGACACATGGCAGCGGCAGAAGCGCCGAGCAACCTGAACATCGCGAACGCCCTGACGGTGCTCCGCATCGCCGGAGTACCGCTCTTCGGGTGGCTTCTGCTGACCCAGGACGGTCAGTCCGTGGGCTATCGGCTCGCTGCGTGGGTCGCGTTCGGGTTGCTGATGATCACCGACAAGATCGACGGGGATCTCGCGCGCAAGCACAACCTCGTCACGAACTTCGGCAAGCTTGCCGACCCGATCGCCGACAAGGCGCTGACCGGAATGGCGTTCGTCGGCATCGCGATCATCCACCCGATCTTCTGGCCCGTCGCGATCATCATCCTGGTGCGCGAGTGGGGCATCACGCTGATGCGATTCGTGGTCAAGAAGCACGGTGTCATGCCGGCCAGCCAGGGCGGCAAGGTCAAGACGACTCTGCAGGCCGTCGCGATCGCCGGCTACCTGTTGCCGTTCGACCTGTGGAACAACGCGCCGGCCGACTGGAAGGACACCCCCAGCGACATCATGATCTGGGTGACCAACGTCCTGATGGCGGCGGCGCTGGCCGTCACGCTCAGCACTGCTGTGCAGTACGTCCGCGACGCCATCACGTTGCGACGCGAGTCCAAGGCCGCGGCTCAGCCGTGACCTCGGCGGCCGACGCCGTCGATGCGCTGCGGTCCGCGCGCGCGACGGTGGCCACCGCCGAGTCCCTGACCGGGGGCCTGGTCTGCGCAACCCTGGTCGGGGTCGCCGGTGCGTCCGACGTCGTGCTCGGCGGCATCGTGGCCTACGCCCCGACAGCCAAGACCGACCTGCTCGGAGTCGCCGAAGGACTCATCGCTGAGCGTGGCACGGTCGATGCCGACGTGGCCGCCGCGATGGCCTCGGGAGCCCGGGACCGCTTCGGTGCGACGTACGGACTGGCGACGACCGGCGTCGCTGGTCCGGACCCCAGCGAGGGCAAGCCGGTGGGGACGGTGCACGTCGCCGTGGCCGGTCCCGGCGGCGTCGAGACGCGCCGGCTGGAGCTGTCAGGGGACCGGGACACGATCCGCTCGGAGACGGTCGCCGCGCTGTTGTCATGGCTGGTCGCTAGGCTGGGGGAAGAATCTCGGTCCGATCGAGGTTGACACTCATATGGCAGGCCAGGACGGAGGCACCCGATGACCGCGATGCGACAGCTCGTCGGCGAGGTGCTCCGCGCGCGCCGCATCTCCGAGGGGCTCACTCTGCGAGACGTGTCGGGCAAGGCCCGCGTCAGCCTCGGCTACATCTCCGAGGTCGAGCGGGGACAGAAGGAGGCCAGCTCCGAGTTGCTCGCCGCTCTCGCCTCGGCCCTTGAGGTGCCGCTGTCCAAGGTGTTGCTGGACGTCAGCTCGCTGCTCGAGATCGAAGAGGCCGCCGAGGCCCAGATCGCCAGCATTTCGTCGATCGCGCCCGGTGGCGTGTCGGCGTCGGCCGCCTGACGTTGAGGCACAGCGAGTTCTGGGTCCGCATGGACCGTCAGTTCGGCCGCGGCTACGCGCGGGTGTGGGCCGATGGCCACGTGATGCGTGAGCTCGGTGGGCGCACGGCGTCCGAGGCGCTCGACGCGGGTGAGCAGCCCAAGACGGTCTGGCGTGCGGTGCACGCCAATCTCGGCCTGCCTGCCTCCGAACGCTGATCCGGACCCAGACCACCCACATCGACGGTGGCTGAGCCACCTGCTCCGACTCGGATAGCCGGCCAGGGCACCACTTCGGTGGGGAACGAACGCGACTCGCCGCACCACTCGGCGTGTCGCTTCGCATCGAACAGATGTTCGGGTAATCTCGTGCACAGGTTGGACGTTCGAAGGACGACATCCACAGACGGGTCGACGAGGCTCATATATGTCTGAGGGTCCTTCTACCGTCGTCGATGACCCGCCGCCCACGAACAGAAACGGAAGCCCACCATGGCCCAGCCCAACAGCTCCCTCGCCACTGCGAAGGACAAGGACAAGTCCCTCGAGAACGCGATGGCCCAGATCGACCGCGCCCACGGCAAGGGCGCCGTCATGCGACTGGGTGACCAGGCCCGTGCCCCGATCGAGGTCATCCCCACCGGAGCGACCGCGCTGGACGTGGCCCTCGGCATTGGCGGGCTGCCCCGCGGCAGGGTCGTGGAGATCTACGGCCCGGAGTCCTCCGGCAAGACGACGGTCGCCCTGCACGCGGTGGCCAACGCGCAGAAGGCCGGCGGGGTCGCTGCCTTCATCGACGCCGAGCACGCGCTCGACCCGGACTACGCCCGCAAGCTCGGTGTCGACACCGATGCGCTGCTGATCTCCCAGCCCCACAGCGGTGAGCAGGCGCTCGAGATCGCCGACATGCTGATCCGCTCGGGTGCCCTCGACATCATCGTGATCGACTCCGTGGCTGCCCTCGTGCCCCGCGCGGAGATCGACGGCGAGATGGGCGACAGCCACGTGGGTCTGCAGGCGCGGCTCATGAGCCAGGCGCTGCGCAAGATGACCGGTGCGATCAACGGCTCGGGCACGACCGCGATCTTCATCAACCAGCTGCGCGAGAAGATCGGCGTCATGTTCGGCTCGCCCGAGACGACGACCGGAGGCAAGGCGCTCAAGTTCTACGCCTCGGTTCGCCTCGACGTCCGTCGCATCGAGACACTCAAGGACGGCACCGACATGGTCGGCAACCGCACCCGCGTCAAGGTCGTCAAGAACAAGCTGGCCCCGCCGTTCAAGCAGGCCGAGTTCGACATCATGTACGGCCTGGGCATCAGCCGCGAAGGCAGCCTGATCGACGTGGGTGTCGACGCAGGCCTGGTCCGCAAGGCCGGCGCCTGGTACACGTACGACGGCGATCAGCTGGGCCAGGGCAAGGAAAAGTCCCGCCAGTTCCTCAAGGACAACCCGGATCTTGCCAACGAGCTCGAAAAGCGCATCTTCGAGCACATGGGCATCGGCGCACAGGCCGATAAGCCCGCGCTCGAGGTCGTCGAGGTGCCTCCGAGCGACATCGAGTTCTGAGCGGTCGCTCGACATGAAGAGGACGCCGGTCGAGGAGATGACTCCCGCCGAGCTCGCGAGCTTCGCCAAGGAGATCGTGGTGCGCAAGCTCAGCGAGCGGGCGCACAGCCGCAGCGACCTCGCTCAGGCACTGGCCAGGAAGCTGGTGCCTGAGGGGGTCGTCGAGGCGACTCTCGACAAGTTCGAGACCGCCGGGCTGATCGATGATGAGGAGTTCGCGCGGTCGTGGGTGCAGTCCCGGCAACGGGGCAAGGGGTTGTCCTCCCGTGCCCTGGCGATGGAGCTGCGCCGCAAGGGTGTCGACGACGAGATCTCCAAGGAGGTCATCGCCGAGCTCGACCCCGATGCGGAGGTCGAGGCCGCCCACCGGCTGGTCAGGTCCCGGCTGAGGTCGCTCTCACGGTTCGACGAAGCGACCAAGCTCCGCCGGCTGACCGGCATGCTGGCCCGCAAGGGCTACTCCTCGCAGATGTGCTTCGAGGTGGTCCGGCAGGAGCTGGGCGCCGACAAACAGGCACTCGACAGCATGTGAGCGATATCGTGCTTGGCGATGCACGAGATCACCTTTCGCCGG
This sequence comes from Aeromicrobium sp. A1-2, assembly GCF_003443875.1. Lineage (NCBI taxonomy): Bacteria > Bacillati > Actinomycetota > Actinomycetes > Propionibacteriales > Nocardioidaceae > Aeromicrobium > Aeromicrobium sp. A1-2. The sequence continues at coordinate 1,718,883 of NZ_CP027482.1, read as the reverse complement.
CTGACCGACGACGACATGTCTGCCCTCGTCGGGTGGATGGCGGTCGAGCACGCTCAGCCGTGGTTCGGTGATGAGCCGCGCACCGTCGAGCTCGCACGTGAGCACTACGCCGGTGAGCTCGACGGGACGAGCGCGACCCGGATGTGGATCGTCCAGCTCGACGGACGACCGATTGGCTATGCGCAGGACTATCCCGTCATCGCGTACGACGACTATGCGGTGCGCGTGCAGGACCCCGGCGCCGTTGCCTTCGACTACCTGATCGGCGATCCGGAGCTGATCGACCGTGGCATCGGCACGCGGATGATTGCTGCGTTCTGCCGCGACGTGCTGTGCCCGGACCACCCCGCTGCGCCCCGGTTCGTCGCGAGCCCGGACGTCCGCAACAAGCGCTCGATCCGGGTGCTGGAGAAGTGCGGCTTCACTCCGGGGCTGTGGATCCAGCCCGAGGCGGTGCAGTACCCCGAGATCGTCTGCACGGCGCCACGGGAGCTGTTCGAGTGAGTCAGAGGGTCTTGCGCAGCTTCTCGACGATCTCGACCTCGGCGTCGTAGTAGGCCAGACCCCACTCGGCGACCCGGGCCGGATAGGCGACCGCAGGGTTGTCGCCCAGCAGCTCGCGGACCGCCTCGAGCTCGGTCCTCCGCTCCGCGAGGGCATCGATGTAGCCCTCCAGCATCGACTCGACCTCGCCCGGTCCCATCAGCGCGCCCATCAGCAGTCGCAGCGCGATGGGGTGCTTGAGGATCGGGAAGTCGTGCTCCGAGGTGTGCAACCACGTCTCCAGCGACTCGCGCCCCTCGGTCGTGATCCGAAACCGGCGGGTGGTCCGCTTGCCGGCGGTGTCGTCGAGGGCTTCGACGAATCCGTGGCGACTCAACCGGTCCAGCTCGGTGTAGATCTGGCTCATGGCGGGGGACACCCAGTAGAACCGCAGCGTGCGATCGGCGCGCTGCTTGAGCTCGTAGCCGGTCATCCCCTCCTCGGACGTCTGTCCGTCGAACACCAGGAGGCCCAGCAGGGCGAAGGAAGTCGTTGACAGGGAGCTGGTCACCGTCCTAGCGTACTGTTCCAATTAGGAATATACCGAGAGACGGAGCCACACGTGTCCGAGACAGTTCTGTTGGCAGGCACCCGCAAAGGTTTGTTCATCGGCCGCTCCGACGCCGACCGGTCGTCGTGGAGCTGGGACAAGCCGCTGTTCCCCATGGAGGAGATCTACTCCGCCGCGATCGACACCCGCAGCGGTGAGACTCGCCTGATGGTCGGAGCGACCAGTCCGCACTGGGGCCCGCAGATCTTCCGCTCGGATGACCTGGGTCGCTCGTGGGACGAGACGGCCGGCGGTGCGGTGCGATTCCCCGAGGACACCGGGGCGGCCCTCGAACGCGTGTGGCAGCTCCGTCCGGCGCCGGAGGACCAGGAGGGGGTCGTCTACGCCGGCACTGAGCCCTCGGCGTTGTTCCGCTCGACCGACCGCGGCGAGACCTTCGACCTCGTGCGGAGCCTCTGGGACCACCCGCACCGGCCCAACTGGCAGCCCGGCGGCGGAGGTCAGGCGGTCCACACCGTCGTGCCGCACCCGACCGACTCCGACACCGTGACGATCGCGATGTCGACCGGTGGTGTCTATCGCACCGAGGACGCCGGAGACACCTGGACGCCGTACAACCGGGGGATCGGCGCGGAATTCATCCCGGGGGAGTCGCCCGAGTACGGTCAGTGCGTCCACAAGGTCGCGGTCGATGCGGGCGATCCCGATCGGCTCTATGCGCAGAACCATGGCGGGGTCTTCCGCTCCGACGACGCCGGTCGTTCGTGGCACTCGATCGCCGACGGTCTGCCGGCCGACTTCGGTTTCCCGATCGTCGCGCACCCGCATCGTGCCGGAGCGATCTTCGTCTTCCCGCTGGTTGCCGGCATTGAGCGCTTCCCGCCCGACGGCAGGCCAGCGGTATGGCGGTCCGACGACGCGGGGGAGACCTGGCAGGAGACAGGTGCCGGCCTGCCCGAGGAGTCCCACACCGTGGTCCTGCGCGACGCCTTCGTCTCCGACAGTGCCGACCCGGTCGGGCTCTACCTCGGCACCCGGCACGGTGCGATCTGGGCCAGCAACGACGAGGGTGGGTCGTGGGCGGAGATCCGCAGCAACCTGCCCGACGTGCTGTGCGTACGCGCCGCCGTGATCTGAGACTCGTTTCCTGCGATCCAACAGTTACTTGCCGGTAACCTTCGGGTATGTCATCGACTCTCGCCCTGTACAAGAAGGTCACCGCGCTGCCCCAGGGCAAGCGGCTCTTCTCGATCGCGTTCAGCCAGAAGGCACCGTACTTTGCATCGATCCACCTGCAGGTGCAGGAGATGCAGCCGCACCTGGGTCAGGTCAAGATCCCGAAGCGCCGCTCGGTCCAGAACCACATCGGCACGATCCACGCGATTGCCGCGTGCAACGGGCTCGAGGCGGCGATGGGCCTGCTCGCCGAGGCGACCTGCCCCGATGACATGCGTTGGCTGCCCAAGGGGATGGACGTCAGCTATCTGGCCAAGTCGGCCGGACCGCTGACCTGCACCGCCACGAGCACTGAAGCTGACTGGGCCGCCGGCCCCGACGTGCCGATCACTGTCCAGGCCGTGCTGCCCGATGGCACTGTCACGGTCGCCGGCACGATCCACCTTTGGGTCACCCCGAAGCGCTAGCGGATGCCGGCGCCGCCGGCCCCGGATGCGCCCGCATCGGGCTGTGACTGCACGATGCCGCCGACGGCGTCGGCCGTGAAGGTCTTCTCGCCGACGTAGCGCTTCTGCACCCAGGTGGCGAGCCACGTCAGCAGCAGGTTGAGCGTGATGTAGATCAGGGCAATGACGAACGCGGTCTGGATCGTGTTGCGGAACGTGCCGAAGATCTGCTTGCCGGTGTACGTCAGACCGGGAGCGAGCACGGCGTAGCCGAGACTCGTGTCCTTGAGCGCGACGATGGCCTGGCTGATGAGGGAGGGAAGCATGATCTTGACCGCCTGCGGGATCAGCACGATGCGCATCACGAGTGACTTGCGCATGCCGATCGCGTACGCGGCCTCTGCCTGCCCCTTCGGGACGGCGTTGATCCCGGCGCGGAAGATCTCGGCGAAGACCGCTCCGTTGTAGAGGATCAGTCCCATGACCAAGGCCAGGAACGCACTCGCCCCCGGCTCCGGTCCGATGTAGAACCAGGTCGCGATGATGACCAGCAGCAAAGGCGTGGCGCGGAAGAACTCCACCACGAGCCACGCAGGCCAGCGGAGCACACGGTGTTCGGACAGCTTGCCCACGCCGAGGATCATCCCGAGGAGCAGCGCCCCGATGATCGCGAAGACTGCTGCCTGCAGCGTCTTGCCGGTGCCCTCGATGATGATGTTGATGATCTTGGGGGTCACGAAGGGCTCCCAGAGCGCGTAGGCGAACTGACCCTTGCGCTCGAGCTGGAAGACGATCAGACCTAGCACGCCCAGCAGGCCGAGCGAGGAGATGACCGTGTAGAGACGGTGCCGCCTCTTGGTCTTGGGTCCGGGTGCGTCGAAGAGCACGGATGCGGCCATCAGGCAATCCTCCAATGGCGTTCGAGCAGCGCCGCTGCGCCGGAGATGAGCTCGACGATGATGATGTAGCCCAGCGCGATCCCGATCACGATCGGCCACAGGTCGGCCGTGTTGTCGTTGAGCAGGGCCTTCATCGCCGCGGTGCCCTCGGCGATGCCGAAGATCGAGCACAGCGACGTGTTCTTGGTCAGTGCGATCAGCACGCTGGCGAGCGGCGGTACGACAGCGCGGAACGACTGCGGAAGAACGACGTTGCGCATCGTCTGGGTGAAGCCCAGGCCGATGGAGCGGGCGGCCTCGGCCTGGCCCAGCGGGATCGAGTTGACGCCCGATCGGAGCGCCTCGCACACGAACGTCGACGTGTACATCGTCAGCGCCAGGATGTTCATCCAGAAGAATCCCAGCCGGATGTCGAGCTTGGGGAAGCCGAAGACCACCAGCAGCAGGAGAACCAGCAGAGGCGTGTTGCGGAAGATCGTGACGTACAACGCTGCGGCCCGGTCGAGGACCTTGACAGGTCCGACCCGCATGGCCGCCAGCATCGTTCCGAAGATCAGCGAGAGGAAGCCGGCGACCACGAACAGCTGAAACGTCTTGCCAAACGCGTCGAGCAGCTTGTCGAAGTTGTCGATCAGGACCTGCACGGCGTCACCGTCCTCTCTGTGCTGGGTGGGAAGTCGAGCCGGGCCGGGACCGCCGTGAGGCGGTCCCGGCTCGGGCAGGGATCAGGCGCAGGCGTCCATCGTCGGCGGTGTGGGCGTCTCCGCACCGGACTTGCCGAGGGTGCCCTCGAAGGCCTTGGCCCAGTCGCCGTTGTCCATGGCTTCCTGGATCGTGTCGGTCAGGAACTGGCACAGCTCAGGCTTGTCCTGGCTGTAGCCCATGCCGATGCGCTCCTCGGAGAACGGCTCTCCGACGACTTCGAGCTCGTCGGGGTTGAGGGCGGCGTAGCCGAGCAGGATCGAGCCGTCCGTGGTCATCGAGTCGACGCCACCGTCGAGCACCTGGTCGCGGCACTGCGAGTACGTCTCGAAGCCGCGCGCCTTGGCGCCCTTCTCCTCGACCTGCTTGAGCGAGGTCGAACCGGTGACCGAGCAGACTTCCTTGCCCTTGATGTCATCGACGCCCTTGATGTCGCTGCCCTTCTTGACCAGCAACTGCTGGCCGGTCAGGAAGTACGGTCCGGCCTGTCCGACGACCTTGCGACGGTCATCGGTGATCGAGTAGGACGCGAAGACGAAGTCGACCGTGCCCTTCTGCAGGAACGGCTCGCGGTTGTCCGAGATGGTCTCGACCCACTCGACCTTGTCGGCCGAGATGCCCAGCTTGGCCGCAACGATCTTGGCCATCTCGACGTCGAAGCCGGCGGGCTGGTCGTCGCCGGCGCTCTTGAATCCGAGGCCGGGCTGGTCGAACTTGACGCCGATGCGGACCTTGCCCGACTCGGCGATCGCCTTCATCGCGGTGCCGTCCTCGAACTGGCTCGCGGCGTTGTCGTCGACCTTGGTGTCGACCGGGTTCTCGTCATCGCCGGCGCTTCCGCAGGCTCCCAGGATCAGGGCAGCGGTAGCTGCGAGGACGGCAAATTGTACGCGTTTCATATCGTTCCCTCTCTAGTGCTTCAGGATCTTGCCGAGGAAGTCCTTGGCTCGATCCGACGTGGGGTTGGTGAAGAACTCTTCGGGGGTGTTTTCCTCGATGATCTGGCCGTCGGCCATGAACAGCACCCGGTCGGCAGCCGTGCGGGCGAACCCCATCTCGTGCGTCACGACGATCATCGTCATGCCGCCCTTGGCGAGGTCGACCATGGTGTCGAGGACTTCTTTGATCATCTCCGGATCGAGCGCCGAGGTGGGCTCGTCGAAGAGCATGACCTTGGGCTCCATCGCGAGCGCGCGGGCGATGGCGACCCGCTGCTGCTGCCCGCCGGAGAGCTGAGCCGGATATTTGTCGGCCTGGCTGTCGATGCCGACACGTTCGAGCAGCTCGTGCCCCCGCGTCTCGGCATCGGCCTTCTTGACGCCGCGGACCTTCATCGGGCCGAGGGTCACGTTCTCGAGGACCGACTTGTGCGCGAACAGGTTGAACGACTGGAAGACCATGCCGACGTCGGCTCGGAGCTGGGCCAGACCCTTGCCCTCCTCGGGAAGCGTCTTTCCATCGATCTGGATCGTTCCCTCGTCGATCGTCTCGAGCCGGTTGATCGCCCGGCACAGAGTCGACTTGCCGGACCCGGATGGACCGATCACGACGACGACTTCGCCCGGGGCGACGGTGAGCTCGATGTCCTGGAGTACGTGCAGCTGCCCGAACCACTTCTGGACGCCGTGCATCGAAACCATCGGTGTCTGGTCTGCCATGCGCTTCAACCTAGCCCGAATTTCGTGGTTCATGGGACTGGTTGCATGACGAATTGGAGTAGTTGGGCAGGCGCATCCTGACGGCTGATGCTCTCGATCGAGCGTCTGGCCCGCGATTGCAGACGTAACGTGGGTCACACCGGCTCGTTGGTCCACCCGACCGATGAGGGAGTCATCCATGCGCCGTTCCGTCCTTTCCACTCTGTTGTGCACCACTGCGTTCGTTGCCGCGTCGGTGATGAGTGCCGTCCCGGCCTCTGCCGCGACCGCATCTCCGTACGCCCCGGTCGACCGCCCAGGTCCACGACTGACCGTCAAGGCCGCGACCCTCAAGGCCGCGCTCCAGTGCAGCGGCAACTTCAAGACGTCCACGCTCCAGCCGATCCTGCTCAACCCGGCGACAGGCGTGACGGTCCGCGAGAACTACTCGTGGAACTACGAGCGGGCATTCACGGCGCAGCAACGCCCGTGGTGTGCGATCGACATGCCGGCGCACACGCTGGGCGACATCCAGGTCTCGGGGGAGTACCTCGTCTACGCGATCCGCACGATGCGGGCGATGTCGACGAGGGACATTGCGATCATGGGTCACAGCCAGGGCGGTATGTCGATGCGATGGGCGCTGCGCTTCTGGCCAGACACCCGCGCCATGGTCGACGACGTGATCGGCATGGCGGGCTCCAACCACGGCACGGCCGGCTTGCCGACCTGTATCGAGGGAGTCACGACCTGCCTGCCGGCGGTCTGGCAGCAGCAGGCCACGGCGAAGTTCATCGCCGCATTGAACAGTCGTGCCGAGACCTTCAAGGGCATCTCCTACACACAGATCTACACCCGCACCGACGAGGTCGTGACTCCGAGCGACACCAACGCGACGGCATCCTCGGCGCTGCACACGGGCCAGGGGGCAATCACCAACGTCGCGACGCAGGACGTCTGCCCACTCGACGTCTACGAGCACCTGACTGTCGGCACGATCGACCCGACGGCGTACGCGCTGGCGATGGATGCGCTCGACCACAAGGGGCCCGCCAAGGTCTCGCGGATCAATCGATCGGTGTGCCTGCAGCTGTACCACCCGGGCGTCGACCCGCTGAACCTGCAGAACGTGCTGCAGGTCCTGTCCGGGGCGCCGGGCCTGGCCAGCGTGCCGCTGCCATTCGTCAACCTGGTCGGTGTCGAGCAGGCGTCAGCCGAGCCGAAGCTGCGCTGCTACACCAGCGCCAAGGGCTGCTGAGCCCGGCTGTCGCGGCTGTTGAGGGTGACGTCACCACCTCGTCACGCCTTCGGACCGTGGGGATCAGGCTCAGGACGGTAGCGTCGGGAGTCCACGTCCCCCAGGTCCAGGACCAGTCACATGAGAAGATCCACGATCATCGGCCTCGCCGCCGCCGCGATGCTCACCTTGGCCGCGTGCGGCTCGGGCGAGACGACGTCGTCCTCGGCAACTACCTCCACATCGACCGCTCCGACCGCTGCCGCGTCGTCGGACGCACCGCAGGGCGAGGCCGAAGCCGTGAGCGTGCCCAAGCAGCTGCAGTTCACGTCGAAGACGACCGCCGGCGCGACGTTCGAGGGTGCGAGCCTCGCCGGCAAGCCGGCCGTCGTGTGGTTCTGGGCGCCGTGGTGCCACATCTGCAAGGGCGAGGCCCCCCGCGTACGTGACGCTGCGAAGTCCTCGGGCGTCAGCTTCCTGGGCGTTGCCGCATTGGACGACGTGGAGCCCATGAAGGGGTTCGTCGAGGAGTTCGACCTGGACTTCCCGAACCTCGCCGACACCAAGGCCGCCGTGTGGGCGCGGTTCGGGGTCACGTCGCAGCCGTCGTACGCGTTCATCTCCGCCGATGGTGACGTCGATGTCGTCGCGGGTGCGCTCTCAGCGTCCGAGCTCGACTCGAGAATCGCCAAGATCGCCGGCTGACCATGGACTGGTCGATCGTCTCGCTGGCCTTCGCCGCAGGACTAGTCGCGGCCCTGAACCCGTGCGGATTCGCGATGCTGCCGGGCTATCTTGCGCTGGTGGTCGTCGGCGGGCACGAACGCTCCCGTTCGGCCGCGCTGTTGCGTGCCCTCACCGCGACGGCCGTCATGGCGGTCGGCTTCCTGCTGGTGTTCGGCGTGTTCGCCCTGGTCGTCGCGCCGATCAGCCTCTCGGTGCAGAAGTACCTTCCGTACGCCACCGTCGTGATCGGCGTCGTCCTGGCGATCATGGGGCTCGCGATGGTCGCGGGCCGGGAGATCCGCTTCCTGATCCCGAAGGTCTCCTCGTCGCCGTCCGAGGCGCTGGGGTCGATGTTCGGCTACGGCATCGCCTACGCCGTCGCCTCGTTGTCGTGCACGATCGGGCCGTTCCTTGCTGTGACGTTCTCGACGTTCCGGAGCGACTCGATCGCGGGTGGTGTGCTGGCGTACGTCGCCTACGCGGCGGGCATGACGGTGCTCGTCGGGGTGCTGGCGGTATCTGCGGCGCTGGCCAGCACCGAGGCTGTCGGCCGGTTCCGTTCGTTGATGCCGGTCATCGGCCGCATCGGCGGCGTCGTCGTGGTGCTGATGGGCGTCTACGTCGCCTACTACGGGGTCATCGAGCTGCGGGAGAACTTCGCTGGGGCGACCGGCTCGGACCCGATCGTCGACGGGTTCGCGACGATCCAGGCCAAGGTGACGCGGTTCGTCGACGAGCTGGACACCTGGATCTGGCTGACCGGGGGGGCGCTTATGCTCGTGGTGGTCGCGAGGGGCCTGCTGCGCCGGCGGACGGCGGCCCGATCGGAGGCACCGACGCCATGAACGCCATCACCGACCTGTCTCAGCTTCTCGCTGAGATGACTCCTGAGCTCCGGGCCGGCCGGTACGTGTTCGTCAGCGTCGACGCCGAGGTTGCAGCCACGATCGACGGACCTGTCATGTCTTTCGTCGAGGACGAGGGAGTCACACTGATCCTCCAGGCGGAACGGGCCGACGCGCTCGGCCTGACGTACGAGTTCGTCGCTGCGTGGATCACGCTGACGGTGCACAGCGCGCTCGACGCGGTCGGGCTGACCGCTGCCGTCAGCCGTGCGTTGACCGAAGTCGACATCAGCTGCAACGTGGTGGCCGCGGCCTTCCACGATCACTTGTTCGTGCCCGAGGATGACGCCGACCGGGCCGTCGTCGCCCTGGAGAGCCTCTCCTCCACGAGTCGTGCGGCAGTGCAGGGCGACTCGTAGCCGGAGGCTGCACGCGGGGAGGTTTGTCGGCTCGGCCGAACGGGTATCCAGTGTCCATGACGTCGGGAGACCGCTCCCGGTGACAACCAACTGGAGGATTCCCGTGGCCCGCAACACCGTCTCCCGCTCGCTCCACGATCTCGGCCTGTCGGCCTGGTTCGGTGGCACTCTCGCCAATGCCGTCGCTCTCAACCCCGCCGCCGCCCAGGCGTCCAGCCCCGAGGACGTCGGCGCGGTGGCGAATGCCGGGTGGGACCGCTGGACCCCGATGAACGCCGCAGCGATCGGCGCGCACCTCGTCGGCAGCCTGGGCCAGATTCAGGGCAACAAGTCTCGTCTCGCAGGTCAGAAGGGCGTCACGTCGATGGCAGTGGCCAAGACTGCCCTGACCGCTGCAGCGCTGGGCGTGACGGCGTACAGCCGGGTGCTCGGGCAGAAGGTCTCCGCGCACGACAAGGTGGCCGTGAAGTCCGGCACCGAGCCGACGTTCGGCACACCGCCTGAGGTGGCCGACGCCCAGCGCCAGCTGCAGATGCTCCAGTGGGCTCTCCCGGCGGTCACCGGAGCACTCGTCGTGGTCAGTGCGTTCGCGGGTGAGCAGCAGCGCGCTTCGGAGGTCAACCGGGGCTTTGCCAAGCGGCTGCTGGGCTAGGCCTGGTTTGCTTCACAAATTGTGCGATCCTGCCCGTTTCAGCAGCTCAGGACGGTGCAGGATCGCGCACTTTGCGTGCCGAGCGACGGCGGGAACCTACCGGCCGTTGGCAGCCCACCAGCTTTGGACGTGAGCGGTGTAGCGGGTGTAGGTGTTGTCGGGGTTCGCCGTGTTGTACGCCTCGACGCGACGCTTCTTCTCATCGACACCCAGTGATGTCCCCTTGGTGGCCCGGGCCTGACGCTGGCCCTTGACCTCTTCGGCGCCGTCGACCAGATCGGCGATGAACGCGTCCACCGTGGCCTTGCTGGCTGCGGACAGGTAGAGGTCGTACGTCTTGCCGTTCAGCTGGTAGCGCTGGCTACGGGTCTCCGGGTCGAGCAGCGCGCCGTCGAAGTCGTCGAAGATCTCTGCCTTCTCGATGATCTGGACCCTTCGTGCCATGACGTTTCCTCACGTTAGCCGTTGCTACTGGTGGACTCAGTCGCACCATTTTGTGCAGCCAAGGCTATCGTCCGGCGGATACGCCGGTGGGCTAATAGTCCTTTGGGAACTCCGCGAGTCGTGATCGCCCCCGTACGTACCCCATCCAGAAAGGCCCGACATGGCCACGCTGCCCAGCAAGTCGACGTACCGAGCCAGGACCGACATCGATCTCACGGGTTCTCGGGCTCTGGTGATCACGACCAGTCACGGGACTCTCGACGCGATCGACCCGGCCACCGGCGAGGTGGTCAAGCGTGGTCGCGGCACCGGCGTCTACGCCTCGGAGATGACGGAGCCGTACTACGTCTTCCTCGATGCGGGCATGGATGTCGACGTCGCCAGCGTCAAGGGTGGGGCGATCCCCATCGAGGCGCTCTCGCTGCGACCGGTCGTGCGCACGGCGGACGACGAGCGCTTCCTCAAGGACCCGTCGTTCCAGACCAAGGCCCAAGAGTCCCTGGCGATCGCGGATCTGGACTTCCACGACTACGACGTGATCTTCCTGGCCGGGGGGTGGGGTGCGTCCTACGACCTGGCCCAGTCGGACATCCTCAGCGAGAAGCTGTCCCAGGCCTACGCGGCCGAAAAGGTTCTCGGCGGGGTCTGCCACGGCCCTCTCGGGTTCATCGGTGCCGTCAAGCCGGACGGGAGGCCGCTGGTCGAAGGCGTCAAGATGACGTCGGTCACCAACCGCCAGGTCAGCCAGCTGCGGATCAAACGCACTCCCAAGCATCCCGAGACGGAGCTGCGCAAGGCCGGGGCCGACTACCGCAACAACAGCTCCCGTCTCGTCGAGCTGTTCAACGACCACGTCGTGGTCGACGAGGAGCATCGCATCGTGACTGCCCAGAACCAGAAGGGTGGGACTGAGGCAGCCGATCGTGCGCTGACGCTGTTGATCAGCATCCGAGAGGCGGGCCGGACCCCACGGCAGGTCTGAGGGCAGTTCCGTACGCGAATCTTCACGGGTGAACCTCGACGTACCATTGACGGGTCATGACCAAGACCTATGAAGTGCGCACCTACGGCTGCCAGATGAACGTCCACGACTCCGAACGGCTGGGCGGTCTGCTCGAGACCGATGGCTACGTCCCGGCCGCGGACGGCACCACGCCTGACCTGGTCGTGTTCAACACGTGTGCCGTCCGGGAGAACGCCGACAACAAGCTCTACGGCAACCTCGGGCACATCGCGAGCGTCAAGGCCAAGAACCCCGGCATGCAGATCGCCGTGGGCGGCTGCCTGGCACAGAAGGACCGCGACACCATCACCAAGAAAGCGCCGTACGTCGACGTTGTCTTCGGCACTCACAACATCGGCTCGCTGCCGGTGTTGTTGGAGCGGGCCCGCATCGCGGAGGAGTCGCAGGTCGAGATCCTCGAGTCGCTCGAGGTCTTCCCGTCCACCCTGCCGACCAAGCGCGACTCGGTGTTCGCGGCGTGGGTCTCGATCAGCGTGGGTTGTAACAACACCTGCACGTTCTGCATCGTCCCGGCGCTGCGCGGCAAGGAGAAGGACCGACGGGCGGGCGACATCCTCGCCGAGATCCAGGCGCTCGTCGACGACGGTGTCGTCGAGGTGACGCTGCTGGGGCAGAACGTCAACGCGTACGGGGTCGAGTTCGGTGACAAGCAGGCCTTCGCCAAGCTGCTGCGTGCCTGCGGCGAGATCGACGGACTGGAACGCGTACGTTTCACGAGCCCGCACCCCAAGGACTTCACCGACGACGTCATCGTCGCGATGGCCGAGACGCCCAACGTCATGCCGCAGCTGCACATGCCGCTGCAGTCAGGCTCGGACCGCGTCCTCAAGGCGATGCGCCGGTCATACCGGCAGAGCAAGTTCCTTGGCATCATCGACCGCGTCCGCGAGGCCATGCCCGACGCCGCGATCACGACCGACATCATTGTGGGCTTCCCCGGCGAGACCGAGGAGGACTTCCTCGACACGATCGACGTGGTTCGCAGGGCGCGTTTCACCGGCGCCTACACCTTCCAGTACTCCAAACGACCCGGAACGCCCGCTGCCGACCTGCCCGACCAGGTGCCCAAGGAAGTTGTGCAGGAGCGCTACGACCGGCTGATCGAGGTGGTCAACGAGGTTGCGTGGACCGAGGCGAAGAAGCAGGAGGGCCGGGTCATCGAGCTGCTGGTCGCCGATCACGAAGGCAAGAAGGACGGAGCGACGCACCGCCTGACCGGCCGGGCCCGCGACAACCGCCTCGTGCACTTCGCGCCGGGGGACCACGAGGTCCGCCCGGGCGACATGGTCGAGGTCCGCATCACGTACGCCGCACCCCACCACCTGGTCAGCGACGACGATCCGATCAGCGTCCGTCGTACGACATCGGGCGACGCCTGGGCCGCGCGCGAGGGCCGCACCGAGGTCCGTTCGGTAGGCCTCGGGATGCCATCGCTGGGCGCCCCGGCACCGCTTCCGCCCGCCCCGACGTGCGCAGTCTGAACACGCCTTCCGACCGGCCTGGACTGGTCGTGGGGACGGGCCGGAGCCGAGTGGCAAGATGGCCACATGGCCATCCAGATCGCTCAGGACCCGCACGCCGACGAGGTGTTGAACGCTGATCCGTTCGCCCTGCTGATCGGCATGATGCTCGACCAGCAGTTTCCGATGGAACGGGCCTTCGCCGGGCCTGCGAAGGTGCTCGACCGGTTCGGCACGCTCGATCCGGCCGCGATCGCCGATACCGAGCCGGAGGCGTTCGCCGACCTGTGCGCGACGCCACCGGCGGTCCACCGCTATGGCCGATCGATGGCCGGCCGCATGCAGGCTCTGGCCCGGGTCGTCGTCGATGACTACGACGGCGACGCGTCACGTATCTGGTCCGAGGCCCGGACCGGCAAGGAGTTGATGACGCGGCTGCGGGCACTGCCCGGATTCGGCGAGCAGAAGGCCAAGATCTTCACGGCCCTGGTGGCCAAGCAGCTCGGGGTGAAGCCGGCCGGCTGGACGACGGTCGTAGGCGACTACGGGCGCAAGGGCTATCGGTCGGTGGCCGACGTGGTGGACGCCGAGTCGCTGGCCAAGGTGCGAGCATTCAAGCAGGAAAAAAAGGCTGCCGCGCGTCAGACGTCAGAAGAATCGTCCGGATAGGGACTGACCAGCACGCTCGGCACGTCGCACGACGACTCCGCCAGCCACGCGTCCTCCATGCGTACGTTGACCGGGACGCCGTCGGGATCGAGTGGCATGTCGAACGACGCCGCTCCGTTCTCGACCAGTTCGAGGACGAAACGGTTGCGAGCCTCGACGATCGCCCGCCAGTCGGCCAGCCACTGCTCGGTCGGGCGGTCCTCGCGGATGGCTTGCGCACGTCCGCGTTCGATCGCGGACACCATGCGGCTGACCGCGCGGTTCTGCTGCTGGATCGCTCGCGCCTGCTGGGGGAGCGATCCGATCAGTCGCGTCGACTCGACCGACTCGGTCATGGTCCGGCACTCGCGCTCGATGACCCGGATGAGGTCCTCGTCGTCGATGATCCCCGGCGCTCCGGAGGTGCCCAGAACGATCGCGGTGACCAGCAGTGAGGAGCCGCCGGCCAGCCCCGCGAGGCCGGCGAGGATCGCGACCCACTTCCAGCGGCGCGAGATCGGTGGCGGCGGGTACTCCCACGCATTGCGTGGCGGTGGGTAGTCGGGCAGCCCCCGAGACTCGAACACCGCTCCATCGTGTCACGCCCCGGTAGCCTCTGACCCGTGATCCTTGCCGCAGCCGTGTGCCCCCACCCGCCGATGATCATTCCCGAGGTTGCGGCAGGCGCGTCAGGTGAGCTGACCGAGGTGCGACAGGCCTGCGATGAGGCCGTAGCAGCCCTGATCGATACGCGACCCGACCGTGTCGTCGTGCTGGGCGCGGGTGGCTCGGGTGCCGATCGCGACGAGACGGCCGGTGGCACCTTCGCGGCGTACGGCGTGGACCTTCACGTCGGTGGACCCGGAACCGACCTCCCGTTGAGTCTCGCGGTTGGGGCGTGGCTGCTGGATCGCGCAGGGTGGGAGGGGCCACGGACGTACTCGACGGGTACGCCTGCCGTGAGCGATCGGGTCGCGCTGCTCGTGATGGCCGACGGCAGCGCAAAGCGGTCGACATCGGCGCCGGGCTTCCTCGACAACCGGGCCGAGACACATGACGCGGTGATCGCGACGGCGCTGGGCACGGGCGACTCCTCGGCTCTGCTCGCGCTCGATCTCGACCTGGGCGCCGAGCTGTGGGCCGCGGGTGTGCCGGCACTAAGGACGTTGGGGGAGATGACCGAGGGCGCCAACATCATCGCGCGTCTGCGCGTCGACGTGGCGCCCTTCGGCGTCGGCTACTGGGTGGCCGACTGGGTGCTTCGCTAGCTACTTGTCATCATCGGCGAGCTTGTCGATGCCGTCCTTGGCCTTGTCGGCCGCTCCGTCGATCTTGTCGTCGAACTTGCCCTTGGTGGCCTTGTTGATCGCATCGGCGGCCTTGTCGATGCCGCTGTCGATCTTGTCGTTCTGGCTCGCGGCGAGGTCGGCAGCCTTGTCCTTGAGCTCGGGTGCCTTCTTCTTGAGCTTGTCGAGGAAACCCATGTCTCGCTCCTAGATAGCAGGTGTGGAGGCAGCCGCCCCCCATTCGCTCAACACACTACTGCGAGAATTTCGGCGTGTCTGTGACCGATCGCATCGTGACCGTGGTCGGTCCCACCGCGTCGGGGAAGTCCTCGCTCGCGGTCGCACTGGCTCAACGCATCGGTGCCGAGATCGTGAACGCCGACTCGATGCAGCTTTATCGCGGCATGGACATCGGCACCGCCAAGCCGTCCGAAGCTGAACGCGGGGGCATCCGCCATCACCTGTTCGACGTGCTCGGGGTGACCGAGACGGCAAGCGTCGCGGAGTTCCAGACCTGGGCACGAGCGGCGATCGCGGACTGCCTGGCCCGCGGTGTCACGCCGATCGTTGTCGGCGGATCGGCGCTGTACGTCCGGGCGATCCTGGATCGGCTCGAGTTCCCGGGCACGGATCCGGTGGTCCGTGCCCGGTGGGCCGCCGAGCTGGCTGCTCGCGGGCCCGCGGCCCTGCACACCGAATTGGCCGACCGCGACCCCGCCGCGGCGGCGCAGATCCTGCCGACCAACGATCGGCGCATCGTTCGCGCCCTGGAGGTCATCGAGCTCACGGGCAGACCGTTCACCGCGACGATGCCGGCCCACGAGTCGGTCTTCGACAGCCTGGTGATGCTCGGGCTGGACGTGCCACGGGACGTGCTCGACGGACGTCTTGCCGCGCGCGTCGACCAGATGTGGGCCGACGGATTCGTGCAGGAGGTGGGTGCACTGCGAGAGGACGGCCTCGAGGACGGACTGACGGCGAGCCGGGCGCTGGGGTACCAGCAGATCCTGGCCTTTCTGCGCGACGAGACGACCGAGGACGAGGCCCGGACCGCGACAGTCGTGGGCACGCGCAAGTTCGCCCGCCGGCAGGACCGGCTGTTTCGCAAGGACCCACGCATCCACTGGTTGCCGTACGACTCCGCAGACCTGGTGGGATCGGCCCTCGAGCTCATCTCTGCTCCGTGAGCTCGTCTACCGGTGAGCAAGGACGCCACCGGTAGACTCGTGGGTATGGCATTTGCATGGCTCAAGGGACACGGCACCGAGAACGATTTCGTGCTGCTCCCGGACCATGACGGCACGATCCACGGCGATCTGGACGATAGCTTCGTGGCGGCTGTGTGCCACCGACGCCGGGGCATCGGCGCCGACGGCATCATGCGTGTCATCCGCTCGGCCGCGCTCGGCCGGCAGTCCGACGGCGAGTGGTTCATGGACTACCGCAACGCGGATGGATCGGTCAGCGAGATGTGCGGCAACGGCATCCGGGTCTTCGCACTGCACCTCGTGCAGGAGGGGCTTGCCGACGCGTCCGGCCCTATCGTGATCGGCACCCGCGACGGTGACAAGACGATCACGATTCCACGTGCGCAAGGAGCGGCGCTGGGTGACGCGATCTCGGTCGACATGGGCACCCCCGAGGTACGGGGCGTGTCCAAGGTCGGCGCCGACGGTCGCACCTGGGAAGCCCAGGACGTACGCACCGGCAACCCGCACGCCATCGCCTTCGTCGAACGCCTCAGCGATGCCGGCACGCTGTTGACCCAGCCGGACTTCGACCACACCGTCTATCCGGACGGCGTCAACATCGAGTTCGTCGTCCGCGAAGCCGCCGAGCACGTCTCGATGCGGGTCCACGAGCGTGGATCCGGGGAGACCCGTTCCTGCGGCACTGGCGCGTGCGCCGTTGCGGTTGCCGCGGCCGTCGCCGACGGGGCGATCCGCCCCACCACCTATCGAGTCGACGTACCCGGCGGCACGGTCCACGTGACCTGGCGCGCCGACGACCACCTCATCCTGACTGGCCCCGCCGAGATCGTCGCACGTGGCGACATGGAATGGATCGCATGACAGACGCTTCGACCGGCTCGACAGACGCGGGAACAGACCCGATGAACGAGGATGCTTCGACCGGCTCGACGGACGCGGGCACGGACCCGACGGACACCGGCCACGGCAACACCGAGGGCCTCGAACTGGAAGAGCGCAACTCGCTCAGACGCGTCGCGAGTCTTCGGACCGAGCTCGAGGACATCACCGAGGTCGAGTACCGCAAGCTACGGCTCGAGCGGGTCGTCCTGGTCGGTGTGTGGACCGAGGGCACCGCCGAGGATGCCGACAACTCGATGGCCGAGCTCAAGCTGCTCGCCGAGACCGCAGGCTCCGAGGTCCTCGATGCGCTGATCCAGCGGCGTCAGAAGCCCGATCCCGCGACCTACATCGGGAGCGGCAAGGTCGAGGACCTCCGCGCCGCGGTCGAGGCGACCGGCGCCGACACGATCATCTGTGACGGAGCGCTTGCACCCAGCCAGCTGCGCAACCTCGAAGACCGCTGCAAGGTCAAGGTCGTCGACCGCACCGCGCTGATCCTGGACATCTTTGCCCAGCACGCCAAGTCCAAGGAGGGCAAGGCGCAGGTCGAGCTCGCCCAGCTGCAATACCAGACGCAACGCCTACGCGGCTGGGGCGGCAACCTGTCCCGCCAGGCCGGTGGACAGGCCGCCGGCGGCGAGGGGATCGGTGGTCGTGGACCCGGCGAGACCAAGCTCGAGACGGATCGCCGTCGCATCCAGATGAAGATGACCAAGCTTCGTCGCGAGCTCAAGGACCTCGGCAAAGCTCGGGGGACCAAGAAGGCCAACCGGCGGCGCCACGACATCCCGTCGGTGTCGATCGCGGGCTACACCAACGCCGGCAAGTCCAGCCTGCTCAACCGGCTGACCGACGCAGGTGTCCTGGTCGAGGACGCGCTGTTCGCGACCCTCGACCCGACCACGCGCCGCACCCAGACCTCGGACGGCCGGGTCTACACGATGTCCGACACCGTGGGGCTGGTCCGCAACCTTCCGCACCAGCTCGTCGAGGCGTTCCGCTCCACGCTGGAGGAGATCGCCGAGTCCGACCTGATCCTGCACGTCGTCGACGGGTCTCATCCCGACCCCGAGGGCCAGATCGCAGCCGTCCGTGCCGTGCTGGCCGACGTCGACGCGCTCGACGTGCCCGAGATCATCGTCATCAACAAGGCCGATGCCGCCGATCCGCTGGTGCTGAAGTCCCTGCTGGCCCGCGAGCCGCATGCCGTCGTGGTCAGCGCCCGCACCGGCGAGGGCATCGACGAGCTGCTCAGCGCGATCGAGGCCGACCTGCCGCAGCCCGCGAGCCTGGTCGACGTCGTGCTGCCGTACGCCCGCGGAGACCTGCTCAACCAGATCCACACGCAGGGCGAGATCGAGTCGCTCGACCACGAGTCCGACGGCACCCACGTGGTTGCGCGGGTCCACGGTCAGCTCGCCAGCGAGCTCGAGCCCTACGCCGTCTGACGTGGTCCGTCGCTCGGCGCCGGGTGGGTTGTGGACGCACGTCGGGAGACCAGCCGTGCCGCGACTAGCCTTGCGCCATGCCTTCCGAGCCTGACGTCCGCGCAGTCCTGCATGCCGCCGTGGAGGCCGTCGGGGGAGAGGACCGCCCGGGCCAGATTCAGATGGCCGAGGCCGTCCAGCACGCCCTCGAGAGCGGTCAGCACCTGCTGGTCCAGGCCGGCACAGGCACCGGCAAGTCGCTCGGCTATCTCG
Source organism: Aeromicrobium sp. A1-2 (assembly GCF_003443875.1). NCBI lineage: Bacteria > Bacillati > Actinomycetota > Actinomycetes > Propionibacteriales > Nocardioidaceae > Aeromicrobium > Aeromicrobium sp. A1-2. Next base: position 1,700,435 of record NZ_CP027482.1, on the reverse strand, counting down.
TGCCGAGCCTGCTGCACGGCAAGCGGGTCGTGGTCGCCACGGCGACGCTCAACCTGCAGCATCAGCTCGTCGAGCGCGACATTCCCGCGCTCAAGGACGCCGCGAAGGCGACCCTCGACGTGGTGCCGCATCACGCCGTGGTCAAGGGGCGTGGCAACTACGCCTGCCTGCACCGCGTGCGCGAGGGCGCCCCGGACGACCAGGGCACGTTGGTCGACGTGCCCGAGGGCTCGCTGGGAGCCGAGGTCCTCGAGCTGCGTGAGTGGGCCGAGGAACAGTCCGTGTCTCGCCAGATCGCCGACCGCGACTCCGCCCCGTCGCACACCGAACGGGCCTGGCGCCAGGTCAGCGTCAACCACCGGGAATGCCTCGGTGCCTCGCGCTGCGCCCATGCCAAGGAGTGCTTCGCCGAGCTGGCCCGGGAGGATGCGCAGACCGCCCAGGTAGTCGTGACGAACCACGCGCTGCTGGCGATCGACGCGATCGACGGCGTGCCGATGCTCCCGGAGTACGACGCGGTCATCGTCGACGAGGCGCACGAGCTGGCCGCGCGGGTGACCCAGGCATCGACCGACGAGCTGGACCCTGTCGTGGTCGAGCGCGCAGCGCGCCGTGCCCGTGGGCAGGTTGACGGGCGCGAGGCCGACGACCTCACTGATGCTTCCGACGCGCTCGCCGACGTGCTGGCCCGCACCGAGGAGGGCCGCATCGACGATCCGCCTCAGCCGCTGCGCGAGGTGCTGGCCTTCGTCCGGGACACCGCTCGCGCGTGCCTGTCGGCGTTCCCCAAGGACAAAGAAAAGGGCGAGCCCGATGCGGCCCGCCAGCAGGCGCGGGGCATGGTCGACGACGTCCGCAAGATCGCCGAACGGATGGCTGCCAAGGGCGAGACCGAAGTGCTCTGGATGAGCGACAACCGCGGCAACAAGCAGCTGCACATTGCGCCGATCGACGTCTCGGCAAGCCTGCGCGACAAGCTCTTCGGCGGCAAGACCGTGGTGCTGACCAGCGCGACCCTCCAACTCGGCGGCGGCTTCGACCCCGTGGCCCGTTCGTTGGGACTCGAGCCGGGGGCCGACACGTGGAGCTCACTCGACGTCGGATCGCCATTCGACTATCGCAAGCAGGGCATGCTCTACGTCGCCAAGGGCCTGCCGCTGCCGGGCCGCGACGGGTTGGAGGAGGCACAGCTCGCCGAGATCACCTCACTGGTCGAGGCAGCCGGCGGCCGCACTCTCGGCCTGTTCTCGTCGCGTCGGGCCGCGGAGAAGGCGGCCGAAGAGGTGCGCGAACGACTGCCCGACATCGACATCTGGTGCCAAGGCGACGCCCAGCTGCCCGAGCTCGCCAGACGCTTCGCCGAGACGCCGAGCACGTGCCTGTTCGGCACGCTGAGCCTGTGGCAGGGCGTCGACCTGCCGGGCGACACCTGTCAGCTGGTCATCATCGATCGGATCCCGTTCCCCCGCCCTGACGACCCGCTGATGAGCGCCCGCCAACGGTTGGTCGAGAAGCGTGGCGGCAACGGGTTCATGAGCGTCGCCGCCAGTCACGCGGCACTGCTGCTGGCGCAGGGCACGGGGCGGCTGATCCGGCGCGCGACCGACAAGGGTGTTGTCGCGATCCTCGATCCCCGCATCGTGACGGCCCGATACGGCTCGTTCCTGGCCGCCTCCCTTCCGGACATGTGGCGGACGACCGATCGTGAGATCGCCCTCGCCGCACTACGCCGCCTTGACGAGGCCGCTCGTGCTGACGCGTGAGGCTCGGCGACCCCGGCAGACCCTCGCTTCACAGGCCGGCCGCCTTGCTGGCACGCTGGTGAAATGAGCGTCCTCGTCACCGGCGGTGCCGGATACATCGGTTCGCACGTCGTGCGGGCACTGAGCATGGCCGGGCTCGAGTGTGTCGTGGTCGACGACCTCTCGAGCGGGCACCGCGAGTTCGTCCCGGCGGAGGTCGATTTCGTCGACACGACGATCCTCGACAGCACCTTGATGGCCAAGGTCATGGTCGAGCGCGAGATCGAGGCCGTCGTCCACCTCGCGGGGTTCAAGTACGCCGGGGTGTCGGTGCAGCGTCCCCTGCACACGTACGAGCAGAACGTGCAGGGCACCGTGAGCCTGTTGCAGGCGATGCACGAGTCCGACGTCGACAAGATCGTGTTCTCCTCGAGCGCGGCGGTCTACGGCACGCCCGACGTCGACATCGTCACTGAGGCGACGCCGACCGCGCCTGAGTCACCGTATGGCGAGAGCAAGCTGATCGGCGAGTGGCTGCTGCGAGACGCGGCGCGTGCCTTCCCGTTGCATCACACATCGCTGCGCTACTTCAACGTCGTCGGCTCGGCGGTGCCTGAGCTCTACGACACCAGCCCGCACAACTTGTTCCCACTGGTCATCGAGGCGCTGGTGGAGGGGCGGACGCCGCGCATCAACGGCACTGACTACCCGACACCGGACGGCACCTGTGAGCGCGACTACATCCATGTGGCCGATCTGGCCGAGGCGCACGTCGTGGCGGCGAAGAAGCTGCTCGCGGGCGTCGGGCTCGAGCCGGTCTACAACCTCGGCAGCGGCGACGGTGTGTCGGTGCGCGAGATCATGGACGCGGTGGCCCAGGCGAGCGGCATCCCGTTCGAGCCTGAGGTTGGCGACCGTCGGCCGGGTGACCCCGCGCGGATCGTGGCGTCCGGGGAGATCGCGGCGCGCGACCTCGACTGGCAGATGCGCCACTCGCTGATCGAGATGGTCCGTAGTGCGTGGGACGCCCGTACTCGTCCCACCGCGTGACGAACAGGGTCAGACGCGGCGCAGGACCGCGGTGACCTTGCCGAGGATCGTGGCGTGGGTGCCGTCGATGGGGGAGTAGTCGGCATTGTGCGGAAGCAGCCAGACCTGGCCGTCCTTGCGCTGCAGCGTCTTGACCGTCGCCTCGCCGTCGAGCATCGCTGCGACGATCTCGCCGTTCTCGGCGTCGGGCTGCTGGCGGATCACGACATAGTCGCCGCTGCAGATCGCTGCGTCGATCATCGAGTCGCCGGAGACCTCGAGCAGGAACAGGGTGCCGTCGCCCACGAGCGACTTGGGCAGCGGGAAGATCTCCTCGACCCGCTCCTCGGCCAGGATCGGACCACCGGCCGCTATGCGACCGACCAGCGGCACATTGGTTGCGATCGGCATGGCATCGCCGATGCCGGTCTCGTCGAAGGTGCTCTCGGGTGAGCTGCTCATCGAGCGGCGAGCGGCCATGACGTCCGGCAGGAAGATCTCCAGCGCCCGCGGCCGGTTGGGATCGCGCTTGACGTAGCCGAGTGCCTCGAGCGCGCGCAGCTGGTGCGCGACCGAAGACGTGCTGGTCAGACCGACGGCTGCGCCGATCTCACGCATGCTGGGCGGGTAGCCTCGGGTCTCGATCTCGTCGCGCAGGAACTCCAGCACCTTGCGCTGGCGGGCGGTCAGCCCGGTCGAGTCGGCCGGCCCGTCCGGGAGCTCGGTGACTTCGGCGTTGCGGTCATCACTCATGATCGAAGACTAACCCCGAACACGCCCCCAGTTCAAACATATGTTCGATGGCGTGTCGCGGGCGGCGCATCTAGGTTGGTGCAGTGTCGAAGCCCCTCGTGAAGCCCGGAAGTCCCAGATCAGCCGTCGTGACCGGAGCCGGACGGGGGATAGGTAGGGCCATCGCCGTCGAGCTCATGGGCCGCGGGTACGACGTCGTCGTGACCGATGTCGACGGCGCTGCGGCCGAGCAGACCGCCCTCGAGATCGGCGCAGCGCTGGGTCTCGTGCTCGATGTCACGGACCCTGAGGCCAACCGCGACGTTGCAGCCCGCGCCTGCGAGATCGCACCACTGGGGGCGTGGGTCTGCAATGCCGGTGTCGGCATCGACGGCGAGCTGACCGCACTGTCGATCAGCCAGGTTCGCACGATGGTCGACGTCAACGTGCTGGGCGTCATGTGGGGCGTACGCGCCGCGGCCGACACGTTCCGCGGACAGGCCGTGGGTGGCGTCAAGGGTGGCGAGATCGGCATCCTCGCGTCGCTCAGCTCGCACGCACCGGTCCCGGGCCTGAGCGTCTACGCAGCGACCAAGGCTGCCGTGCTTTCGCTGGCAACCTCCGTGGCCGCCGAACTGCGCGGTGACAAGATTGGGGTGCACGCGGTGTGTCCCGATGGCACCGACACCGCGATGGTCGACGGATTCGACGTCGACGGTGGAGCGCGCGAAGCCTTGGCCGCGGGAGTCATGCTGACTCCCGCCCACGTGGCACGCGAGCTCGTCGACATGTTCGGCACCCGACGCGTCTACCGGACGCTCCCGGCCTGGCGTGGTGTGCTCGGCCGGATCGGGACACTGTCGCCCGCCGGATTCATGTACGCGGATCCGATGATGCGCCGCCTCGGAGCGCGCCGACTCAAGAAGGCCGGTGCGCGATGAGCTATCTGGTCGTGGGCACCCGCGCCGCGGACGGGTGGTCGATCGAGGTCCGCGACGTCGGCACCACCTCGGCACTCGAGCTGTCCGGCGTCGAGGCCGCCGCCCGCGCGCTGCTGGCGGCGTCCGGCAAGTCCGATGCCGCTGACGTCGATCTCCAGCTGCTGCTGCCCGACTTCGAGGTCGACCTCGGCGAGCGCACCCTACCGGGCTCTCGGGGGCCGAACGTCGCCCTGGTCAGCGGCGTCATCGCACTCGTCGTGGTGGTGGGAGTCCTCGCGTTCGTCGTGGGCCGCTTGTTCTAGTCGGCGGAGGCCAGCTGCGTCACGAGAGCGTGAATCTCGTCGAGGGTCGCGCCGGCGGCCGTCAGGGTGCTGCTGCGCGGGATCTTTGGGGATGAAGCCGGCCATGGGTTCTCCTGGGAGCGCGTGAGGTGGGGGCCTGCAGGCCCGCAGTGCGACGCTGGTCCCTCAATCTCCCGGCACTTCTCACTCAGCGGCGAGCGGCGCGCTTCCTGCCGAATGGCAGGCGCAGACGGCGTCGGGACTTCTCATCGTTGGACTCGGCCGGATCAGGCTCGTCGACGACGGTGACCGGCACGAGCTCCTCCTCGGAATCGGCCTCGGCCGTGCGCCACTCGGCGATCTCCTTGTCCTCGTCGACGGTCTCGGGGGTCACGACCTTCTCGCGGACCGCCTCGATGCAGGCGCCGAGCAGGATCGCGTAGATGCCGATCCAGAGCCACAGGAGCAGCACCACGACACCGGCCAGCGCACCGTACGTCTTGCCATAGCTGCCGAAGTTGTCCACATACAGCGAGAAGCCGACCGACACCAGGACCCACAGGGTGCTGGCCACTACGACACCCTTGGTCATCAGCCCGGACGTGCTGGTGCGGTTGGGGGCGAGGCGGAACAGGACCCCGATCGCCAGGATGACCGAGCCGATCAGCAGGATCCAGCGCGCGGCCTCCAGTCCGGCTCGAAGGCCCGGGACGATGTCGATGGCGTCGAAGACCGCGGGCGCTGCCGCGACGAGCCCGATGACCACGACGAGGAAGATGATCGCGCCGGCCGTGAGCCCCAGGGCGAGCAGCTTGCGCTTGATGAAGTTGCGGGTCTCGGCCAGGCCGAACATCGAGTTGACCGCCGTCACCAGGTTGCCGACGCCGCCGGAGGCGCTGTAGATCGCCAGCAGGATCGCGATGGCCAGTCCGATTCCGAGCGAGTCGCTGGGTGTCGAGGTCAGCGAGTCGAGCTGGCCGGTGACCAGCGAGGCGGCATCGGCGGGGAGCGCGTCGGCGATCTGGGTGGACTGTCGCTGCACAGTCTCGGGAGATGCGACCAGACCATAGGCGAGGACGCCGGCGATCAAAGCTGGGAAGAGCGACAGGAACGCGTAGAACGCGACACCGGCAGCCAGCAGCGGCGCCTGCTGAGCGGAGGCCTGCTTCCAGGCCGTGAGGACGTTCGAACGCGTGGAAGCCATGTGTCGAACGTAGCCGTCTCGCCGGTTCATCGCCTCCCCAGGACCTGCCGACGATGTGACATGCAACATTTCCGTCGGCAATTCGAGCCCGCCATTGCAGCAGTTGAGGACCGCCAGTCGAAATTGTGTTCGAAAGGTCCTTCCTTTTGTCAGAGGCGGCCCCTATTGTCGTACATGTGTTCGATCGAACGCCTGTTCGCACCATTCGAATGACATCGAGAGCAGCGTTTGATCGGCACACCACACGTCAGGATCACCGTCTCACTTCCCCCACGGAGGCACTCATGAGCAGCATCGCATTCGGCCACACCGATCATCTCTCTCCGCACGCCAACACCCGCCCGGTCCGCCACCTGCGCGCCGTCCCTGATGCCCGCACGGCGTCCCACCTCCGGCTGACTCGCCGCGGCAAGGCCGTCGTCCTGTCTGCAGCCGTCGCAGCCGTCGCGATGGCCGTCGTGATGTTCGGCTCATCGTCGGTCGCCGGCGACGCGGCCGGGCCCGCGCCGGAGACCACGACGGTCCGGGTGCTGCCCGGCCACACGCTGTGGGAGATCGCCGCCGAGGCCAACCCCAATGGGGACATCCGCCAGACCGTCGACCAGATCGTCCGGCTCAACTCCCTTCCGAACGCATCAGCACTGCAGATGGGTTCGGAGATCGCGGTGCCGGTCTACCAGTAGGCACACCGACGCATCATCACGACGTCCGCGGCGCAGCTTGGGGAAGACGCGCCGCGGACGTCATCGTTGATGACACTCTGCTAACGGAATCCGCCGTAGTTCGCGAGCGGGACGTAGAGCATCAGTCCCGTCTTCGGGTACGTCGAGCTGGTCTTGTAGAAGGACCCGTGGGTCTTGGTGTCGACTTTGCCCCAGTCGCCGACGGCTACACCACTGTTGCCCGGGCGATTGCACACGTTGTCGTTCTTGTGGCAGAACTGGACGACTGCGCGCGACCTTCCGGAGGGCATCTTCGGGCCTGCGCCGAGCAAGCCGCTCCCATAGAGCGTGCCGGAGTCGTAGTTCTCGACGAAGCCGATGTCCGACGGGGAGGTGTTGAATCCGCGTCGCTCGGGGTCGGCAATCATGCCGACCAGCAGAACTCGGGCCTGGAGGGTCGAGGGCAGGTCTCGGATGGCCCACCGCATGACCGAGGCACCCTGGCTGTAGCCGATCAAGGCGAACTTGGTGCTCGAGCACGACTTGCCGATGCTCTTGACCGTGTCCATCGTGAACTTGGCGCCCTTCCCGACGCTGGCGAAGTATTTGGATGTGGTCCAGTTGCGGTCCACGGGAATTGCCGGGTAGCTCACGCCGACGTAGCGGTACGTACCGGTCCGCTTGATGCGGGACACCATGTTCTTGACTGAACCGGTGACCTCCGGCCCGAATCCGCTGATCGATCCGGATGACATGGACTGTCCGGACCCCCTGGCCCCGATGATGACAAGGCTCGAGCATTTGCTGGTGGTGCTCTTGAGAGCCGCGTCGGCCGGGACAGGTAGTGCCAGTGTGGTGGCGATGACGGCGAAGATCGTCATGAGTCGGACAGGTTGGCGCACGGTGGCTCCTGGGAGTGTGTGTCGTCGAAACCGCATAAAGTGAGCGAAGGCTATTGGCTGGCAAGCAGGCGTGTCAATGGGTAGTCATCCCGAGAAAATGATTGAAGTTCCCGACGAAAACCGTAGTTGGGGCCACTGGGTCTGACGGGGCTCGTTGGGTGGGTTCGATCCGGTGGCCTCCGTCTCGACACGGCCGTGGTGTTCGTCGTCGTTGACACGCGCAAACGTCACCTGTTTCACTTCGCCACTGGCCTGTAGGAACAGGCTGACACCTTCTCGGGGAGAGTCGACATGAGCTCGGTCTCTGTGACACGTCGTCGCACCTTTGCCGCGGCGTGCGCCGCGATCGTGACCGGGGCGCTGCTGACAGCCTGTTCGTCCGGCCGAGCCGATCCCCGTAACGCCGCTGAGATCCTGGCCGAGGGGCTGACCACGCAGGATCTCTCCCAGGTGGTCACTGCCCAGGGTGGCCGCGTGTCCCAGGCGGACTTCAAACGGATCGTCGAAGGCATGGGTGGCGCCAGGGCGAAGGTCACTGTCGGCGAGATCGAGCAGGATGGCGACAGAGCGACCGCGACGCTGCAGACCACCTGGGCGTTCAAGGGTGACGACTGGAGCTATTCGACCCCTGCGACGTTGTCGTACGCCGAAGGCGTGTGGGCGGTGAAGTGGGTGCCGGCGATCGTCGCTCTTGGCCTCACCGCCGACAATCGACTGAGGCTTCGCACTTCGTCGGCCGACCGTGGCGACATCCTCGGCGCGGAAGACGAGGGGCTCGTGATCGAGCGGCCGGTCAAGCGAATCGGCATCGACAAGTCCCTTGTCAAAGCTGCCGAAGCCGTCAGTTCGGCCAGGACGCTGGCCAAGCGCCTCGACATCGACGCGGGCCAGTACGTCACGAGTGTCAAGGGCGCCGGCGCCCAAGCCTTCGTCGTGGGGCTGGTCGTGCGGGCCGACTCCGGCGACGCCCTCAGCGACGCGGAGCTCGGAGCGATCCCGGGCGCAGTTCAGCTCGGGGCCGAGGTTCCGCTGGCGCCCAGTCGGGAGTTCGGTCGGCCGTTGCTGGGCAGCGTCGGGGAGGCAACCGCGGAGATCATCGCGAAATCCAAGGGGACGGTGCAGGCAGGGGACCAGGTTGGCCTGTCGGGCCTCCAGCTGCGCCACGACAGCCAGCTGAGGGGAGCGCCTGGCATCGCCGTCGAGGCGGTGTCGTTCGAGGAGGGCGCGGAGCCCACCGAGATGTTCACGAGCAAGGCCCAGGCGGGCAAGCCATTGCGTACGACGATCGACGTCGACCTGCAGGGGGCCGCTGACAAGATCCTCGCGGACGTCGGCCCGGCGAGCGCGATCGTTGCGATTAGGCCCTCGTCCGGCCAGATCGTGGCGCTCGCCAGTGGCCCCGGAGGCGAGGGTGCCGACACGGCCGCAGCGGGACACTACGCCCCGGGTTCGACCTTCAAGCTGGTCACAGCGCTGGCGTTCCTGCGATCGGGCCTCAAGCGGTCGTCTGTCGTGCCGTGCACCAGCACGATCACGGTCGACGGTCGCCGGTTCACGAACTACTCGGACTACCCGAGTCGCGCGATTGGCGATATCCCGCTCCGCACGGCGATCGCCAACTCGTGCAACACCGCGATGATCGCGATGCGCGACAAGGCGCCGCAGGACGGGCTCGCGGGCGCGGCCGCCGCACTCGGACTCCGCGCGGGCCGCCTCGATGATCGGCCAGGGCCGCATCGAGGCCTCGCCGCTTGCGGTGGCTGTCGTCGCAGCATCTGTCAGCAAAGGATCAAGCGTGACGCCCACGATGCTGGCCGACTCCCCGGGGCGGGCGGGAGAGGAGGCGGCTGAGCCGCCGCAGCGCACCCACGCCTGGATGATCGCCACGCAGGACGATCTTGCGGTTGCCGTGTTCGTCGCCGATGGGGACTCGGGGTCACAGACCGCCGGACCACTGCTGGAGAAATTCCTCCACGACGCGTCCTGACGGGGGTGTCCCGACACCTCAGACGATGCCGGTGGCGCTCGGCTCGACCCGCTGGGTGCCGGACGCGACGACGTACGACCGGGTCCGCGCCGACGTGGCACGCGGGTCCGCCCGGTCACTGATCACGAAGTAGTCGATCTGCACCCGAGCAGGTGTCACGTCGAGCACCGAATACCCGTGGTCGTCGAGGTTGACGTACTTGATGTACCGGTTGAGCACCTGGAATGCAGTCTCCACGACGATCGAGGCCGACCTGGATGGCGCGCCGACGATGTCATCGAGGTTGTTGCTGGTGACCGACGACGTGACCAGCTCGGTCGCGATCGAGCCACCCAGTGGATACAGCCCCTTGTCGACGGGGATGTCGCAGGCCCAGCCGGAGTGAATGTCGCCGGTGAGGAAGACGACATTCTTGATCCGGTTGTCCCTGATGTGGTCGGTCAGCTTCTTGCGCTCGACGGCGTAGCCGTCCCATTGGTCGGTGTTGTAGGGCACGCCCTCGGTTGGCAGGATCCCGGCGAAGCCGCCGATCGCGTCGCTGACCAGGTTTGGCAACGGCGGCACGAGCACCGGTGTGATCATGACGGGGTTCCCGACCAGATTCCAGGTCGCGGGGGAGGTCGAGAGGTTGTTCTTGAGCCAGCCGAGCTGGGCATCACCGGCGATGACCCGCCGGGGGTCGCCGGTCACCCCGATCTCGAGGCTGAACTCCTCACCGGGGGCATTGCGATAGCTGCGTAGGTCCAGCAGGGACAGCTCGATGAGTCGGCCGAAGCGGAACTTGCGGAAGATCGTCGTGGCGTCGCCGAGATCAGCGGTGCCACCGAGACGGATCGGCATCCACTCGTCGTAGGCCTTGAGCGAGGCCGCCCGGCGCACGGGGAAGTCTCCCTCGGTCTCGTCGTGGTTCTCGGCACCCTCGGTCCACGTGTCGTTCGCGGTCTCGTGGTCGTCCCACGTGTTGATGAAGGGATGCCGTGCGTGCAGCGCTGCGAGATCCTTGTCCTGCTTGTACTGGGCGTGGCGCTGCCGATAGTCGCGCAGCGTCACGGTCTCGTGGGCAGGGACGTGCGGCCGGATGTCGACGTTCTTGTTGCCGTAGCCGAACTCGCCGGGCCCGTACTCGTACAGGTAGTCGCCGAGGTGGAGGATCGCGTCGAGGTCGTCTCGGGCGGCGAGGTGCCGATAGCTGCTGAACCAGCCGGCCTGCAGGTTGGCGCAGGACACGATGCCGAGCCGCATGCGCTGGACGTCGGCGCCGACCGCGGGCGCCGTGCGAGTGCGCCCGACGGGGGAGAATCTGCCTTTGTACGAGAACCGGTAGAAGTACGTCGTTGCAGCCGTGAGGCCCGTGACGTCGATCTTGACGGTGTGGTCGCGGGCGGCGGAGGTCGTGAACGTCCCGTGTCGCACGATCCGGCGGAACGTCGCGTCCGTCGCGACCTGCCACACCACGGCGGCCTTGGCACCCTTGCCGGAGCCGGGTGCCGCGCTACTGGTGGGCGTGACTCGGGTCCAGAGGATGACGCTGCCGGGGAGCGGATCGCCCGAGGCGACGCCGTGCCGGAAGTACGTGCTCGTGGCGGCCTCGGCGGGCAGCAGCGGGAGGCCGGCGGCGACGGCTCCGGCAGCGACAGCGGTGCCGGAGGCGATGAAGGTACGACGGGAGGTCTGGGTCACGACCGTCCAACGTCGCGCGATGCCCCGAGGTTATGAAACGCCGGATGAACGATTGGCTCCGGTGACCCGGCACAATGGGCACATGCGGATTCATGTGATTGCCGACCAGGCTGACAAGGACGGTGGGCACTTCCACGAGCGGCTGCTGCAGCGCGGCGCCGAGCTCGTCGCGCTCGACCGTGACGACCTCCCGTCGTACGCGAGCATCGGCCAGACCGACCTGGTCTTCCTGCTCGGATCCGACAGGTCGGCGCACGAGCCGAAGTGGAAGTCCGTCGTCGAGGCCGAGTCGACCTTCGTCCGCACCGCGCTGCAGGTCGGCACCCCCGTGATGGGCATCTGCTACGGCGCCCAGCTGATGGCTCGGGCGCTTGGGGGCACCTCCTGGCGAGCGGACGTGCCCGAGCTGGGTTGGCAGCGGGTCGACACCGTCGACACCGTGCTGTGCCCCGAGGGTCCGTGGGCGCAGATGCACAGCGACGTGTTCGCACCCCCGCCCACCGCACAGGTGATCGGCACGTCGTGGCGCGGTCCGCAGTGCTTCATCGACGACTCGCTCGGTGCCCGGTCCATCGCGTGGCAGTTCCACCCCGAGGTCACCGCCGCGACGTACGAGCGGTGGGTCCACGAGGGCTACTACGGCGCTCCGGGCGTCGACACCAAGGACCTGATCCGCCAGGCCCATGCTCACGCCGCGGCGAGCCGCAACCTCGCGCACACCCTGACCGACCATGCGCTGACCTACCTGGGTGTCGCATGAAGGGCCGGCCCAGCGGCTACGAGTGGACCGTCCGTGGCAAGGAGGTCGTGATCTCGCACCACGGCACCGAGGCCGCGGTGCTGAGCGGCCCGCAGGCGCACCAGTTCGTCCGCGAGGCCGAGAAGGGCGACGCCCAGCTGCTGATGGCCCGGGTCGCCGGCGGCACCTACAAGGCGCCGGGGGAGCGCCGCACGGGCCCGAAGCCACGCCCCCGCGGACGCTGAGCCGTCGGCTGCTGCCGGGGCGGCAGGGAATTATTGCCGACGCTGTTGGTTACCTGAGCGTAACCTGAGTCACACCGGGTCGTTTCACTGTGCAACGTCTCCGGAGGTCCACATGCGTACGGTCCACACATTCCTTGCCTCACTCGCGCTGGTGCTGTCTACGGTCATCGGTGGTGCGCTGCTCGCCGCTCCGGCCTCGGCCCACGAGGAACGGGCCGCGGGGTTCCCCGACGGCAAGGGCAAGGTGCCGGCCTACCTGGGTCTGACCAACGCCCGCAACAAGGTGGTGTGCACACCGTCGAGCAAGAAGCTCATCGCCGCGATGCCCCAGGGCTCGCTCAAGACCCGCAACCAGAAGCTGTTGAAGACCTGCGGGTACTCCTCGATCCAGGACGCAGTCAACGCGATCAAGAAGTCCAACACCTCGATCTACGTCCTCCCCGGCACGTACTACGAGACGAAGTACGCCAACAGCAAGCCCACGGGCTACTGCGCCACGATCAAGACCGCATCCAAGGACCCGTTGGGTGTCGGTCAGTACATCGGCAGCCTGACCGGCGAGCAGCCGCCGGAGTACGGCGACGGCCCCATCGCGCTGTCCTACCCCGACCAGTACCGCTGCCCGCACAACCTCAACCTGATCGCGCTGCTCGGCGACTCCACGCCCCAGGACGACTCGATCCATTGCAACAACGCGATGTGCGGCACCCAGATCGTCGGCACCGGCCGCACGCCCAAGGACGTCGTGATCGACAACAAGTTCAGCAAGCTCAACGGCATCCGCGCCGACCGGGTCAGCGGCATCTACCTGCGCAACTTCACGATCCAGCAGGCTGAGTTCAACTCGGTGTACGTGCTGGAGACCGATGGCTTCGTGGTCGACAAGATCGTGGCCCGCGGCAACGACGAGTACGGCATCCTCGCCTTCGCGAGCGATCACGGACTGATCCAGGACGTCGACGCCTACTTCAACGGCGACTCCGGCATCTACCCCGGCTCGGCCTCGGACCTCAACGCCGACAGCAAGACGACCGCGGTCAAGCGGTATGCCGTCGAGATCCGCAACAGCAAGAGCCACCACAACACGCTGGGCTACTCCGGCACCGCCGGCAACTCGGTCTACGCCCACCACAACCAGTTCTACGACAACGCCACCGGCATCGCGACGGACTCGCTCTTCCCGGGCCACCCGGGTCTGCCACAGGACCACGCGCGCTGGTCGAACAACGAGGTGTTCAGGAACAACGAGAACTTCTACACCAGGTTCGTCGACACCGGCATCTGCGCCAAGCCGATGAAGGATCGCGGCTACATCAACGGGACGGTCTGTCCTGTGGTCCCGACGCCGGTCGGGACCGGCACGCTGATCGCTGGCGGCAACTACAACCTGACCGACAACAACCACATCTACGACAACTGGCGGTTCGGGACGATGCAGTTCTGGGTGCCCGCCCCGTTGCGTGACGAGTTCGACCCCGGCAAGCTGTTCGACACGTCGCACGGCAACCAGGTGTTCAAGAACGTCATGGGCATCAAGCCGGACGGCACGGTCGCGCACAACGGCATGGACCACTGGTGGGACGACCAGGGCATCGGCAACTGCTGGGAGAACAACACGTCCTCCCGCGGCAAGCCCACCAACAACTTCCTGATCGATCCCGGCGCGTGCGCCGGCGGCGGATCAGGCCTGCTCCCGGGCCTGGTGGTCAAGGATGCCGGCTTCTTGACTTGCAGCCAGTACGACCGGGCCGACCCGATCTGGCGCCACCCGCCCCTGTGCAACTGGTTCGACAGCCCGACCAAACCCACCAACACGCGGGTGGAAGGCCTGCTCGGTGGCCTGTTCGGACCGCCGAAGGGCTGACCCGTGCGCAGGATCCTCGTCGCAGGGCTCATCGCCATGGTGCTGCTGCTGGGAGCGGTGCCCACGTACGCCGCGTTGACCTCGCCGCTGACCGCCGAAGGGCCGACCGGCGTCGAGGGCACCTCGGCGTCGGCGGTGTTCAACATCGGTGACCGGACCGTACGCCAGGTCCGCTACGTCGATCGGGGGACGCTCGTCTACACGTTCACCCTCGCCAACGACGGGGCGCTGCCGATGACGATCGACGGGCTGGCGCCGATGTCGACCAAGGCGACGCTGTTCACGTACAAGCGATTGGTCGACGAGCGAGATGACTCGCACTTCACGATCGGCGCCGGCGACAGCGCGGTCGTGCGTCTGTCGGTGCTGATGTCAGCGTGCGAGCGACTCTCCGCCCGCGCCGGCAGCTTCGCCTCCGAGGTCCGGCTGCGTACATCGCGGCTCGGAGTCGTCGACAAGGACGTCACGGTCGTGCTGCCGGAAGAGATCCACACGGGGTCCGCGCGGGAGGCATTCTGCCCGCGCTCGTCGGCCTCGTCCCGTCCGCCTGGCTGACGACCGATGGGCCGGAAGCGGCGTCTCGCCGATCCAGCGGCGTAGCCACACCCCACCTCCCCGCTGAGCCTGACGTTTCTGCGGGGGCAGACCGGCGTGTTGCAACAGAAACGTCAGGCTCAGCGGGGACCGAGCCCGGCCAACCGGCCGTGCATGAAGGTCCGTTCGGCAACGTTGTCGGTCAGCTCCAGCGCGTGCTCGTACGCCGCGGCGGCCTCGGTGGTGCGACCCGCGCGGCGCAACATGTCGGCGCGGATCGCGTGGAACAGGCCGAAGTTCTGCAGCGCCAGATCGTCGATCAGGAGCAGCCCCGCCGCCGGCCCGTCGAGCTCGGCGACCGCCACCGCGCGGTTGAGGGCAGCGACCGGGCTCGGCGCGATCTGCAGCAGGTGATCGTAGAGCCGGACGATCTGCGCCCAGTCGGTCCCGACGGTGGTCGGCGCCTCGCTGTGCACCGCGGCGATGGCGGCCTGCAGCTGGTAGGGCCCGGGCTCCCCGCGTCGGATGCATCGGCGTACGAGTTCCTGGCCCTCGTCGATCAGCTCGCGGTTCCACCGTGACCGGTCCTGGTCGGCCAGCAACACCAGCGCGCCCCTGGCGGTGCGCGCAGAACTGCGGGAGTGGTTGAGCAGCATCAGGGCAAGCAGGCCGGCGGCCTCGGACTCGTTCGGCATTAGCTCGACCACGAGCCGGGTGAGTCGGATCGCCTCCGCGCACAGGTCCTCCCGCACCAGCTCGTCTCCCGCGGTGGCGGTGTACCCCTCGTTGAACACCAAGTAGAGGACCGAGAGCACCCCGCGCAGCCGGTCGGGCAGGTCGGCGTCGTGCGGTATCCGGTAGGGGATTCCGGCGGCCCGGATCTTGGCCTTCGCGCGGACGAGGCGCTGCGCCATGGTCGACTCCGGCACGAGGAAGGCCCGCGCGATCTCGGAGGTCGTCAGTCCACCCAGCAGCCGTAGCGTCAGAGCGACCCTGGCGGTCGGGGCGAGCGCGGGGTGACAGCAGGTGAAGATCAGCCGCAGCCGGTCGTCGGACACCGGGCTCTCCTGCGGTGGTGGGTCCCGCTCCAAGAGCAGGGCGGCCTGGGCGTGCTTGTCGTCGCGGGCGGACTCGCGGCGGAGGCGGTCGATCGCCCGGTTGCGGGCCGTCGTGATGATCCAGCCCGCAGGACTGGGCGGCGTGCCCTCGCGGGGCCAACGTTCCACGGCCACGGTGAATGCCTCCTGGACTGCGTCCTCGGCGATGTCCAGATCGCCGAAGGCCCGCGCCAGGACCGCCACCGCGCGATCGTGCTCCAGGCGGAACACGTGCGCGATGTCGGTCTCCGGACTCATGCAGTCAACGCCTGAACGGCCGCACTTCGATCGGCAGGCCGCCGGTCGCCTTTGAGTAGAGCTCGGCCCACGCCAGTGCGGCATCCAGATCGGGCGAGTCCACGACCGTGAACCCGCCGATGTGCTCCTTGCCCTCGACGTACGGCCCGTCGGTCATGAGTGCCTCGCCGTCGAGGTGCCGGACGACGGTCGTGGCCTCGGGACCGAACAGGCCGCCGGCGAAGATCCATTCGCCTGCGGCCTGGATCTGCTCGGCCACCGCGTTGACCTCACGCATGATCGGCTCGAGGAACTCCGGAGGGGGTGTCTCGCCCGGCCCCATCACGGGCTCGATGACATTCAGCAGGTAGTTCGTCATGGTGGTGCCTCCTGGCTGCGCGGCCGGCCTGATGCCAGCCTCTCACCACCTAGACGAACGGCGCTGCGCTTTATCGACACCGGTGCGTGCTGCGGTGCATCGGTATGGGTGCAGCAGATCGGCGCCGCGCACCGGACATGACGGAGCCCCGACTCAGCGCGTGGGTCGGGGCTCCGGGCTGAGGGAGAGAGTCAGTCGGTGAGGTCGGCCGCGTCGTGCGCGTCCTTGGCAGCAGCCTGCTCGGAGGTGGCGCCATCGGTGGACAACTGCCCGCCCGTGCTCTCCAGGTGTGCACGGACGAACCAGTGGAACAGCTCGAGCTGGCGCAACTGGCCGATGATCATGTCCTCGGTGACGGGGTCGAGGTCCGCGATGGCGGCCTGCGCCTTGCGGTGGTCCTCGAGCAGGTTGATGTAGACCGCGTCGAGAGCACCGAGGTGCTCGTTGGTCGTGGCGCGACCGAGCGAGTAGTCGTCCCACGTACGGCCGTCGACGATCGCGCCCGGAGTGCCGAGCGGGGAGACGCCGAGCGTCGCGATGCGCTCAGCGGTCTCGTCGACCATCGCGATGACCTCGTCGACGTGAGGGTCGATCATCTCGTGGACGGCGATGAAGTGGGGTCCGACGACGTTCCAGTGCACGTGCTTGAGCGTGAGGTGAAGGTCGTTGAGAGCGTTCAACCGGGCCTGCAGGATGCCGGCGAGCTTCTCGCCCTCGGCGTTCGTCAGTCCGGGAATCGTGAATTGCGGAGTTGAAGTAGCCATGACCCCTCGGTACCCACCTGGGTCCCGTTCACACGTCCATCCTTGGAGATGCCGAACCGGGCCGGACCCGATAGCGTGATTGGCTGCTGTCGCGCGCCCACAGGCGCATCCGCGATGGCGACGTCTCCAAGGGAGGAACCCCATGGGCATCATCGGATTCATCATCGTCGGCCTGGTTGCCGGCTTCATCGCTCGCGCCGTCGTGCCGGGCAAGGACGACTTCGGCATCATCGGCACGATCGTGCTCGGCATGGTCGGCTCGTTCGTCGGCGGACTGCTCGGCTCGCTGTTCTCGGACGGACCCATGGAGCTCGGCGCGGCCGGCATCATCGGGTCGATCATCGGCGCGATCGTCGCCCTGATCGCGTACAACGCGATGACGGGTCGCAAGAAGGTCTCCTGACCTCTAGCACGTCCGGCCGCCCCTTCACCTCGTGGTGGAGGGGCGGCCGTGCATGGTCGGGGCATACGTTTGACCCATGGCTTTGATCGTCTGTCCGTTGTGCGTCCGCGAAGACGATGTGTTCCTCGTGAGCACCCTGCCCGACGGCCGGAAGGAGGCTCGCTGCGACGACTGCAACTTCACCTTCGTCTACGGAGCGCCGGTCGTGGAGAAGAAGCCCGCCCCGCGCAAGCGGGCGAGCAGCGCGGCCAAGCCGTCGAAGCCGACGGTCGTGCCGGCTGTGGTGGTGCAGAAGCGATTCCCAACTGCAGCGGACGTGACGCCCGAGGCCGAGCGACGGGCCTTCGACCTGACCCAGCAGTTCCTCGCGACGGTGCCGCCGGCGGACGACGCGCAGGTCGCGTCCTACTGGGCGAAGTTTGCCTGGGTGTTCTCCGAGGCCGGCATCGACAAGGCCGTGATCTCCGACCTCAAGCTGTTCGTGACCGATCCGACGGGGGCTGCGCTCGGTGACACGACCGAGCTCGACAAGGCCTGGCTGCTGCTGGGGGAGTTCGAGAGCGCGAGGCGGATCCGGGCGATGATCGCGCACCTCATTCGCGGTACCGGCGCCGTCGAGGACCGGCTGACCGATCTGGTCGAGGGACACCGGTCGAACACGATGCCCGGTGTGGGGGAGCCAGCGCTCACCAAGGTGCTCGCCGTGGTGCAGCCCGAGCGGTTCCTGCCGCTCGTGACATATGACACCAAGCGGGCCACCCTCGCCGCGGTCTACGGGCTCGAGCTGCCCAAGGTGGACCCCACGTCGTGGACGATCGGCCGGTTGGCGGTGTGGAGCAACGACCTGCTTGTCGAGCTGCTGGGCGCAGGATTCACCGACATGCGGCACGCTGTGGCGTTCCTGCGGTGGGCCGAGGACCAGCCCGCCGCCTAGTGCCCGCGGCTGTCCGGGGCATCCGCGGAAGGCGCGGATTCATGCAACGCGTGGGGCTCGTGGGGTTCCGACACGCCGCGATTCCTGCGTCCTCATTGGCTCTGACCTGCGCAGATGCGGACGTCTGGAGAAAGTGTCCGGACCTCCTGCAATTGTGTTGCACGGGCCGGATCACCGGCGTACAGTGGCACTAGATCTAGTAGTTACACCGATGTTGTTCGTCCACATCTAGTTGCACAGGATGTCGGGGGTTACCCACCGAAATCCGGGGTTGTCCACATCGTTTCCACACCTTTGTCCCCAAAACGGGGTCAAAACCGCTTCGGTATGAGAGGAGTAGCCGTCATGCACTGCCCGTTCTGCAAGAACACCGACACCCGAGTCCTGGACAGTCGCGTCGCCGACGAGGGTGGAGCCATCCGCCGTCGCCGGGTCTGCTCCGCCTGCGAGAAGCGGTTCACCACGATCGAGCAGATGCAGCTCACCGTGGTCAAGCGGTCCGGCACCACCGAGCCGTTCATCCGCGACAAGGCCATCTCCGGCGTCCGCAAGGCCTGCAAGGGCCGGCCGGTCTCCGACGACGACCTGGCGCGACTCGGCCAGCAGGTCGAGGACACGCTGCGCGACTCAGGCAGCGCAGAGGTCCCGGCCCACGAGGTTGGCCTCGCGATCCTCGAACCGCTCAAGAGCCTCGACGAGGTTGCCTATCTGCGCTTCGCGAGCGTCTACAAGCAGTTCGAGTCCGCTGACGACTTCGCCGAGGAGATCGCCAGCCTGATGGCTGCTGGTGCCGATGGCGAGCTCGCCGAGCAGGCCGCGCGACACACCGATCACCACCAGACCTGAGTCCGGCCGCACCGCCCCGGGCCACCAAGGCACCAGTTCGACGCACGACGCACGACGCACCACGCATCACCACGAACACCTATACGCGCACACATATACAAGGAGCACGCACATGACGGAAACGGTCAGCGGACACTCGGGGTCCTCGCGCAAGACGGCTGGCAAGAAGGGCGCAGGCCTGAAGATCCAGCGCGTCTACACGACCGAGGGAGTGCACCCGTACGACAACGTCACGTGGGAGCGTCGCGACGTCGTCCAGACCAACTGGAAGACCGGCGAGAACGTCTTCGAGCAGCGCGGCGTCGAGTTCCCTGACTTCTGGAGCGTCAACGCCTCCACGATCGTCACGACCAAGTACTTCCGCGGCGCCGTCGGCTCGACCGAGCGTGAGCAGAGCCTGCGCCAGCTGCTCGACCGTGTCGTCCTGACGTACACGCAGGCCGGTCGCGACCACGGCTACTTCGTCAACGAGGACGACGCCACGATCTTCGAGCACGAGCTCACGCACATGCTCCTGCACCAGGTCTTCAGCTTCAACAGCCCGGTGTGGTTCAACGTCGGCACGTCGAGCCCCCAGCAGGTCAGCGCCTGCTTCATCCTCGCGGTGGATGACTCGATGGACTCGATCCTCAACTGGTACAAGGAAGAGGGTCTGATCTTCAAGGGCGGCTCCGGCGCCGGCCTCAACCTGAGCCGCATCCGTTCGTCCAAGGAGCTGCTGCGCTCCTCGGGCGGCACGGCGTCCGGCCCGGTCTCGTTCATGCGCGGCGCCGACGCGTCCGCCGGCACGATCAAGTCCGGCGGCGCCACGCGTCGCGCGGCCAAGATGGTCGTGCTGGACGTCGACCACCCCGACATCCAGGAGTTCGTCGAGACCAAGGCCAAGGAGGAGGACAAGATTCGCGTCCTCCGCGACGCCGGCTATGACATGGATCTCGGCGGCGCCGACATCACCTCGGTGCAGTACCAGAACGCCAACAACTCGATCCGCGTCAACGACGAGTTCATGCAGGCGGTCGAGAACGGCGGCGAGTTCGGCCTCCGCGCTCGCACCAACGGCGAGATCATCGAGACCGTCGACGCCAAGAAGCTGTGGGAGGACATCGCGCAGGCTGCCTGGGCGTGCGCCGACCCCGGCATCCAGTACGACGGCACGATCAACGACTGGCACACCTCACCGGAGGCCGGCCGCATCACGGCGTCCAACCCGTGCTCGGAGTACATGCACCTGGACAACTCCTCGTGCAACCTTGCGAGCCTCAACCTGCTGAAGTTCCTCAAGGACGACGGCTCGTTCGACACCGAGACGTTCGTCAAGGCGACCGAGTTCATCATCACCGCGATGGACATCTCGATCTGCTTCGCAGATTTCCCGACCGAGGCGATCGGCGACACGACTCGCGCCTACCGCCAGCTCGGCATCGGTTTCGCCAACCTCGGTGCGCTGCTGATGGCGTCGGGCCTGGCGTACGACTCCGATGGCGGCCGCGCGCTGGCCGGCTCGATCACCTCGCTGATGACCGGCACCTCCTACCGCCGCTCGGCCGAGCTCGCCGGGGTCGTCGGACCGTACGACGTATTCGCCCAGAACGCCTCGGCGCACGAGCGCGTCATGCGCAAGCACCAGGCCGCCAACGACGAGATCCGCACGTTGCACGCGATCGACATCGCGGTGCACCGTGAGGCCGCCAAGCAGTGGAAGCTCAACCTCGAGGTCGGTCAGACCAACGGGTGGCGCAACAGCCAGGCGTCGGTGCTCGCACCGACCGGCACGATCGGCTTCATGATGGACTGCGACACGACCGGCATCGAGCCGGACTTCTCGCTGGTCAAGTTCAAGAAGCTCGTTGGTGGCGGCTCGATGCAGATCGTCAACCAGACGATCCCGGCGGCGCTCAAGAAGCTCGGCTACACGGGCGAGACGATCGAGGCGATCGTCGAGTTCATCGCCGAGAACGGTCACGTCGTCGACGCGCCGGGTCTCAAGACCGAGCACTACTCGATCTTCGACACCGCGATGGGCCAGCGCTCGATCGCGCCGATGGGCCACGTCAACATGATGGCCGCGTGCCAGCCGTTCCTGTCCGGTGCCATCTCCAAGACCGTCAACCTGCCGGAGTCGGCCACGGTCGAAGAGATCGAGTACGTCTACTTCCAGGGTTGGAAGCTCGGCCTCAAGGCGCTCGCGGTCTACCGCGACAACTGCAAGGTCGGCCAGCCGCTCTCGGACGGCAAGGGCGCCAAGGAGTCCGGCTCGACGAAGGTTGAGGTCAAGGAAGTCATCGTCGAGAAGCCGATCCGTCGTCGCCTGCCGAAGTCGCGCCAGGCCATCACGACGTCGTTCTCCGTCGGTGGAGCCGAGGGCTACATGACCTCGGGCGCCCACGAGGACGGCTCGCTCGGCGAGATCTTCCTCAAGCTCGGCAAGCAGGGCTCGACCCTGGCCGGCATGATGGACGCCTTCTCGATCGCGATCAGCATCTCGCTGCAGTACGGCGTGCCGCTGGAGACCTTCGTCTCGAAGTTCACAAACATGAAGTTCGAGCCCGCCGGTCTGACTGACGACCCGGACGTCCGCATGAGCCAGTCGATCATGGACTACACGTTCCGTCGTCTGGCCCTGGACTACCTGGACTTCGACACGCGCTCGGCGCAGGGCATCCATTCGGCCGACGAACGTCAGCGTTACCTCGACACGGGCTCCCACCAGCCGGTCAAGGACGGCTCCACTGCCGCCGAGCTGATCGACACCCCGGTCGACGAGCTTGCGCTCGTCGCACCTGTCGAGACGACCAAGGCAGCAGCCGAGGTCCAGGCCGAGACGGCCAAGCCCGCCCCGGCTGGCGCCCACACGAGCGCCGAGCTGCTGGAGTCCTTCACCGGATCCGCGGTCGACTCCCCGCTGTGCATGACCTGTGGCACCAAGATGCGTCCCGCCGGCTCCTGCCACGTCTGCGAAGGATGCGGCAGCACCAGCGGCTGCAGCTGATGGTTGGACTCACACTGGTGAGACTCGATTCAGCCTGCTGAACGGGAAGGAAAGGGACGGAGCCGATTGGCTTCGTCCCTTTCCGTATCTGGGCCAGCTGTTGTCATTGCCGGATGACCCGCTCCAATGGTGCAGCGAGTCGTTCGAGCAGATCGTCGAAGGTCACGCCGACAGTCCGGGCCGCGGGTGATCCCAAATCCGGGAAGTATGTCGGACTTCTGGGCCGCGGGCACCGCCATCTCCAGCAGTGGGGCATGGGTGCCGCGATCACCACGGGTGTCGCCGCGAGCTCCTACCCCGGCATTGTTGCTAGGGGGTGTCCTGGGTCAGGTCAACTCTGCCATCAGCGCGGGATTGGCTCGGCGCAGGATGAGTTCGACATCCTCTCGCCGCACGGCGGTGTAGAGCAGGCTTCGGGCTGCGGCGTACCTCGGATGAGGTGGCCCGCCGAGAGCTTCGATCCGCGCGGGCAATGAGTTGTGTGCGTTGTCGGAGATCTTCACGAGCGTCGCATCGTAGGACTCACAGACGCGTTCGATGCCTTGGAGATAGTCGAGCTCGGGATGCAGGTTGCGCGAGACCAACTCGATTGCGCGCAATGTTCGTTCCGAAACACCAGCGCTCCGCAAGTCGTCCAACGTGATGTCGGAATCTTCGACGACATCGTGCAGCATGCCGGCGATCTGCAGGTCCAGATCGAACGCCGCGAGGCCGTCAGCCACTGCTTCCACATGATGGATGTAGTCGACGCCGAGCTTGTCGACCTGCCCTGCATGTGCTCGCCGCGCGATCTGGTTCGCATCCATCAAGCTGAGTCCAGAAGAGTTGGCCATGCCGCCACGGTAAGGGATGGGATGGGTTGGGGCGGAGGTGGCGGTTGCGTTCAGGCGGCGTGGGTACGTTTGAAGGTATGCGTATCTTCAGTCACCCGATCAAGAAGCTGACCATCCTCGCTGCCTTCGGTGGCGGCTACATTTTGGGCGCCAAGGCGGGCCGTGAGCGGTACGAGCAGATTCGCAACGCCGCGACGCAGGTCAAGCAGGACCCGCGCGTGCAGCAGGCGACCGCCAAGACGGAGGACCTCGTGCGCGAGACCACCGATCGTTTCAGCGCGTCCACCCACGGAGGGGCCGAGGCTCCGCCGATGGGCGAGGGCCAGGTCGACAACGATGAGGTCGTCTACAGCTCCGGGCCGGACGTCGAGGAGACCATTGACGAGCTCGCCGACACCGACACCGACGAGCAGCCCTTCGTCCAGCGCGAGGACAACGCATGAAGGCCATCACCTACAGCTCGTACGGCGACAGCGTCGGCATCCTGGAGCTCACCGATGTCGACGAGCCCAAGATCGGCCCCGACTGGGTCAAGGTCGCGGTCAGGGCGAGCTCGGTCAACCCGGTCGACTGGAAGCTCGCCACCGGCGGCATGGATGGCGCACTCGACACGTTCTTCCCGGTCACGCCGGGCTGGGACGTCGCGGGAGTCGTCGAGCAGGTGGGGCCCGCTGTCACGACGCTCGAGCCCGGGGACGAGGTCTTCGGCTACGTCCGCAAGGACGCTGTGCACGGCGGCACGTATGCCGAGAAGGTCTCGGCGCCAATCCGCACGCTGGCACGGAAGCCGCGCAATGCGAGCTTTGCCGAGGCCGCCGCGATCCCACTGGCGGGCCTGACGGCGTTCCAGACCGTCGTGCACGCCCTCGACATCGGCCCCTCCGACACTGTGCTGATCCACGGCGCGTCCGGCGGCGTCGGCTCGTTCGCGGTGCAGATCGCCGCGTCACTGGGCGCACGGGTGCTGGGCACAGCCTCGGAGGCCAACCACGACTACCTGCGCGGCCTCGGCGCCGAGCCGTTCGTCTACGGCGAGGGCCTGGTCGACCGGGTCCGGTCAGCGATCCCCGAGGGGGTGACCGCGGTGCTTGACTTCAACGGCGCAGACCTCGCCGTCAGCCCGTACCTGCTGTCCGAGACGTCAGCTGGCCGGATCGCGTCGGTCATCGATCCGGGCGTCAAGGAGATGGGCGGGCAGTACGTCTTCGTCAGCCCGGACTTCCACGACCTCGAGGAGCTCGCCGGTCTCTTTGACGACGGCACCCTCACGGTCGAGATCGCCGCGACCTTCGCCCTTGCCGACACGCGTCAGGCGTGGGAGCTGAGCCAGCAGGGACACACCCGCGGCAAGATCGTCATCACGGTCGACTGACCTTCAGGGTGCGGCGGCGTCGACCTCGTGCCACACGTCGTATGCCTCGTCGTACGCGTCGACAGGCAGGTCGAGCGCCCGCCGCACCCGCCAGCGCCCGGTGAGGCACACGATGGGCATGAGGTCGATGTCACCGGGCTGGATGTCCCGCAGCGGGATCGTGAACCAGCGCAGGGCGGCACGCAGGCGACCCGACTCCTCGAGCGACTCACCGATCCACGCGTAGTCGCCGACCACGAGTCCCTCGGCGCGGCTGCGGGTCAGGAGCAACGCGAGCAGCTCGTCGACTTGCGCGCTGTCGCCCTCGGTCAGGGCCACCACCAGCAGGCCGGTCTCCGGCGCGAGAACCGTGCGCCCGCCGTCCTCCAGCGCCAGTTGGTACGCCGTGCGCGCGTCGTCGACGTGCCCGTCGGTCAACAGGTCGTCGGCCAGGCACATCTGCACCTCGGCCCAGCCCTCGTCGCCGGGGGAGAGGTCGGCCAGGAGCTCGCGGTACGCATCGAGCCGCGGGGCCCGGTCCGGCGTGCCGCTGATCTCGTCCAGCGCGTTGCCCAGCGTGTCCCAGTCCATGACGTCGAGTCTGTCAGCCCGCGACCCGCACGACAGAGGCGGTCTGCTTGCTGTCGTCGTCAACAGCACGCGGCAGAGCGCGCCTCATCCACAGCCCTGAATGTGCTGGTGCCCGTCGGGACAGCCGCGTGCCAGCGTTGAGCATCAACGAGGAGAGGGTGCTCATGGAACCGGAAGCGACGGCACCGCGCAAGGACGACCTGACGGTCGGTATGCGGCAATTCATCGTCGACCAGGGCGAGGCCCGGTCGCACGAGACGCGGAGACGTTATGTGCAGGTCGCAGACGACCTGACCGTGTTCCTTGCCGAGGTTGACGTCGCGCCTTGGCTGGGCGCAGAACTGGCCGCGTACCTCGCCCAGCAACGGGCGACCCTGGGTGCCGATGCTCTGCTGCGCTCACTCGGACTGAGTTCATTCATCCGGGTACTGCCGGCGTTCGTGGGGGAGCCGTGGCTTTCCCCGCCGGGCGCCCAACGACGGACACACCGCGCTGCAGTTCGCTACCTGATGACATTCCTGCGGCTCCAAGCACGAGCGCATGGATGCCTGCGCCGCGCGGACTTCGAGGCGATCGACAAGGCGCTTGGCAGCGCCAACCGCTACGACCGATCTGAGCCCGTGGCGAACAGGAGCGGCTACACCACCTGCACGGTCACGCTCGACCTGGTTGAGCATCTCGTCGACCGGCTTCTCGAAGACGTCACGGATGGCCGACAGGAGTCCTTCGACGCGGCGGTTGCTGCGCGACTCAACCCTGTGCCGACGACCGTGTGGATGGAGCCCGAGTGGGGACGCGAGTATGACCGACCGAGTTGGTAGCAACAACAGCGGCGCATCAAGATGCGTTGAGACCCGCATCGCGACGTACACTCAGGAGATGAGGAGCACGGTGAATTTCGATGACGATGTCATCGCGGTGGTGGAAAGGCTGAGAGCCCTGGAGCAACTGGGCTTCAGCGAGGCAGTGAATCGGCTCGCTCGGGCCGGTGCCTCGGTGGTGGGTGCCGACGTCGAACGGCCTGCCTTCGTGCAGCCGACGGTAGATCTGGGCCAGATGACAGACGTGTCCAATGTGGCCGAAGCGCTGGAGCTGGCGGAGGCGAACGATGATCGTTGACGCGAACATCTTGATCTACGCAGCCAACACCTCGGCGAGCGCACATGAGCCAGCCAGGCAATGGTTGGAGGATCAGCTCAACGGTGAAGTCCGGGTTGGTCTGCCGTGGCCTTCGCTATTGGCTTTCATGAGACTCACGACGAGCCCACGCATGTCCCGCTTCCCCATCTCTGGCCAGCAGGCCTGGGCAATCGTGCAGTCGTGGCTCGCGTCGCCGGTCGCGTGGATACCTGCCACGACACCGCACCACGTCGAGATCTTCTCCGCGCTGGTCGACAAGTACCAGATCCACAGCAATCTCGTTCCGGATGCACACCTGGCCGCGTATGCGATCGAGCACAGTGTTCCGCTGGCCTCGGCCGACACAGACTTTGCTCGTTTCAGCGAATTGCGCTGGGTCAACCCGGTCGCGATCTGATCTGCACCGCTCAGAGGGTCTGGAGGCGCTGCCGTACGTCGTCGAGCAGCCGGGCCGGGAACTCCGACGTACGGCGACAGCGGTCGACGAGGTAGACGATCTTGTTGAGCCGGGGGCCGGGCAGCTCGAGCCCACGTGACTCGATCGCCGGGCGCAGGACGTTGCGGTCGAAGCCGCCGTCGCTGGGCTCGTCGATGCCGCGCCACAGGGCGAAGGCCCGCTTGAGATCACCGTGCGCCACAACGCCGTGCTCGGGGGAGAGCGCGACCGCAATCGCGCCGACGAGCCACGCATCGCTGTCCTGCAGGGAGTCGACGCCGAGCTGGACCGTGCCGGAGTCCGGGGCAGCGGCATGCGGCAGGGCGAAGGTCACGACGGCGGTGAAGGTCAGATCGGGGAAGCGCAGCTCGATCCGCGAGCCGCTGTCGGTCAAAGAGATCTTCTGCCCAGGCGCAGGTGTCGTGGAGCCGCCGAACGGGGACGTCAGCTCGACGACCGCGCCGTTGTCC
Organism: Aeromicrobium sp. A1-2; assembly: GCF_003443875.1. Taxonomy (NCBI): domain Bacteria; kingdom Bacillati; phylum Actinomycetota; class Actinomycetes; order Propionibacteriales; family Nocardioidaceae; genus Aeromicrobium; species Aeromicrobium sp. A1-2. Next base: position 1,673,423 of record NZ_CP027482.1, on the reverse strand, counting down.
CGCTGGCCGCGGTGGACGACCGGCTGCCCGGCCGTCGCGGTGACGACCAGTGCCGGGTCGCTGACGTACGGGAGGCGCACGAAGACGTACGTCGTGCCGTCGATCGTCTCGGCGACGAGGCGCTGCTGCTCCGGCAGGTTCATCCGCCGCGCGAGGATGAAGGCCGACCCCGGCTCGACCACGGCCTCACCGGCGTACTGATCGCCGGCCGACCAGGCGATGTGCAGCAACCGGGGCTCCTCGGTGGAATGCGTTCCGCGGCGGCTCGACCTGAGCCGCCATGACCCTGACGATGATGCCATGGGCACTCTTTCGTCGTTGACCTTCAACTTCCTGATCCTGGTCGTGTTCGTCGCGGCCGTGTACGTCGCGCTGCGGGTCGCGCAGAGCATCTTCGGCACGAGCTCGAAGAAGGCCGCCGCGACCGAGGTCGCCGCCAAGCTCGTGTCGTACCCCACGGGGTCGTCGGCGGTGCTGCGGCGCCGGTTCGTCAAGGCCCTGACCGCGCAGCACGTCGTGATGCCCAGCGGCGAGCGCCTGGCCTTTGGCGACCTGACCGTGCGGGTCGCCCCGGAGGACCTCGAGCGGCTCGACCCCGACGGCGACCTCGAGCGCCTCGGTGACGACGGCGCCCGGCTCTACGCCGCACACGCCGAGCGCGCAGGCTGGGCGGTGCCGGACCGGGTCACCGTCACGGTCGAGGTCGACCCGGGCCTGCGCTCCGGCTGGATCCCGCCGGCCCGGGGCAGCGGCCGAGCCGCTCCGGGGCAGCGCACGTCGACCCCCGCGGTGGGTTGGGAGGCCGTGCCCGACGCGGCCGCGCCCCCCGCAGCGGTCCAGCACCCTTCACTTCGGTCGGCCAAGGTCCCGCCCGCTGCGGTCCGGCCCGACGCGACGATGAACTTCCCTGCGCTGGTGCCCGACCTCGCCGACTCCGCACCGACCATGAATGTCGCCAGCGGACTGCGGCTGGAGCGCGACGGCACGCCGCACACCATCGGACGTTCCGGCGCGGTGCTCGGTCGCCTGCCCGAGAGCGCTGTGCCCTTCGATGAGCCTGAGGTGTCGTACCGCCACGCGGCGGTGCGGGCGCAGGGCGTTCAATGGCAGATCAAGGACCTCGGCAGCACCAACGGCACGACCGTCGACGGTCATCGCATCGATGGCGACGCGTGGACGACGGTGCACCCGGGCTCGGTCGTGGGGCTCGCCGGCGTACGCGTGATCGTCTCGCTGGACACCGCAGGCACGGTGCACCCGCAGGACGTTTCGCGCCACTAGGAACAATGGACCTGCACGACGTAACGTCATGGTGACGTTTTTGCGGACCCCGAGCAGGAGGATCAGTCACATGCCAGATCCTCGTGCAGCGTCCCCGGTGCCGCCGGCGACCGTGCCGGTCGGACAGCGCTTCGAGCTGCTGAAGCGGATCGGTGCGGGCAACCACGGTGTTGTGTTCCGGGCCCGTGACCGGCAGCTGCAGCGCGAGGTAGCGATCAAGCGGTTCTCGCACTTCGTCGCCGACGACCCGCGCGCGATGCGCCGCATCACCCGCGAGGTCGCGACGCTCGCCCGGGTCTCGCACCCGCACGTCGTGACGGTGCACGACCTCGTGCACATGGCCGACGGCGACGGTGAGGTCACGCCGCACCTGGTGATGGAGCTCGTCGAGGGCACGTCGTTGCGTGACCTGCTCGCGACGCAGGGGCCGAGCCTGCGCTCGGTCATCGTCGTCCGCGGCGTGCTCGAAGGACTCGCTGCGTGCCACCAGGCCGGCATCCTGCACCTGGACATCAAGCCCGCCAACGTCCTGGTGACGCCCGGCGGTGCGATCAAGATCGTCGACTTCGGCATCGCCCGGGCTGCGTCCGACGCGACCGCGACTGTCGCCGGCACCCCGCACTACATGGCACCGGAGCAGTTCGACGGCCGGTCCGACGAGCGCAGCGACATCTACTCCGTGGGCTGCCTGCTGTACGAAAGCCTGACCGGCCGGCCTCCGTTCGCGGGCACGATGGCCACCCAGCTCATGGCTCACCGCAACGAGCCGCGCCCCGACCCCCGGGCGTACGCGCCGGAGGTCTCGCCGTCCCTCTCCGCTGTCGTGCAGCGCGCCATGGCGATCGACCCGGATCAGCGCTACCAGGGTGTTGCGCAGATGCTCGATGGCCTGGCCGCCGCCGACCTCAGCCCCGCGGCCGCCCCGGCTGCCCCGGCCCCCGGTCCGGCTATCGCGCCGGCTGCCGCCACCCCGGCAGGGCCGCTCGCGACGGGGTGGGACCGGCTCCAGTCGTACGCCACGGGCCTCGCGCTGAGTGCGTTCATCATCGCGCTGCTGCCCGGACTGGTGTGGGTCACGCTCGCCTTCGTGCCGCTGGACTACCGCCCGTCGGCGTGGGACGACACCCACGCGGGGGACTGGTGGGCGGTGGCCGCCGTGATTGCGGTGATCCACCTGCTGGTGCGCCGGCGCGGGTTCTTCGCTGCGATCAGTGGGCCGGACAAGGGCACCGCGATGTCTCCACGTCGGGTCGACCGGCCCATGCGGTCCGGGCTGCGGATGGCCGCCGGCGCGGGCCTGCGCGGATCGATCCCGATGCTGGCCCCGTGGTACGTCCTGCTCGTGGCCGGCATCGCCGAGGCGTCGGGCATCAAGTGGCCCGACGACGTGTTCTCGGCGTGGGGAGTGGCCTGGCTGCTGATGCCGCTCGCGGCGGCGATGCTCGGCTTCCGGGCGATCACGCGGCTGCGACCGCGGTTCGGTGCGGCGCTGAAGTCCACGACGTACGCGGTGGGTGCCGCGGCCGCCGTCCTGCTGTTCGCCGTCTATCCGCTGGCGGCCTGACCTCAGGCCTTGCGGCTGACCCGCAGCGCGAGGGCCGGGCAGGCCAGGGCGGCGGCGCGGGCCGGGCGGACGAGCTCGGGGTCGAGCTCGCGGCCGTCGAGGATCGGGAAGCCCCACTCGTCGAGAGTGATCTTCTCCGGCAGCAGCCGCGAGCACAGGCCGTGGGCGTCGCAGCGGGTCCAGTCGAGGTCGATCGTGGTCATGAGATTCCTCCTGGCAGGGGCAGGACGTCCGACGCGGGCAGTCCGCACCGGCCGTGCAGGGCGTGGATGGCGAGCTCGGGCGCGAGCGCGTCGAGCGCCGAGCCGATGAACTGTGCCGAGCCGTCGGGATGTGCACACGCACCGCGGCCCCGCACGAGGTCGAGCCGGCGGTGGGCGCCGGCGACGCGGGCAGATCCGGCTCCGGCGGCGATCGCGGCGAGGTCGTCGGCCAGGGCGGGGAGGCCGAAGAAGCACGGCCCGCACTGACCGGCGGACTCCGCGGCGAGCCAGCGCGCGACCCGCACGACTTCCTCGACGATGCAGGTGCCGGGATGGGGGCGGGCGATCACACCGGCGCCGAGCGGCGAGCCGGCTCCGCGCAGGGCCCCCCGGTCGACCGCCAGTCCGGCGAGGTCGGCGACCCACGTGCCGTGATAGCCGCCGACCAGCACCGGCGTCCAGGGACCCGGCAGCAGGACCTCGAGCGGCATGCCGTTCGGGACCTCGACCACACCGGCGTGCGGGACGTCGCCGATCACGGTCAGCAGGCTCGTGCCGGGCTCGGTGGTCGCGCCGACGGAGGCGTACTCGGCCACGCCGAGGCGGGCCAGCAGCGCGATGTGCGCGAAGGTCTCGACGTTCGAGGCGAAGGTCGACCGGCCGTCGACACCGTGGACGTGGGGGAGGACCTTTCGACCGCTGGGGACGGCGGGCTTGCCGCCGAGGCCGTTGATGACGGCACGGATCTCACCGCCGACAAAGCTGTCGGACGTGCGGACGACCTGCACGTCGTCGGCATCGGTGCGCTCCAGGCAGGCGGCGGTCAGCGAGTCGGCCGCGCCAGGGTCGTGAACCGTGATGACGATGTGTCGCGACCCCAGCGCATGGGCCATGACCAGCGCGCCGTCGATCACCAGGTGCGGGGCGTGGGTCATCAGCACACGGTCCTTGTGGCTCGCCGGCTCGCTCTCGCTGCCGTTGACGAGCACCGTGGCATGCGCGCGGCCGGGCATCGCGTCGAGCTTGGTGGACACCGGGAACCCGGCGCCCCCGCGGCCCAGCAGGTTGACCTCGCGCATCGCGTCGGACAGCCAGATGCGACGCCGGAACGGCGGCGCGCCGTGCAGCGCGAGGTGGTGGCGGTGATCGACCCGGCCGAGCTCGATGACGCCGGCGAGCAGCCGGGGCGTGCCGATGACGTGGATGCCGGGGTTCGCGGCGACGTCGGGGTGGATCGCGATGACGGTCATGAGGAGCTCCTGACAAGACTGCGGGCGGCGGTGAGCGGGAGGGAGCGCTGGGTGCGCTCGGAGCGCAACCGGACGACCAGGGCGATGGCGACGGCCAGTCCGCAGGCGACATAGATCGCGGTCGACCACCACGTGCCGGTGTCGGTGCCGGAGAAGATCCCGTGGCCCATCGACAGTGCCCAGCCCGCGTACGCCGACAGGTGCACGACACGCCAGCGGCGGGCCGCCGCGGCCGAGGTCGCGAGCCGTCCGCGCAGGGCACCGGACATCGCGACCAGCACGAACAGGTAGACCGCGATGGTGCCGGCGCCGAGCGCGAGCGGACGGAAGCCCGCCGTGAACGGGATCAGCGCGCCGCCGACCGACACCGCGACGTACGTGTCGAGGACGATCAGGGTCACGTGCGTCAGCAGCATCAGCAACCCGGTGACGGCCGCCGAGCGGTGCGCCATCTGGGTCAGGAAGCGCCGATCGAGGCGGACGGTGTCGGTGCCGGCTGGAATGCGTGATCCCAGGGCACCGAGCACCGTCGAGGCGGTGAACGCGATCAGCGCGACCAGTCCGGCGGCGCGAGCGAGATACCAGATCGTCATCACGCCGCCTGGGAAGCGGCGGGCCACGATCCGACGACCCGGACCGAGCCATGGTGGTCGACCAGGCGCGCGGCGAGTCCTTGCTCGGTGAGGTACGGCACGGCCTCGTCACCGAGGACAAGCGCTGCCGTGCTGGCGGTGTTGGCCGCCACCGCGCTGTGATCCCACACCGTGATGGTGCGCCAGGGGCCGGTGGTCGGTCGTCCGGTGCGGGGGTCGATGACGTGGTGCGCGGCACCCGCGGGCGTACGCCATTGACGGCCCGCCGACGAGGAGGTCGCGAGGCCTCCGTGCTCCAGGCCGATGCGCTGCCCCGGCTGTCCGGCCTGCTCGCTGACGAGCACCTGCCACGGGGTGGCCTTGTCGCCGGCGACGCTGACGTCGCCGCCGATCTCGACCAGCACGCCGGTGCCGAGGCTGCGGGCGATGGTCCGCGCGGCAAGGTCGGCGGTGCGTGCCTTGGCGGTGGCGCCGAGGTCGATCCGCATGCCGGCCGGGACGCCGATGCGGGACAGCTCGTGGTCGACGCGCACCCGGGTCCAGTCGGCCTGGGGCAGCGGCGGCGTGTGGCCGGGGATGACCAGGCGGCCGCGGATGCGCTCGATGTCGGCCTCGTAGCCGGCCTGGATCAGGTGGGCGCCGATCGTCGGGTCGACCGCGCCGCCGGTCTCCTCGGCGGCGTCCAGCGCGATGTCCATCAGGGCGACGGTGCGCCGGCTGACCGGCACGAGTCGTCCGGCGGCGTCGTTGATGCGGGAGACGTCGGAGTGCGGTGCGAAACGGTCGGCGCAGACCGACACCTCGGCCATGAGGGACCGCAGGTGCTGGGTGGCGGGCGTGAGTGCGTCATCGCGGGTCACGGTGAGCCGCACCCGGCAGGACCAGTCGTCCCAGATGGCCGAGGCGCTCATGATGCGTTGCTCGAGCCGTCGGTGGAGCTGCTGGAGCTGTCGGGGCTGGTGACGCCCGAGCTCCGTGAGCTGGTGGAGGGCGACGAGTCCACCGACGAGCTCGAGCTGTCCGGCGTGCTGGTCGTGCCCGTCGACGTCGAGTCGTCGTTCGAGCTGCCGGTGGAGGTGCCGGTGTCGGTCGTCGTGGGGGTGTCGGCCTGGGCGGCGCCGACGGTGAGGGCGCCGGCCAGGACGACGCCGGATGCGGCGATCGCAGCGAACTGCTTGCGTGACCTGGTGACGAGGTTGGCGCGAGATCCTGAGGTGGAGTTCTTCATGGCTCCAGCCTCGTCGCCGGCGCATCACGGGCGCCTCAGCGCAAGATCAAATGCAGGTCAAATCGCGCTGTGCGGAGCCTGAAGGTCCAGCCGTACGGTGTGCGTGCCGTCCTCGTTGGACAGCACGTCCATGCGTCCGCCGGTCGACTCCGCGCAGCTGCGGGCGATGTCCAGGCCCAGGCCGGTCGAGCCGCGGTCGCTGCGTCCGCGCCGGGTCGCGCCCAGCGGTATGCCGGTGCCGTGGTCGATGACGTCGAGCCGACATCCGGACTCGGTGTGCGTCAGCACGACGTGCAGGGGAGTGCCCTCGGGGGTGTGGGCGATGACGTTCTCGATCAGGGCGTCGAGGGCGGCGGTCAGCTCCTCGGGGGTGCAGGCGACCTCGACCGGACCGGCATCCAGGTCGAGGGTGACCTCGCGGCCCTGGTCCTCGGCGAGCGGGGTCCAGAAAGCGACCCGGTCGGACACCACCGTGTGGGCGTCGCAGCGCCTGTCGTCCCGATCGGCCTGGGGCAGACGTGCGTGGTTGATGACCGCGGTCAGCGTGCGCTCGAGCACCGCGACGTGCCGGGCCAGCTCGCGCGAGCGTTCGGAGTCGGGCAGCGCCTCGACGTCGAGCCGGATCGCGGTCATCGGCGTACGCAGGCGGTGGGACAGGTCGGCGATGGTCTCGCGCTCGGACTCCAGCAGGCCCTCGATGCGGTCGGCGAGCACGTTGAGCGCGACCGAGACCTCGGCGATCTCGCGTGCGCCGCTGACGGGTGCGCGGGCGTCGAGCCGGCCGGCGCCGAGCTCCCCGGCGGTGTGCGCCGTCGCGACCAGCGGACGGGTCAACCGGCGGGACACGATCTCGGCGCCGAGGGCGGCGAGCAGCAGGAGCAGCAGGGCCCCGCCAGCGATGATGGACCACCGTTCATAGATTTCGTGGTCGACGGCGTCGTCGTCGACGTACGCCCGCACGAGCGCGCGGCCTGAGGAGTTGGACGCCTGGATGTCGACGATCCAGCCATCGCTCGTGCGCGAGACGCTGGCCGCGGACACCGCGCCGAGTTTGTCGGGACCGTCATCGTCCTTGTCGGCGGGGCCGTCGCCGTCGCCGTCGCCGTCAGGTGGCTTGGGGGCGTCGTCGGGCAGGTTCGCGCCGATCGACGTGCCGTCCGGCAGCAGCACCGTGATCGCGGTGTCGGTGCGCGAGTTGACCCGGGTGACGTAGTTGGCGGTCTGCGCCGCGGTGTAGGAGTTGGTGCTGAGATAGTCGGCGACGCCCTGCGCGATGTATTGCGTCTCGCGGACCACGCGGTCCGAGGCGGACTGCTTGAGCGCGATCGCCAGCGGCACCGCGAACAGGATCAGCACGAGCGCGGTCAGACCAGTCGCGAGCAGCAGGATGCGGCGTCTGAGCGTCATGACGGGTCCACCAGCTTGATGCCGACACCGCGGACGCTGTGCAGGAACCGCGGCTCGGCCGCCGACTCACCCAGCTTGCGCCGCAGCCACGACACGTGGACGTCGACGGTGCGGTCGCCGCCGCCCCACGGCAGGTTCCACACGTCGGCCAACAGGTTGTCCTTGGACACGACCTGCCCGGGTCGTTGCGCGAGATAGAGCAGCAGGTCGAACTCCTTGCGGGTCAGCACCAGCAGCTCGCCAGCCAGGCGCACTTCGCGACCTTGCGGGTCGATGACCAGGTCGGCGATGCGCAGCGCGGTCGGCGCCTCGTCTGCTCCGGGGCCCTGCCGCCGCAGGACTGCCCGGACGCGTGCCAGCACCTGGGCCGCGGAATAGGGCTTGATGATGTAGTCGTCTGCGCCGGCGTCGAGCAGCCGTACGATCTGCCGCTCGTCGTCCCGCGCCGTCGCCACCAAAACCGGCACGTCGCTCAGCGACCGGATCATCGCCAGCACGTCCGACCCGTCCAGATCGGGCAGGCCCAGGTCGAGGATCACCGCATCGGGCGCGAACTCCGTCAGCCGCCCCAACGCATCTGACCCGCGCGCCACCGCCGCGACCGTCACCCCTTGGGCACCCAGCGCGCGGGTCAGCGCCTCACGGATGTCGTCGTCGTCCTCGACGAGGAGGATGCGTGTCATGACGTGAGCGTAGCTGTGGGGTTGTTGCGAGGACCGGTGGCTGACTCTTGTAGGCCGGGTGGTGAAAACGGCAGATGAACGTCTAAGAGGCTCACCCGTTCGCAGATACAACGGACAATGATCCTGCTGTAAGTGCCATCGTCCCAAGTGCCGAATTGCTGTGTCTCACGACCCTAGTCACTGAAGTGGTGAAAACATCTCACATAGGCGGCTCCACACAGCTATGGTGCGGAAGGAACTTCCGTCGGGGTGGGGGCATGAATGGGTGTGGGCACTAGCTTTCAGGTTGGCAACGTCGTCGGACATCCTTGCGTAGATGGCTACGGTCGTGTAGGCGCCGTGACGGATTCGCGAGTTCGAGTAGACAGTTTTGAGTCGATCGCCCAGCCAGTTGCCGCGTCAGAGTGGGTTGAAGCCAGCGAGTGCAAACGGCTTCGACTTGCCGTCCAGACTAGAGTCTTTTTTAAGGACGGGCTTGGACATTGGCGTGCTGGCCGAGTCGTCGGTGGCGATCCGCCGCTATATTTCGTGCGACTACCAAACTCGGACTACGACTTAAAGGTCTCGGAAGACCGATTGTTTGTGAGATGGACTAGGCCCGTCTTGAGCCCGCTCGATGTACTCATCGCGCGTGGGAACGAGTCACCTTACTTCCGCGATGCGAGAGCGCCACTGATGAGGTCGCTCGTCGATCAATGGTCCGCGTGCGCAGGGGCAACATCGCTGTTGTCATCAGGTGTGGAGCTCCATTCCCATCAGGTTGCTGCAGCCATGACCGTGCTCGCCGACCCTGTCCAGCGGTATCTGTTGGCTGACGAGGTGGGGTTGGGCAAGACAATTGAGGCGGGATTCGTCATTCGGCAACGTCTTATCGACAAGCCGAATTCTCGGATTGCTGTCATTGCACCTGATGTCCTACGACGCCAGTGGGACGCCGAACTTACCGACAAGTTCTTCGTGGGAGATTTTCCGAAGAAGACACTGCGGATCTCCGCCCATGAGACCCCTGAGCGATGGGCAGAATACGCCGGCTTTGACCTTGTCGTAGTCGACGAGGCGCATCAATTGATTGATGGCGTCACCGAGTCGGCGTCGCCCTACCGAGAACTCGCGTCCCTGTGTCATTCGTCAGAGTCCGTGCTGCTCCTGAGCGCGACCCCCATCATGCGCCGCGAGAGTACTCATCTCGGACTGCTTCATCTCTTGGATCCACACGTCTACCGGTGGCAAGACCTCGAAGGCTTCCGCGCCAAGCTGGCCATTCGAAAAGAACTGGGCAGGGCAGCCTTTTCGATAGATTCCGATCTTCCGTTTCTACTTCCGGACGCGATCGGAGGTGTACTTGCGCTGCTTCCGGAGGATGCCCGGGCAGCTGCTCTAGCCGATAAAATCTTGCTCCGACTGGATGCAGCGGGGGACCTCAGGCCAGGGTATTTGCCGGCAGACCTCAATTGCGATGTCGAAGCCTTTAAGGGTCACCTTTCCGAGACCTATCGGCTACACCGCCGTGTAATCCGCAGTAGAAGAAGCGTGGTGCTTACGGAAACCGCCGACGTCGAAGGTCTCGAGTCAGTGTTCGAGGTGACTGGTCGAGCAAGTGTTGAACTGATTGAATCAACTGGCCATGAGCACTCAGTTGGGCGAGAGGTACTTGGAGAGTGGGCAGATCTCGCCGTTGCCGCTGCCGACAATGGTTACATCGAGGATCTGCTGCCCTACGTGGATCTGCTTTCAGTCCTGACTTCCAAGGTGGGCGGGCCGATCGACGATCTCGTGGCGTGCCTGGAGACGCGATTGCGACTGCCGACCGGAAGGGCGGAAGCGGTTCCGGACTTGCGCGAACAGGAGATTCTTCTCCGGGCTCCGTTACTTGACGGGGAAATGGTGTTCCTTGAGCAACTTCGTGCCGTCGCTTCGACCGATGGCCTGGAGGACCACGTGGCGGCGATGATTCCTGTGCTCCGTGCGAGTAGGCGAGCAATCATCTTTTGTGGCACCGGGGTGTTGGCGCCCGACTTGGCGGCGGTTCTTCGCGGCCGTTTCCCAAGAGCGAAGTTCTATTTGCATTCAGTTCTGCAAGGGTCTGAGGCGTCCGAGCAAGCGATCGCCGAGTGGCGGGACGGTGGTGTGCTGATCGCGGACTCGTCGGCCGAGGACGGTCGCAACCTCCAGGTGGCGGATGCTGTAGTCCACCTTCGACTCCCTAGGACCGCGAACGCGATGGAGCAACGCATAGGCCGAGTCGATCGCTACGGTTCTGGTTCCGCTGCCACACAGCACTTTGTAGGCTCGAATCCAGAAGAACTCGTGTCTGCGCTTGACGTGTGGTTTCTATTCCTTCGGGATGCCTTTGGCGTCTTCAGTCAATCAATATCTGCACTGCAAGACTCGGCCGATGGGTTGACACAGGTGGCTTGGCGAGCCGCGCTTCAGGATCGAACACAGGCGGCCACCGTCGTCCAGGACGAGATCAGTAGTGCGCTGGTTGAGGCGACAAGAGACAACGAACTCATGGATGCTCTCGAGCAGAGCGCCGCATTCGCGTCCGGTCGTCGGAATATTCTCAGGGACCTCCTCCGGGTTGACTTGGAGTGGCGGTCGATCGAGTCTCCGACGATGGAGTTCGTGGCCTCGAAGCAAGGCCTACGTCTGGGCGTAGTTCAGAAACGCGGGGGAGTGATCGAAATAGGCGACTCCAGGGCTGAGCCGCTGATCAGTCCGATCCTGCTCAATCGGATCAAAACCGTCGTGCCAGAAACGCGACGCGGGACGTTTGATCGGTGGGCGGCAATGAAGCAGGTGGGTGCCCGTGTATTCCGTGTTGGGAATCCCCTGATTGATCGATTGTGGGATGTCCTCAGAATTGAAGACCGGGGCCAGGCTTCGGCGCACTGGCGTGTTGATTCGACTGTTGGCACTGACCCCGAGGTTTACCTCGGGATGGATTTTCTCATCGAGGCGGACACGGAAACTGCTGTGGCTCTCACTGACGGGTCCGACCTAGCCCTGCGAGCGGTCGAGCGGCGAGCCAACCAAGCGTTCGCTCCCATCCACGCAACAGTTTGGGTTAACGCACTTTCTGGAGCCGAGGTCCTCGATCCTCGTCGTCTTCGTTGGCTTGAAGCGCCGTACAGAAACTCGCCGGGGGATCGGAATCTGAGCGGTAGTCGCTTCGACGAGCTAGCGTCGATAGTCGGAGGGGAGGACGCACTTCCTTCGGTTCTCGAGTCGGCCGCAAGTTCGGCCAACGACGCACTGATCAAACGAGACGAGATCCAGACTGCACTATCTGAGGCGTCGGATCGTGCGGTTTCGGAGACCGTCGTATTGCGTGCACAGGCGCAAAGCCGAATTGCCGCCGGAAGGCTGGTGAGCGATACGGAAGGGCTGGTCCTCGACCATAGGTTGCTTTCAGCGCTTCGGGAAGGAATCGAGCAACCCACGGTTCGAGTGCTTGCTGTGTCCTGCATAGTTCGTTCTCCGGTAGCGCTAGGTCAGTCATTTGATTAACTTCGACGGTTTCGCGGATCTGCAGGATCGAATCCTGCGATGGCCAGAGATCGCCCCCGAAAATGGACTAGGCACCGGGGCGCAGCGTCGTTCCCGGACATGTCTGGGGGGGCTCATATCCGGGTCGGCAACGTCAACCGACTTCGTATCGCTCGCTCGTCAGGTTCTTCTCGAGGAATCGCTGGTGCAGGGCCGCGCAATGTCGATGCGAGTTCAACGGGCGATTCCGTTCCCCTCGTCTCAGGAATGGTCCGAAGCCCATTGTCGGGTAGCTAGGACGGGCGACCACTTTGAGATTGTCGCGGATGCGTGGTTGCCAGGAATCGCTCCGGACGAGTCGCGGACGGAAGCCACTGATCAGTTGGACGACGTATACCGACTAGGCCAGTCCTCGTCCAGGAGAAGATTGGAAAGTGTCCCGGCCGATCCGTTCTGGTCCGACCTACTCGGATTCTCGGCTTACCAATCATCCGCACAAAAGCAGGCAGCACGTGCCGTCGCATCTAGTTCGCCGGGCGATAGCCTTTTGGTAGTCCTCCCGACGGGCCACGGCAAGACGGCAATCGCTTGGATTCGAATGTTGCAATCGCCCGCCTCGGTCACTGTCGTGGTTGTCCCGACGGTGATTCTTGCGCTCGACATGGAGCGTCGCACCAAAGGCTTCTTCCGTGGAAGGCGAGATGGCAGCCCTTCGGGCCGCTACGCCTATACAGGTGCCCTCGATAGCGCGGTCAAAGAGTCGATTCGGCGCGATATTCGCGAAGGCACACAAAGGATCGTCTTCGCGTCGCCCGAAGCGGTCGTGACTGGACTGAGCGCGTCACTCATCGCTGCAGCAGAAGACGGTGTACTCGGGACACTCGTGATCGATGAGGCCCATTTGGTCGAGGACTGGGGGAGTGAGTTTCGACCGGAGTTCCAGAGCCTGGCCGGGCTTAGGCAGGTGCTTCTTCAGCGGGCCGGCGCCAATGCACCGGTCACGTTGATGCTCAGCGCGACGATCGGCGAGCGCCACCTTCTGACTCTCGAGACACTATTTGCCGGCAGCGATGGTGCGCTGGGGGTCATCTGGGGGTCAGCGCTTCGGACCGAACCGGCGTTCTTCGCGAATTCGTGTCTGGACGACTCGGAACGAGACGGGAGGGTTCTTGAGGCGGTCATGTGTGCTCCACGACCGCTTATCGTTTACACAACTAAGGTCCGCGACGCTGCGGCTATGGCTTCGATGCTTCGTGAGCGGGGTTTGAGTCGCGTCGCCCTAGTCACCGGAGAGTCCACGGAGAGTGATAGGCGCGCGGCTATCGAAGGTTGGCGCGGACAGGCTTCAGATGGTCGCTTGATCGATACGTCGTATGACGTTGTAGTCGGGACGTCTGCGTTCGGCCTTGGGTTGGACTTCTCCGAGGTACGAACGGTGATACATGCCTGCGTGCCCGAAACCCTGGATCGTTTCTACCAGGAAGTTGGCCGCTCTGGGCGCGACGGTCTTCCCTCGATGGGGATCGCCTATTGGACTGACCAAGACTTCCGCACGGCACGAAGCATGTCGCGCACCACTCTCATCTCGCCGAAGAAGGGTTGGAAGCGTTGGGATGTGATGCGCTCGAACGCAACTCAAAAGAGTGCCCGAGTTCTTTCGTTGGATCTGAACAGTTTGCCGCCCTATCTTTCCGAAGGCTTTATGCAGAGTGCTCAGTGGAATCTGAGAACTCTCAACCTCATGGCACGTGCGAAGTTGATCAGACTTAGCCAGGCGGGCCCTCCCGATGCGGTGCCGGGGCAGTCAAGGACCGAACGGGAAGAGGCATTGCAGACCTTCTACAAGGACGCATGGTCCCGTCTGGACGTGACCCTTCTCGATGGCCTCGCCGGCGACGAGGGCCACTGGCGCGAACGTGTAGCGGCCGCAACGGACGTGCTCCGGCGCCTGGAGGAGGAGGGGTTCGCAAAGTTGATTCGAATGACCAACGCAAGCGAGTGCATTGGTTCGACGCTCGCGGCGCATTACAGTCCTCGACGCGGCCTTCTTACAGAACGGGCGTGTCGCGGATGTTCCTGGTGTCGAAGTAATCATCAACTGATCACTGACGGCTTCTATGCTCGGCCTCCTGACCCGGATCCGAACATCAACGGACTCCTCGGGTCAGGGATGCTCCCCCTGCTGTCGAGACCCGAAACTTCGATGGGCGTGTGGTGGAAAGACGTTGCCGATCGTCGCATCAATCTGCCCACTCTGCTGGCATCGATCCTGCGGCGTTGCATACCCGCATTCATAGGTGCGCTCGATGCCGAGGAGGTCCGCAAGATTCAGCGATTGGCCCCCGGACGTCCGATGATCTTCAACGAGAGTGGTGAGTCGCTGTGGACGCAGGAAGGGCCACTCGTCTACGTACACTCGGCGGAGGGCGCCCCGCTTCCGGACGGCCTCGTCGATAGATTCCAAGACGGTCTGCCAACCGTCTATTGCTTCGGCGAGAACCTCAGGGGAATCGACAACCCCGACTTCAATCATGTTGATTTGGTGTCCAACCAAATGTCGTTACGCACAGCACTCGGGAGGTTGTAATGGCGATGTTGAACGCAGGTGTAGGGCAGTTGGTGCTTCCCGAAATCATGTGGGCGATAACTCGATACCTGTCTGGCACTCAAAGTTGTTCTCGTGAGCAACTACTCGAGCGGATAAGTCCGGCCTCACTTCAAATGCGCGACGGGTCCCAGTCGACCCTGCAGTGGATGGTCGGTTTGGGTCTCCTTGTGGATGACGAGAAGGGTGCTTTGAGATTCAGCGGTGCATTCGCGGAAGCGCCGCCTAAAACAGAAACAGCTTTCAAGCGGGGATTAAGGCTTGCTCTTCTCAGCGATCGCGCCAACGAAGGTCTTCTGGACGTTTCAGTGCAGGAACGCGGCGTCGACCTGGTCCGGGGCCTATGTTGGTTGCTTGCCCAGAGCCCTCTTGACACTGTCTGGACCTGGGAGACGGCCCAGTCGCGGGGTGCTCCGGATAGAGGCACGGGGCCAACACTTCGCGGTGTCGACGGCAGAATGATTGTGAACGACAACAGATGGAACATGTTCGTCCACTGGGCGCAATATCTGGGATTCGCTGAGCGATGGACAGTAGGCAGGGGTCTCCGATCGATCAGCGGAGCCGGGCTCATTTCTAACCCCGCGCGCGCAGTGGCTGATGCAATCGCAGTCCTCTGGGCGCCTGGCACCGAGGTGGCGGCAACGGATTTCTGTGGTCAGATTCTGGCCTTCATACCAGTGCTCCCAGGAGGCAGGATTTCTCCTGCATCCGGACGAGTTGACGAAGCATCGGCAGTCTCGATCACCCTGAGCTACGCAATGCTGGTCAACTCGATGGGGTCGCTCATCTCGTTTACGGATAAGTCCGACGCTGGCAGTTCAGTTCTATTGGATTTCGAACGGCGCGGCACTCCTTCGTTCCGCCGCATTTCCTCGGTATCGATCGGCAAGGCATCCAATGGATGAATTCACGCGCTTCACATGCTGGTCCGTCGAGAGTGCACAGCAGACGATTAGCACCGAGGCAGTCAGCCCCTCACGAGGCGTCTTTCTTGCCACCCATGCGCCGTTGGCAATTCGGAGAAGGGCCTTGGTGGACGGCGGGTCCAGCGGTAGAGGTTCGTACGTGACTGAGGCTGATGTGCTCGCGGACTTTGTGTCGCGGGCGACAAACAACGGCGTGCTGCTCCTTCCGGTCATCGGCCAATCGGGAACTGGTAAGTCTCATCTCGTGAGGTGGATCCACGAAAAGCTGGAAGCCTCTCCTCAGATGAAGGTCATCTACCTTCCTAAAACGGCTACTAGCCTTGCGGACGTCGTCTCAAGGTTGCTGCTCGGGAGTGAGGGGGAAGAATTCGACGACTTGCGGCGATCTTCCGAAGGACTTGACACGAACTTCTCTCAGGAACAGCTCGAACGGCGCCTACTCGACAGCCTTGCGGAGGCGTTGGTGCGAGCAGCGCCGAAGACTCCTAGTGAGCGAGCGCTGGTTGGGGACGTACGCGGGTTGTACCTGCTCATGCACGATCCATTCTTCCGCGGGCACTTGCTCCGACCGGGCGCGCTCGTTCCACGTCGGGCCAAGCACCTCCTTGAAGGAAAGGGCCAGGACGAGTCTGAGATCCCTCTTGAATTTCGACTCGAGGATCTGCCACTTGATGTCACCGATGTGACTCACGCTTCGGCTGCCAGTCAAAAGATCTACCGCGTGCTGGCGGCGAATGCAGGCCTTCAGGACGCAGCAGTCCGCCTTCTCAACGATAACCTTGACATCGCAGTGATGGAGGCCGCGAATCTTGGTATTGGCCGCCTCCAGAGGGCGATGCTTCGCATTCGGGAGATTTTGCAGGCCCGTGGTGAAGAGATCATCCTGCTGATTGAAGATTTCGCACTGATCCAGGGTGTCCAGAGGGACTTGCTTGACGCCATCACCGAAACCGGTGTCAAGGATGGCCAAGCCATTTATGCTCCGATCCGGACCATCATGGCGGTTACCAGTGGCTACTTCGATCGCCTTGAGGACACAGTCCGCACGCGAGTAGCGGCCAGCGTTCCCCACGCGTACGACCTCGACATTCAATTTGGCGAGGACGTATCGGACGCTGCGATTTCAGACTTTGTGGGACGCTACCTGAACGCGGCTAGGACGGGACGCCATGCGCTGGAACTCGGGGAGAGGAACGGCAGCGTCCCGAATGCCTGCGGCGCGTGCCGGTTCGAGGACGTGTGTCACACATCGTTCGGCACCTCAACTGAAGGGTTTGGCCTCTACCCGTTCAACGCCTCGGCACTGATCCGAAGCGTCCGCTCTCGCACGTCAAATGGGCAAGGACGTGCGTTTAATCCGAGGACTGCGCTTGGTGGGGTACTCCGCCACGTTCTTGTCGAGTTCCACGACGAGATCGAATCGGGCGACTTCCCCAGTACTCGGTTCCGCGAGGACTTTCCTACTTCAAATCACGTCTCGGGACTCTCGACCAGTGTGCAAACGCAGATTGAGGAACTTGATCATGAAGAACCGGACCGGCGCAAACTGCTCCTAGAGTTTTGGGGCAACGGGCCAAACGAGTTGACGAATCTCGCACGAGGGATCCATCAAGCGTTTACTCTTTCGCAACTGGATGTAGAAACCACCAATCCGAATCCGCCACCTCCCGCTCCGGGGCTGGTAGACGAACCAGACTCTCCGGTACCGAACGCGCTACAGAAAAAGTTGCAGGTCGTGGAGGACTGGGCGTCACGAGGCGGTGCCCTTCCCCAAGATATTGAAGCCAGAATCAGGATCATCGTCCGCGCCGCAGTCATCGAGCAGGCACGGTGGACGGATCCGCTGGCCAAAGAGCCGGCTGTCGCTGTGCTTGACCGTGCGTGGCCCAAGACCAACTCTCTGACGATCCTGATCGAAGGTTCGCGGGGAGCGGACCAGTTGGGAGAAGGACACAAAGCCCTCATCGAGTTCAAGCGAAACGGCACTAACGCACAGTTCTTCCAAGATCTCCTTAGAGTGAACGAGGGCATTGATGGCGTCAGCGTGGAGTCGCTCGCGCGTCTGGACCACCTTGCTCAACAGCACGCGGCCGCTCTTCAACAGATGGTGGTTCGCGAGAGATCCGCTGAAGAGAGTCAACTCCAGGCGGCTGTGGAGGTCTCGTTCAGAGGCGCGATGATCGCAGGTCGACTGGGGTTGAAGCCTTCGACCGATGACATTCTCAGCGCCGTATTCGACGATGGAATCGGCTGGCGCCGGGCGGATGCCAACCTCCGAATTCCTGCGTGGCAAGCGCAGTCTGCCAGGCATCTTCAAGAACGGCCTGCCTTCATTTCTGATCTGCGCGACAGAGTAGGCATAAGCCAAGGAAAGACTGGCAGGGTTCAAGCGATCGATGCGGCGCGCGTACTGCCGCTCGTGCGACGCATTGCGAAGAACCAACTCTCGGAATGGTCACAAGAGAGTATCCCGCTTTGGGCACGCAAGGCCGCTGCAAGTATCCGCACGATCGAGGCCACCGTTGATGATCAGTTGCGGTCACTAGAGACGATGGCGAGTTCCATCCGAACGATGTTCCATCAGGGTGAGACCCTGAGTGAGGTGGTCGCTGCTCTAAACGGTGCCTACACCGCCGCTGTGCCAGGTGGACTACTAGCTGCCGCTCCGGATTTGATCGAGAACGACATCAGTCGATTGTCCAAGGTCGACGGCGCCAGTATCACGCGACTGGAGCGGGACCTCTCTACTGCCCGCGACGACCCATCGGCAGCCTTCTCAGTCGCATGTGTGGACCGTGGGATGGACCTGATCGAACTGGAGTCAGCGCTCGGACGCAGTTCTGGGTGGCTGCACAACGGCCTGGATCGCGCCCGGCAAGGTCTTGGGGGATCCGGAAGTTCTGCGACGTCGGATTTGGAACATTTGCTCAACGACTGGCGTGCACTTGCGAAAGGTGTCTCAGATGCCTGAATCCGAGTCGATCCTTCATCTCGCTCGTCGTCTGGCGGCCGACTCTCGCGAGATCGCAGCAGCGTCACAGGCCAACAACGAGACCTCAGCAGCGCAGCAGCGAATCGATGAGATCAGAGTGACCATTGCGGAGATGAAGAATGTCCAAAGGTCTTTGCGTGCTCTAAGGAATGTTGGAGGAATTGACATCAGTTTCGGTTCGGCGATCGCTGCGGAGTTTTCCAGGTTCGAGTCAAATGCAAGCGCAGGCTTGCCCTCGGCGCTGACGATCAGACATGCAGATCGCAGACTTCAAGGCATCCGAAGTAGGGCCGTTGAGGACCTTCTGCGCAATTGGGACGCTTGGGCAAGTTCCCGGATCGATGAACTGCCGATTGCGAAGGTGGCCTTCCTCGAGGCTGCAGATCGTACGGACGTCAACAGAAGTATTGAGCAACTTCGCCAACTGAGGAGGCAGAAGCCGCCAAGCCTGTCAGACATCAGTCTGTTCAAACGGGCTCACGATCGAATCCTCGAGAGTCTCGACGCGCTCCCGGATGGTGATGACGACGTCCTCGAACTGGTTGAACGTTTGTCACTAGGCGGGATTCATTTGGCGGACCTCTCCACACAAGAAGTTGAGACCCTTCGCTCCTCTGCTGAGATTGCCCGCCAGGTGACCCTCGTGTGGGGCGCATCATGAGTACTGAGATTGGGTCCGACCTCGCGAATGTTTTGCTAAGCGCCGTCGAGGACCTCGAACTTCCTCTCTTGCAGTGGGGTATGACTGATGTGTCGACCCCAGAGAGTGACGTCCTCGACACCCTTGACCAGTGCCTTGTGTCTCGGAATGAGTTCGGCCTCAGCGCTGACGAGGCGCTCGAATGGTTGACGGAACGCGGATATGTCCACCACGTCCCGGCAACGACCCCTCGCTTCTTTCGTTCCCGCCTCGCTGAAGCACTCCGGCTGACGGTCTCATTGCGTCAACTCTTTCCAAGATCTGCGACGGCCGAAGGCTGGTGGAACTCGGGGAAGGAACTTGTCAGTGACTTCAGACTCGACGTGCGATCGCGCCTGTACCCGAAACGCAATCTCAACCTTCAGGAGGTGATGACACGACTCAATGAGAAGTACGAGTTGTCGGATGTTGAACGTCAGGTGGCCGACGCCTTGATCGGTGAGTTCAGACTCTCCAAATTTCAGGAAGACTCATTGCGAGCGATCTACGGAGCGAGTCGCGCCCGCGTATCTCGAGCTGTTGTCATCGGAGCAGGCACGGGTAGCGGAAAGACGGTGGCATTCTTCTTGCCAGCGTTCTCGATCGTGGCGTCTGAGACAGGCACCGGATCGACGTCTACCGCCTGTCTCGCGATCTATCCGAGAAACGAACTCCTCAGAGACCAAGCCTTTGAGGCTCTGAATGCCGTTGAGCGCATCAATCCAGTCCTCTCGAGAAGCGGTAGAAGGGAGCTCCGTTTGGGAGTTCTCTACGGATCCACGCCGTGGGATTCAAAGAGTCGATTCCATTTCGACGCGAAACCGGGCAACGGCAGTTGGCGGCGTGTTGGTGCGGGTCATGTGGTCCCGTACTTCCCGTGCACAAACTGCGGCAGTGACCTCGTTTGGCGCGATCAGGATCGATTGGTCGGCACCGAAATCTTGTACTGTTTGGAGTGTTCGCACGAAGTCACCACAGTCGCGCTGACTCGCAGGACGATGGCCGCAACTCCGCCAGACTTCCTGTTCACGACAACTGAGATGATGAGTCTCAATTCGACCAGTCGAGATCTTGGAAAGTTGCTGTCCTGGACAGACTCCAAGGCGCCGAGGTTTGTCTTGTTCGATGAGGCCCACACGTACAGTGACGTCCACGGGGCCCAGGTGGCCCTGATGATTCGACGTTGGACTCAGGCGCTTCGGTCGCGGGGTCAGCGCGCCCCCGTTTTTGTTGGCCTCAGCGCCACCCTCCAAGACGCGCCGCGCTTCTTCTCATCTCTGACCGGTGTTCCTGAGAACCTGGTCGAGTACATTGAGCCTTCCGCGACTGAACTTGAGGCCCGGGGGCGGCAGTATTCAGTTGTTGTGCGAAGCAGTGCCACCTCCGGAGCGGGCGTCCTGTCTACAACTATTCAGGCCGCGATGTTGTGGGGCCGAATCATGCAACCGCTAGGCGACGGCGGCATCTTCGGTTCCAGAGGATTCGTCTTCACAGACGATCTCGACGTCACCAATCGACTGTTCAACGATCTGCGGGATGCCGAGGGCGAGCAACAAAAGAGCCGTAGCGGACTGCAACGGGTAGCCCCGTTGGCGTCCCTCAGATCTCGATCGGCAAGTTTGCATTTATCTCGATATCGAGCCGGCCAATCCTGGGATCTCGTCGAAGAGATCGGACATCGGTTGGATGAAGCACAACCGGGCACGGCTCTGCGTATTGGAAGAACCAGTTCGCAGGACACCGGCGTGAATGAGAGCGCAAGCCTCATCGTTGCCACCTCGGCGTTGGAAGTCGGCTTCAACGATCGCCAACTCGGACTGGTCCTGCAACACAAAGCGCCCAACAACGGAGCGGGCTTCATCCAGCGGATGGGACGCGCGGGGCGAACGGCGGAAATGAGGCCCGTCACCGTTGTGACGCTCTCCGACTTCGGTCGAGACCGTCAGGCGTACATGGCCTACGAAGATCTGTTTGATCCGTACGTCGCAGCAAAGCACCTACCGCTAGGTAATCTGTATGTGCTGAAAATTCAAGGAGCGCACGCACTGCTGGATTGGCTCTCGCTGAACGCCTCGATGACGGTCGATAGTCGATCCGTTCTCAAAGTGCCACGCAGCGCGGCGACCACGATTTCTACGGGTCAGAGGGTTATCGTCGGACTCCTGGAGCGCCTTCTTGACGAGGAATCCGAACAGGATCGACTCGCCAACTACCTAGTTGAGCGACTCCAAATCACCCAATCTGAGGCCACTGAGATCCTGTGGTCTGAGCCGCGATCGTTGTTTCTCAGTTTGATACCGACCATGGTTCGGAGGCTCAAGACCAACTGGTTGCCTGTCGAGCAGGACCCCAGCGCGCGACCGGGCGCGCTTCTCCCGGAATTCATCACCGAGGCATTGTTCGGACCGCTCAGCGTCCCCGATGTGTCACTTCACCTGCCGTTCGGCGACAGACAACCTGTGATGGACATTGCTGGCGCGCTGCGCGAGTGTGCCCCGGGGCGTGTGAGCCGACGCTTTGGATTCGGTTCGGCGTATGAGCGTGCCTGGGTCGACCCGGGCGAACACGATCTGCTGGCTTTGGAAACATTCGTCACGGCAGGCAGACCCGAAGGCGAGTGGACGGTCGACGGCAACCTGTATCAAGTGTTGCGGCCACTCGACGTCGAGTTGGTCGAACCTGATGGAGACGTACTCGATTCGTCGAACGGGAGTCCGGTATGGCGCACTGCGATTGAGCGGGGTGAGCACAGCAAACTATCAGCAGTTGTCCCTGAACAAGACTGGCTGAGATGCATCTCGAAGTTAGCGTTCGACACTCACGCCGCAGGCTCACCGGTTCTTGTTCGGCGATTCGCGATTGGCTCGCGCTATCAGATCAATCTCCGCAGTGGAGGAGGTAGGACCCGTCGAACGATTGGGTTTACGGCTGATGGCGAGCCTGCTGCTCTCGGCTTCTCGCTCGAAGCGGACGCCCTTGTAGCGACGGTCACCATGCCAGACCTAGGTGATACCGGGTTCCTGACCTATGCAACATCCGGGCGGTGGCGAACCGCGGTCTTCGGCTACCTGATCGCGACTGACGAACGGCTGGAGCAAGACGTCGACGACTTCCAGCGAGAGTGGATACGGCAAGTGTTTCTGACGCTCATGGCCGTTGAGATGTCGGGATCGACTGCGACTCCGGCAGGTGCTGCTGCGGCACTGGCAGACGGAAAGTGGGCACGCAACCTCGCCGAGACGATCGGCGGCCTCTATCGGTCGACTGAGGACGACTCAACCGAGACCCCGCAAGGCGTTTTGATCGATCGATTGCAAACCCTTGCGTCGATACCGATCGTTCGGACTGCAGTAGACGAGGCGGCCGAGGTACTTTGGGTGGATCGCCCTGCCACAGATCCACTCGTACGAAAAGCATTCAGGGACACGGTGGCGGCGGCGTTCAAGGCTGCAGTTATGGGAACTGTGCCGACGGCGATGGACGGGGACCTGGTCGTCGACGTCGACCAAAACGATCCGCTTTCTGAGTCGTTCCAGATCGTGGTGTCTGAGACTTCTAGTGGCGGCCTTGGGGTCATTGAAGCAGTGGCGACATCGGTTTCTGTCGATCAGAACAGGTTCTGGGCGCTTTTGAGAAGCGCCTTTGGGCCTACCGAGAACGAGGCGAACGACAGCACCCTTCGCAGAGTGCTAAGCGATATCGCATCACGGCCCGGAGGCGACATAGCTTCTGCATTGACAGTGTTGAGAGACCAGCAGTCGTCCTTATCATTGTCTACTCGATTTGACGGGTTCCTAGCGGCCTGGGAGCGGCTTGACGGGCCGCCGCGTCATGGTGCCGTAGCGGCCTTCAATTCCCGACTAAACCGGGCAGGTGGCAACCGGGATACAGATCTCCTTCTCTTTGAACTAGTCACGAGGTGGGCCGCTCTGGAGGAGCGATGGAGCATCGACGTCGAAGCGCGAACTTTCGCCTACCTCGTCGCAACCAACAAAGTGACTGTGCCCGGGTCGTCCGGGCTAAGCCTCGATCAGATCTACTCTCTATTGTGGGAGCGCGGTTCCTACTCGAGATCCAAAGCCCTCGACCACTACAACCCATACGCCAAGGACGTCCTGATCGACAGACTCCTCGCAGCGAGCATCCTCGGAGAGGACGTTCGACGAATTCGCGTCGACACGGTCGGCTGGGTGGACTCTGTGACGGAAGCGTTGGCCCAGTTCGCGGAGGTCGATATTGCCTGCAGCACGAGCGCTCGCAGGGACGGTGCTGCAGCGCTGAGGCGACTGCTCGCGACGGCCGTCGACCGAGGCGCCCTTCGCCTCTATCCGTCCGTTTCGAGAGTTGAACGAAGCGGCGATGAAATCATCATCCGGATTGTTCTGGGTGAGGTAGTCGCATGACTAGATTGATACGATCGATTCGGTCCAGCCGCCAAAACACAGGGGTCGTCGGGCTAGTCGAGGCCGTGTTGACATCGGAACTACTTGAGGCGAGTGAGGAGATCTGGCTAATTTCGCCCTGGATCTCAGACGTGCGAGTGCTTGACAACAGCGCGCGAGCCTTCGACGATTTCCTACTTGACCCGGCAAGCAGAGGGTATCGCCTGTCAGAGATACTCTCGATGCTGGCGACTCGAGGGACAAGACTGCGCGTCGTGACTCGGAACGACGAGCACAACGATACCTTCGTCAGTCAGTTGGAGCGGGGCTGCACGGCCTTCGATTTGCGGGTCACGCGTCATGATGATCTTCACGAGAAAACAATGTGCGGCGAAGATTGGGTCATCTCCGGATCGATGAACTTTACATACAACGGACTCCTCCGCAACGACGAGGCCACGACATTTACTTGGGACGTTCCGACGGCGGCGAGTGCGCGCCTCGAGTTCCGTCAACGATGGGGCCGTTGATGCTCAGTAAGCCAGAGTTCGTGGAACGGTTCTTCAGCGGGAGAAATGTCGCTTGGGAGGGCCTCGATCCCAGTTCGCCGGCCGGCCAAAGAATTGCAATGTACCTCAGTGCCCTAGGGGACGAGCGGGTCGAGCAGACGGTGATTCTCCCCTATCAAGCGGGCAGCGGGCAACCAGTGGATGCGTACGTCATGTGTCCTCGTTCTGAGACTACGAAGACGGCGACGTATCTTCGTTCATTCGTCGGTTCGAGTTTCGGGGCGTTCGACGGGAAGGTCTCCACGCTCAGAGGCGACGATCCGTCACAAAAGGCGATCCTCGAGTTCGACCCTCTCGCGCGCGTGTTCATTCTTCGCTTCCGTCGCGACCGACAGGCTGCGGGCTGGACGCAACTTAGACGATTGGCTGCGTTGCTTACCGAATCGCAGTCCAGGGAGGGTCAGCAGCAACAACGCGGTGTCGCCCGTCTCCTCACAGACTTTCAGGTTGCTTTAGCGTCCGGACTCTCGTCGGAATCCGGACTATTGCTCGAGGAGATCGGGGCGCTGGGTGGGTTGTCGGGCTTCAATCTGAGCTACCTGAAGATCGATCGGCTGAGTCGTCTGGGGAGGATGGATGAGTTGCGACGCCTTCCCGAGATCATCGACGTGGTCTCATCGAACGCTCCATTGGCAGTGTGCGCGGACGTCACGCACGCTTTCCGCACAACTGACCTGCCCGAGAATCTGAATGCCGACACCCTCCCCGACGCGCTCGCCAAGATTGAACAATCAGAATTAGACCTCCAGCGCCTGTTCTGGCACGGAGACGTCAACTTCTCGCCGAGCGGCAGACTTCTCGCTGGTCTCCTCGCGCACCATCGTGGAGACTCGCGAAGCCTCACTGCTATCAAGTGGGAAGCAGACGAAGTCGCGTACGCGGCCTTGTTTGGTCTAAACGACGCCTCTGAGAGGACGCCCAGCCCGGAGGTCGCAAGCGTCGAGTCGGAGAAGTGCGAACCGGCGTCGCCTGCCCAGGATGAAGTAGTCGAGACGAGCGAATCCGTTGTCGCCAGCTGGACTGACTGGATTCACGCACTGCGCCTCGGGGGGGCGCGCAACGTGTTCGGGTCTCTTGAGTGGCAGGAGTGGACTCCTCCAGCGGAGTCCGACGAACAGATTGCCCAATTGCTAGGTGGCCTGACCGATGCTGAGTCGGAGATGATTTGGCGCCTCGTCGGACCACTCGTCGACTCAGACGACTATGGACAACCCGCTTGGAGGTCCGCGCGCGCGCTGATCGAGATGGGTTTGCTCTTCGAGTTCTTCAGACCGGCAGATCTCAGCGGGATCACCGCACTGCTCGATATCTACCTACGAGGTGCTCCCAGCGCCCGTGACTACGGTGGATTGCTGAGTGCTATCGCGGCGGAGGCGCCTCGATGGGTCGGTGCGGAGCGAGCAGTGCTAGCCCTTGATCTCGTAGACGTTCTCGCCCGCTCGTCGTCGCCCGACACCCATGCGAGAACAGCGTGCGCCTGGTCGATACTAGCTCCGCTCAACGCACACGCGGTCAGGCTCGATGACGACCTTGCGCGCTTCGCACTATCGCTTTCTTCGGAACTGAGCGTGGCCCTGGAGTGGCCAACCCGGGCTGACGAGGACGCTTCAACCAACGAGGTACTCGGAGGGACGGGCACTCTTCTCATCTATTCTCTGGACGAAGCAGTGCTTCGCCGTACGAAGGCGCAGGTTGAAGTACTTGCGCCGGGAGTCACTATTCGAACGAGCCACGACAAGGTGGGTAGCGAGCGACTTCGAGCCTGGTGCCGAAGCGCCGATGCAGTTGCAATGGCAACGAGATGCGCAAAGCACGCAGCGACGGGATTCATCCAGACACACAGGCGCGCTGATTCTGCTCTATTCGAGGCCGACGGCGCTGGGTCAGCCTCGCTCTTGCGCGCTGCTGTGAGCGCGCT
The DNA here is from genome assembly GCF_003443875.1 of Aeromicrobium sp. A1-2. Classification (NCBI taxonomy): domain Bacteria; kingdom Bacillati; phylum Actinomycetota; class Actinomycetes; order Propionibacteriales; family Nocardioidaceae; genus Aeromicrobium; species Aeromicrobium sp. A1-2. The sequence goes on along the minus strand of NZ_CP027482.1, from coordinate 1,647,651 downwards.
TGACCAAATTAGATCCTGACCGAGGTCAGAGAAGCCGAACCAAATAGTTGGTCAGCATTCGGATGTCGCTCGGGGTGTTCTGGAGACCGTTCCACCGGCGACGGTCGTCCTCACCAAAGTTCCACGTGCCAGTGGTCCACGCGCAGGTCGGTGCGAGTGCCATGATTCTCCGCCGAATGTCCAAACCGGCAAGTTCGGCGACCGGCAACCCGTCCGTCAGCGAGTCCATGATGTATCCAAGCGATTGGATACCAACGCCGTGGGTCAGTCGCGACTTCCGTGGGGCAAGTTCCCAGGCCTCTGGGAACACACTACGGACTTGCGCCCAGTAGTAGTTCAGATGCGCGACCATCTGCTCGACGTCCCCAGTTCCCGTCATGGGGTCGCGATATTGGTATAGGGCGCCGTCGTAGAGGCTGTTCTCGATCATCTTGATGACGCTGTTGTCTTTGATGTAGCCATCAGGCATCGTCGGCGTGGCTACCCGACCAGCGAATGGGCCGGGCCCGTCAAGTCCGTGACCAGAGTTCAATGCGATCATCACGGCCGCTGGCAATTGCTTCTTCGCGTAGGCCGCAGGGAGATGGCCGATCGTGTCGGGAAGAAGTTCGTGAATCAACCCTTTGGGGAGTGGCTTTGTGTTGTTGACCAGGATGAATTGGGAACGTTGTTCTTCCTCGTTCCTAGCGATGAAGCCAACCGCCGCCATTGGAAACTCGCCGAGGTCGGCGTCCCTGATCGCCGCACTACGCTGCTGCCCATCGACCAACCAGGCAGGTTTGTCCGCCTCATCCTCAGATTCGTCGACTGGGATGATGAGTTGGCCGAACGTTGAATAGGCAACGCTAGATACATCCGAGGTTGGCTCGAATCGAACACGAGAATCGAATGCCAACACGATCGCGTTCGGGAGCAGAGGTTGATCAGACTCCAGGTAGCTGCGAATCGCCTTGATGTGGCTCAACACTTCTGGGCGTTGGTATCCCTGGAGTTTCTCGCCTTCTCGGTGTACTCGAGATATGGAAGCAAAGTCATGGACGCGCTTGCCATCTACTCCGAAGCAGTACACATACTGTGACCCTTGCCGGATCCGAACTGCCGGGAGTTGAAGAACGTAGCGGTCGGCCATGTCTTACCTTTCACGTTCGTGCGATGCGAGAGATTCCATCTTCTTCGCCAGGACCGACAGGTTGTGGAAGCCCCGGCGCTTGTTGCGTTCTGTCCCGCGGAAAATCGCGATCTCGATGCCGAGATCTTTGCAGAGTGAGCAGGGACACGTGGCCCACGGCGCGGCGCGTAGCGTGCGCTCATACTGCTCGAGGTATCCAGGCTTTGCGTTGCAGAGTGAGTCGTAGTCCGAGAGACGGCTCAGTACCAGTTCGAGGGATACTTCGGAACCGTCGTACGCCCGTAGTGCCGCAAGGCACTCGCGTTCAGAACGCACGGCTTCGCGCTGATTGACCTTGCCCGCAAGGATGGCGCGTTTGAGGCTCGGATTGCCATCGACTTGAGGTACACGAATCGCCACGAAGGTGTCACTGACGGTATGGAAATTCTTCCGGCTATCCATGAAGGATTGCCGAAACGCAGAAGTGCTATCGAAACTTGTGACGCCGTGCTCTTCGAATTCATTCATCGAATCGATTCGAGTGATCCCGAGGAGGTGCAACTCGGTTGTTGGAATTCGAATCTCATCGATCGCCGATAAGCAGTCCAAGATCTCGTGGGTCTTCAATGGGACCATTCCGCCGAGGGCGATTCGGGTATAGCCCATCGATTGGAGGCGGGCAACGCTGTCCGCGTAGCTTGCGGGGCTCCAACCCTGTGCAGCACCAACTGGAGCCACTCGCGACTTTCGGCGAATGCAAATTTCAAGGAACTCCTCGGCAAGTGACAGGGTCAGTTGGCGCCGGGCCGCCCATGCAGGATTCGCATCGGCTTCGGCCAATTCCTTCTCATAGCCAAAAATGATGTGGTCAACACTGATGCCGGCGTCGAAGCCGCACTCCTCGTAAAAGTCGAGAGTCTCGGCGGGAGTGACCGGCGGAATCTCTTCGTCGACGTAGTTGAAAGCGCCGTTGTCTCCCAAAGTGAGAGTGGTGTCGGGGAGGCGAAAAAACCCGCGGACACCGAGACGATGGAGTCGCGCGCGCTGAGCGGTCGTGTACTTTCCGGAGCCAGCAATCGAGCCGTCGACAATTGATTTGCTCACGAGAATCCCGTGGTAGGGAGTCGTTCCGAGCACCTCGTGTGCGTACAGATCGTCCCGCTGACGCACTCTCAGCGGGGAGTATTCGTCGCGCAGAAAGTCGTAGGTCGGGCTGACGAGATCCTGGCTGTCAGGGAAGTAGAACTTCAACTCCTTGCCGCCCGGTTTGTCACGTAGATGCGGGCAAGTAAGTTCGATAACGCACTGATATGTCGCGGCGTATTCTGCAGTTCGTTCCAGGGGAGATGCAATTCTTCCCACGTTCCTTCAGTCCAATGGCATTCTCCGGCGACGAGTTTCAGTTCGGCCGCAGCGGCATCGACCGCGCCGTCCGCTCGAGCGTCGACATGCGCCATGACTCGCTCCATGAGGCGGCCCATCGCGCGGATTCCCACGCCGCCCATGAGTTTGGACTTGCCCGCCGGCTGTCCCCAGGCATGCGGGAAAGTTTGCTCGACAGCCTTCCAGTAGGTGAGGAGGACGGCGCGGATGCCCTCGGTGTCGGTCGTGCCAGCGGCAATATTTCGGTACGGGAACAGGACGCCTGAAGGCGACTCAAGCGATTCTTTCAGAGCCTCTACCAGCCCTGTGTCGGTTACGACTGCCCTCCTCCGCTGCTCTTGGTCCGATGATGCGCGTTTGACGAGACTGAAAAAGGGCGACTCTTGGTCCTGATTCAACATGTCGACGAGCGCCGAAGGCAGCTTGCGAGTAGACATCTTGATGGACGGTACGTTCACGATCTCAGGTAGAAGCTCTGTCACCAGATTGGACGGTAAAGGGGAGACCGTGTTGACCCTCAGGAATTGCTCACGTTGCAACTCAAGGGAGTTCGCCACGAAGCCGGCAATCGGAACTGGTAGTCGCCGGTTCTTTGTCCTCGCCAGAGCGAGGCTTCGCTGCTGGCCGTCGACGATCCAGGCCGGCCGTGCACCGTTCGGTCCGTGGGCTAGCGGTATCTCAAGGGTGCCTGAAACGGCCAGGCCGTCGCTAGCGCCCGGCCCCCGGCTTGACCGGAATCGGACATCGGATGGGAGCGCCAAGATCAGGCCGTTGGGAAAGAGGACATCCGCACTGTCCAAATAGTCCTGGATCTGCTTCACGTGGCGCTGCTTCTCCGGCCGCTGATAGCCGAGCAGCTTTCCGGCCGCATCTCGGCTGATCCGTGCCACATCCGCTATGAGGTCGATTTCTTCAGCAGCGAGAGCGAAGAGATAGAGCGGCATCGTGTCGGACTGGAGGATTCTCAGCGCGCGACGTTCGATCATGTCTTGAGTCATCGTGCGCCTCCGACCAAAGCGAATAACCTGGCGAACCGGTTCTGCTCACACGCCAAGCCTGCCCGCCTTAGCGTACGAAGTGCGGCTGTGCGCGAAATGAGCGGCTCATTGCGAATCACCTTCGCTATCCATCCCTTGATCTCGTTGTCGCTCTGCGGAGTTCGGTCGTAGGTTTCGAGTTTCGAAGCGGCCCTCGACCATTCCTGCCATCGAACTTGGGATTGCTCGCTGAAGATGTCTTCCCGGTCGCACAGTTCCACCCATTTGATCGCCGACCGGAGGTTTAGGGTCATCGCGGTGCCGCCCAGGGCTGAACGGAGCGTCATGTCGGCTGCAATCCGGGGCCCAATGCTTGCTGCGTCGTGGCCCCCGAACGTCAGGACGTTGTCACGGCTACGAAGTGCCGCGAGGCTCGGGCCCATTGCGCGTGCGTAGGCATTCGAGAGGACCAGAAGAGTGGGACCATCAAGGGCTGCATCGATAGAAAGAGCGGAAGTCGACGCCTGTAGGCCGCTCCACCATTCCGCCAACTGGGTGGAGTCGGTACCGACCGTGTCGACGTTTCCCGAACTGAATGTGGCTGAGTAGGGTGCGGCACTGCTGTCAATGTCCCGCAAACCCAGTCCGGCTGACGCAACGAGCACTCGAACCCTTTGGGCGGTCCTGAGTGCCGACGCCTCAAGGCTCAATGCCTGACGCCAACTGTCTCCGCGGTAGAGGTCGCGCAGCCTGAAGCGCGGAGGCGTCGAATCGATACGATCGACCCACTGACCGACACGCTCTCCCATTGAGGAGCCGGTGAGACTCTGGACGGTCAGTTCGGGGCTGGGCTTCATGGCCTTGCGATCCGTGCAGGTGACGACAACTGTCAGGGTCTCGAGCATCGTCACCCCTCCGTGGCAAAAACTGTCAGTGTGTCGTGGTTACTCTAGCCTGCAGTTTCGACATAGGCTTCAGGCAAGCCGAAACGCTCGACCGCCGTCCGAATTAGGAGCCTCATGAAGCCCAAAGCAATCGTTCTTCTGAGCGGTGGCCTTGACTCGTCCACTGTCCTTGCTCACGCATTGAACGAAGGCTACGACGTGAAGGCGCTGAGTTTCCGCTACGGGCAACGTCACGCGATCGAGTTGAAGGCGGCAGAACGCGTCGCGAAGGCCTTTGAAGTGACGGAGCATGTCGTGTGCGACATCGATCTTGGTGTGTTCGGTGGGTCAGCACTCACTGCAGATATCGAGGTTCCAAAGCACGAGAGTGCTGAGGAACTCAATAGCGACATCCCTGTGACTTACGTGCCGGCGCGCAACACGGTATTTCTGTCGTTTGCTCTCGCCTTCGCGGAGGTGTCCGGGGCCAACGACATCTTCATCGGCGTCAGCGCACTCGACTATTCCGGCTACCCCGACTGCCGTCCTGAGTTCATTGAGGCCTTCGAACGTATGGCGAACCTTGCAACCAAAGCCGGCGTTGAGGGTAGCGGCATCCGGATCAAGACACCATTGATCAATTTGACCAAGGCACAGACGGTCGAGATGGGTCTGCGCCTCGGGGTCGACTACTCACTGACTTCTACTTGCTACGACCCCGCCGCAGACGGCACGCCCTGCGGCCAATGCGACTCGTGCCATCTTCGAATCAAGGGTTTTGAAGAACTCGGCCTTAAAGCCCCCCTCGTGTATCGGTGACTAGATGACCTACAAGGTGAAAGAGATCTTCTACACACTCCAGGGCGAGGGTAGCCATGCTGGCCGACCGGCCGTGTTCTGTCGGTTTAGCCTCTGCAACCTCTGGACAGGGCATGAGAAAGATCGTCATCGCGCCATCTGCCAGTTCTGCGATACCGACTTTGTCGGAACAGACGGACCTGGGGGAGGGCGTTTCGAGACGGCAGATGATCTTGCAGACGCCGTTGAACAAGCATGGCCTAGCACCGAGCGCGACTATCGGATGGTCGTATGCACCGGAGGAGAACCGCTCCTGCAGTTGGATGAGGCCGCCGTGGGTGCGTTGCACGCGCGCGGGTTCTATGTAGCCGTCGAAACCAACGGAACCCAGGTCCCGCCGACGGGCATCGACTGGCTATGTGTGAGTCCGAAGGTTGGGGCGGACCTGGTGGTCACCGGGGGCGACGAGATCAAGTTCGTCTACCCGCAGGGCGGGGTGGATCCGAAAGACTTCGAATCGCTCGCCTTTGCAAACTGGCGACTGCAACCGATGGACAATCCTGAATCCGCCCGCAACACGGAACTGGCTGTCCAATACTGCCTAGACAACCCTCGCTGGCAGATCAGTCTTCAGACGCACAAGATGATGGGAATACCTTAATGGCAGTGTCCGAGATCTTCCGCGAGTTCACATTTGAAGCAGCGCACAGGTTGCCCAATGTTCCCGAGGGTCATAAGTGTTCGAGGTTGCACGGGCATTCCTACCGCGTGCAGGTTCACGTCACCGGTCCAGTGGGTCCGGAGACCGGCTGGGTTCGTGATTTTGGTGAAATCAAGGCCGCCTTCAAACCGCTTGAAGATTGCCTGGATCACTACTACCTCAACGAACTCGATGGTCTAGAGAACCCAACCAGCGAGGTCCTTGCTAAGTGGATTTGGGACCGCCTCGTTGTCGAGTTGCCTGATCTTTCTGCGATTCAAGTTCGCGAAACATGCACATCCGGGTGCGTCTACCGTGGCGAATGAGTCGTCATTGATTGACATCCAGGACCAGGCCGATCTCCGGGGGGTCGCGATCGACCGCGTTGGCATTTCTGAACTTCGGCATCCAACGTCCTTTCGCGACGGCGAGATCGAACAGTTTGGAATGGGCACGTTCTCGATTCACGTGGGGCTACCTGAAGATCGCCGCGGGACCCACATGAGCCGGATGGTGGAGTTGGTCGCCGATCACCTAAGTGTCCTAGATCCGCGCGGATTGCCGGTCTTCTTGAAGGAGGCATCCGGGAAGCTCGACGTCAGGTCAGCGCGGATTGAGGCATCGATGGCTCTGGCAATCGAGGTCGTCTCTCCTGCGACGAGGCGCACTAGTTGGCAGCCGTTCGATATCCTGTTGGCGGCCGAGGTGTCCGAGGACGCAGTGACAACGATGTCGACTGTCACGACAGCAGTGACGAGCCTTTGTCCGTGCAGCAAGGCGATTAGTGACTACGGCGCACACAATCAGCGAAGTGTAATTGCGCTGCTCGTCGAAGGGACCGGGGACTCGCCGTACCCCCTTACGGTCAGTCAGGCTTTTGCATTGATCCGTCGCTCCGGCTCCAGTCCTGTGTTTCCGCTGATCAAGCGCCCAGACGAACGCGCGGTCACAATGGCCGCGTTCGACAAACCGGCTTTCGTCGAGGACATTGTCCGAGATGTCTCGCTGGAGTGCCGTGCCGCTGGAGTCCCGCACAGAGTCGAAGTCGCGAATATTGAGAGCATTCACAGTCATGATGCGACCGCCTCGCTTTCCTGGGGCATCACGAACCGTTGATAGGTGCGTCGATGGCAGGCGCGCAGACGCTTGAACGATGCCACTCGGTCGCGGTCCTTGCAGGAGTTCCGCTCGGCTAGTCCGCCGCGCCATCAGCCGCCGGTCCTAGCGTTGCACTGCGGACCGCCGCGAGGATCGGCAGCGAAGCCCGCGATCCGCCGCAGATCGATCGAGCGGAGGCCTGATTCGGTACACGGCGAGATGGCCAGCGAGGGTGAACTAACTGAGTCGTGGAGCCAAGCGGCTTGGATCTCGGTGATGTCGTCGTCCGTCCAGATGATCGGACGTGACTCTCTAGCGATGCAGGCGGCGACGATCTCCGCCTTCCACCAACCCTCACTGTCGTACATCTCATATGCGGTGAAGTCGTCAAGGCCCACCGCCGGTGCGAACGACGTACGAGCGTCCGGGCCCCATGTCGTGAGCCAGCGAATCTCCGCGAGGCCACCGCGGTGAACCATGTTGATGAAGTCGACGATCTCAGAGGAGTAGTGGATCGGCCAGGTTGTCCCGGCGGTCGTCGCTTCCGTGCGCGTGAGATGGGTCGGCAGATCGATGCCGGCTGCGTTGACGACACCATCGATGTCGAGGAACCAGATGGGCGTTGTCATGCGTCGGGCTCCCAACGCTGTGCCCCTGTCGTGGCCCCGCGTCCTAGCCGCGGGTCAGCTTGCTCGCCAGGAGCGTTGCTGAATCCACCATGAACGGGATTCCCTGGCCGCCGAAGACGATGTAGCCCTGGTTGCGCAGCCTTGTGGCGGTGCGTCGTTCGGCCTTCAAGGAATTCTCCCTGCTCAGGAAGGCCGACTTCGGGGCAAGGTCGGGACGCAAGTGCCGTCCGTACTGGTGCACTTTGCGTGCGGCCTTGTGACCGGACATGTGCTTCGCAAAGCGTAATTCGGACAGGAGTGACGTCTCGCCGACGTACACCACGCCCTTGGCGGAGACCCTCCTCGATGCCTCTGGCTCGAGCTCGACGACATAGACCCACCACTCGCGTATCCGTTTGCTCACCTGCATTGCCTCCGCTCTTCCCTTGGGGGGGCATTGTGTGCTGTCGCAAGGTCACCACGTGATGAGCGAGCGAGTCTCGGCGGATCACGCCGTCAATGACGAGGAACCAGACCGGTGTGCTCATGGTGCAGGCTCGTCGAAATGCGCGTCACCCATGAAGTTGCCCATCCCGCGGCAGGTCGTCAGCGGTTCGAGGTCGAGCATCGAGATGAGTTGGGCCAGAGCCTCGGCGATCGGCGTGACGGCTGCCTCCACCAGTGCGCCGGAGTCGTCGACGTACAGGTCACGCCTGAGCTCGACCATGAAGGCCCGCACCCCGTGGCTCGCGCCGTAGTGCTTGAGCGGCACATAGCAACCGGCGAACGGCGAGTCGAGGCCGACGTCGAAGCCGCCGAGGCCCTCGCGGACGATTTCGACGAGCGATTCGGGCGTGTGGAACGGGTCGGTGCCGATGCAGATCTCCGGGCGTGGCCCGTCGGTGTGCAGCTCGTACGGATTGGCGACCAGTGGGTAGGAGTGCAGGTCGATGATCAGGGCCGAACCGACCTTGGCGAGTCGCTCGTCGACGAGATCGGTGAGCGCGGTCGCGTACGGGTCGAAATACGTGCGGATCAGCTCGTCGGCCTCCAGCTCGTCGTCGTCCCGCAGCGGTGAGCCGTCCGAGGTGCGGGTGTAGACCGCGCCCATGCCGACCGCGTTCATCTCCTCGCGGGCGTCGGGGGAGCGTTCGGGGTCGATGACCAGCCGGGACAGCTCGTTGACGACGATCCACGGCCGATGGAGAGTCGTGTCGGCGATCCGCTGGGCGATGAAGTCGGTGAAGGCGTCGGTCATGGCGTCGAGCTCGCGCTCCAGCGCGGCGTCGTTCAGGAGGATCTGGTCCCGGACCTCCGCGGGGATGAGCCGTGACGCGTGGGGGACGTGGATGATGACGCCGGACCACTCGTGACCGGGGTAGACGCTGACGTGCTGCTGGCGCAGCTCCTTCTCGGCTTCTGCGGCGAGCCGCAGCACCGTCGTGACGTCCGTCGGGAAGGTGATGGCGATGCCGACGGTGTCGACGACCAGGAACGTCTCGTCAGGGCCCCGGTCATCGATGGTCACGCTGCGGCCGTCGTCGATGTCGGCCGCTTCGTCGATGGCCCACGCGAGGTCTTGGATCGACGTGACGCCGAAGGCCGCCAGCAGGCCGTCGAGGTCGTGGATGGGGCCGGTCATGAGGATCTTCTCGCGGGTGGTGTCGGCGCACATGTGGCGCTCACGCGGACGGCCGACGCCGGTCGCGGGTGCGGGAGTTGTGGGCCAGGCTCGCGGTCATCGACTTGCCGATGAACGCGACGCCGTCGGACGTGGGCGCGTCCAGCCGGGCGAGCGCGTCCCCGATGAACGCCAGATCCGCCTCGAACTCCGAACGCCGGTTGCGCGGCACCTCCGGCAGATGGCGCCGGATGGTGCGCAGCGCCCGGGCGTAGCGGCGACGTGCGGCCTCGAGGTCGCCGTACTGCAGCGCGTCGGTGGCGCGACGCTTGTGCCGCTGGACCCCCTGGAACACGACCTCGGCCATGACGTCGCGGTCGACCTTGCCGGGCCGGTCGTCGGGGCCGGCGATGTGCGCCCAGACGGTGTGCGACACGGCGTGATCGGTCAGGTCGTCGGCCAGCACGTACGTGAAGCGCACCCCGGCGACCTTGCGGCGACCGGGCTTGGGGGCCCGCTTGGGGTCGAACTGCAGGACCAGGCTCTTGGTCTGCTCGGGTGAGAAGCTGCCGAGCTCGATCTGCACGCCGCCCTCGACCTCGCGGCTGGCGACCTCGTTGAGGACGCGGACCTCGCGGACGCCGTTGCCGAGCGCCACGGTGAGCCGGCAGGACAGAAAACGCTGTCCGAGCAGCTCGCCGCACTCGGCGCCGATCGCAGCGGCGGCGGCGTCGGCCTCCTGGGCGAAGTGCTCGTTGCCGGAGCCCTGGCGGGCGATCTCGTCGAGCACGGTCTCGTCGTAGCCCAGACCCATGCCCAGCGTCGAGGTCGTGATGCGGTGTTCGAGGAACTCGGCGGTGCGACGGCCCAGCACGACAGGATCGGTGACGCCCGCGTTGGCATGGCCGTCGCTGACCAGCAGCACCCGGACACCCTCCAGCGCCTCGATCCGACGCGCCTCCTTGAGGCCGCGGACCAGGCCGGCCGACAGGTCGGTCATGCCGCGGGCCGCGACGGCGTTGATGCGGCGCTTGACGGCATCGCGGTCGATGACGGGTCCGGCGGGCACCGGCACCTCGACCTGGTCGTCGAACGTCACGAGACCGAAGGTGTCACCGGGCGCCAGCTGGTCGACGACGGCACACAGTGCCTTCTTGGCCTGTTCGATGCGCGCGCCTCCCATCGAACCGCTGCGGTCGAGGACGACCACGAGGTTGGTGGGGACGGTGCGCTCCTGGTGGGGGAGAGCGGGGGCGGTGACCTCCACCAGCATCGACGCGCGGTCGGATGAGGTGAGGTCGCGGGACATCCAGGTGAAGCGGTCCCGGTCGAGGCGAGTGTTGAGTTCCATTCTCGGCTCCTTTCGTCTAGGCTTGTGCAAGCAGCATAATGCATCAAGCATAGATTATGCAAGGAGAATCTTCCATGAACTCGCTTCCACCGTTCGCGAGAGTCATCAAGGAGCAGCGCGACCGGCTGCACATGTCCCGCTCACAGCTGGCCGAGGCGGCCGAGCTGTCCTACCCCTACATCTCCCAGTTGGAGACCGGTCTGCGCAAGCCGTCCCGCAATGCCGCCCGCGCGATCGCCGGCGCGCTCGGGATCAGCGTCGAGGACCTCGAACGGACGATCCCGGGGGACACCAAGAATCTCGAAGAAGTGCGGCAAGCCGAGGCGTTTTCGGACTCCTTGTTGAGCGGGGGCTCTCGATCGAGAGCCGACGGTGCGCAGCCCATGCCACTGGCCATGGTGGCCGATGGCGGGGGTGCTCCGGGGTCTCGCGACGAGCTGATCGGCGACATGATCGACCTGCTCGAGGAGTTTGACTCCGCCGATCGGTTGGACGTCCTGGCCGAGGTCCAAAAGCGCGCGATGCAGCGCATGATGGACCAGCGCGATCGCTGATCACCACTCACCAAATCAATGCTGTTTGTATAAAAATGTCCGACTTGATCCGTAGCGTCGACCTCCATGACACGCGATGGGGAGGACGGGCACATGGGCACGTACGAGGAAGAGGTGGTCGACCGCAGCGTCGACGCCGCCTGGCTGCAGCTGCGGGTGCGGCTCGCCGATCACCTCGCGGCCCTGCCCGTGGGCCACGCGTTCTCCCTGGTCGTCGACCGGCACGCCGGCGCCTACTCGACGCACATCGTGCTCTCCAAGCGCACCGACGAGACGCAGGTGCAGGTCAAGCAGGACGTGACCGGCAGCCTCAAGCGATACTCGGCGCCCGGCTTCTCCCGCGCCGGCTTCCGCGGGGGAGCGCTACGCGTCGACAACGCCGAGGTCGACGCGATCGCCCTGGCGATCACCTCGCTGCTGCGCGACGCGCTGGCGGTGGTGCATCCCGCATTCGTGGAGGTCCACGACCCGGCCGGTCTGGTGCTGGTCGATCCGCCCCGGCAGCTCGTCGCGCCCCGGCCGCCGACGGCGTTCGACGGGGAGATGCCCACGGTCGTCGAGCCCGGGTCATACGACGAGCTGTGCGACTGGGTCGACCGCGTGCTCCTGCCGATGGCGCAGGACGGCGAGCGGGAGCGCGGCGCCTTCATCCCGCTGCGCGGCAAGGGGGTCCAGGCCTGGGTGCGGGTTGCGACGACCGACCCGGTCGTGGAGGTGTGGGCGCACCTGGCCTCCGGCATCGACCTGGCCAAGGCGCACGCCCGACTGGCCGGGCTGGCCGCGGAGCACCGCTACTTCCGTTTCCTCATCCAGAAGGACCGCCTTTACGCCGTCGCGACGGTCCAGGCCGCACCCTTCGCACCGCGGCACCTCACACGTACGGCGATGAGGGCTGCTGCGTTGTCGCGCACCCTCGGACCCGAGCTCACTCGCGAGCTCGCCCCCCATGAGACGGTGCGCAAAGCACCGCGGGTGCCCGCTCCTCGACCCATCCGTGTGGATCCGGTCCTGACGGCGATGTTGACCGCGACCGACCTCGACGCGGCCGGCCTGGTCGCGCTGGCCGTGACATTGTCCGACCGCGACGCCGACCAACTCGACCGGTGGAAGAACATCGCCGCCCGGTCGTACGCCATGTCCGCCCGGGCCTGTGAGGTCGCGGAGAACGCCGACGAGCTCGAGCTCGGCCGGCTGCACTACCGAGCCAAGTGCCGCTGGCAACGCGTCATGCGCGCCCTCGGCGACGCAATGGATGCGGCCCAGGTCCAGGAATCTGCGTCATGAGCCGCGGCGCGCCGCCTGTACGCACGCGATCGACGACCAACCCTGACAGGATCTGTGACATGCCGACTCCCATGTTGTGGCCCGAGCAGCCCAAGTTCGCCAGCGGCGCCGAGCAGCGGGTCTGGACCGCCCTGCGCGATCAGCTCGGCGACGACGACCTGCTGATCGCCAACCAGCGCTTCACCGACCACGAGCGCGACTATGAGCTCGACATCGCGGTCGTCTTCGACGGTCTGGGCGTCGTGGTGCTGGAGATCAAGGGCGGCCAGGTGTGGGTCGAGAACGGGTCCTGGTTCCAGCGGCTGCCCGAGGGCATCAAGCGGCGCGACCCGGTCGAGCAGGCCATGAAGGCCAAGCACATCCTCAAGCGCTGGGTCGAGGACTCGATGGCGTGGGCGGGCAAGCGGCCCATCCTGTGGGCGCACGGCATCGTGCTGCCCAATGTGAGGCTCGAGCCGCAGTTCGACATGCCCGACTGCCACCGCTGGATGGCGGTCGACCGCGACGACATGGCCGACATCGTCAGCCGCCTGCGCAACATGCTGACGATGCAGGAGCGCGAGGCGAGGGCGTGCGACGGCAACGACATCGTCGCGATCTATGAAGCGTTGCAGGGACGGTTCCTGCCGCAGCGCATCTCCGTGACCGTGCCGGCCGACAGCGTCACCGACCTGGTCGCCGAGCACGACGACGTCATCGAGCGACTCAGCCTCGAGCAGTCACGCATCCTGGACTTCATCGCCAACGTCGACCAGGTCGAGATCCGCGGGGGAGCCGGCAGCGGAAAGACCTGGCTCGCGGTCGAGCAGGCGCGCCGCCTCGCCAAAGATGGCCAACGGGTCGCACTGATGAGCTATTCGCGTGGCCTGTCGGTGTGGATGAAGCGCCGGCTCAGCACGTTCGGGCACAAGGAGCAGCCGGCGTACGTCGGGACGTTCCACGGACTCGGCGCCGAGTGGGGCGCGACCGAGGGCAGCGACAACGACTCGGACTTCTGGGAGAACCGCCTGCCGCTGGAGATGCTCGAGCTGGTCCGCGGCCGCGAGTGGGGCGACCTGTTCGACGCGATCGTCATCGATGAGGCGCAGGACTTCGCCGACTCCTGGTGGCCCGTCGTGCTGGAGGCGCTCAAGTATGAGGACAGCGGCCTCTACGTCTTCACCGACGAGGGGCAGCGCATCTTCCAGCGCTTCGGCGACTCACCCGCCGGGCTCGTGCCGCTGATCCTGGACCGCAACCTGCGCAACACCAAGCAGATCTCTCAGGCGTTCTCACCGATGGCACCCAACCGGCTCCGGGTCAGCCAGCACGAGGGCGAGGACGTGCGTTTCGTCGAGTGCGAGCACGACGTCGCGCTCGACCGCGCCGACGACATGGTCGACCGGCTGATCGACGAGGGCTGGCAGCCGTCCGACATCGCGGTGCTGACGACCGGGCCGCGTCACCCCGAGCAGAAGGCGCGGCAGGAGGCCGGCTGGGAGGCGTACTGGGACTCGTTCTGGGACAAGGACCAGGTCTTCTATGGCCACGTCTCGGGTTTCAAGGGCCTCGAACGCCCCGCGGTGATCCTCGCCGTCAACGAGCAGCCGGGTCGTGACCGGGCCACCGAGCGGCTGTACGTCGGACTGTCCCGGGCGCGCGACCTGTTGGTCGTGTGCGGCGACCCCGAGCACGTCGAAGCCGCGGCGGGTCCCGATGTGCTGAAGCGGCTGCGCGGGAAGAAGTGAGCGTGATCTGATGGCGACCGTCCGCAAGGTCACCACCCCGGACGATGCTCGACGTCTCGCCGAGCACCTGCTGAGCAGCGCACGGAAGCTGCCGAGCGTCGTGGTCACTGCGGGCAGCGGTGCGGCCGAGGGCCTGATCTCGGCCGAGGCGGTCGCCGACGACGTCGGCGAGCTTGCCGAGGTCTGGTGGATGCCGACAGGCGATGCCACGTGGGCATTCACAGCAGTGATGCCGGACCTCACCCAGGTCTTCGGCGATGCCGCACGGGTCTACTCGCTGGATGAGAGCTGGCAGACGAACCCATACGCGTCCAAGCTGTACATGTGCGGGACACAAGCGCGTGCGCGTCAGATCGAGGAGGACTTGGTCACCGACGCGATGGCCTCTGCAGCCCGGGCCGGTCTGCTCACCGCTCGCACCGCTGAGTCGCGCATCGTGTCCGGGACGGTCAGGGGCTTCCCTGCGCCAGGCCGGGCGATGGTGCGCGGTGACTTCGGCTTTGCCACCATCCGATCCGAGCTCGTCCCGGGCGGGGTGTCCATCGAACGGCTGCTCGAGATCGGCATGGTCGTCTCCGGTCGCCTCGACACGCGGGACAAGTTGCTCGACATCAGCCCCTCCGTGCGAGAAGCCGATGTTGCGCTGGCTGACTTCGCGATCGGCGATGTCATTCTGGCCCGCGTCCGGACAGTCGGTCGCAGAATTGTCGCCGTGGAGATTCACCCCGAGAAGGTGGTTGAAATCCGGGTCGGCCAGGTCACTGGTGAATCGAGTGACGATCTCCACGACCTGATGAGCGTCGGAGAGGTTGTCGTCGCCAGGGTCGAGCACACCAGTCCTTGGCAGCTTTCGATGCTGGACATCGCCGAGGAAACCGTCGCGGTCGCGTGTGGCTTGATCGAGGGTGGACCTGGGTGGCTGGAGCCGGCCCAGGCCGTGGAGCAGGGCGACGAGCTGGCCGACCAGGCCGATGCGCGCGCGAACGCGGTCCCGCCGGACCCACCTCCTGCCGTGCCAGTGATGCGGGAGCCAGAACCCCAGGTCCCGGTGGCGCCCGGTCCCAATGCGCATCGGACCACGGTTCTCAACGAGGCCTACCAACGCGAGCGCCGCATGGTCGACTCCCTGCGCGGGGAGATCGACCAGATCAGCCGCACCATGGAGGCGCTCGACGCCGAAGTAGTCCGCTCGCGACGCACCATCGAGCAGCTCAAGACCCGCCAGCGCGAGATCCTCAAGAAGGCTCGCAGACATGGGGCGGACACTCCGACGCACCAAGCAGAGCAGTTCGCTGATCCTGAGCAGCAGCTCCGGCATGAGGTCTATCTTGCCTGGGTGGCCAAGATCCCCGCCGGGGAGAAGGCCGCGCAGCCTTTGCCAGTCGACTGGCAAGTTGGGCCCGATTTTTACGCGTCTCGTGCTCAGATGCCGGCTGATGTGCAGGAGAAGGTTCCAGTCGTGGTGGTCGAAATCTTGCTGGGAATCGCCGAGCGGTCGGCTGGGCGCGAGCTGCACCGGTTGCGGGTCGGGATGGGTGGGGAGGACGCGGTGACCAAGCGAGCGGACGGGGCAGTCTGTTGGCGCGTGGCGGTTCAACGCAACACGCCCTCGGCAGCAAGGCTGCACTTCTGGCGCTGCGCCGGGTCGTCGATCGAGCTTTCGCGCGTCGTCCGCCACGACGACATGCAGCCGTAGGGCCGAACAAACCTCAGCAGATGCGCACCGCCCGGACGACATCTTCGGCGCGAATCTCGTGCACCGTGGCCTGGATCGCGTCCCGCGGCGGCCATGAGGACTGGTCGAAAATCGCGGTCCACGAAGACTCCGCCTGCTGACGGAGGTCGTCGGGCCAGACCTTGACCGGCTCGTGTGTGAGGCCCGCCGCCTCGCGACGATCGAAGAAGGCGTCGTAGATCGGGTCGACTCGACGGTCGTACGCGTCGTCATCCTCGCCCGGACGTCCCTCGACGTGGATCATCCGGTTGAGCACACAGTGCCAGTCACCGAAGTGGGAGAGCAGCACGCGGTCGCGGGGCAGGTCGACGGACAGGAGCACTTCGCCACGCGCTTCCGGGCAGTCGGGCGTGAGATCGCGGCGGCGGATCTGGGCCCACGACCAGATGATCCCTTCGCCCGTCGTGGGGAGTCGCCGGGCCATCTGTTCGTGCATCCAGCTGTAGCTCTCGGCGAAGTCGTGGTCGGCCGGCCAGCGCGGGGGACGGTGCACACCTTTGGTCTCGAGATCCCGGAGGACTGCCGCATGCTGCAGGGTGTGCAACCGGATGCGTCCCGACTCCTCGGGCAGGCGGAGGCTGCGCGCCGGAGCCGCGAGCCGGGCGGGCAGCGCACGCACTCGATTCACACTCCCAACTCCACTCACGGTCCTCACGTCAAGGATTCCCACGGACATCGCCCCCGATGTGGTCGGTGACGACGGCCCCTGGACCGCCACCACCGACCGGTCTTGTCAGAACGTGTCGTTGATCGTGATCTTGTCGTACTTGGCGGGCAGGTCGTCGCCGCTGAGGCACGACAAGGTCGTCGTCTGACCAACGGCGACGGGCTCGGTGGTGCAGTCGGTGAGGGCCAGCACCTCGGAGCCCTTCATGAACTTGATCTCCACCAGCGCCGAGTCCTTGTCGTCCCGGTTGTTCGTCACCTTGAGCTTGGTGATGTCGAACCCGAACTCGTTGTCGACGACCTTCCAGCCAGCCGCATAGTCAAAGCCCGACACCGAGAACGCCTTGCCCTCGGAGATCGTGAGCGGGTTGTCGGGGCCGCCGGGCTCGCTGTCCTTGGCGACCTCCTTGTCGATCGACTTGCTGACCTCGTTGGCGGCCGAGCCGATCAGGGCCATGCAGCCGCCGACGAACAGCACGAAGACGGCCACAAGGCCGAGCAGCACGTTGCGGACGGTGTGCTTCTTCTTCGGTGGGGCTGCCATCGCGACCTGTCCGGGTGCGGGCTGCTGAGTCTGCTCGGTCCACGCCGCGCCATCCCACCACCGCATGCTCCCGGTGGAGTCGGGATAGAACCCGGCGGGTGTGCCACTGCCGCTGGGCGGCTGCTGATCGGACATGAGACTTCCTCTCGTCATGGGCGACTGCTCTGCCACCCCCGACTGCCAGCATTGGCGCCCGGCGGGCCGAATCTGCCCCGATGGCCAACTGATGGCCACAGCGAGCCATCGAGCTGGCTCCTTCGAGTGGTTGTCGGGGACGCGACGGCTCGAATCGGGTCAATCGCCACGCCCAGGTGACCGGACGACCATGATGGGGGCGTGACCCTCCAGATCCACCGCGCCGAGCGGGCCGACCGGCTCGTCGTCGGACTGGCGGAGGTGCTGGCTGAACCGCTCGCGGACCCGTTCGCCGAGGAGCTCGTGGTCGTGCCGGCGCGTGGTGTCGAGCGGTGGCTCGCGCAGCAGCTCGGGCACCGGCTCGGCGCGAGCGCGGGGCGTCAGGACGGGGTGTGTGCGGGCATTCGGTTCGCCTCACCGCACTCGTTGGTCGCCGAGCTGCTCGGCACCCGCGACGACGACGCGTGGGACCCCGACCGGCTGGTCTGGCCGCTGCTGGACGTCATCGACGCGTCGATGGGGGAGCCGTGGTGCCGCTCCCTGTCGCGTCACCTGGGTCATGAGCACACTGGCATCGAGCGCGAGCTGCGGCAGAGCCGGCGCTACGGCGTCGCCCGACGGGTGGCCGGGCTGTTCGCGTCCTACGCCGTGCAGCGGCCCGACATGATCGCTGCCTGGGGTGCGGGGCAGGACGTGGACGGTGTCCTGTCGACAGGCTCAGCAACATCGGCCCTGGACGCCGACATTCAGTGGCAGGCGGAGCTGTGGCGGCGGCTCGTCGCGACGATCGACGCGCCGACCCCCGACGTACGCCTGATCGAGACCGTGGCCACCCTGCGCGACGACCCTGCGTCGGTCGACCTGCCGCCGCGGATCTCCCTGTTCGGCCACACCCGCATCTCGGCGGGGGAGGCGCGCCTGCTCGACGCGCTGGGAGCGCACCGCGACGTGTACCTGTGGGTGCCGCACCCCTCGCCCGCGCTGTGGGACGCACTCGCCGGGCGCGCGGCCACCGGCGCGGTCCGCCGCAGCGATGACCCCGCGCCGACCGACGCGCCCAACCCGTTGCTGATCTCGCTGGGCCGGGATGTCCGCGAGATGCAGCGCACGCTCTCGGGTCTGCCTGACGTGCAGCACGAGCACTTGCCGGCGGTCGATCCGCAGCCACCCACGACACTGCTGGGCTGGCTGCAGGACGACCTGGTCCGCGACCACAGCCAGACCACGGGTCGCACGCTGGCCGACACCGACCGCAGCGTGCAGGTGCACGCGTGCCACGGCAAGGCCCGCCAGGTCGACGTGCTCCGCGAGGTGCTGGTCGGCCTGCTCGAGGACGATCCGACCCTCGAGCCGCGCGACATCCTGGTGATGTGTCCCGACATCGACACGTACGCCCCGCTGATCAGCGCCGCCTTCGGGCTGATCGGGGTCGTCGAGGGTGGTCACCCGGCCCACCACCTGCGCGTACGCCTGGCCGACCGCGGCAGCGCCGGCGGCAACCCCCTTGTCGGCGTCGTCCGCGCGCTGCTCGACCTCGCCACGACCGGACGGGTCACCGCGACCGAGGTGCTCGACCTGGTCGCGATGGCCCCCGTGCGGCACCGGTTCGGACTCTCGGACGACGACCTGCAGCAGCTCACCGGTTGGGTCGAACGCTCCGGTGTGCGGTGGGGCTTCGACGCCGACCACCGCGAACCCTTCGGGCTGGGCGACCTCAAGCCCAACACGTGGCAGTTCGGCCTCGACCGGGTGCTGCTCGGTGCGGCCGTGGCCGAGCACCGCGGCGGCTGGGTCGACACCGTGCTGCCGATCGACGACGTCAGCAGCGGCGACCTCGACCTGGCGGGCCGGTTCGCCGAGATCATCGAGCGGCTGCGGACGACGATCGACGCGATGCTGACCGAGCAGCCCCTGGCGGTGTGGGTCCAGACGCTCCGCGACGGCATCGGTTCGCTCGCCTCGGTGCCCTATCGCGACGAGTGGCAGACCGCCCAGCTCGAGCGCGAGCTCGGCCGGCTCGCCGACAGCGGCGCCGGCTCCACGACACCCCTGCACCTGGCCGAGGTCAGCGAGATGCTGATCGGCCGGCTCGGCTCACGACCCACCCGCGCGGGCTTCCGCACCGGCACCCTGACGGTCTGCACGATGGTGCCGATGCGGTCGGTGCCGCACCGCGTGGTCTGCATGATCGGCCTCGACGACGGGGAGTTCCCGCGGGTCGGCGCGGTGCACGGCGACGACGTGCTGGCCCGTGAACCCATGACGGGTGAGCGTGACGTCCGCAGCGAGGACCGACAGCTGTTCCTCGACGCGATCCTCGCCGCGACCGAAACCCTCGTCGTGACCTACACCGGCGCCGACGAACGTACGGGCCAGTCACGACCCCCCGCCGTGCCGCTCGGCGAGCTGATCGACCAGCTCGAGCGGACCGTCGACGCCGACACACGACAGCAGGTCGTCGTGCACCACCCGCTGCAGCCGTTCGACCGGCGCAACGTCCTGCCCGGCGCGTTGGTGCCCCGGAAGCCGTTCAGCTTCGACCCGGCAGCTCTGGCCGGAGCCCTCGCGACGGCCACGGCCCGCCCGGCCGCGCCCGAGGAGTTCCTGCCCGGCCGGCTCGACGCCCGGCCGACCGAGGACGTGTCGTTGCGCGACCTGGCCGACTTCCTGGCCCACCCGGTCAAGGCGTTCCTGCGCCAGCGGCTCGATGTTGGCGTGCTCAGCGAGGCCGAGGCCGTGCGCGACGACATCCCGATCGAGCTCGACGCGCTGCAACGCTGGTCGGTCGGCGACCGGGTGCTGCGCGACGCGCTGGCCGGTGCCGACCCACACGAGGCCCGGCAGGCGGAGTACCGCCGCGGCGTCCTGCCGCCCGGACAGCTCGGCCGCAAGCTCCTCGACGACGTCATCGAGGCCGTCACGCCGTTGGTGCAGCGGACCGGTGGGCTGCGCAGCGGCATGGCCCGCGCGGTCGACGTCGACATCACCCTCGACGACGGCCGCCGGATCCTCGGCAGCGTCGCCGACGTGCACGACGACCGGGTCGTGGCGGTCACCTATTCGACCCTCGCGGCCAAGCACCGGCTGAAGTCCTGGCTCGACCTGCTTGCGCTGGCCGCCTCCGAGCCTGCGGTGCCGTGGGTCGCGCACGCGATCGGCCGAGGCAAGGGCGGTCGGCACGCCGAGGTCGGCCCGATCAACGAGATCGCCCGCACCCACCTGGCCGACCTGGTCGCCCTGCGTGACCTCGGCCTGTGCGCCCCGCTGCCGCTGCCGCTCAAGACGTCGCTGGCGTACGCCGAGCGCAGTCAGGGCACCCTGCACACCGCCGCGCTCGCGGCCGCCCGCGGCGAGTGGGACGAACGGACCCTGCGCAACAACGTGCGCATCCCCGGTGAGAGCGACGACGCCCACCACGGCCTGGTCTGGGGCCCCGGTGCGCCGCTGGAGGCGTTGCTGGACCGCGGCGACGCCGGCTCGCAGTTCGCAAGCCTCGCGCACCGGCTGTGGGACCCGCTGCTGGCGATCGAACGGCTGGACTCGTTGTGAGGGCGTTCGGCATCCGCGACCCGTTGCCCACCGGGACGACCCTGCTCGAGGCCAGCGCCGGCACCGGCAAGACGTGGACCGTCGGCGCCCTGGTGACCCGGTACGTCGCCGAGGGGGTCGCGAGCCTCGACGAGCTGCTGATCATCACCTTCGGCCGCGCGGCCAGCCGCGAGCTGCGCGAACGGGTCCGCGAGCAGCTCGTCGAGGCCGAGCGCGAGCTGGCCGACCCTGCAGCGGCCGCGGGTCACCGCAACGAGCTGATCGTGCTCCTCGCCGAGGGCGACGCGGCCGTCGTGGCGCAGCGGCGCGAACGCCTGCGCGCGGCGTTGGCGGACTTCGACGGAGCCACGATCGCGACGACGCACCAGTTCTGCCAGCTCGTGCTCCGCAGCCTCGGCACCGCGGGCGACGCCGACGCGGGCGAAGAGCTCGTCGAGAGCCTCGACGAGGTCGTGGTAGAGATCGTCCACGACCTCTACCTCGCGCGCTACCGGCTCGACGACCCGCCGTTCACCATCGACGACGCGCTGGCGCTGGCCCGCCGGGCGGTCGGCGACCCGCAGGCCCAACTGCTGCCCGACGACGCCGACCCGGGCTCTCCCGCCGGTGTCCGCGTCGGCTTCGCCCTGGCCGTCCGCGACGAGCTCGACCGGCGCAAACGGGCTCTGGGTCTGCTGGGATACGACGACCTGCTGAGCCGGCTGGCAGTCGCCCTGGAGGGTGACGACGCCCCGGCCCGCGACCAGATGCGCCGCCGCTGGCAGGTCGTGCTGGTTGATGAGTTCCAGGACACCGACCCGGTGCAGTGGCAGGTCCTGGAACGAGCGTTCGGTGGCCACGCAGCCCTGATCCTGATCGGCGACCCCAAGCAGGCGATCTATGCCTTCCGCGGCGGTGACGTCGTGACCTATCTCGAGGCGGCCGCGACGGCGGGGGAGCAGGCGACCCTGGCGACCAACTGGCGCAGCGACGCACCTCTGGTCGAGTCGCTGCTGGTCCCGTTCGGAGGGGCTGCGCTGGGCGACCCACGGATCGTCGTGCACCCCGTCGGTGCCGATCACGCCGGTTCACGGCTCGCCGGCCCCGCACCGATGCCGCCGTTCCGCCTGAGGGTGCTGACCCGCTTCGACTTCGGCGCCGCACCGGGCGCCAAGATCAGCGCCCCGCGCGCCCGTGAGCGGATCGCCGACGACCTGGCCGCCGACATCGCCGCGACGCTCGCAGGCGGCACAACCTTCGACCACCGGCCGCTGGCCGCCGGTGACATCGCGGTGCTGGTCTACTCCCACCCGCACGCCGCGCTGGTCCAGGCCGCGCTCGCCGGGCACGGCATCACCGCCGTGCTGGCGGGGGGCACCAACGTCTTCCGCAGCGCTGCCGGCGACGCCTGGCTGACCCTGCTGGAGGCGATGGAGCGGCCGCAGAGCAGCCCCCGCGTCCGCGCGGCCGCGTTGACCGACTTCTTCGGGCACTCCGCGACCGAGCTGGCCTCGTCCGGCGACGCCCTGACCGATGCCGTCGCGACCCGGGTGCGTGATCTGGCCGATCTGCTCCGCGACCGGGGGATCGCCGCGGTCTTCGAGGCCACCTCGGGCCACGGCGAGCTCGCCCGACGGGTGCTGGAGCGGCCCGACGGTCGGCGCCGGATGACCGACCTGCGGCACGTCGCGCAGAGCCTGCACGAGATCGCCGAGCGCGACCGGCTCGGCCCGGCCGCGCTGCTGGCCTGGCTGCGGTCGCAGCGCGACGACTCGGCCGACGGGGCCGCCGAACGTACGCGCCGGCTCGACAGCGACGCCGCCGCGGTGCAGGTCGTCACGGTGCACGCCAGCAAGGGCCTGCAGTACCCCATCGTCTATCTGCCGTTCCTGTACGACCGGTGGATCCCACCCGAGGACGTGCCACGCTTCCACGTGGGCGGCGATCGCGTGCTCGACATCGGCGGCAGGAGCGCTGGCTCGTGGCGGGCCAGCGAGACCGCCGCCAAGCTCGAGGACAGCGGCGAGCAGCTGCGGTTGCTGTACGTCGCAGCGACCCGGGCCCAGTCGCAGGTCATCGCGTGGTGGGCGCCGACCACGAACGCCAACAACGCGGGCCTGACCCGGCTGCTGTTCGGCCGCCGGCCCGGCGAGGCCACCGTGCCGAGCTCGACCCCCGCGCCCACCGACGAGGAGGCCGTGCGCATCCTCGGCGAGTGGCAGTCGCTCGGCGGACCCGTCGTGGAGCGGGTGCTCCCGCGGGAGCGTCTCGTGGTGCCGGACGAGCCGCAGACCGGCGATCTCGCCGTGCGCACGTTCGACCGGCTCGTCGACGCGTCCTGGCGGCGCACGTCGTACACCGCGTTGACCCGGGTCGACGACCCGTCACCGACGGTCGGCAGCGAGGCGCCCGACATCGGCACGATCGATGAGGACACCGAGGAGCTGACCGTCGCGGGGGAGACCACGGTCGACGTCCTGTCGCCGATGGCCGACCTGCCCACCGGCGCCGCCTTCGGCAGCCTGGTGCACGGCGTGCTGGAGCACCTCGACGTCACGACCGACGACCTGCGTGAACACCTCGCCGAGCTGGTCCGTGGCGAGCTCGGATACTGGGGGGTCGACGCCGACCCGGGAGACCTGGCCGATGCGCTCGTCGCAGTGTGCCGCACTCCCTTGGGACCGCTGGCCGACGACCTGACGCTGGAGACGCTGCTGGCGGACCGGCAGCTGCGCGAGCTCGACTTCGAGATCCCACTTGCCGGTGGCGACAGCCCCGCCGCCCGGGGCTCGGCGGGCGGTGAGCCGCACCTGGGCGATCTCGCACCGCTGCTGGAGCGCCACCTCGACGCCGGCGACCCAATGCGGGCGTTCGCCGACCGGCTCCGGGCGCCGGGGCTCGCGGGCCAGTCGCTGCGCGGATATCTGTCCGGCTCGATCGACCTGGGGCTCCGGCTCCCGGACGGTCGCTGCCTGGTCGTGGACTACAAGACCAACTGGCTCGGCGACTTCGAGACCCCCCTGACGCTGGACGGTTACAGCGCGACGGGACTCGCGGCGGCGATGAACTCCGGCACGTACCCGCTGCAGGCTTTGCTCTACAGCGTCGTGATGCACCGCTACCTGCGCTGGCGCCAGCCCGGCTACGACCCCCAGCGCCATCTCGGCGGCATCCTCTATCTCTACGTCCGCGGCATGGCCGGTCCTGAGACGCCACGTGCGGACGGTCAGACGTACGGCGTGTTCGCCTGGCGGCCGCCCGCTGCGCTGATCGAGGCGCTGTCGGACCTGCTGGACGGAGTCGCACCATGACCGAGCTGATGACGTTCGACGATCCGTACGACCGGCGCCTCGCGCTGGGTGTCGACGGGCTGCTCGGCGAGTTCAACCGCGCCGGTGTGCTGACCGCCGCCGACGTACGGATCGCGCTCCGGGTTGCGGCGCTCGCGGGGGAGGAGTCGTCGACCGTCGCGCTGGCCCTCGCCCTGGCGGTGCGCTCGGTGCGGCACGGATCGACCTGCGTCGAGCTGTCCGAGCTGACCGAGAGCCTCGGCGGCAAGACTCCCGAGCTGCCGTGGCCCGCACCGCAGGCATGGCACGCCGAGGTCGCCGCCAGCCCCCTCGTCGAGGCCGACGTGCCGGTGCTGCGGGTCGAGGGCCGGCTGATCTATCTGGACCGTTATGCCGAGCTCGAGCGCGACCTGTGCCGCGACCTTGTCGAGCGCGGCACCCGCCCGCCGCCGGAGCCTGACGAGGCACTACTCGCGGCGGACCTGGCCCGGTTGTTTCCCGGCGAGGGCTACGCCGAGCAGCGTGCGGCCGCCGAGAGCGCCGCACGCGGCTGGACGTCGATCCTCACCGGCGGCCCCGGCACCGGCAAGACCACGGCCCTGGCCCGGCTGCTCGCGGTGCTGGCGTCGCAGGCCACGTCAGCAGGACGGCCGCCGCTGCGGGTCGCGCTCGCTGCCCCGACCGGCAAGGCCGCGGCCCGCATGAAGGAGGCTGTGGCCGCGGTCGCCGACGCCGAGGCGTTCACGGCCGAAGAGCGCGCGTGGCTCAAGGGGCTCGCCGCTTCGACGCTGCACCGGCTGCTCGGCGTACGTCCCGACAACGGCACGAGGTTCCGTCAGGACCGCGACCACCGCCTGTCACACGACGTCGTGGTCGTCGACGAGAGCTCGATGGTCTCGCTGACCCTGATGGCGCGCCTGGTCGAGGCCGTACGGCCCGACAGCCGGTTGATCCTGGTCGGTGACCCCGACCAGCTCGCCTCGATCGAGGCGGGCACGGTCCTGCGCGACCTCGTCGGTGGCTGGGGCAGCGGGCCCGCGTCGCCGGTGTCGCACCTCGTGTCGGGGCACCGCTTCGGCAGTGAGATCAGCGCGCTCGCCGACGCCGTCCGCGACGGCGACGCCGAGGGAGCGATCGCAGTGCTCCGGGCCGGCCACGACACCGTGCGGCTCGTCGCCGCCGACCGGCTGCCATCGACGATGCGCGACCTGCTGCTTCCCGACGCCCGCGCGATGCTCGACGCCGCGCGCGACGGCCGGGTCGACGACGCCCTCGCGGTGCTCGACTCCCACCGACTGCTGTGCGCCCACCGCGAGGGTCCGTTCGGCGCAACAACGTGGAACGACCAGGTCGTGCACTGGCTCGACGAGGACGCGGGCCACACCCTTGGACGGCCGTGGTTCGCCGGCCGACCGGTGCTGGTGACCGAGAACGACCGGGGGCTGCGCCTCTACAACGGTGACACCGGCATCACGGTGCCGGCCGGCGACGGACTCGCGGTCGTCATCGCGGAGGAGGCCCGGCGACGATTCGCACCGTCGCGGCTCGGCATGGTTCACACGGCGTACGCCATGACGGTGCACCGCAGCCAGGGAAGCCAGTTCGACCGGGTCTCGGTGCTGCTGCCCGGCGACGACTCGCGGCTGCTGACCCGCGAGCTGCTCTACACCGCGCTGACCCGCGCACAGACCTCGGTGACCCTGATCGGCACCGAGGACGCCGTGCGCGCTGCGATCGACACCCGGGTGCAGCGCGCCAGCGGCCTCGCGGAGCGGCTCACGGTCGCGGTCGACAAGGCTCGCGGCGGGTGATCGGGGGCCTTTGGCCCTGTACGTGGCGACGGTCGCGAGGCAAGATCGCGTGATGACCTCGTATGTGTACGACTTCAGCCAGGGTGGGATGGACCAGAAGGACCTGTTGGGGGGCAAGGGCGCCAACCTCGCCGAGATGACCGGGCTCGGCATGCCGGTGCCGCCGGGCTTCACGATCAGCACCGATGCGTGCCGGGCCTACCTCGCCGAGGGCCAGCAGCCCGACGGCCTAGCCGAGGAGGTCACGACGCACCTGACGGCGCTGGAGCAGGCGCGTGGCAAGCGGCTGGGCGATCCGGACGACCCGCTGCTGGTGTCGGTGCGCTCGGGCGCGAAGTTCTCGATGCCCGGGATGATGGAGACCGTCCTCAACGTGGGCCTCAACGACGTCTCGGTGCAGGGCCTGGCCCGAGTCGCCGGTGGTGACGAGCGGTTCGCGTACGACTCCTACCGCCGGCTCCTGCAGATGTTCGGCAGCACCGTGCTCGGCATCGAGGCCAGCATCTTCGCCGACGCATTGGACGCGCTCAAGGCCGAGCGGGGCAGCGAGGACGATCTCGACCTGACCGCCGACGACCTACGCGGTCTCGTCCGGACGTACCAGGACCTGATTCGCGAGCACAGCGGACGCGACTTCCCGCAGGACCCCCGCGAGCAGCTCGACCTCGCGGTGCTCGCGGTGTTCGAC
Organism: Aeromicrobium sp. A1-2; assembly: GCF_003443875.1. NCBI lineage: Bacteria > Bacillati > Actinomycetota > Actinomycetes > Propionibacteriales > Nocardioidaceae > Aeromicrobium > Aeromicrobium sp. A1-2. Next base: position 1,621,161 of record NZ_CP027482.1, on the reverse strand, counting down.
TCGTGGAACACCGAGCGGGCCGCCCTCTATCGCCGACAGGAGCAGATCCCCGACGACCTGGGCACCGCGGTCAACATCTGCTCGATGGTGTTCGGCAACGGGGGAGAGGGCTCCGGCACGGGGGTCGCGTTCACCCGTGACCCGGCGACCGGTCGACAGGGGGTCTACGGCGACTACCTGGTCAACGCGCAGGGCGAGGACGTCGTCGCCGGCATCCGCAACACCGTGCCGCTGGCCGACCTGGAGCAGATCGACAAGGCGGCGTACGACGAGCTGTTGGCGATCATGGCGCGACTGGAGTCGCACTACCGCGACCTGTGCGACATCGAGTTCACGGTCGAGCAGGGCAAGCTGTGGATGCTGCAGACGCGGGTCGGCAAGCGGACGGCCGAGGCGGCGTTCCGCATCGCCCACTCGCTGGCCGACGAGGGCATCATCGACTTCGACGAGGCGGTCGACCGGGTCACCGGGGCCCAGCTCGCGCAGCTGATGTTCCCCCGGTTCGACACTGACTCCGAGCGGCACCTGATCGGCACCGGCATGAACGCCTCGCCCGGTGCGGCCGTCGGCAAGGTCGTGTTCGACTCACCGACCGCCGTCGAGCGGGCCGCCCGCGGTGACGACGTCATCCTCGTACGACGGACGACGACCCCCGACGACCTGTCCGGCATGGTCGCCGCCAAAGGCATCCTGACCAGCCGTGGCGGCAAGACGTCGCACGCCGCCGTCGTGGCCCGCGGCATGGGTCGCACGTGCGTGTGCGGGGCCGACGGTCTCGACGTCGACATCGCGGCGGGTCGCTTCACCGCGGCCGACGGCACCGTCATCGCCGAGGGCGACACGATCTCGATCGACGGCACGACGGGTGAGATCTTCGCCGGCGCCGTCGAGGTCGTCGACTCGCTGGTCGTCCGCCACTTCGAGGGCGACGAGGCCGCCGGCGACGACGAGCTCGTCCGCGCGGTGACCCGGCTGATGGATCACGCCGACTCGGTGCGCAGGCTCGGTGTGCGGGCCAACGCCGACACGCCCGAGGACGCGACCCGGGCCCGACGCTTCGGCGCGCAGGGCATCGGGCTGTGCCGCACCGAGCACATGTTCCTGGGTGACCGCCGCGAGCTCGTCGAGCACCTGATCCTGGCCGAGGACGCCGAGCAGCAGCGGGTGGCGCTCGATGCGCTGCTGCCGCTGCAGCGTGAGGACTTCACCGGGATCCTGGAGGCGATGGACGGGCTGCCGGTTACGATCCGGTTGCTGGACCCGCCACTGCACGAATTCCTGCCCGACTACACCGAGCTCGCGGTGCGGCTCGCAATCGAGCAGGAGCACGGTGAGGACCAGCCGCGCACCCACCGGCTGCTCGCCGCGGTCAAGCGACTGCACGAGGAGAACCCCATGCTGGGGCTGCGTGGGGTGCGGCTGGGCATCGTGATCCCCGGCCTGTTCACGATGCAGGCTCGGGCGATTCTCGAGGCCACCGCCGCGCGTACGGCTGCCGGGGGAGACCCCCGACCGGAGATCATGATCCCGCTGGTCGCCGCCCCGCAGGAGCTGGAGCTCATGAAGGCCGAGATCATCGCGGTCGCAGCCGAGGTCGAGCAGGAGACCGGCACGAAGCTGTCGTTCCTGGTCGGCACCATGATCGAGCTGCCCCGAGCGGTCATGGTGGCCGACCAGATCGCCGCGTCGGCGGAGTTCTTCTCCTTCGGCACCAACGACCTGACCCAGATGACGTGGGGGTTCTCCCGCGACGACGTCGAGGCGTCGTTCTTCTCGACGTACCTGGACAAGGGCATCTTCGCGGTCTCACCATTCGAGTCGCTGGACACCGAGGGCGTCGGGCAGCTCGTCGCCCAGGCGGTGCGCACGGGGCGTGAGGCGCGCCCCGACCTGCACCTCGGCGTCTGCGGCGAGCACGGGGGAGACCCCGCCTCGATCCACTTCTTCGACGAGGTCGGGCTCGACTACGTGTCGTGCTCGCCCTATCGCGTGCCGGTCGCCCGGTTGGAGGCCGGACGTTCCGCGGGTGCCGGGTCTGCGTCGGCCTGAGACGCGCGCCTCGCATGACGGGTCAGGTTGCGCTCGCCTTGTGGAGCATCCCCTTCATGGCGACTCGGGCCCGACGGTTGATCACGGCAAGCTTGCCCGATCCGAGCAGGTAGCGGTGTGGTGCCGAGTGGTGTCCCAGGTACAAGCGGCTGCGTCGCAGCCACAGAGCCATGTGTCGATTGCAGCTGAGCATGTTTTGCGTCGTGGCGACCAGCGTGCTGGCCAGGTCGTGCGTGAGCTCCGGGTGCGGCACAGGCACGCAGATCTTGTTGCGTCGCTCGTCGCTGAGATCGAGCAGTTCCATGTGGGCCAGCAGCGCTGCGCTGAAGGTCTGTTGACACATGAACACCGACTGCAGGGTCACCCTCCCCGCGGAGAACAGCGGATGAGGGTCGACCTGCACGAGCCCGTTGGCTGAGCAGTCAACGAACAGGGTGTCGGTGACCGTGGGGATGGTGCCGCGGTCCAGGCGGATCTCTTCGCTGCCGATGTCCTGCACCCGACCCAGTCGGACGACGTCCTCGACCCGTCTCAAGGTGGCAAGCTCACCCCGGTCCACGGTGGCGCAGCGCCACTTGGTCGGCAAGGTCTGATCGTCGAGCCGGAAGACGATTCCCTTCTGCTCCAGCTCGAGGAAGGCTTCATCGATCGTGGTGGAGTCGGCGATGCTCTCCACCATGGACACCACAGAGTCCAGCACGATGCTCGGCTGCATGTGGGCTCGATCCAGCAGCCACGCCTCGTTGGGCGCTATCCACTGGATGCGATCAGGGTTGACCTGGTTGCCCAGCAGGAACAGGATCGCGTCGATCGCGGTCTTGCCGGCACCGATGATCACGTACCGCTCCCAGGGCCGTCGGACCTGGGCCAGGCCATTGGGCGGGATCACCGTGACGCCGGGGTCGATGGTGTATTTCGGCGCGCAGACCGAGGGGACCCTCACCTGCATGTAGGTCCCGTCGACGATCCTGCGGTGGGCGGTGACCGTGGTGACCCGGTCGGGGTCGACCGTTGAGACGATCCGTCCGTCCCCCTCGTACTCACTCATGGGCAGGAACTGCAACCGACCGGTGCGAATGAAGCGGTCCATGGCTTGGCGGTAGTAGGCCACCAGGTCTGCGCCGCCGCTCAAGTCCTCGCCGCCGTGCCCGAGGGGCGTCGAGTTGAGTCCATAGAAGGCGGCGGGTTGGTGGAGCCTGACGAACGGGTAGGCATCGTTCCAATGGCCACCGGGATTTGCATGGCGATCGACCATCACGATGCGCGCAGTCGGGTCCTCGGTGAGGATCACGTCCGCGAACCCCATGCTCATGGCACCTGCCCCAAGAATCAGGTAGTCGGTCTCCACATGGTGTGTCGGCATTGCGGTACTCGTTCCTCACCGATGTGTCGGCGATCGGCAGATGTGGAGCCGCTGCTCCTTGGCCTTCAACAACGTAGATCGGTGCCGAAGGCCAGCGCGTCACCATTCGGGGTGCACCTCAGTACCCTTCGGGGGGAACTCGCTTCCCATCGGTCTGCAATGCCGTTTGCATGGCATCCATGAGCCAATCAATCTCGCTGAAACCGAACCCCCCAGCTGCCGCAACCAGCGACTCGAGGTCCAACCGTTCCTCGGTCAACACGCCTCCGCGTCTGCAGGACTTCGATGTGATCGGTGACGACAGGGCACTCGTCGAGGCCATGGAGGCGTTCGGGGCAGGCCATCGGATCGCCGAGGCCTCCGTCCTCGGTCGAGCCCTCGGATCGGCCGACCTGCTGGAGGCCGGATTCGCAGCGAACGAGCACCCTCCCGTCCATCAGCCGTACGACCGATCGGGCAGGCGCGTCGACCGGATCCGCTTCGACCCGTCGTGGCACCACATCCTGGGACTGGCGGTCGAGCACGGAGTCGCTGGCCGGGTGTGGGCCGACGCCGATTCCGCGGCGCAAGTGGCCCGGGCAGCCAAGTTCATCGGCGTCACCCAGATCGAGGCGGGGGTCGGATGCCCTCTCGCGATGACCTACGCGTGTGTGCCTGCCCTGCGTCTGACGCCGACAGTCGCCGAACGGTGGGAGGGTCTGGTCACCTCGGGGGTCTACGACTCGCGTTCGCTCCCGATCGAGCAGAAGCGGGGTGCGCTGATCGGGATGGCGCTCACAGAGAAGCAGGGCGGCTCGGACTTGAGCATCAACACGACCACAGCCGTGCCCGATGGCCAGGATGGCTGGTATCGAGTGACGGGCGAGAAGTGGTTCGTGTCTGCTGTCCACTCCGACGGCATGTTCGTGCTGGCACACACGCCGGAGGGCATGACCTGCTTGCTCGTTCCGCGTCGGCTGGAGGACGGGAGCGACAACGGGTGGACGCTGGACAGGTTGAAGGACAAGCTCGGCAACCGATCGAACCCGACTGCGGAGGTCCGGTTCGACTCCTCGGCAGCGCAGCTCGTCGGTGAACCGGGGCACGGCGTGCGGGCCATCATGTCGATGATCGGTGGAACGCGTCAGGACTGCGTCCTCGGTTCGACTGCCGTCATGCGCACCGGAACGATCGAGGCGATCCACTGGGCTTCGCATCGTTCGGCCTTCGGTCGGCCGTTGGCCGAGCAGCCCGCGATGACCGGTGTCCTGGCTGACCTCGCGCTCGAGAGCGAGGCTGCCACCTGGGCGGCGCTCAGGCTCGCGCGGGCAACGCAGGAGGCTTCAGATGGCGATCGGACGGCGATGGCCTTCCGTCGCCTCGCAGCGCCGGTGTTGAAGTTCTGGGTGTGCAAGCGGGCGCCGATCCACGCGGTCGAGGCGCTGGAGTGCCAAGGGGGATATGGCTTCGTTGAGGAGTCGCGACTGCCTCGCAACTACCGCGAGGCGCCCTTGATGTCTGTCTGGGAAGGATCGGGCAACGTGCAGGTACTCGACGTCCTGCGCGCCATGCGCAGCGAGCCGGAGGCGATCGTGGCCTTCTTCGACGAGCTCGACCTCGCGGCCGGGGAGAACCGGCGCCTCGACACCGCGGTGCTGCAGCTGCGCGAGATGGTGGCAGGCGGGGTCGACGAGGCTAGGGCCCGGGAGCTGACCGGCCGGATGGCGCGCTGTCTGCAGGCATCGCTGCTCGTGCGTTTTGCACCCAGCTTCATCGCCGACGCGTACTGCGCGGCCAAGCTGGAGGACGGTGGGGGAGTCCTGGGCACCTTGCCGTACGGCATCGACGCCCACGCAATCGTCGCGCGTCACGGGATCGCCCGATGACGCGCGTGGTGGCCGTCCAGCCGGCGCTGCAGATCGGGGACGTTGAGGGCAACCTGCACCGGTGTGCCGAGCTGGTGCGCGCGGCTGCACGGGAACACTCACCGGAGGCGATCTTCCTTCCCGAGGCGATCACCCCCCCGAACGCCTACGACCGCCGGTTGCGATCGGTGGCCCGGCCGCTCATGGGCGCCCCGTTGCAGACGCTGCGGTCACTCGCCCGCGAGCTCGACTGCGTTGTTGGTGGCGGCTTCATTGCCGTCCGTGGTGACGAGACCCGTGGCACCTACGCACTCTGTGAGCCTGATGGTGCAATCCATCTTCACGACAAGGACCAGCCATCGTTCTGGGAGAACAACTACTACGCCGGTGGAAGTGATGATGGCGTCATGAAGACGTCGCTCGGCTCGATTGGTGTTGCCAACGGGTTCGAGTGGGGCCGGGTGCGCACGGCGAAGCGACTTGTGGGCCGCGTACAGCTGCTGGCCGGTGGGATGCACTTTCCGTCCTTCCCGACCTGGCCGTTGACCCACAAGCTGTTCATCGAGCGCGATGAGGCGATCTTGGAGCAGTACTGCCGCGAAACGCCTCCGCGGATGGCTCGCATGCTCGGCGTACCCGCGGTCCACGCATCACACGTCGGCCCGTTCACGATGGAGACGCCCCTCCTGCCCGGGGTGAAGTGGCCGTCCCGGATGCTGGGGGAGACGACCATCTGCGATGCCGACGGCGTCGTCCTGGAGCGGTTGTCATACGGGGACGGCGAGGGATACGTGTGCGCAGACGTGACCATCACCGAGCCTGCCCCGCGCGATCCGATTCCGGACCTGTTCTGGAATGCGCCGCTCCCGGTCTCGGTGCACCTGGTCTGGTACGCGGGGAATGCGCATGGAGTGTTGAAGTATCGCGCGATGAAGGCGCTGGGGCTCCACTCCTGGTCGCCCAGCACTGACCTCCCGGCGTATACGCCAGCCGACGTGGCTCCGCCGATCGGGTGATGCTGTGCGGGGCGTCGGAAGCGCAGGATGGTGGGACTACCGTGGTGCCGTGGAACAGACTTCTGGCGAATCGACGTCCGGGTCGATTGCCGGAAATCTGCCGGCGTGGCCCGCCAACCCTCCGGACAGCCCCGCGTCGACGGCCCGGGCTGCCCTGGATGACGAGCTCGCTGATCTCGAAGAGCGCATCGGGCAGCTCGCCGATGACGCTGACCCAGCCCTGGCGGGGGCCCTCAGCGACCTGGGCAACCTCCACGAACGGCGCCATCGCGCGACTGAGTCGTTGCTCCGTGACCGTCTGGAGGTCCTCGCGCGAGTGCACGAGGCGCTCGCCAACCTGCGAAAGATGCCGGACACCGACTCGATGATCGCGGCAGCTCCCCGGCATGCCGGGGAGTCCTGCGGCTTCGACCGCGCGGTGCTCTACCGGGTCCGGGGCCGGGAGCTGGTTGCCGAATCCATCTGGGTGAGGGATGACCCGGAGGGCTCGGACCGCATGTTGGCGTTCAGCCGGGAGCACCCGGCTCTGCTCGCCTCACGAGTTCTCGAAACTGAGATGGTGCGCCGCCGTAGGCCCATGGCGATCCAACAGGTCGTCGGCAATCCGCGGATCTTCGCCGAGCTTGCCGAGGCCTATGACACCCGGTCGTACGTGGCTGCCCCGATCATGCCCGAAGGTCGGGTGATCGGTTTCCTCCACGCCGATCACCGGCTGAAGCCACGTCGGGTGGACGACTTCGATCGCGACAGTTTGTGGGCCTTCGCGGAAGGATTTGGATTCGCGGTCGAACGATCCCAACTCACTGACCGGCTCCGGGCGCAGGGCCAGGAGCTGCGCCGGTTGCTCCAGCGGACCGAGGCGGTCGTCGCTGAGTACCTCGATGCAGAGGTCGAACTTGTGACGGGGGGCTCTGATGGTTCCGGAGCGTCGCGAGTCGCCTCCGCAATCGTGCCGGCGTTCGGCAACGGCGAGCTTGCGGACCTGTCCAAACGAGAGTTGGAAGTGCTGGCGCTCCTGGGTGGTGGCGCCTCCAACGCGAGCATCGCAGCGCGACTGTTCATCACCGAGGACACAGCCAAGTCGCACGTCAAGCGGATCTTGCGAAAGCTCGGCGCAGCCAACCGTGTCGCCGCCGCCACCATCTGGATCAGGAACCAACAGCAACGCGTGGGCATTCACGGCGAGTCCTTTCCCCCGGGCTGAGCGCGCCGTGCCGGCCCGATGGTCTGCGTCGGCCTAGCGGTCGTCCCTTCGTGTCCGGCCGACGATCAGACCGGCCAGCAGGGCGCCGAGCGTGCCCAGCAGCTCGTCGCTGAGGGTGTCCTCGTACGCGCCGTCGAGCTCGGTGCCGCGGCGGATGAAGGTGTACCACTCGCCGATCTCCCAGCCGATCGCCAGCACGGCGCCGAGGCCCGTGATGGTCAGCACGAGGGTCCAGGTCGGTCCGGTCCAGACGAGCCGGAGCAGCAGGCCGCAGCCCCACAGCAGCAACACCCAGTTGACGAAGTGGTTGGCGTTGTCCCACCACTCGACCCGGTCGTAGAGGTCGATCGTGTTGCCGGTGACGTCGACGAGGAACGGTGACATGATCAGCGCGGACGCCCCCCACGGGAGCTCGCCGACCGTGGTCCGCCCGCGGGTGCGCCACCACCAGGTGGCCGGGATGATCAGCATCAGCACCGGATAGACGATCAGGCGGTAGCCGAATCCCTTGCCGTCGAACTGCTCCAGGCCGCCAAACGCCCCGACCGTGAGCTGGACGACTGTGAGGGCAAAGATGGCTGCTGCGGCGAGAAGACCGCGGTTCCGGAGTGTCGTCATGGCGATACCTTCCCACGCGCGGAACCGCGTCGAGGCCATCTTCGACCGGCGGCGCAGGGAAGATCTGGTGGGCGGGGGATGGGCACTCTCTGGAGACAATCTCCTGCGCTCCTGCCCAAATCTCGGCCGGGTCCGACCGATGCAAGAAGTGCCGACCGGCTGCGGTAAAGTTTCCCCTCGGAACGACGGGCTGTAGCGCAGCTTGGTAGCGCACCTGACTGGGGGTCAGGGGGTCGCAGGTTCAAATCCTGTCAGCCCGACCGTGTGATCTCGCAAGAGATAAGAGACACCCGAACCTGCGGAAGCAGGTTCGGGTGTTCTTCATTTGCGCGGTTGGTAGTCGCGTTCTGGGTCTATTTCTAGGTCTCTGAGTAGCTCCCCAGTGACGGCGTTCACGACCCTGACGTTGAGGTCTTGGATGAGCAGGATGACGTGGGTTCGGGCGTGGGTTCGGCCGATGCCGATGTGGTGGAGTTTGCCGTTGACGCGGAGCGTCACGGCCCCTGTTTTGTCGATGCGGTCGTGGCGGATCCGGTCGTGGGTGTCGGTGTCGCGGGAGTTGCCTGGCAAGGCTTTGGCATCGAGTCATAGAGCGTTGCCGGTGTTGCTCGGTGTGGCAACGACCGGTGGGGGCGGCGGTGGTTGTATTCGTCGACGAACTCATCGAGTAGTGCCTGCAGCTCGACAATCGTCGCGGGTTGGACCGGCTGAGCGCGGAGCCACTTCTTGAAGGTCTGTTGGAATCTCTCGACTTTGCCCTGAGTCGTGGGGTGGTTCGGTCGGCCGTTCTTCTGGATCACGTGCAGTCGGCGGAGTTCGTGCTCGAAGCTGTTGCGTCCGCCTTGGCGGCCGATGCCGGCGAGGCGGACGGTGTAGACCATGCCGTTGTCGGCGAGGGTTGAGGCGGGGATTCCAACGGTTTTGATCGCGGCACGGAACTCGGCGAGGACGATGGGCGTGGTGACCCGGTGGTGGGCGGTGACGCGGATCGCCATGCGGGTGCAGTCGTCGAGCCAGGTCAGGATCTCGGTGTCATGTCCGGTGCTGAGGCGGTAGTGGGTGAAGTCTGATTGCCAGGTCTCGTTGGGCATCTGCGCTTCGAAGCGGATGTAGGACGACTTCGGTCGCTTCCGTGGTTCGGGACGACGAGGCCGGCTTTGGCCAGGTGTCGGCTGATCGTGGCGGCCGAGACAGTGACGTCGTGGTGCTGCTGGAGGTGCCAGGCGATGGTGTCGGGTCCGGCGTCCAGACCAACCTCGGACAGCTGTTTGCGCAGACGGACGACCAGGTCTGCGGTGTGGTCGCTGATCGCTGTGGGTGATGTCTTGGGCCGCCGCGATCGGGGTTCGAGTGCGGCGTCGCCCTCGGTCTCGTAGCGGGCTTTGAGTTTGTAGACCCAGGAGCGGTGGACGCCGTAGCGGGCAGCGACCTCCGACGGTGACTGGTGCTCGACGAACAGGGCGGTGATGACCAGACGAGCCTTCGACATGCTCGAGCATCACCAGCAGCCGAGGTGTCTCCTATGTCTTGAGAGATGTGTCGCCTATGTCCTGAACCAGCACACTGTCAGCCCGACCGTGTGATGTCTCAGGACATCGGAAACTCCCGGACCTGCATTTTGCAGGTTCGGGAGTTTTTTCATTGGCCTTGGTAGTCGCGTTCTGGGTTGATGGTGAGCTCGCGCAAAAGCTCTCCGGTGACGGCGTTGGCGATGCGGACGTGCAGGTCCTGGATGAGCAGGATGACGTGGGTTCGGGCGTGGGTTCGTCCGACTCCGATGTGGTGCAGTTTGCCGTTGACGCGCAGCGTCACGGCACCTGTTTTGTCGATGCGGTCGTGACGGACACGGTCATGCGTGTCGGCGTCCCGGCTGTTGCCGGGCAGAGCTTTCGGCATGGTCTCGAACAAGGCGGCCGGTGTTGCCTGGTGGGGCAGGGATCGGTGGGGCGGCGGCTGTTGTATTCGTCGACGAAGACGTCGAGCACAGCTTGGAGTTCGTCGATGGTGGCGGGTTGGACCGGTTGGGCGCGGAGCCACTTCTTGAGCGTCTGCTGGAAGCGTTCGACCTTGCCCTGGGTCGTGGGGTGGTTGGGGCGGCCGTTCTTTTGGACCACGTCCCAGTCGCGGAGTTGTTGCTCGAAGCTGTTGCGTCCGCCTTGCCTGCCGATGCCAGCGAGTCGGACGGTGTAGACCATGCCGTTGTCGGTCAGCGTTGAGGCGGGAATGCCGTGCTGGCCTGCGGTTTTGCGGAAGGTGGCCTTCACGATTGTCGTGGTGATCGCCCGGTGGGCGGACACGTGGAGGGCGTAGCGGGTGCAGTCGTCGAGCCAGGTGATGATCTCGACACCTTTGGGATAGGCCTTGATGTCGGTCAGCGGGTAGTGGGTGAAATCGGACTGCCAGGTCTCGTTTGGCATCTGGGCCTGGAAACGGATGTAGGAGGACTTTGGTCGCTTCTTCGGCTCGGGACAACCAGTCCGCCCTTGGCCAGCTGTCGGGCGATCGTGGCCCTAGAGACCGTCACATCGTGATCTTGTGCCAGGTGCCAGCCGATCGTGTCTGGGCCGGCGTCCAGACCGGCGTCGACCAGCTTGCGGCGGAGCGTCCAGATCAGCTCGACCGTCTCGGCCGGTGTCGCGTTCGGTGTTGTTTTGGGCCGTCGAGAGTGTGGCTCAAAGGCCGCCTCGTCTTCAGTGCGGTAGCGGGCCACGAGCTTGGAGACCCACCCTTTCGACACCCCGTAGGTCGCGGCGACGTCGGCTTGGGTGCGGCCCTCGAGGACGACGGCGGTGATGATCAGGCGGGCTTTCGACATGGCCGAATCCGACCAGCGAAGTGTCTCCTATGTCTTGAGACAGCAGTTTCCTATGACCCGAGACATGGGTTTCCTATGTCCTGAACCAGCACACTGTCAGCCCGACCGATCAGGCCCGGAAATCCAGTGGATTTCCGGGCCTGAAAGCGTTAGAGATTTGATCAACCACCCAGAAACCCTCCACTTTGCTCCTTCTTGCGGAGCGCAGACACAATGGCACGGCGGCTGGTGCCGACTGTTACTGGATGTCCCCGGCCGCTACGGCGCGACTAGCGCACCTGATGGGTATGAACACCCACGAGACGGCATTGAGCGGTCTGGAACCGCTGCTGAGCGTCGGCGAACTCGCCGAGTATCTGGGCGTACCCGTGCGGACGATCTACGACTGGCGCCAGAGCGGACATGGCCCACGGGGTCTCAGGATTGGTCGCCATCTGAAGTTCATGATGAGCGACGTGACCCAGTGGGTCGAGGCCCAGCGCGATGCCTCTGCATGTTCCGAGCCGTGAGCCGGGTGAACCACCATGGCTAGGCCGCGGACCCCGGTCGGGACCTTTGGTGACATCGAGTTCACGGCGTTGCCGAATGGCGATGTACGGGCGCGCACCCGCTTCCGCGACTACGACGGTCAACTGCGTCGCGTCGAGGCGACGGCGCCCACGCGGAAGATGGCCGAGCATCGGCTGAAGGAGAACGTCGCGGCCCGCGCGGATCACACCGTCGGCAGTGGCGAACTCGCCGCCGACAGCTCGTTCACGACATTGGTGGAGGTCTGGCTGGAGGATCTCGACCTCGAAGGGAGACTCGCGCCGAGCACGCGGGAACTCTATGAGCGCGACATGCGTGATCTGGTGCTGCCCGCGTTCGCGAACTTCGCACTGAGGGAGATCTCGGTACGTCGAGTGGATCAGTTCATCAAACGGCTCGCATCTGCCCAGAGCTACAGCAAAGCCAAGCACGCCAGGACGGTGCTGAGTCTCGCGTTTGGCCTGGCCGTCAGGTACGACGCGCTGAGAGAGAACCCGGTGCGGGAAATATCGCGTCTGAGGCCGCCTCCGTCACAGGCGCTGGCCTTGACGGCTCCGCAGGTGGAGGCGATCAGGCATGCCGTCCGATCCTGGCGCCGCGAGGAAGGTCTCAACGGCCCAAAGCCAGATGGACAGTTGGAGCAGATCATTGAGGTGATGCTCGGAACATCGGCCCGGATCGGTGAGGTGCTCGCCATCCGCAAGACCGATGTCGATGTCACCGGCACACCAGCGACGGTTCGACTCTGCGGGACGATCGTGTCGCCCAACGGGAGGGCCACCCACCGCCAGGACCATCCCAAGACTATGAGGTCGAACCGGACCATCTCGGTGCCGAGCTTCACTGCTGAAGTACTGCGGGACCGGCTCGTGTTGATCGCTGAGGAGGATCCTGAGCACCTGATCTTCTTCAGTCGAAACCACACGCCGCTGACGACCAATAACGTGCGGCGACGGCTGCGCAGCATCCTCGACGGAGTGGGGATCACGGGCGTCACGCCGCACTCCTTCCGGCGCACCGTCGCGACAGTGCTGGACCGGGCGGGCGGAGCGGAACTTGCGGCCGAGATGCTTGGCCACACGTCGTCCGAGATTACCAAGACCTACTACATCCAGCCGGACGAGAAGGTGAATCCGGTGACCGCGGAGATCCTTGAATCGCTCGCACCGCGTGCAGGGAAGGTGGATGATGAATGACGAACGTCATACCCTTTTCCTTGTAGATGGAAAAGGGTATTCTTGGGTTGTCGACCTGGAGTTGATCGAAGACTGGCTCAAGGGGGCAGACGACGACACCTACGACCAGATCATTGCGGCGATCCGGATCCTGGCCACCGTTGGCCCGGGACTGGGAAGACCGCTGGTGGACAACCTCGTGGGATCGCGACGCAACAACATGAAGGAACTACGGCCGGGTTCGTCCGGACGGAGCGAGGTGCGGATCCTGTTCGCCTTCGACCCGAAGCGGCACGCGATCATGCTCCTGGCTGGAGACAAGCAAGGGCGCTGGGACAAGTGGTACCGCAAGAACATCCCAGTCGCTGATGACCGGTACGACGCGCATCTGGCGCAGGTGAAGAAGTAGAAGGGTTGGAACTGAGATGGGCAAGACGTTGGAGGACCTGCTCGTAGAGCGGCCGGGCAACCCTGAGGTACAGGAAGCACACATGAAGCGGATGCTCGCCGAGGTCCGTGCCTACAAGCTCCGTGAGCTGCGCGAGATGATGGCGCTTACCCAGACCGATGTCGCTGAGACGCTCTCGGTCAGCCAGAAGCGGATCTCGGAGATCGAGCGTGGCCAGGTCGACTTCACCAAGGTCGACACCCTGCGCCGCTACGCCGACGCTCTCGGCGGCAGCCTCAAGGTTGAGGTCACCGTGGGGGATGAGACCTACCAGATCGCCTGAGGTGTCTCCGCGCTCAGAGCGACAACTCTGAGAGCGGATGCAGCGTCTGGCGTTGGCTCGGATCGATGCTCCGGGTGAAGGACGCACGTGACTGTGCTGAACCGACCGGAACATGCGGCTCAGCAGGTTCCGGCCTCAGACGGGTTTTGGCCGTGTCCAACACCGGGGCGCCGGGCGGTACCTCGAGAGGGATGTGGCGGGATCGCTGTTGCTTAACCGCGCCGCCGGCGGACAGGTCAGCGCGGGGGATTCCGATCCGCATGAGGTAGCTGCGGTCGTCGGCGCCGGCCGCGATGGTGTCGGCGATGCGTCGGTCGATGTGGGTAAAGAGGGCGTCGAGGTGCCGCAGTGCCCGCGCTTCGATCGGCGTGTTTGGGCTGAGGTTCTGAACGCGGGCTGCGGCCAGAGCGCCTTGTGCGGCGGCAACGCCGTGGCCGACGAGGCCGCGCAGGTTGCGCGTCTGGTCGACCAACAAGGTGTAGGTCTCGGCTCGTTCGACCCACCTCGCGGCGAGTTCACCACCGCCGCTCACGGCTTGGGCGAGGTTGGAAGCATGGTGGGAGACGATGCGCTGCGAGTCCAAAATCAGCCGCAGGCTGTGGCCGTCGGGTTGATACCCGAGCCGCACGAGGAGGTTGTTCTCGGCCTGAAGAACCCCGCCCAGCAAGGGAAGAGTCGGCCCGTCGGCCAGGCGCACGGGTGGGCGCCAGCCGCGGCGGTCGACGGCGTAGTCAGGCTCGCCGTAACCGGCGTGCGCGGCGCAGACAACGGCCGCCCGGCCGAGCAAATTTACCTCGACGATCGGTTCCCAACCGGAAACGGCAGTGGCGTAGCGACGGTCGAGCCCGGTCAGGGCTCGGGTGGTCTCGGCGGCGTCCTTGAGGACTGTCATCGCCTGATCGTCGGTCACATCGCCGTAGCTGAGGCCGGCGGGAAAGTCATGCTCGCCGAGAGCGGCACCTCTGGCTGCTTGGCGCCACAGGTCGACGACGTGATGCGGGTGCGGCGTGGCCAACTGCTCCACGGTCGGCAGGGGAGCGGTGTAGCCGACGCGCGCTTCTGCGAGCCGGACGCGGAGTTCCTCGGCCGGGCCGCGGGTGCGCGGTGTTGTCTCGCCGAGTTCAGTACTGGGGTTCGATGCTCGCACGCCGTGTTGGCACCACACGGTGATGCTGTGCCGGAATGACCCGACTAACTGGATGGCATCGGCAGGCAGGTCGTCCGATCCGCGGCTGTTGCGGCCCAGTTGCATCAGAGAGGTGAGCGCGTCCCGGAGTTGGGCAGTGTTGTCGCCGTACATCAGAACTCACTGATGTCCGCACATGGATCGTCGCGATCCTGGGCCACGGCGAGCATGTCGAGGAGCAGCTCGATCTGCAGTTTGTCGACGCCGTGGTCGGTGAGTTCCTTGACCGCACTGACGGCGATTGCGTGCAGGATCGCGCGGTTGTCGGCCAATCCGCTGGTGTCGAGCGCGGGGATGTCGTCGCCGTGGATGAGGTCCAGGTAAAGCAACGCGTGCTCGTACTCGACCGATCCATCGAATGTCGCTGCCTCGTCGGCCAGGGCCGCGATGTAGGAGCGGGCCTCGGCCAGAGTGACCGCGTGAGCAAGCAGCATGGCGGGTTTCTTTCGTTGAAGAACAGGTGCGCAGACCGTCACCGTGCGCCGTGCCGGCCCTGCGACGCCGTGCCGGTTGGTGGGGTTGTGGAGAACCGGCGGTTGTCCACAACCCCTGCGCTGGCGTGGGTGCTCAGGACGCCCGTCGTGCAACGTGGGCCTCGATCTGACGGCGGGCGGTGACGTCTTCCATGACGAATTGGGCGAAGTCGGCATCCCGGTCGGTCACCTCGGACTCGGACCCGGTCTCGAAGGCCGGTTCGCCGGGCCAATTGGTCTGCCGGGTCGGGCGATCGCGGTCCAGCCGGGTGCCGCAGGCCGCGACCCAGTCACGCAGCCGGTTGCGAGCATCGGCGAAGTCGCGATGCCAACCCATCGGCGAGGAGGGCGAGGCATCGAGGCCGTAGCAGTTCAGCCAGTGCAGGTGCAGGGCGGAAAGCTCCCACACGAGTTCGTCGTGTCGGTGCCACATCGGCGGCAGCACGCTCGGGGCGAGACCGTAGGTGCCGCGGAGCCAGTTCACCCAGGCGTTGAGGTCGAGCCATTCGGCTTCGGCTTCGTCGGCGCCGAGGGTGTTCCAGTTGATCGGGCCCAGCGGTTCGGCCAACGGCGACGAGGACTCGAAGGGCTCTGACCACTCGGCGGCATCGGTCGAGGCCGAGGCCTGGTCGAGGGTGTCGAGCGTTGCCCAGGTGTCGAACACCGGATGGCGTCCCGGATCGAGCGCCGAGGGCTGCGTCCAGTCGTCAGACGACTTCGACGCCATGGCTCAGAGTCCGACCGGGGCAGGCGGCGCGACGGGGCGGCCAGGTTCACGCCCAGACTCGAGCCTGGCCTCGCGTTCGACGGCTGGAGTGGGGCGGTCGACGTCGTAGCGTGTGCGAGCAGCGTCGTGCCCGATGCGGCGAGCAACGAACTCTTCGTGCTGGATCGTGGTGCCGTCGCGGTCGAACTCGTACTCGTGGACGTAACCCGAGGCGACGAACTGGTCTCCGACACGGAACCTCGCGTAGGCACGTTCGGCGGATGGCTTGAACAGCACCATGTCGCAGAACTGCGGGTCGAGCTTGGCGAACGCACCATCGTATTCCTTATGCCACTGCTCGATACCGACCCGTGCACGAAACCTGGCGACGTCACTCTTGCCGTACGTCAACTCGGGGGCGGTGGCGATGAAGCCATGCAGGCTCATCTGCGTTGGGATCGTCATGGTCGACTCCTGACCTCACGCGACGCCGTGGTCGGCGATCGCTCTCAGGAGTCAGGTGTGCGGGTCCGTCCGTCTGATTGCGACCGGTAGCAGCCAGTTTCGGCTCCAGCGTCGGTGCCTCGCACTACGTTTGGTCATGGGTGCTGTTCAGAGGGCATAATCAGAGAGAAGGAGCTTGGCGTGGCGATTGAGCGTGAGAAGGGCGTGCGCAGCGCCGCGGTGGGCGAGCTGCTTGATGAGGTTCTCTACATTCCCTCTTACCAGCGCCCGTTCAGATGGGAGCCGGCGACAGCCGTGCAACTCCTTGATGACATCCGCGAGGCGTGCAAGGGTCCAGATGACGCACGGGTCATTGGCGAGACGCGATCTGTTTCGTCGTACGTCCTGGGAGCCGTGATTCTCCATTGGGACGGGGACGAGCAACGACTCAACGTTGTCGATGGACAGCAACGCTTACTGACGCTCACGATTTTGCTCGACTTGCTGGACGACGCCCATGCTGGGCGTGATCTCGATGCCGCTGCGGCACCGGGCGAGGACGCCAAAGCGCCGATCGTTGTAGTCCGTCAACGGCTCGCTGCGAGGGTCAGGCTCCTGGAGCAACCAGGAGAAATCGCTGCCTTCATCCGTGGGAGGTGCGAGCTGATCCGGATCGAGACGAATGACCCTGACGAGGCTTTTCGCGTCTTCGACTCGCAGAACTACCGCGGCAAGGCACTTCTGCCGCACGATTTGTTGAAGGCCTACCACCTCCGTGAGATGCGCTCGGAGACCGAATCCATGAAAGCCGCCCTCGTTGAGACTTGGGAGTCTGTCGCCGAGGCCGATCTCGATCGACTGTTCTCTGCTTACCTGTGGCGTATCCGGCAGTGGTCGCGAGGCCTGGCCGCACCCGCGTTCGCTCCGCGTCATGTGGACGTGTTCAAGGGGATCACGACACGAGGCGCAACCACTCCTGCTTCCAAGTACCACTTGGCCGCCCAAGCGGCCGTTCCGCTGCTTTCGGCGTGGTCGCCTCAGTCAGATGATACAGGCCGAGAGGCCGCGCGAACTCGCTTCCAGCTCGACGCGCCGGTGCAGGCGGGTGGCTCCTTCTTCGAGATGGTGACGTTCATGCTATCGGAGCTCAAACGACTGCGGAGGGAGGGATACGCCGGTGACGGATGGGAGACTTACGCCTCGAGTGACGCCAATTTCAAGGAACAGTCGTCCAAGTCGCAGTTCCGCTACGTTTCCGAGCTCTATCTCGCCTCGCTGCTCTACTACACCAACAAGTTCGGCGACGGCGACGTCGAGGAGGCCAGGCGGCTTCTCGTTCGTTGGGCTTACTCCCTTCGAACGGAACTTCGCCGGGTTCAGATGGTGTCCATCAACAACCACGCCAGGGAACTCGGAGACGGCAAGTCCGCCTTCGTCCTCATCCGAAACGCAGACGTTCCAGCGCACCTTCGCAAACTAGACACGGAGGTAATGGAACGGGACAAAGACCCCGGCCATATGAAAGACCTCTTGACCTTCCTCAACGGACTGGGGGGATGATGGGCACTCAACTCGACGCGACGCTCTTCACTGTCGAAGACCTCTTCTCGGAGGCGGGGGCGCACTACGAAATCCCGATCTACCAACGCAACTACTCCTGGCGGAATGAGCAGATCGACCAACTCATCGACGACGTGTGGACGGCAGCTCAAGACGACACCGTCGCCGAGTACTTCTTGGGGAACCTCATCGTTGCTCCCAAGCCAGCATCGCCAGAGACGAAGAATGTCACCTACGAGGTCGTCGACGGTCAGCAGCGATTGACGACCCTCTTCATGCTTCTTTCGCGACTTGACGTTGGTACCAAGGCGAAGTTGATCTACGCCTCGCGCCGATCAGCCACCGACGCGCTGGCACGAATTTCCGACTCGGAGGACGACGAGGGCTCGGGCATCCTGACGGGTTACAAGATCATAGATGCGCGGATCCGCCGGTTCTCCGTCGATCAACGCAACACCTTCAAAACGTTCTTGGTGGAGGGGGTCCAACTCGTCCGAGCCGCGCTCCCCGACGACACCGACCTCAACAAGTACTTCGAGATCATGAACACGCGCGGGCAGCAGCTTGAGCAGGTCGACATCGTCAAGGCGCGACTGATGAGCTACCTGCGATCTGATGCTGGGGACGTGGATGAGAAGCGAGCGTGTTTCGCCTGGATCTGGGATGCATGCGCGGACATGGACTCATACATCCAGATGGCACTCGCACGGGGCAGCACGGAGCTTCGCGAGGCCATCTTCGGCGCGGAGTGGGACCTGCTCAAAGTCAGGTCGTTCACCGAGCTTGCATCACTGCGTCCGGATGCAGATAATCAGGTCGCAGTCCGGAGCGAGGGGCTCGTGCTCAGGGATGCTCTCCGGGTCTATGCCCAGGCACCCGAGCCCCCGTTGGACGATGAGGACGAAGCCGGCCGGTTCGAGTCAACGATCAGGTTTCCGAATTTGCTGCTCCACGCACTCAAGGTCATGCGAACGGCCGGAATCGACGACCTAGAGGTCGACGGCCACCTCGATGACAGCAAACTCATTAAGCAGTTCGGAGACGAGTTCCGGAGTCTGACTGAGTTCGAGCGATCGGTGAAGGCAGAGCAATTCGCGGAGACCCTGCTGAGCTGCAAGTTCATACTCGACAACTACGTCCTGAAGCGGGAGTTCACTGCAACAAATGGGGAAGACGGCGCTTGGTCGCTGAAGCGCTTGACTCGTGGTGAGTCAGTCTCTCGACATGCCCGGCGGGCGAAGGTCAACGCGCGCTTCCCACCTGCATTTGCTCAGTCTCAAGACGAGGCAGACGGCGGACCGTCCGACGACGCAACGCGGGACGTGCTGCTTCTTCAGTCGCTCCTCCGAGTCACGTATACGTCGCCTCGCACGATGCATTGGATCACCCGAGTTCTCAGTGCAGGTGTTCTTGAGACGTCCCGAGTCGAGGGGGCGCAGATCATCGTGCGAGAACTCCGCGCGTACATCAGGCTCAAGGTCAGCCACGGACTTCCTGGACAAGGTGGCCCGACAGGATTCAAGATCGAGCGGATCGTCTACACCTACTTGGACTACCTGCTTGCTCAGGGCGCGAGCCCACAGCTTCAGAAGGATCCTGCCTTCGCCTTCGTCTTCAGAACCTCCGTAGAGCACTTCTTTCCTCAGCATGCCAACCGCGACGATCTGGGATGGGACGCAGTCTTGCCGGACCACCCAGAATTGAACATGTTCGGAAACCTCGCACTCGTGAGCGTGAGCGCCAACTCGAAGTTCAGTAACGCGCTTCCAAGGCACAAGGCGGACAAGACGGAGGTCATCCGTCAGAGTAAGAAGCTCGAGTTGATGGCCACCACAGTCCGAACTGCGGGGGAATGGACTCGTGATTCAATCCGCCAGCACGACAGTGAGATGGTGGAGATCCTGCGGTCTGATCTTGTCGGGGCCGGCATCCTCAGCTGAAACTTCGGTCAGGCTCGGCGCAAAGCGTCCTCGACACTGTTGCGCTGCTTCTTGAGTCGCTCGCTGTTCTTGCGGACCGTCCACGGCCGCAGATCGGTGACGAGCGGTGGTGAGCTTCGCAGCAGGATGAGACCAGCCCCGAACGGCAGGGTCCGGATGGTTTCGGGTGGCATGACCGGGACTCGGCGGGTGGAGCGTTGTAGCGATCGGGAGCCGTAGTCGCCGACGGAGATGGTGTCGGTCCTTTCGTCTCGTTCGCCGATGAGTGCGGAGAGGTCCTGGAGGTCCCGTGCCGACGAGGTGCCGCCGAGGATGATCTTGACGATGGATGCGTCCCAGATCGCGCCGGCGGCGTGGTCGCCCCATTTGTCCCGTACCTGGGACAGGGACTGGAGGACGGGCATCGTCGTGATCCCGGTGCCGCCGCCTTCGGCCATCAGCACCGGCAGTGAGGGCAGCGGTGACAGGTTGCCGATCTCGTCGAGCGCCAGCAGCAGCGGTGGATCGAGGCGTGCGCCAGGGGATTGGGCCGCGAGTCGGCGTGCGGTCTCGACGAGGTCTTCGATGAACGCGGCGACCAGTGACCACGAGGCACCAGCACCGGCGCCGGTGGCCAGCAGGTAGAGGGTGCCGTTTCCCCTGAGGAACTCAGTTGGGTCGAATTGTTCGCCGGCCCGTGGGGTGACGGCGTCGAGCACACGAGGATCCGCAAGGCAGGACAGTGCGAGAGAGACGCCCATCCAAATGGAGTCGCGGGTACGTGCGTCGGCATGGATCATCGAATCCAGCGAATCTCCCCACCCGGTCGCGGCGCCCGAGTGGGAAGCCAGGATCGCCACGGCATCTGCCGCGGAAGACGGTGACAGCGTCCAGGCAAACAGTTCGGCCGGGCTTCGGTGATCGAGTGCCGCTGCGTGCAGCAGTGCCTGGAGTGCGGTGCGGGTCTTGCCTTCCCAGAACCCACCGGACTCGACGCCACCGGCGGATAGGCCCGTAGCTGAGGCGAGGCCGGTGGCGCGGATCATTGCGGTCAGCGGGTCTTCACAGCCTCGGACTGGCGACCAGCGCAGCCCGGCGGGGAGTCCTTCGGCCAGACGTTGGGGGTCGAACACGGCCACGGGGCCGTGTTCTTGGCGGGCGGTGATGGTGGCGGCGACGTTGTCGGGTCGGGTTGCTGTGGTCACGACTGCGCCGGGGGCATCGAGGATGGCGTTGATGACCACGTGCAGGCCCTTGCCAGAACGGGGTGGGCCGAGCACCAGGATCGAGTCTTCGACTGAGGCCCAGATCTCCATGCCTCGAGATCGCCCGAGCAGATAGCCGACGTCGCCAGCGTCTGCGTGGTCGAGGCTCGGTCGCAGCGTCAAACTGCGTCGTAGGAGGGCTTTCTTCGATGCCGTGCTCACGACGTCGTGGCGGGTAGCGGTCCCGATCAGCCGGCGTGGGTCATGCTGCGACGTGTGCCGAAGGGCCGCGATGCGGCGCCACATCACGATGGCGCACGTCGAGCCGACGGCGAGCATGAGGACGAGTACGGCCCAGTAGGACCACGCGGAGATCTCGGCTCCGAGCGCTCGGCCGGGGTCGCTTGGATGGCCGAGGACACGGAAGCCTGCCGACCAGCCAGCATCGGGTTGTTCAGCCCCGATCACCCATGCAGCCACGGTGCCGGCGAGCCGCAGGACCGCGGCCGCCACGCCGAGTCCTGCGATCGCGATGAGCGCAAGGTTGACCAGGGTGTCATCAAGTGGTCGCGCGCCGCCGTTCATGACGCCTCACGGACAGACTCGGGTACTTTGCGTTGAGTGACGTTGACGGCTCCGGAGGTGGCGCCGACCAACACCACGTCAGCGCTGTGTCGTTCGAGAAGCGCGACGGGCAGGTTCAGTTCGATGGTTCCGTCCGCCTTGGCCTGCTGGCGATAGATCACGACCGCGATCGTGATCTCCTCGCCACCGGCGAATCCAGTTCCGATCACCTCGCTCGACCCGATCTTGGCCGTCAACGTCGTACGACGACCGGCTGCGTCCTCGATGTGGGCAGGCGACGTGACCGTAGGGATCGGAGTGCTGCTACCGGGTGCTGGGTCAGGGGTGTGGAAGTCGGTGAATACCTTGCCGCCAGGTTCGTGGATCTCGACCCGCAAGGCCGAGTCGTGCTCGGTTGCGATCTGGTCGAGCAGCGGACGGAGTCCAGCACGAGAGAGCTGAGACTCCCCGCCTGCGTCCTGGCTGAGGAACGGGACCTCGTCGACCGCGACGTCGAGCAGGCCGTCCTTGTCTACGTCGACGCGGACCAACGGCAGGACGACGGGGATCCGCGGCCTGTTGGTGGATCGCCGGTACGCGGTCGCGGGGTTGAGCAGGCTCATAGTCCGACCACCTGCTGGGTCTGTTCGTCGGCCGGACGCACCGCGGGCGTATCCGTGCCGCGAGTCGGAGCCTGACGGGCGGGTGCCTGGCGCTGCGACGTTTCCCGGACGAGTCCGGGAGGGTCGCCGTCGCCGACTTGGGCGGTGTCGAGTTTGTCGAGCATGCGCAGGGACGTCGTACGGACCCGCTCAGCGGTTGCTTGTACAACCTCGACGGGATCGGTGCCTGGGACGCTGCTGGCCCAACTCGATACGTACGGGACGGTGTAGGAGGTGGTGTCGAGTCCGTGAGCAGCGCCGATCATGAGAGCCACGGACTCGGCCTCTACCTCGGCGATGCCACGGTGCAGGGCAGCATCGACCGCCGCGTCGTAGGTCGCGCCACGGGCGTCGGGGGAGTGGAGCATGACGTGCCCCAGTTCGTGGGCCAGCGTCTTGACCCGTGCAGCGTCGTCCATGTCGATACGTACCGACACCTGTCGGGTTGTGAAGTCGGTGAGCCCGTTCGCGCCACCGATCGACCCAGCATTAGAGACCTGCTGAAGGGTGAACCCGTGGGCTTCGACCTGGGCTGCGAGTCCATCCCAAAAACCGGCGGGAGCACGTCCGGACAACGGTGTGGGCGCCGGTTGCTCGGGCAGCGGTTCGCCGTCGGTCTGGGACACGTCCCACACGTAGGCCGGCCGCAAGCCGATCATCTTTGTTCGGGTGGCCTCGCCGGGTTGTGGGCGTTCCCCGCGACCGAGGCGGCGCCATGAATCGTTGTTGCGTGGGGTGCGGGAGGCGAACCGAGCGGTGACTGGGGCGAGGATCCCGTACCCGGACTGGCCCTTCATCACCTGGCGCCCAAGCGTCTGCCACTGCTTGAACCCCGCCACGTACGTCGGAATCGGCGCCGGTACGCGCCCGAGCTGGAACGCTTCGTTGTGCTGGATGTAGATCAGCATCGTGTTGTTGA
This sequence comes from Aeromicrobium sp. A1-2, assembly GCF_003443875.1. Lineage (NCBI taxonomy): Bacteria > Bacillati > Actinomycetota > Actinomycetes > Propionibacteriales > Nocardioidaceae > Aeromicrobium > Aeromicrobium sp. A1-2. The sequence continues at coordinate 1,598,180 of NZ_CP027482.1, read as the reverse complement.
ACGACCGGGAACGGAACCGTGCCGCGAACTCCAACGCACGGCGCCAGTCCTCACCGCTGACCAACGCGCCGACCGACTCGGTCAGCTTCGTGTGGAGCGCATCGAGCTTCGCCTCCCGGACTTCCTGCGCCTCGCGTGTCTGGTGCCGCATCGCGGCTCACCTCCCTGACGTGTCTTCAGTCAGGTGCGCAGCAGCGTTCGGGGCGACTCCGGTCATTCGGCCCGCCGTATCGAACAATTCCAACTCGGCGGGATGCAGTTGATGTTGTACAACGAAGGAGCGGTGCTTGATCCGCCACAGCCCCTGCCCGGTGCCGAGCGTGGGCAGCAGGGACTGTTCGGTGCCGGTGAGTCCTAGGGCGGATGCAGTGCTTCCGAGTTGGTCGGATTCCTGGCGGTAGACCACTCGTGTCTCGGCGTTCGCCAGCAGCGAGGACGCCAAGGCTCGCATCGCGGAGCTGGAGTCGCCGACATTTTCGAAGTCGGACAGTTTGTGGAGCACCAGCATGTTTGCGATCCCGTAGTGCCGTGCGAGGCGCCAGTGGGCGTCCATGCGTCGCAGCAGCGAGGGGTGCGACATGAGTCGCCATGCTTCGTCGTACACGACCCAGCGTTGTCCGCCGTTGGGGTCCAGGAGCGCGGATTCCATCCACGCCGACGCGCACGTCATCAGCACCGAGACCAGGGTTGCGTTCTCGGTGACGCGCGAGAGGTCAAGGGAGATCATCGGCAGCGTCGGATCAAACCGCACGGTCGAGGGGCCATCGAACAGCCCGGCAAGGTCGCCGGCAACCAACCGGCGCAGCGCGTGTCCGGGAAGGCGTCCGTCTTCGGCAAGCCTGCTGTCCGGTTTCGTTGCAGGGTCGGGCTCGAGAAGTCGATCCACGACCAGCGGCAGCACCGGTACCTCTGCGGTGCGTACGACGTCGGCGAGTGCGATGTCGATCGCGGTGTGCTCCAAAGGTGAGAGCCGACGGTCCAGCACAGTCTCGGCGAGAGCGCCGAGTAGGTCGCGGCGACGTGCGGTGACTTGCGCGATCCACTGTGCGTCGTCGATGCCGCCCGGGCGGTGTCCCTCGTCGAGGGGGTTCAACCTGGTGGCCATCCCGTGGCCGAGTGCGATTGCTCGACCGCCCACGGCGTCAGCGACTGCAGTGTGTTCCCCCTTCGGGTCGCCGGGGATGTAGACGCGCCGCCCGAACGGGATCGACCGGGTATAGAGGCTCTTGGCCAGCGACGACTTCCCGGATCCGACGATGCCGGTCAACACGACGTTGGGGGCGGTGATGAGGCCGCGGGCGTAGAGCACCCACGGGTCGTAGACGAACGAGCTGCCCGAGTACATGTCTTGGCCGACGAAGACGCCGTCACTGCCGAGCCCTCCCTCGGCGAGAAACGGGTAGGCCCCCGCAAGGGTTGCTGAGGTGTCTTGGTGACGGGGCAGTCGCAGTCTGCCAGGTGATCGCAACGACGCGGGCCCGGCTTCACCGGCCTTGGGTAGCGAGACGGTCGCCTTCCGTTCGGCGACCAAGGCATCGGCCTTCGCCTTTGCTACCGACTTGTGCTCCGTGCGGTCACGAGCCAACAAGTCACGGGCAGCGAGCTTGCGGGCCTTGCGGTCGCGACGTCGCTCACGCTTCGGGGCAACCAGCACCGTGCTGTGCAGTCGCGACCCGTCCCGGTCGATCACAGCGAGAACTCGTTGGTGGCGTGCCCATGGCTCGGTGCTGCGAGGTGGCGTGGCTGGTAGATGATCGTCGCTTCGGACGTGTGGGCGCTGTCGATGGACTTGCCGACACTGGTCAGCATCTCTGCGGCACGGTGCAAGTCCCAGGATGCGCGGTACGCGGCGCCGGTCTGTCGCGGGTCGATGATCGTCGCGTCAGTGCGGGCTCCATGCTCGTCATGAAACGACCCGATCTGATGCAGGGCTTGGCTCAAGGACGCGACTGCTTGTGACAACGACCCGAGCACGCCGTAGATCTGCGAGGGGGCGTCGATACGTCGGGTGGCGTGCACGAGACCGCGCAACGCTTGCTCGGCTTCAGTCGCATCTACAGCCGGGTTTTCGAACGTGGGCATCGGGACCTCCTTCTTGATCTGGTCAAGAAGGAGGTGTGCCGGGCGGGTCGAGGCAAGTGTCGGGGTGGCCGTCCCCAGTGATGTGCAGGCGAGCCCGCTAAATCTAGCTTCGCGACCGATCGCGCGCCGGAAGCACTAGGCTCTCGCTTGCACCGTTGGAACCCACCGTTACCGAAGGCGAGCATGCTGAACGCCCTGTCCAGGATCCCCACCCAGCTTCAGAAGCCGGTCGCCAGTGGGATGCTCGCCGTCGCTGGCGTGGCCACGCTAGCCGGTGCGCTGTCGCTAGCGATTCTTACGGATCCGCCGGAGCAGAAGTGCAAAGGTCACCTGTGGGCCAAGGAGTGCGTCGATATCCCGCGGGACAGCACCCCCTACGTGGTCACCGCGGTGGTGCTCTTCGCTATCGCAGCGTTCTGCTTGCTGGCCGCTCTGAAGCTGGTCACAACCCAAGGACGATTGAAGAAGTACCTGCCCATCCTGAAGGGCATTGAGACGATGAATATCCAGCAGATCGTGGACATCACTGGCTCAAGCAGGGCGACCGTGTATCGAGACCTTCAGACGCTGATCAACGGTCACATGATCGATGACCTGTACGTCGACTACGGCAACGAGCGGGTTGTCAGCAAGCGGTACATCCCGGACGCCTCTCGCAAGACAGTCGTGAAGTGCGCCGAGTGCTCGGCGAACAATGAAATCATCCTGGGCATCACGAGGAACTGCAGCCACTGCGGGGAACCGCTGCTCCTCGACCCCCGCGGCCAATTCTGAACACGAAGAAGGTAGGCAACCTATGGGACTGATCAGTGCCGGAGTCGGGGCTGTCGGCGGCACCCTCGCCGACCAATGGCGCGACTTCTACACCGCGCCGAACTTCGATGAGCAGACCCTTGTTGCGCCTGGGACCCTTCAGCGTCAAAACAATGGCCGCGGGACCAACAAGCACGGCTCGAACAATGTCGTCTCGGACGGATCACGCATCGCCGTTCCTGAGAACGCGGCCGCGATCATCACCGATGGCGGTGAAATTGCCAGTGTCGCGACCGAGCCGGGCTACTTCGTGTTTCGGAACGATGGTCAGCCCTCGATCTTCGAGGGGGCGGGCGTCGGCAGGTCCTTGGTCGCTCAATCATGGGAGCGATTCAAGTTCGGTGGCGTGGCCGGTCGAGAACAGCGCATCTATTTCGTCAATCTCCGTGAGATCCGCAGCCTGCGTTTCGGGACACCCGGGCCTCTGCCCTACAAAGATTTCTCGTTGGTTCCGCCGGGATCGGTCCAAGCTCCGGTTCTCCGTTTGAAGGCACGGGGCCAGTTCTCGGTGAGGGTCATAGACCCGATTCGGCTGTTCCGTAACTTGCTACCATCCAACTTGCAGACCTACTCACTTGCGGATCAGGCCGCCAGTTCGCAATTGACGCAGGAGTTCGTGACCGCATTCCAGGCAGCAGTCCAGGCGCTCTCGCGGACCATTGACATCGCCTCCCTCGCAGCGCATGGACCCGAACTTGCCACCGCCCTGACGAACGAACAGGCCCCCGAGGGATCGTGGATCGAACGCTTCGGGCTTGAGGTTGTCGCGGTCGCCGTGTCAGCAATCGAGTACGACGCTGCGTCGCGCGAGTTGATGGATAAGTACAACAAGGGCCTCATGCTGGGCGGCGCGATCGGCAACGCCTACTCGCAGACCACGGTCGCTGACGCCGCCTTTGCGATGGGCGAGAACGGCGCAAGTGGCGGCGACATGATGGGGTTCGCGATGGGCATGGGGGCGGTGGGTGGCACCGTGGCCGGCATGGTTCAACCCACGAGCCCGTCGAGCAGTGGACAGGGTGACCCTGTAGCCGTCTTGGGACAGTTGAAGGCGATGCTCGACCAAGGTCTCATCACCGCTGAGCAGTACGCCGCCAAGCAGCAAGAGGTTCTCGGCCGTATGTAGGCCGGGCGCACGGTCAAACCGATCGAGACAGGGGAAGAGCCGCGGCAGTGAACGACTGTGCTTGTTGGCCCCAGAGCCGTCTGGTCTCACAAGAAGCCTGGATGGCTGCTTGCTCGATGTCGGCGATGGCTCGTTCGAGTTCGTCGGGATCGCCTGCGGTTATAGCGATCAGCCCGGTGACCCGGAGGATCCCGTGCCCGGCAGTGAGATCGGCCTCTTGCTGCAGGACGTCGTTGTACTCGGCGCTGTGTTGCGCGTCCTCGATCTGCCCGATTCGTTGCCGTTGCGCTGCATCGGAGACGTACTCGGTCTTCTTCTTTCGAATGTCACGGGCGGCCTGGTCGGTGCGCATTGGGGTGTAGAGCACGGTGAAGGTGCGTCGGATCCCCGACGACAGCAGCACGGGGGCCAGGAAGCCCGGAAACACCAATGATCTGGGCCATTCGCTGATCCACAGCACGCAGTGGTACGCGGAGTCTGACCGCAATGACGACCAGTTCTCGGTGACCGCGACCGGGCCGGCAGTGGCAAGGTCACGGCCGACGTTGCCGTGACGCTCCAATGCAGCTCCGACATCGGGGTCGTAGGCGCCGCGCAGGATCACAGCCAGATCGCCGGGTTCAAGCCACTCAGAGGGGGAGAGATCAGCAGAGCGCAGCGCGGCCACGATATTCGACATCTCTTGGCGCAACACGGCAGCTGCACCACGGTTGCCACCCCCAGCGGCACGGATCGCCCTGCCAGCGGTCTTGAGGTCCAGCGATAGCGAGATGGTTGAGGCGTGCCGTTCGCCGGCAGGTCCGGCGCGGTCGATGAGTTCGCCGTACGTCGTTGCGGCAAAGGAGTTGTCCCCGGTGCCGTGCTGGTGCCACCACTCGGCCAGTCCCTTCCCGGAGTCGGGCAGCGTCCGCTCCATGATCTGCAGCGATGCGATGCGTCCGGAGCGACATGCGGTGGCCAGGACGCGTCCCCACCCGGTGACGCGGCGTTGTTGTTCGAGGGGGTCAAGCAGTATGAATGCCGGGTGCGCGACCGCGACGATCGCGGTCAGGGTGTTGCGGTGCGGGTCGTGCACCATCACGGCGCCGGTCTCGGGATTGAGCCATTGCCGCAAGCAGGCGGCATCACCGGGCAATGCAAGCGTGCCGACAGGTCGTGGAGCTACGACCCGTCGCCGGTAGATGAGTTGGCCGCCGGTGGATCGCAACAACCAGACGGCGGCGATGGGGAGCCACTGGATCAACTTGCGCCCACCGACTCCGACAAACGCGAGCGCAGCGCAAAAGAGAATGACGGGGAAGGCGACGATCAGGTTGGCTCCGCCGCCGACGTACAGCGAGAACACGAGTGTGATGGCGCCGATCCCGACGACGACGAGTTGGGAGGCGGTCAACCCGAACAGGACACCGCGTCGGCTCAGGCGAGAGAACTTCACCGGCTGGAGTTCGTAGTCGCCGGACTTCGACGAGGCGGCGGCGTTCACGACTTGCCTCCAGTGTTGGTGGATCCGCGAGTCGACATCGGGGGAGTGGGATCTGCGGTGTGGGCCGGGACCGTGCCCGAAGCGCCGGTCGGAGCAGCGGCCTGATCAGCCTGGCCAGAGGCCTGGCTGGCGACGAAGTTCCCCAACCGCGGACCAGTGCTCGCGGCTTCCTTGGCGACGACGGCACCTGCCGCGACAGCGCCTCCGGCAGCTGCCCCGCCGCCGCCTGATCCCGCGCTTGCGCCACTTGATCCTCCAGCGGCGGGTGCGGCGGCCGGGGTCGCACCGCTGCCTGAGCCACCAGACCCGTCACCGCCGCCGAGGATCTTCGGCACGCTGGCACCGCCTCCTCCTCCGCCAGTGGGGATCGGCAGCGGCCGGTTCAACGCAGACTTGGTCTCCTGTTCGGCTGACATTGCGTGGTACATGTCGAAGCCCATGAAGCTGATCGCCTTGTAGGTCATGTAGGGCGCGAACCCGGCCATGAGCATCAACACGACGCCAGCGATCGGTTCACCTACCGATTGCAGGTCGGCATCGATCGGTGCGGATACTTGGGCGGTCGCGAGCAGGAAGATCACGACGAGCACGAGTTTGGACAAGATCAGCGCGATCACGAACGTCGCCCACTTCCCGATCCAGCCGCGGGTCTGGTCCCACGAGGCACCGGCCAGGGCGATGGGTGCGAACACGATGGCGACCAGCAGGAGAGCTTTGCGGACCAGCAGGCTGATCCATACGATCACCGCAGCGCTGATTGCCATCCCAGCGAGGAAGATCGTGAGAATCGCGGCAGCGCCGGGGGCTTTGAGGCTGAGTCCCCCGATGCCGACAGCGAGCAGCGCGACCCGGTCGCCCATCTCGTCCATGTTGGTACCGGCGGCATCGACGATCCCGATGGTGAGCTGGTCGGTGATCTCAAGAGCCAACGCTAGGAGTGTGATGGCGACGAAGGACCCGAGGATCGACTTGGCCAACCCGGTCGCGGCTCTGGTCAGCGCGGCTGGTTCGCGTCGGATCATGCCGCCGATGACCTGGAGCATGAAGAAGCCGAGCATCACGAACACGGCGACCCCGAACAGGATGTTGTAGACCTTCATGTATTCGTCGGTGGTGATGTCGACCGAGGTGGTGGAGTCGAAGACTGACCACACGGAGGTGAACATCCACTCGGCCGCGTTGCCCATGCCCTCGGCGAGCCAGTCGAACGGCGCGGTGACCAGACTCGCTGCCACGTCTCCGGCTTTGTCGCAGACGGTGGAGATCACCGGTACATCGCAGACACCCATCGTCGTTGCTCCCGTCGCTCGCTGCAGCTCAGACCGCTTGGCCGACGTTCCAGAAGAAGTTCACCAACGCAACAGCAGCGCCGGTCACGATCGCGGCGCCGAGAGCGACAACGACCCCCAACTTGCCGCGGCCCGCCAGATGGGGGTTGGACGAGTTCGAGCCCATCGCCCATACAACGGCCGAGATGATCAACGCGAGGACGGCCAGGATCAGACCGACGGTCATGGACGCGCCGACGATCTTGCGGAGCTGCCCGATGCCGGGCAGCCCGTTGGAGTTCGGGTCGATGGTGATGTCCATCGGCAGAACCTGGACAAAGGCGGGGAGTAGGTCAAGGTGAAACACGATTCCTCCTGAAGTCGATGGGTGTATCTGTTCGAGAGGTGCGCACACCGGCGCAGGTCAGAGCGCGGCTCCGACATCGAGGAGCCAGTTGGCCCACGCGAGCGCGCCACCCGTGAGGCCTGCTCCTCCGAGGGCTACGAAGACTCCGGCCTTCGCTTTCGAGGCGGACTGCCAGCTGCCGTTCGAGGAAGCGATGGCCCAGGCCACGGCGGAGATGATGAGCATCAGGCATGCGAACAGCAGCCCGTAGGTCAGCAGTGCGCCGATGACCTTGCGCATGTCAGCAGACCCGCCCACGGCCCCGAAGTCGGGGCCGGCGGCACGTTGGATCAACTCGATAGTTGTCATGCCTGCAAGGTGCGGTGGGGTGCCCGAGGTTTGCATCAAGCGGGATCTTCCTACCGGCGGTGAGGGGCACGGTGCGGGCGTCTGACCCGGAACCGCTGTAAGGCCTTCGACGATCGGCAGTGACTAAGCCGCTCAAACCGGAAGGACCCGACGATGTCGCAGTCTACGGCGCGGGACCGGGACCACGCTCCCAGCGATCATTTGGTGCTCACGTGTGATCTCCCCGTCCGCCTCCGAGCCCAACTGAGGTTCTGGCGTGCCGCGTCGTCGAGCCCGACCATGGTGATGTCGCTGCGGCTCTGAGGGGCGCTGTGCGCGACATCGTCACCCAGCAACTGGCTCACGAACTGTTCGGGCGGTGACCGACCACCGTGGGCGGGACGATCAGGGCTACGACAAAGCGAACGGCATCACGAATGCTCGTCCACATCGGGGGACTGAATGGCCCTGGTTCCGGCGAATCGGCTGCGAGGCGGCGTCGCTCCAACTAGCGTAGGAGCAACCCATCCAGCCAGGCGGTAGACCATGTGCAACAACCAAATGTCGGCGGCGATCGATCGTCTTGATGCGGTGCCGTGGGAAGCACTCTCCGCGCAACAAAGGCGCATTGCGACGGTCCTCGTCCAACACGCGACCTCTGCGTTCCAAGACGGTAACAGCGCTCGGCTGCTCGAGCTGCTGGATGAGTTGCCCGTCGAGGCTGCGGCACTTCAGAACGGCACCGGCCGGGGCGAGCCAACAGCCGCTGCGATGGCACGTCCGTCGGCAACTCCTCCGCATGTTGTCGATCTCCGAAACTTGCTAGTTGAGCTCCTTGTAAGCCGAGCGTGAGGTACGAGTTTGCTCCGGGCGGCGCTGATGCAGCACAGGCTTGGTGGGACGCCGTCGCCGGAACGGGCGCGATCGCGCCTTCCGGCCAGATTCGCGCGCACCAGATCACAGGTTCTGCCTCTCACATGATCGTCGAGGTGCCGAACGCGCTGCTGTGCTGCACCAAGGCGCCGGCGACCGGATTCGACCCGAAAAGCGGCACCCACCACTGGCAGTTGGCGGTCGACGTCGAGTCTGACGAGAGTGCCCTGATCAGGGTAACCAGCCCCGCGGGGATCAATACCGAGCTCCGCTGCCCGGAAAAGCTTATCGATGACCTCGTTTGGTACGACGCCGAAGGCGACGCGGCAGTGCGACTCGTGCGCGCGATGTCAGAGCTCGACGAACTGAACGGCCACCTTGGATGGCCCGCGGAGCTCGCGTCAGCACTGCAGTCCAACGCGAAGCTGGTGAGCAGTTCGGCCTCCGCGCTGGACTCGGCAAGCCGCTCGGTGCGATCGCAGCGTCCCATGACCGAAGCAGATGTGCAGAGGTTGTTGGGATCAGATGCTGCGATGGTTGACGCACTGGCGCTGCTGCGAGATCTAAGGATGCGCGGCAACCTGATCAGCCATACGTCGGCTGTTGGCTCCGCGAATCTCCGGGCACTCATCGGCGACCACCATGCAACCGTCGCAGAACAACTCCTCGCGAATGTCACTCGTGAACGCGCCCAGCATGACCACGATCTGACGCTTCTCGGTTACGCGATTGACCAACTCGAAGCGACCCAAGCGCGCACCACCCAACTTTTCGAGCGAAGCCGTTACATCATCGACGTCGCGCGAGAGGCAGCGGGCGCGATCCAGGGGGCCCTCTTCGCCGCTGTTGGAATTGCGTTCACGGTGGTCCAGGTGCTCGCGCTCCCCAACGTCCACGTCTCCGAAGCTGTGAACCGCGAGACGCCGTTGGTGATCGTGGCGTCCGGGGCGCTCACGTTTATCCTGGGCATCCTGCTCTCGCGTCGAACCATCGGCAAGCGAAAGTTGTTCTGGGGCTCCCTTATCGGTGGGCTCGCGTGCCCGCTGCTCGTCCTGGCTGCCAGAATCGCCTTCTGATGTCTAGAAGGGACGGTAAGAAGGTGGCGCACATCTACACGCTCGACGGGGCTCGCGTTGAGGCCATACCGCCAGGCTTCGCGCTGTATCCGTACGGAGCATTCACCTCCTTCGTTGCGGCAGACGGTGCAGTTCTCGGTTGGCAGCAGCACCTCGAACGGCTCGCAGCCGGGGCTAGGGAGCTTTGGGGTCACGAGCTCGACCCCCAACGACTCCGCGATGCGGTTCGAAGCCACTTCGCCATCCAGGGGGGATCTCCGGCGTCGGTCCGCATCACCATCTTCCCCGACACGTTTAGCCTAGCTGCGCCTGACGAGGCCGAGGGGTGCAGCTTCCTGGTCTCATCGGGGCCAGCAGACCTTCCGTTCGCCCCGCGTGAGTCATTCGCTGTCCAATCGGTGCAGCACACCCGCCGGCTTGCCCACCTGAAATCAACAGACTTGTTCACACAGATTGGGCTTCGGCGTGCTGCGCGAATCGCAGGCTACGACGACGCTCTTCTGCTGAATGGCGACTCGGTCCTGGAAGGTGCGACCTGGAGCATCCTTGTTTGGAAGGACGGGCGGGTGGTGACCCCCGAGTCCAACGTGCTCGCCAGCGTCACAGTGGCACAGTTGGAGCAAGTCGCCACCGCCCTTCACTGGAATTTCGAATTCGGCTCATTGACGCGATCCGATCTCCGGGGAGCCGATTTGGTGTTGGGGGTGAACGTCAATAACCCTGCACGGGCGGTCAGCCAGATTGATGGCGTTGGCCTTGCTGTGGACGGTTCGCTTCTCGGCTCCATCGCTGCGACGTTCAACGACCTACGACCCGAGACCGTCTGACTGTGACTCGGGCAGCTCTATGCATTGGCGTCGGGAGCTACAACGGCTCCCTGCCCGACCTGGCCTATGCCGCGGCAGACGCGAAAGCCGTGTTCGAGATTCTCACCGACGGCAACTACGGCGCGTGTGATCCAGAAGTGTCGCGGCTGCTGATAGATCCGGATAGGTCAGCCCTCGAGACTACGGTCGAGTCTCTCGTACGCAGATTGCAACTTGGAGACACCGTCCTGTTCTTCTACGCCGGCCACGCGCTCGCCTCGACGGGCGGTGAGTTGCTCTTGGCACCTGTCGGCTACGATCACCGACTTCCGCTATCGACGGCCATCCCGATGAGCTTCGTCGACAGCGTGCTCGACGAGAACGACGTGGCGTCTGCTGCTCTCCTCCTCGACTGTTGCTACTCGGGAATCGCGTCGAGTTCGAGAAGGCGTTCGGCTCGTTCACCAGACTTGTTACTTGAGGCATTGTCCGGACGTGGTCGGGTCGTGATCTCGGCTACCAGCAAGGATCAGGAGAGCAGGGAATTCGAAGCGCTGGGTCACGGCGTTTTCACCGCCGGACTACTGGACGGCATCCGCACCGGCGAGGCAGACGTCGATGCAGACGGAGTGATTGGGCATTCGGAGTTGTTCCGCCACATCTACACGTTCGTCAGCAGCCGTGCAGATCAGGAACCGACGATGTGGGGCTCGGACCTGTCCGGGGAGTTGTTCATAAGCAAGAACCCCCGCAAAGAGTTCTCGGAGATCACGTGGGACGGTGACCAGCGTAAGATGCGCCGTGTCCCGACGGGCCAGGCTTTGCTCGGTGCCGAGGTTCCTGAGGTGACAGACGTCGGCGGCTACTTCATTGACACCTACCCAGTCACAGTCGCCGACTTTCAGGTGTTCTGCAATGCGACCGGGCATCCAGAGCCACCGCAACCTGATGGCGACGATGCGGCCCAACGCCCGGTCACACATGTGACGCATGCGGACGCCGAAGCATATGCATCGTGGGCGGGGAAACGCTTACCAACCGAGATTGAATGGGAGCGCGCCGCTCGGGGTGATGACGGCCGTGACTTCCCGTGGGGCAATGCACCCACGCCAGCCAAGTGCAACTGCAGAGAGAGCGGCATTGGCGAGACCAGCGCTGTTGCGAGGTACCGAAGCGGGGTGAGCCCATTCGGCGTCTTCGATATGGCAGGCAACGTTTGGGAGTGGTGCTCGGCTGACCCCGAAGCCCGACGAGCCCCACTTCGGGGGGGCTCCTTCAACAGCCCTTTTGCTACGTGCGCCCCAGGCCACGCGAACGACGCATCGAAAACCATGTTGGACGACGACACCGGCTTTCGGTGCGCTGCAGACATCGCTACCGCCTAGCAGGAGCGCGGACCTACGAATCCACGGCTACATCTAAGGCAAAATGCGTACGTTAGATGTAAGTTCCGACTTTATGAGATCACAGTGAAGTGCAGGTGGTCGAAGTGCCCTCCGGTGACATCAGTGGGGTCGTACATGCCGCCGCCGTCGTATGCGCGCCACCCTTCGGCCGATCTGGCAACGGACCAGATCTTCCCTTGCCAGATGAGGTATTGGACGCCGAGTGTCTTCGCGTTGGTCTTCATCCAGTTGGTGACCTTCCAACCCAGGTCGAGGGCAGGGCCGGTGGCTCTGGTGCCGATGGAGTTGCCGAACGTTCCGTCGCACGCCCGGCCGAGTGAGTGTTCGGACGGCTGGCCCGGCCGAGGGGAGTGACAGGACCACGACGTGCTGGGGAATTGTTGACGGACCTGCGCGAGCACTGCCGCGGTCCGTTCGGTGATCTTCCCGTCGGTGGTGGGATCGTCGACCATGCCGTTGGGGTTCGTCCCGTCGTACGGCGTCGCATCACCTTCGGGGCCGCAACTACTGGTCTTGCTTGGTGATCCCTTTGCCAGGTCGACGGCTCCTTGCGCTGCGAGCCATGGCGCGGGATCGACGGGTGCCCCGCTCGCGCTGCCGAGGCGCAGCTCGAAGTGCAAGTGGGGCCCGGTGGCGTAACCGGTGGCGCCGACCGAAGCAATCTGCTGCCCAGCACTGACGCGGTCGCCAACCTTGACCATGACGCTCGCCGCCGTCATGTGGGCGTAGCCCGTGGCCACGCGCTGACCCGCGACGGTGTGCTCGATCAGGATCAGATTCCCGTACCCGGCCGATGGGCCTGCTGCCGCGACCTGCCCGTCAGCCGCGGCCAGGATCGGTGTCCCGGAGGGGGCGGCGAAGTCGGTACCGCTGTGCAGCTTGTAGATGCCGGTGATGGGGTGGCGCCGCATCCCGAACTCGCTGGTCTCGAGCCACGTCCCCTTGGGGAGAGGGAACACGACGCGCGCGGACTCACCGACTGCCGGCGTGTTCGCAGCGTTGAGAACGGGGAACATGAAGTTCACCGATGTTGACGGCAGGCACGATGCTTCCGCAGAGGGATTCAGAATGGCCGCCAGCGACAGCAGGACCGCGGCCGGGCCAAGGAATAGCATGACGAGTCCACCGATGAGGACTTTCGACATCACGGGGCTCACCTACTCCAGTGGCTCGTCGAGCAGCGACAGCCGCAGGAGGCGGCACGCGTCGTACGTCGGTGCGCAGATGATGAAGACGGTGAACGTCACGTCGTGGCGGCTGCTGACTGGCTTGTCGTCCCAGATTCCGTCGCGGTGACGGACGGCGGTGATCGTGTACGCCGTGGTGCCTGGAGCGAGCGTTGCGCTGCCCTGTTCGAGCGCGGTCGCCCACTTGGCGGGTACCTCGACAGACTCGACTCCGATCCATTGGCGGGTTTCGTACTCCCGCAGATCGATCCAGGTGGTCTCCGGCGGCAGGTAGGCATCGACGTCGCTGATCAACCCCGGTGTTTCCTCACCCGTGGGGTCGGCGATGGTCGCGATGCGTTCGACGTACGCCGCCCGTGGAGCCAGCGCGTTGGTGTCCCAGTCGAAGATCGCGTGCGCGACGAGGTCCGCGAACTCAACTGGATCCGCAACCGAGGGGAGTTTGGGGAGGGTTCCGTCGTCCGGTTCCGCCGGCGGACCGACCGGCATCTGCGGCGCGGTGGCCGTCGTGGGGTCGGCCGGTGGGGGAGCAGCAGCCTGGTTGCGAGTGAGCAGGACGTAGGTGATCGCCGCGGCCAGCAGCACCACGGCGGTGGCGGCTGCCACGATCAGGCGGCGGCGACGCAACTCCGGGTCGTAGGAGGAGGAACCGAACATGGCCAGCCGCCCCTTCACGCGCTCGCCATGGCGTCGCACGGGCGGTGCTCGCGTGCGGCTCGCGCAGCATCGACGAACTCCACCGAGGCAGTGAAGGTCTGTTCGAAGGCCGACCACTGAGCGTCGGTCAGTTCCTGTCCAACCTCGACCGGGTCGTAACGGCCAGCCCAGCCCTCCAAGTCTTCCCACATGAGAACGAAGGAGTGAACTGAACGCCGCGCGGCTTCGGCTGCAGCTTCACGCTTGCGCCGATTCGCAGCAATGCGGGAGGCGCGATCGGCCCTCGCCTGGGCCAGGGCTTTGGCCGCGAGTTCCTCCAACTCTTCGGCCGTGTCGTCGTCGGGCTCATGCTCCTCGGCGACTTTCAGCGCAGCTCGCACTCGTTGGAAACTTGGGTCGACCGCTCCGCCTTCGCGGATCCGCTCGAGTTCCTCTTCGGCAATCTTGCGCACGTCAGCGGGTACGGCGCCATCGGCAGCAATGGCCTCGATCGTGCAGATCTGCTCAAGTCGCGTGTGTGAAGCCGAGTTGCTGATCAGTTGCGCTGCTTGATTGCGTGACTTTCCTGGGGCACCGTGCGGTGGTGCCGAATCGGCACCACCGTCGCCTTCTTCCCCGTCGACGGCACCGAACCGCGTCGCGCGTTGGCGTCGCAGGGCGTCCTCGGTCAAGAGGTCCTTCAACTCTCGGTAGAGTTTCGCGGCATCGAGCGGCGAGAGTGGTCGGTGCAGGGTGTTCTCGTCCTGCTCGGCCAGCAACTTCGTCAACGGGTCAGAGATCCCGGTGCGCACCCACACCCGCAGGGTGGGCCACCCGAGTTCCTTCACGGCCTTCAAGCGGCGGTGTCCGCAGATCAGGACCCCGTCCGGTGTGATCGTGACCGGCTGGAGGAGACCGAGCCGGTCGATAGAGCGCATCAGCGGCGCGAGATCGCGCTCAGGATCGGTGCGGTGGCGTACGCCGACGGTGATGGAGTTGACGCGTCGTTCCAGCTCGATGTGTCCGGTCGCTTCAGACATGGGATGCCCCCTCGTGCCTTGGAGCAGTGGCTTCGAAGACGTCCGCGAAACACACCAGGGAGCTGAGCTCGGCCGGCAGATATCCCATCATCAGGAGCTGGAGGAGTCCCCGGCCTTCACGGGTGCGTTCAAGAACCGGGTCATCGATGCCCAGCAGCGCCTGCAACACCCCGACCCAGGCCGGATGCGATAAGTCCAATAGCGCCTCGGCATGGTGATCGCGCGTCAGACGCGCGTATGCCGTCTGGCGGTATCCAGAGCGGATCACCTGTCCGCACACGTACTCGATGCACCAATGCGCGGACGCCTCCGGCCAGCCGTTGTCGACCATGATGTGGGCGGCCTGTTCGGCGGCCACCCACGCGTTCGTCGGTTCCTCGATGACCGAGGGCGCCGGTGCGTCGTCCCAATCGTGAAGTTCCTGCTCGGCAGGTACATGGAACGCGGGGTGGTAGTCGGCCAGGCCTTGGTCGTGGTCACAGAATCGTTCCGCGTCGTGGTGTGCGGAGATCTCAGTACGACGTGCCTGATGGTTCGAGCACAGCAGACCTTGGGCGCGGGCGTCGTAGATCAAGGTGACTTGCACGGCTCGGGTCACCACCGCCCACGGGTCGATGGCGGTACGAACCGCTCGGGTGCGCATTGCCTCGAACGCTGCGACCGCGGCGTCCTCGGGCGGCAGATCGTACTTGCGCGCCAGCCCGGCGTACTTCGCTGTCACGAACCGCATCAGCTCTTCGGCATCCGGGTCGTGCTGCCACGTCCCAGCGGGGGAGTACTGCAACCGCACGAGCAGCAGCCGCAGTCCCTGAGGCGTCGTGAACGCCGGCGCCTTCACAGGCCTAGCCCTTCAGGTGCGGCCGCTTGCGGCCGAGCGATCGACGAACGCGTCGTACGCCGTGACGCACGGACGATTGCCGCCGGAGCCCGCCGGGCCCGATCCGAAAGCGCGGTCTGTAGATCAATCCCACGACCGGCGGCCGAGGAACTGAACCTCATCCCAAGCTCGGTGGGCCGGACCCACGCGACACCCCGAGACGAAGCGGCGGACGCCTCGACCGGGATGGCCTGCTGAGACGGGTCCCGTCGCACCGCAAGAGGCGACACGTCCTGCTCCGGAGCCTCCGGAGGCGCGGCGTCAGGCATGCGGTCGAGTTGGCGTTCGTAAGGGTCGTGGCCGTTCATGGGATTACCTCGTTTGAAGAAGTCGAAAGGAAAGCGGGACAAGTGCTGGGTGCGTGGCATCGTCATAGGCGAACCCCCTCAACCGCCTGCGTAGGGCGCGGGCATCGACTCCCCGTGGAGTCGGTGCCGAGGCGAGTGGCGATGCGATAGGCGGACTGGATGGTCGTCAGCGACTCGCGGTCGGACAGACCAGCTGATTGCGCGGCACCGCCGAGCACATTGGCGGTGACGTCGAAGCGTTCCCCGGCCTCTGCCATTCGGCACGATGCCCAGAACAGGCCATGGTTGCGCTCACCTTCCGACAGGGACGCGACCCACGCTGCGAGCCGATCCGGACGCGCCCCGACCACAGGGAGGTCCGCGGGCAGACGGGATGGAGGTTTGGGTTCGAGGAACCGGCGCAGTGCGCCAGCGTCAACAGAGTCGGGCTGATGTGTGGCGATGTCGACGACTTCGTACCGGCCGACCGTGTCGTCAGCCTGGCTCACCCGAGACGGAGGCAGCACGACGTAACCGCCGTCGCCGCGGAAGTCGACGTGCCGGGTGGGCACCTGCCAAGAAGGCTGGCTCACATCATCGGCGTGCAGGAAGCAGAGGTGGAGCCCGGACGAGGGCGTCGTCACCATCCATGCGGGATCACCGAGCAAGCCCGAGGAGCGTGCGCTGCGGATCGCGTCGTAGCCGTTGCCTTCGGCGTGAATATCAACGTCCACGACGTCGATCCCCGACGCGATGCCGGTGGGCATCGCCACGTTCGCGTCCGGCCAGCGGCTCCACCAGCCGGCGATCTGGTCGGGGTCGACCGACGCGTCGTGGAACCCGTGGGTGGTGAGAGGGCGCTTTTCCAGGGCCACGCAGGGGAATACCGGAACGCCGGCTGCAGCGAGGCACTCGGCGGCCTCTCGCGGCTGGGACGCCTCACGAAGTTGGGCGACCAGCGTGGGCGACCACCGTGGGGTCGGTGTCCTGGGCTCTGACGAGTCGGTCATACATCCGATGCTGCTCAGCACCCGTATCCGACTACGCACCCCCTACTTGCCAGTAAGGGTGGGGGTACGCCCCCTTCCTGCGATGTTTCCGCAGGTCAACGGGCGTACCCCATTTGGCAGAGTTTCAGAGTTCGGGTGCTTGCTTCGCCAGGTATTCCAATGACGCTTCGGCTCGCTGCTGGACAGATTCCAGCTGTGCGCGGAGCTCAGAGCGCGTCACACGTGCCCCCCGGACTACTCTTGCCATTGCGTCAATCTGCTCAAACTCGGGTTTGAACATGCTGTTCAGATCGGCTCCGATCGCGTCCAGTCCATCACGGATAATCCCGTCGGCTTGAGCCAAAACTTCCTGGGTGATTGTGCGGCGACGGTCTGCTCGCGCTTGTTCTGCCTTCACAGCCGCACGTTCGTCGGCGAGGACGCCGTAGGCCTCCAGCCCTACGGCAACGACAGCTCCACCTACCTTCGCGACCCTGCCGATCGTATTCGCGGTCTTCACGGCTTCCCACGGCTTGAATTTCTTGTTGAATGCGTGCCCGACCTTCAGAACGATCTGGTGACCGTTGCTGCCCGCTGCGGCCTTTATCCCGTCGCCAGCGCCCCAGAGTTTGCTGAACTTCTTGACGTGCTTGGTGAGATCGCCCGCCCACTGAGGCGGTGCCGGGAGTGGGCCACCAATCGGCGTGACCGTGACACTGGGACCGTCAAAAGTTGGTGCATCCACATCGCCGAGCTGAACCGCGACACGTCCGTATGGGGACGCCTCGATCTGCAGAACTTCCGATGCCAGGTCCTCAAACTGAACTTCGAGAACCTGGCGCACCGCGGTCTCGAAGCGATCCAACGAGGAACTGAGGTCGCCGTTCAGTGCGGACATCTCGGTGGCCAGTACGGCATCCGGTTCATGACTGTCTTGTTCGGTTCGTTCGATACTGTCGGCGAACCGTGCGGCAGCTCGCACCGCGTCACCGCGGAAGTCAGCTGCCCGGGCTGCTAGGAGGTCGTCCAGGTGGATGCGCTTCTTGGACAGCGCTGCCCTCTGCCGGGCTAGAACCTGCAGTGCAGCTTGCTCATGGGGATCATCGGTGAGAGTCGCCGACGCAGCAAGAGCGATGGCGAGAATATGCTGCAACGGTTGGCTCAACCTGGCCTGCATCCCTTGTTCGCTGGCGAACTGGTCGATGAGGGCGGCCACGTTCTCCATGCCGGAGGCCTCGATGAATGCCACGGAGTCATCCCGGTGGGAGTCTGCAAGGTCCAGTCCGTCGAGATAGTACTGAGCGTCGCACTCCACCCACGGAACCTGCTCGAAAGGTCCGAGCGCCTTTTCGATCGCGTCCTCCCTCTTGCCGGGAGCTGGAGGTGGCATGGTTCCGGTCTTGGTGATCACGATGAGTGTCTGGTGGGCTTTGTCGAGCCGTCCTAAGACATCCCTGAGGTGTGCGACCAACACGTCGTCGAAGAGCTCGACGGGAACCGCGAACAGAACCAGATCTGCAGACTGGAGCGCCTGTTCCGCGCGCTCGTCGTGGTGCGGGCGGCCTGCATGGACACCGGGCGTATCTACGAGCGTGACGTCACCGTCCCAGTCGTATTCGGCTACGTCGTTCGTCGTAACACCCGAACCGATCGCCACCTTGAACACCCGGTTCGTAAGCGCCTCGATCAGTGTTGACTTGCCGCTGCTATGCAGGCCCGTGAAAACCAACAATGGACTTTCATGGGGCTCAGTAGAGAGCCGCTCAAGCAGAGGCCGTGCGACGGCAGGGTCGTGGTCACCGAGGACGGCGCGTAGTTCGTCTCCCAGTTCTCGTGCCGATGCTGACATCTCTTTGAACAAGTTGGCTGTCATGTGTTGGTGGCCTTTCCTGGCGACACAATTCGGATGTCCTTGCGGGTGTGGGCACTCAAAGTCTCAGCCCATGTCACTGTGATCGCGTCGGGGACAGCAGCTTCGATATGGATCGTGGCCGACTCTGCGTTCGCTTGTCCGAGAGTGGCAGGAGCATCAACGAGACCGAGAGCGTACGTCAGCGCACTTACCGCTTCGCCGCCTTGCGCCGGCGTTTTTCCCGCGGCGAGCGGTTCCCCGATGTCTGGTGGGAAGAGCCACGCCTCCCAGAAGGAGGGGTCGCTGAACTCGGCAAGCACGGTAACGCCGGGCACTCGGGTCGCCCGGTTGACTGAACGTGCGAGCCGCTCTCGCCCGTCAAGGCGCAACAGCGCCGCGGTTGTCTCTCTGTCGAGTTCGCCGATCAGGTGCCGAAAGGTTTCGGAGGTCTGCTCCCAGCGTCGAGCCAGTCGTTGGAGGGACATGGATCGGTCATCGCTTCGCACTCGTTCGGCCGCTAAATGCTTCTGGATTTCGTCTAGTTGAGCAGAAACGCGGGAATCGTACTCCAGCGATATCTGGTCGAGCAGGGGCCCGACCTGTTCCGCCACCTCGCTGCTTCGCTTGCGTAAGACTCCGTCCTTGCCAAGGATGATGCGGTCAGACAGATTCTTGATCGGGCCTAGGGAGATCCCAACAACGCCGCCCACGATCGCGCCGACCGTGGCTGTGACGATGGCGCCGGGGCCAGTCTCCAATCCGAGAACCCCGCCGATCTTGGCACCAAGGATGGCGCCTCCCCAGAGCCCTGCTGCGCTGCCTCCGACTCCAACCCCTGCTCGTAGGAGCCGGTTGCCCCAAATCGCGTTGAAGCCGGAGAGATCGCGTAGCTCGAACTGGTCAGGTGAGACGGCTGCCCACTCGGACTCGGTGTCTGCGAGTGTCGTGTCAACGTCCGTCGTCAACCCCGACAGTCGCAGTCCCAACGCTGTTTTTAGGTCCTCCTGTAACGAGGTCAGCTCCTTCTGCCACTCCGACTGGAGCGACGTTCCGAAGTCGGTGAGGTTCAGGTGCCAATCGCGTCGTTTGCCCACCGTGGCTTGGATGTCTGACCGCATCGCCTCGCCGCTCAAGCGCACGGTTCTCGCCAGACGCGTGTGCAGATCTGCGGTCTGGTTGAGATCTCGTTCAGCCTGTGCGAGAAGGCTTATCGAACCCGTGCGAAGCGCCGTGGCCAGTTCCTCGCCACTTTGACGTGGGCCGTCGACAATTCGAATCGCTCGCCGGTTCTCACTGTTGACTGCTTGCTCACGGAGCAGGGAAGCGACGAGGGCTTCAATTCGACTTGCCTGGTGTAGCTCAGCATCGAGTGCACCGCGTGCCAGGGCTTTAGTGGCCGC
Source organism: Aeromicrobium sp. A1-2 (assembly GCF_003443875.1). Taxonomy (NCBI): domain Bacteria; kingdom Bacillati; phylum Actinomycetota; class Actinomycetes; order Propionibacteriales; family Nocardioidaceae; genus Aeromicrobium; species Aeromicrobium sp. A1-2. Next base: position 1,578,285 of record NZ_CP027482.1, on the reverse strand, counting down.
TAGGGCATGAACGTGGACGACATCCTGCGGCGCTACTCCCACTTCTGCCATGTGCCGCTTGATTTCCTCAACGAGGCCGTCACGGTTTCCGAATACGCGGTCGGGAAACCTGAGCAAGTTAAGCCTGCCGACACCTTCGAGCGACTGGCGACAGTTGAGGGCAACGATGATTGGCTTGCCAACCGCTCCGAGTAGCCGGAGCGCCCCGGCTGATTCTTCCTGGATCGAATCGCTGCTGTTGACCCAGATGATCAGGTCTGCCTCCAGAGCGGCTCGTAATGCTATCTGCGTGTCGTCGGTCCCACCGTGGGCCCCAACTCCGGGCGTGTCCACAATCTCGATGCGGTCCGAGGCGGTGGTTGCAGCGCTGAACACATCGCGCGAGAACCGCTGTCCGCCGTCGCCAATGCGATTGACGTGGGCTCCGGTCAACGCGGCGAGCAGTGAAGACTTACCCGCCATTGTTCGGCCCATGAGGACTACACGCATCGGCGACCGAAGATCTTCGGCGCTCATGGACCGCCTATCAGTTGGGCCTGCAGTGCGCTGAAGGAACTTGGTGTCGACCTCCTCAAGTTCTGCTGCGGCACCGAGTGCATCGATGCGGAGGTCAGTGGTGAGGGAATCGAACTTCGCGATGACGTCGAGCAGCCCGGCCCACGGGTCCGTCACCGTCGGCTCGCTACCGAAAAATGCGGGTAGAGCAGCCGGCAGCCACGGACGACGGGGCGGCTTAACGCGTTCAGACACGCCACAATCTTGTCGTAAGGCCCCGACAGTTGGAGACGAACCGCATCAAGACGGCGGAAGTTTCCGCGAAGACGGTCACGGCTCATCGGTGGGTTCGCTGCTCCTTCGCGATTCGAGTGAGGCGGTTGGCTGTATGCGATGGGAGGTCGATTGGTCCCATGTGGTCATCCGACCGGTTGTGGACCGCGTCCATGAGGAATTCTCGTGCTGCCTCTTCGTGGCCCTGAGCAACGAGAACTGCGGCGAGGTCGACGCGTGCGATTTCGTCGTACGGCGCGGCGGTTCGGGCGATCTCGACGGCTCTGAAGGCCCGGTCGAGGTCGTCGTCGGCGAGTGCTGCGGTGACGACGTCGTGGGCTATATCGACGATGGCGCAGGCGAGGATCTCGTCGTCTCGGGAGTCGGCGTCAAGGAGCCAACTCCACCCGTTCTCTCGAAGGTCTGAGAAGGGCGCGCCCTTCACGAGTCGCAGGGCGGTGTCGAAGTCGTCTTGCCCTTGTTCGCCGCGGGTCTGCCCACGGGCGCGCAGCCGTCGGAAAAGGTCTGCGTCGACGAGTACGTCGTCGACTTGGTAAGTCCAGACTCCCGACTCGCTGGCCGCTCGCGACTGTGCAGCAGGAGGAAGGTGCGGGTGCCCTGTGCGCTCATTGAACCCGAGCCACTTGCGGACGATGACGATGTCGTTGCGGACCCGCTCCTTGCGAATCGAGAAGGCTTCGATGATCTGCTTGGTTGTGACGCCCTCGGGGTGGAGTGAGAGGTACGCGAGCAACTCGACGTAATGCGGCTTGCGGCGTGAGACGGCTGCAGGGTTGCCATGTGCCTGAGCACGGACAGGGCCGAGAAGATGAAGCCGCGGGAGGCGGCAGTCGTCGTCAAACCATGCCTTCAGGTCCGCATCTAGCTGGGGATCCAAGGGTTCAGGTGCGGCCTCGTCTTGTGATGTCTCGCTGAGGTCGGGCTCGCCGACGCCCGCGGCGGCATCCGCAGGCGTTGCGGACGGTGGGTTTTCGGTAGCCACGGTGGTGCAGGGGGCTGACAAGGCATCGGCGTACGCCATCGTCAGGGCACCTGAACGGTCTGTCGCCGCACGCCACGCGGGCTCCGACGCATGGTTGCGCGGAACTGGAACGGTCACGGCATCTCTGGTGGCCGACACGAGTGCAGCAGTGGCGGTGGCTTCCTCAGCCGTGAGTCCTGCAGGCAAGAGATCCAGGTCGAGGGTAGGGATCTGCAGCCGGCCGTCGTCAGTGAGACTGAAGACGACGTCGCGCTCATGCTCGCGGCCGCCGGCGATGACGAGAGCGGCTCCCACGCAGTCGTGATGGTTAGCGATGGACAGCGCGAATTCGCCCGTGTCCATCGCTGAGATCGTGATGACTGCGTGGAAGGTCTCGGGTTCGCGGTCACCAAGTTGTGCCAGTTCCTCGGTTAGTTGATTAAGGAAGACGGTCTCGTCGCTGGTGTGGTGGTGAAGCCGCACGGGGTCGAGGTCGGCCAGTTCTTCAGCGATTCCGATTGTGTCGATGTCTGCCAGCACAGACCAAGGGCTGAGGGTCAGCTCAGCGGTGATCGATCGAGCGAGGGCGTTCGCAGCCCTGTCGTCACCGGTGAGTCTCACGCAGCCAAGCTCTTCAAGGTTGGCCAGAAGGAGGTGCCCAGACCAGGTCTGCCCGACTGCGCAGAGCAGCGGAAAGGGAGCTGATCTATCGGAATCGGGGAGACGCTGTTCGATGGTGAACGACCATGACTTGTCGTCCTCCGTCCAGCCGGGTGGAGCCGGCACATCTTCGGCGAGGTGGAGGGTCACTTGGTCGTTTGCCATTTCGACGGTCTGGATCCGGGGCAGTGGTTGTCCGGTCAATTCCAAGCCTTCGGCGAGATGGCGCAGTAGCTGATCGAGATCTTCGAGTCGTGGCACCGTGACAGCCTCTGCATGGCGTGCGGACTTCTCGACGTCGACCAACTCAGCTGGCGATGCTTCGAGGACTTCGCCGGGGTACCGGTAGCGCAGTTGTCGGCGTCGATGTCCCCGCAGGACGAGGAACAGGGAGCCTGCCAGCACGGATCCAGCGCCGGCGAGCCCGGGCAGTAGCCAGCCAGGAGCTTCGCTCGTCGGTGCATCAGTGGTGTCAGAGGCGAGACTGTCGGCGGAATCATGCTGCGGTGCTGCGCTCACTTCCGGAGGCGCTGGCTCGACCGTGGCGGGGCGACCTCGGTGGGTTCTTCAGCGACAGGCGGCGGCACTTCCTCCCGCTTGGGTGCCGCCTCCGGCGGCGGCGCATCGTCGGGGATGTTCAATTCCCAGCCGGGCCGGATCAGGTCGGGGTCCGTGAGTCGCTGACCGTCTGGCTGAGTCGTGTTGCGGGAGGCGTCGAAGATCTCGTCGTACCGAGTCGGGTCGCCGAGCTCTTCGTCGGCGATGTCCCACAGGGTGTCCCCATCCTCGACGACGTACGGCACATCGTCAGCGGCAAGTGTGCGGTCGTCGGGATCAGTCGCAGTTGCTGGCAGTTGAAGCACGACTCCGGTCGTGAGGAACTCGGGTCCGTTCGGGAACTGGCCTGGGTTGAGGGCGACGATCTCGGTGAAGCGTGCGCCGTCTCCGAGTTGGGTTTCGGCGATCTTCCAGAGGCTGTCGTGAGGCCGGGTCGTGTAGGAGACTGGGGCTGGCTCGACCCGAGCAGTGGCACCGGTCTGCGGTGGCTCGGCAGACGGCACAACATGTTCGACCGGCGCCTGCGCGGGCCGAACATCGTGCGGCGTCTGATCCTGGGCATGTGCCGGCATCGCAGTAAAGGTGATTGCGAGAGGCTGTGCCACCGTGAACAGGAGAGCGGCCGTGGCCACGAGTTGGGCTGCGAGGTGCTGACCAGACCCGATGAGGGGTAGTCGCGGCGTACGGATCCCACGGGCGGCGGCGATGACCTCGCTGATCAAGCAGAACGCCATCACGGCCCACGCCATCCACGCGACGATCCCGATGATGATCAGGGCGACTGTTCCGTCATCGGGGCTGAGTAGCAGCATCCGCAGTTGGGACCAATCGACGTTCCACGGTGTGGCGCCGATGAAGATCAGCAGCGGGGGAGTGCCGATCAGCACGACGAGGATGAGTGCGACAGCGGCAAGACCGCGAATACGGGGATTGATTCGGGTCATCGCTCGACTCCTCCGGTAGTTCTGATCAGCCGCGCCGACGCGTCGCCGGTGACCTTGAGATCTCCAACGCCGATGAGCGACAGGAACGTCGGCTCGTAGATGTCCGTCACGTTGACGGTGAGGGTGCTTCCGCCGGTCACGGTGATGGTGCCCTCAACGCCGGCGGCAGCGAGATACTCCTCGGCTGTTTGTCGCGCTGCGGCGGTATCGAGCGCGACGTAGCGGCCTTCGACGGCGGGCGCGGCTTGGACCTGTTGGCCGCCCGTGCGCGCGGCCTGAGCAGCGACGTCGTGTGCGCGCTGTTGGGCGTGAACCTGGCCGCCAAGGTCCACGGCAAGCCCGACGAGGATCATCATCGCCAGCGTTGCGGTGATCACCCAGATGCTGATCGACCCCCGCTCATCACGCATGCCTTGTTGCGTCATCGAGATCGCTCCCGCCATGTATCGAGGGGGCTGGTCATGGTCGCCGAAATCGTGCGAGTGCCGGGTACGCCGGGCACTGACAGGTCCGAGAGGTCAAGGAGGCACGACACCGTCACCTCCACCTGGGCCTGTTCACCGACGCTGCGGCTGAACTGTTCGGTGTCGACGGCGACATCGACGCGGAGACAGTTGACCCCCTGGTTGTTCAAACTGGTCGACGCTGCCTTCTGCGCTGCTGACCTGGCCTCCGCGTCAGTGCGCAGAATTGAGGCCGAGCGGGCTAAATCAGAGGCCGCGGATTCGACCGACTGTTGGGTGATGGCGGTCCGTCCGCCGAAGATGATGAGTCCCACCAACAGCCCGAACGCCGGTATGGCGATCGCTGCCTCGATCGAGGCAGAGCCGCGTTCACCTCGCCGATTGTTCACGGTGTCGTGAGCCGTTCGATGGGGACAGTGGCGCTTTGGCGGATGGTGGGATTCCAGCCGGGAATCACGCTCAGGCTTCGTGCCTCAATCACCACGGTTGCCGTCGTCGCCGTTCGTGCTGCGGCCGCGGTGGGTCCTTGCAGTACGTCGTCGCCAACGTCGGCGATGAAGTCCTCGGCCGCGTTGACGCCACGTGACTCGCTGCCGCCCTCGGCTCCAGCGGCACGGGCGCCCTCTTGTGCAGCAGCGATAGCCACGGTCCGGGCGTGGTAAAAGAGCGCGGCCTGCATTCCGACGAAGAGAACCGCGAAGAGTGCCGGCAACAAGATCACCAGCTCGATGGAGACCGAGCCTCGCTGATCCCGTCGCCGGCGGTCAGTTGATTTTCCCGGCTTGGATCTCGACATAGGTCTTCACCGCCGCAACCACGATGCCGACGATGGCGATCACCGCCACCGCCCACAGCACGTGCTCGGTTGTCACCGAGCCGCGCTCGTCACGTCGGGGTGGGTCGCTCCACGAGAACGCCCACACCATCACCACCGCGAACAATTTCCTCATCGTCTCCTTCCTTCCTTCGCTATTCAGGTGCCGCTGAACATCCGCAGCAGCGACGGCGCGACCAGCAGCGCCATGAAGATCACTCCCAGCAGGGACCCTGGAATGGTCATGCGCTCGCCAACCGCGTTGGCTTGTGCGACCTCGGCGTTGAGCATCGCGGTCCGCATGGCCGCTGATCTCGCACGCAGGTTGGTGTAGACCGCAGCACCTTCTTCTCCGGATAGGCGCATGATGTCGGCGAAGTCGTCGAGCTCGGGGAGTCCGAGTTCCTCGGCGAGCGCGTGCAGCGCATCCCACGGCGGCAGGCCGGACCATCTGGAGCGGCCGAGTTCCTCGCTGAGCCGCTGGAACACCCAGGAGTCTCCGACGTCGGCTGCTGCTTCCATCGCTTGCCGTACGCCGGAACCGTTGTTGCGCTCCAGCGCGACGAGGTCGATGTAGGCACCCAGTGCCCGGGCGAACTCCACCCGCGCCTTCTTCGCCTCATCGACTGCGTTGTAGTTGGGCATGAAGAACATGACGACGGCCAGCGCCACCGAGGCAAAGGCCGGTACGACCAACGGGAACCCGATGCCCAGGACCTCGAAGAACACCGCGAGCAACGACGGAGAAACAAGCCCGATGACAGCGAAGGTGAGTTTGTCGCCATAGAACTTCGCGAGCGAGATGCGCAGCAGCGCCAGTTCACGCACCGGCGTACGCACCCACATGCCCGGCGGCAGCACCCGGATCGCCCACACGCCAAGGCGTTCCTTGCCGGTCGCGGCCCGATCAGTTGCCTCTGCGGAGGTCTGATGTCGCGATGGTGTTAGTCGTACCAGCGCGTCGGCCAAGTCGACCTGGGCTGGCAGAAGTCGGGCCACCAGCAACACGCCGCCGAGCATCACCAGAGCACCCGCCGCCATCGCCATCGCCAACGGCAATCCCGCGATCACGACGTACCCCCAGCAGCACGTGGCGCCTGCGATAAGAATCGTGCGAGTGGCTTACCGATCGCCATTCGCTTCATCCAAACCAAGGTGGCGACGTACGCCGTCAGCAGCGTCACGAGAATCACCTGACCCAAGGGGCTGCGGTACGGCTCGACGTAGGTGCCCGAGATTGCGAGCACGACCAGTACGCCGACGCTGATGATGGTGACCCACCGTGCGGTCGCCCGAGGTTTCGCCCGGTCGGCCTCGATCTGTCGACGAGCGCGCACGTCGGCAGACACCGAGTCCGCGAGGCTCTCCAACACGTGTGCGAGACCGGCGCCACGACGTCGCGCGGCAAGGATCAGGTTGGCAGCGACCAGATCCCCGGTGGCGTCATCGAGTTCGTCGGCGAACGCGCGTACGGCGTCCTCGGTGTCCCAACGCGACCGAAGGCGCGCAACCAGACGGCCAACCTCAGGCTCGATGGCGGCCGGCGTGGAACGCTGTGTGGCCACCAGCGCCTGCTCCAGCCCGATCCCAACCGTCAGAACGCCCGATAACGAGCGAGTCCATTCCTCCATTGCTTCCAGCCGGGCAATGCTCGCCTCGGCGCCAGAGTTGGACAGCAGGACGGGGACACCGACAACAGCGGCCGGAATTGCGAGCAGCGCAAGGGCCCATCCCGTGATGAGCCAGGCGACTACGCCACCGACCACGCCCACCAGCACAAGTCGCTTGCTCCGCTGGCTCAAGGGCTTCAACCGGGTCGGCCGTGAGCGAGGCGGAGGAGGCGGAGACGGTTTCAGCCCGAGGAACAGGCCTATGACTCCCGCAACGATGAGTGCGCCTGCCGCTGCCGGCGCGAGCGCGATCACGACAACACCTGCTGCTCGCTGAGGAACGCGCCGAGGTCGAACCCGAACGAGGCAAGTGCCCGGTATTCGTCGGGCAAGACATCCGCCCTGGCATTGCCAGCGGCATCAGGGGAGAACAGGTGTGTCGTGGCATACCCGGTCTCGCGCTCACCCGGAGCGACCGCGATGACCTCACAGACCGAGCGCTGGCGTCGGAACCCGCTTGGAATCCGCTCGGTCGTTAGATCGAGCTGGACGACCAGATCGATAGTGGAGGCCAGCTTGCTGGCGGCCAAGTCATGGGTGACGTGGGCGCCGGCTTCCATCGCGCAGGTCACCAGTTTGCGGATCGCGGCGACGGCATCGGAGGCGTGCGTTGTCGAGATGGAGCCGGTGCCGGACTCCATCGCCTTGATCATCGCCCAGATCTCCCGGCCGCGAACCTCCCCGACAATCTGACGCGACAGGTTGAAGCGGAAGGAGTCGACGAGTGCCTCGTCGAGTGTGAACTCGCCAGCCAATCGGCCATCCGCACCGCGTTCACCCGATCCCGGCCGGGCTTCCCACGGATGCACGATCTTGTGACGTCCCAGCTGATCGAGATGAAGCTCGTATTCGGTCTCGAAAGTGCCGATGGCCTCATGCTCATCGATCTCACAGCACAGGGCGCGGACTAGAGTCGTCTTACCGGCGCCCTGACACCCCGCGACAACAATGGACTTGCGGGCCCGGACAGCGGCACGCAGGAACGAAGCGAGGAGCGCCGAGAGCATCCCGCGTTCGACGAGATCATCGAGCGTGACATGCATGAGCCGGTGGCGACGGATCACCACCGATGGCCGTGGCGTCACCCACGCGGCAGCAGCCAACCGGGATCCGCCATCGAGGCGCAGATGGAGCCTGGGTTGTGCTTCGGAGAAGCCGCGGGCGTTGACCTCGCTGCGGGAGGCGAGGAACACGAGGAAGTCGATGAGTTCAGCGTCGGAGTCTGCGACGGGAGGGCCGTCGATGAGGGAGCCATCGGTCAGCTCCAGATGCACGTTGTCGTGCCCGGCGATGATGATGTTCTCGACCCTGTCGTCATCGACCAGCGGCTGGAGGCGTCCCAGCCGGAACAGTGAATCGAACACTGCCTGTGCGAGCGCCGTCTGCTCCGCAGCCGTCCACGCCCCCGCGCCCGCGTCGACTCGTTCGGCCGTGGCTGACTCGATGAGATCCAGTACGATCGCCCGACCCAACTCCGACTGCGCGGTCTTGTCCAGGCGCGCGGTCGCTGCCGCCATCGCCTGGCTCAACTGCTTGGAGGCCAAGGATCGAAGCGAGGCAACCAACGTCCAGTCGACCTCCTGTCGGGGGAGCGCCGAGGTCGAGATCGACTCAAAAGACATCGACGAGATGTCCGCCGTGCCGTTCGGCAACGGTTGAGTGAAGAGTGGGAGATCGATGAGATGCGGGTCGGCATTCGTCGGTCGCACAAGATGGTCACTGGACACCTGAGTACACCTCCGAAGCGAGCTCGCTGCGATGTGCGGACACTGTCGCGTGGATGGCCGAGATCGCGGCCTGAAGACTGCGCACCAACGGGCTGCGATCGAAACCAGGCGGGATCGACCTACCCCGGTGCAGGACCGCAGCAGAGTCGGAGTCGTCAGCAAGTACGCCGAGGACCGGGAGGCTGAGCACGCCGCCCACTTCCTTCGCTGAATAGGGCTGGCTCTCGCGGACGAGAAGCACCCCGGGGTGAGACCACGCTGGGCTACCGCGTTGGGCGGTGTCCGCCCACGACCTCGCAGCTGAGATTGACGGCAAGTGTGTGCGGGACATCAGGAGCGCGAGATCCGCTTCGGCGAGAATCGGTTCAGGCCACCCGGCAAGACCGAGGCGGCCGCAGTCCACGAGGACGTCTTGACCGGTCGACTCGAGTTCATGTAACGCATCAGACAGGGGAGACCAGAGCCCGGGGAGCGCCGCTGCTTGGGTATGTGCGCGTGGTCCCGCGATGAAGCCGGCAGTGGAGGTACCGATGGGCTGAGCGATCCGTGGCAACAAGTCAGCGACCTCGGTCAACGACAGAGCGAGCTCGATCAGGCCCTGGTCATAGGCACGAATTCCGCGAAAGTAGCCGGCGAGGATCCCGGAGCCACCGGTCGGATCAGCCTCGACCAAGAGAACTGGCCGGGGCCACAGCAACGCGAACCCGAGCGCCGTCGTCGTGACACCAGGTGAACCAGAAGCTGAGCAGAGCGCGATGACAGCCATGACCCTCAGCGCTCCCTGGAATCCAGGACGATCGCCACGTTCCCGGTGGCCACCCGAGAGGCGAGCTGTGCCGCCTCCCCGTGGGGGACCAAGAGATCCACAATCAGTTCGCCGGTCGTATCAGAGACCCGAGCACCGACTACCTCGGCCTCACTGAACGGCGGAGCACCCGCCGGAGCATCGCTTCCCTCTGCTGGGGTAACGACAACACGGACACGATCCCCAGCCCGAAGATCCATGCCAGGAGCCTGCGCCGGGGTGAGAGCGACACCAACGACGGACATATCGCTGCTCGGCAGGACGGTTTCGGCGTACGTGCTTGGCGTCAGAAGCGAGCCGGCTGCGATGTCGACGGCGGCACGCTGCCCCACAACGGATTCGAGGGAGCTGGCCGACACGGGTTTCAAGGCAGGGTCGGTGTTGATGCGGACCCGGACGAGATCGTCGGCCTCGATGACTGCGCCCCGCTCGATGTCAGCACGCGCTGCAAGTACCTCGTGGGTGTTGGTGGTCGTGGTCCAGGCCCAACCCCCGATGAGCGCGCCCAGACAGATCGCAATGACGGCGCCAGCCACCATCGCCGGACGCCGACGCAGTTTCGGAGGCGGCCCCATCGGAGACGCGGTCGGGGCTGAATCGTGAGCGGGCAGTCGCCCGTTTCGTGTCGCCGTGCTGCTCATCGTTGATTCGCCTCTCGTTCGTGCCCGTTTACTCCACGAGCACCTGTGCCTCGCCGACGGTGATCTCGACGGACCGCTGAAGCCCGTCAAGGCGGATGGTTCCGGTCTGGCCAGCGCCCGCCCACGTGATCACCCACGCGGAAGTCGCCGTCACTGTGTAGGTGTCACCGGGCTCGCCTGCACTTGAGGTTTCGTAGATGTGCCCGCAGTCCGGGGAAGGTTGCTTGGCGTATTTCGCCTGGTACGGCGTCCCCGCCGAGTCGCACACCACAGTGGTGCCGTCACCCATCTCCCACGTCACTCGTCGGACCGTCGCAGTCGCGGTGATGGTGATGCCGCCCGCGCTCGCTGTCGCGGTGATCGGGCCATAGGTGTGGTCGTCGGGACCCTGCGCCCACATCCACACCGGCATGCCCACAAGGCCAATGCGGCCCGCGGCCGGGGATGGCGTGATGCCGATGTCGATCGCACGCAGCGCCATGTCGTCGATCGCCAGTTGTGCGACATCGCGTGGGCTGGGGCCGGCACCGGAGTTCTCCGGTGCGTCCGCAGACCATATGTGGATCAGCAGGCCAGTCTGCGGTTGATAGCAGTCGTACACCGCGCCATCGCCGGGTTCGTGCCCCTGCCAACTTGGATCACCGGCCGGCGGTTGCGGTGCGAATACTCGTATGTAGCAGTGGTAGGCGTTCGACCAATAGCCGTACTCCGACGAACACGGCACCGGACCAGGAGGTGGCTTGCTGATGCCCTGCTTCGTCCCGTCCCAATAGCAAGTCTGACCCGTGCCCGTGTCCTTCGGGCCGTCATCGACCTTCGCGGTCCCGGGCACGTCGACGACGACCCACACCACACAGACGCCCGATAACGGGTCTTGCTGCTGACACACGGTCTTGCTGCCTGCCGTCGCGGTTGATGTCCCGGCGCCGATCATGCACCCAGCGAGTAGGGCTGAGAATGCAAAGAGCCGCAAACCTACGCGGTGCACGGCGACTTCTCCACGTCCTTGCCGCCGGCAACACGCCAACCGCCCTCGGGATCGGTATCCCAGGAGTAGTTCGCCACGGTCAGACGCGTCCAGCCACGGTCTGCCCGATCTGCTGGCACGACCGACTTACCGTCAGCGTCCAGAAGGTCGGCGCCGCTGACGTCCCAGCACACGTCAATGGTCACCGATGGAACCCGACCCGCTGACGGGTCTGAGTTGTCCAAGCTGACCAACTGGACCTTCGTCTCGATGACCTTGGTGTCGCCAACTTGATGGAGCCCGTCGCTCCGTTGGTTCGAGAGGAACTTCTCCTGTGCCGAGAGTTGCGTGCTTACTGCCACGGCGTCGAGATTGCTGATCGGAGCCTTGGGATCCTGGCGGATCTTGTCGATCGTGGAGTAGTACACGGTCACTGCCTCGACCGCGGACGCAGAGGCTTCATCCTCGGGTGAGGCCGGAGTCGGGCTGGGTGACATGACTGTTTGGCTGACGCTCGGCGATGGCGTCGGAGCCGAGTCTGGTTCGGAGTCTGAGCCGCAAGCGGTCATGACGGCGAGCAGTAGAACTGCTGTCGCTACCGAAAAAGCTCCTTGCGATTTGGTCATGGCCAAGTCCGTCCGCCGCCACCGAAACCTCCCGGTGGGAGCAACAGACGGTGCCCCGATGGCGGGTCCACCGAATTCACCGCCTGCAACTATTGAGCCATTGAAATGTGATCTACGCAACATCGATGGTTCTCCTCTCGCACCTCACCAGACAAGGTGCACCGCAGTTTCCCGCCCCTGAGTCGCCCACTCGGTCGCCGATTTCACCCCCACCCTCAATCCGGTCACACCTCTGGCACAGCGAGGGGGAGCGGCTGGCGCACCTTGTTTGCGAGGAGGTGGATCGCGTGACGGTGTCCATGCGGAAGATGACCCCGGGACACGGGTGCAACTACCTGCTTAAGAGCGTCGTGGTTGGCGACGGCAACCGTTCCTTGAGAGCGCCGATGACGCGGTACTACGCCGAGGCCGGGACACCGCCCGGCGTGTGGATGGGGTCTGGGGTAGCAGAGTTCGGCGACGGCCAGTTGACATCCGGCGATGTCGTGACACCCGCGCAACTTGAATTGCTTCTCGTCCATGGACGTGACCCGGTAACGGGAGACCAACTCGGCCGGGGGTACCCGACGTATCTCTCGGTTCAGGAGCGGATCGACAAGCGAATCGAGGCACTCGATGAGTCACTCGACGGCGAGGCGCGCGCCGCAGAGGTTGCTCGGATCAATCACGAAGAGGAAGCCGGCGGACCAAAGACCGCAGTGTCCGGTTTCGACCTGACATTCAGTGTGCCCAAGTCCGTGTCCGTGCTTTGGGGCCTCGCCGACGCAGGCACCCAAGCGCAGATCGTCGAAGCTCACCATGAGGCGGTCGCGGAGGTGCTGGCCTTCTTCGAGCGAGAGGTCGCAGTCACCCGGGCAGGGGTGAACGCCCGCAACGGCGCCGTTGCTCAGCACGAGGTAGTGGGCGTCGCGGCCACCGCCTATGACCACTGGGACTCGCGGGCCGGTGATCCGCAGCTCCACACCCATGTCGTCGTGTCCAACAAGGTCCGCACCGTATACGACCAGAAATGGCGCAGCCTGGACAGCGTCCCGATCCACCGCTGCGTGGTCGCGATCTCGGAGCACTACAACGCAGTTCTCGCCGACATCCTGACCCAACGTTTCGGTGTGCAGTGGGACAGACGTGACCGCGGCGCCGACCGCAACCAAGCGTTGGAGATCGCTGGAGTCAGTGAGGAACTGATCCGCGAGTTCTCCAGCCGATCGCGCGAGATCGATATCGAAACCGACCGCCTGATCGAGGAGTACGCCGCTTCCTACAGACGCCGACCGTCGCCGAAGACCATCGTGGAACTTCGCGCGACCGCCACCATTGCCACCCGACCAGAGAAGGAACTGCACTCACTTGCGGAACTCACCGACGGCTGGCGCCATCGTGCAGAAGACCTCCTTCCTGCGGGGTCCACGGAGTGGGCTCGAGGCATCACGACAGGCAGGCCTTCCGCGGCGTTGCGTGCCGAAGACGTGCCCCTCGACCTCGTGGCGACCACCGGCAGGCAAGTTGTCGCGGTCGTGGGGGAGAAGCGCTCAACCTGGCGACATTGGAACCTGTGGGCCGAGGCATCGCGACAGACGATGGATTGGCGCTTCGCAACCCCGCAGGATCGTGAAGCCGTCGTGGGCATGATCGTCGACGCAGCAACTCAAGCTTCGCTGCGTCTGACACCTCCGGAGTTGGCGATCAGTCCCGACGCGTTTCGACGGGAGGATGGTTCGAGCCGGTTCCGTCCCCAACATTCCACCGTGTTCAGCTCAGCCAGCCTGCTCGCGGCGGAAGACCGACTGCTCGTACGGGCAAACACCCTGATCGCACCCGTCGTCAAGCCGAAGCTGATCGAGGACGCCAGCAGCCACGCTCTGCTCGGTCATCAACTCACCGAAGGACAGGCCCAGGCACTCGGCAAGATCGCCGAATCCGGCCGTCAGATCGACCTTCTCGTCGGACCAGCCGGGGCAGGCAAAACCGCCGCCATGCGCGCCCTTCACTCAGCATGGACAACTGCGCGCGGCGCGGACTCGGTGATCGGCCTCGCGCCGTCCGCCGCGGCAGCACAGGTCCTGGCCGATGACCTCGGCATTTCGTGCGAGAACACCGCGAAGTGGCTCCACGAGTACGACCAGGGTCGGGCTGAGTTCAAACGAGGCCAGCTCGTGATCATCGACGAAGCAACTCTCGCCGGCACCCACACCCTGGACAAAATCACCGGAATCGCCACCGAGGCAGGCGCGAAAGTCCTGCTGGTGGGGGACTGGGCACAACTGCAATCCGTCGATGCAGGTGGAGCGTTCTCAATGCTCGCCGAAGCGCGCGACGACACCCCCGAATTGATCGAGATCCTCCGCTTCGACCAGGACTGGGAAGCAGACGCCACCGCAGCCTTACGGAATGGCGCCACTGACGTGATCAGCACCTACGTCCGCAACGACAGAGTCCGTGAAGGCGACACCGACGCCATGACCGATGCCGCTTACCACGCCTGGCGCCACGACATCCAGGCCGGACTGTCCAGCGTGCTGGTGACCGAAGCCAAAGCCACCGTCAGCAAACTCAACCAGCGAGCCCGCGCTGAACGCATCCTCTCCGGTGAAACCGAAGCAGGCCGCGAGGTCGCGTTGGCCGATGGCAACCGCGCCTCGGTTGGCGACTTGATTGTCACCCGACGGAACCAACGCCACCTGCGTTCGCTTCGCGGCGGCTGGGTGCACAACGGCGACCGCTGGCGCATCACAGACGTCACACCCGACGGATCAGTGATCGCCGCACGCATCGGCCAGAAGGCTACAGGGACGGTCGTCCTGCCCGCCGGCTACGTACGTGAACACATCGATCTCGGCTACGCCATCACCGCTCACCGGGCCCAGGGCTCCACCGTGGATACCGCCCACGTCGTCGCCTCCGGCGCCACCAACCGCGAGAACCTCTACGTCTCCATGACCCGTGGTCGGAAGTCCAACACCGTCTACGTCGCCCTCGACGACCCCGACGACACCCATACCCCGCCACAGGAAGGCGAGATCAACGCCCGCACTGTTTTTTACGGGATACTCCAACGGTCCGGAGCCGAACTCTCCGCCCACCAGACGATCAAGGCCGAGCAGGACCAATGGTTCTCCATCGAACAACTGGCTGCGGAGTACGAAACGATAGCCGCAGGCGCGCAGCGCTCGCGCTGGGTTGCCCTGGTCAGCGACTGTGGCCTCGGCGATGCCGACATCGAACGAGTCATTGAGTCCGAGGCCTTCGGACCGCTGACCGCCGAGCTCCGGCGAGCCGAAGCCAACGGCTACGACCTCGAGACGTTGCTACCCAGGCTGGTCGCGAGCCGAGGACTGGCGGACGCAGCGGACGTCGGCGCGGTCCTCATCACCCGTCTCCACCATGCAACCGCACAGCCCCGAAGGATCGGGCGACGTCGGATCGAGTCCAAACTCATCGTCGGACTCGTCCCAGTCGCGACTGGGACGCTGAACCCGAAGGATCGCCGAGCGCTCGACGAGCGCCAGCACGACATGGAAAAGCGTGCCGTCGCGCTGGTCGATCAAGCCGCCCTGGGCAGCGAGTCGTGGCTGCGCGGCCTCGGTTCCCGCCCAGAGAGTCCATCGGACGTCAACCGCTGGATTTCTGAGGTGACGATAGTTGCCGCCTACCGTGACCGTCACGGCATCACTGGTTCAGATGCGCTGGGCCCTCGGCCGGCCAACGAGAGCCAGCGATCCGATCGAGCCCGCGCCCAAGCCGCATTGAGGAGAGCCACAGAGATCACTCGTGATGGGGAGGCAACTTCGTGTTCAACCGCACCAGCCCTGGAGCCAGGCGTCGGTCGCTGAGTTCTCCACAGGGACACGCAGGTCGCGGTTGTCCACAGTGATCGAACCTGAAGAGCGCAGCGGACCGAGGCCCGGCTACTCCTGAGAGCGAGACACCGCCGGGTGTCTGTTCCTCGAAAGGGTGATCGCCGTGATCCTTGCACTCTCGTTCCGCGTAGCCGGAAGCATCCACCGATACCTCAACGCGTATGCCCCCAGCAACATCCTGATTCGTCACCTGCGGAGGCCAGCTGGTCGTAGGTGGGCATTCCCAGTCTCGTCCGCACTCACCGCCGGCTACCTCGCGGCCACAGTTGGACTCACCGTGATCCTCGATTCCGGTGGCCCTGGCTGGCTAAACCTGGTGGTTCTCACCTGCGCATGGAACGCCATCAAATACGGCTTGTTCGCGACACGGGACGTAGTCAGAGTGTGCGAGTTCGCTGTTGGGTCGTTTCGACCATGAGCGGCCAGTGTGCTGAAGGCTGTGGCCGTGACTTCGACCTTCGTTCGAGCGCGACTAAAGTGTCTGGACATGAGCACTCAGCGTCAGGCGCCCACTATGATCGCGATCGGTGGCGCATGAGACCGCATCAAGGTGACATCATTTGCGCGCTCTATGAAGCGTCCTCGGACGATGGCGGGGCACTTCGGGCTGACTTTGACCAGTGGGCCCATGAGGTCGCAGCGGTGCGGGGCGAACTGGACCGAAAGAAAAAGGTCCCGCCAGCGCAACTGAAGAGTGTTCTCGGCGCCGTAGATGAGCCTGACTTGAGCAGGTTTGTCTACTCGGTTGAGCGCTACATGCTGGCGCGTGCGTATCGACTGATTGTTTGCTGCGTTGGGGGAGACGACCCGTTGGATCACGCTGCCCCACCGGTTGTGGAGAAGGCAGCTCCGATTGTCAGAGAGATCGATGCGCTGTTGGACCGCCTAGTCCCTGGGGCGCAGAAGGCAGAGGCGCTGGAAATCGCTGCTCTCCTAAGCGAGGACGGACCCTTCGCTGATCTGTTTCAATCTGAGTTCATGCACTTGGTACCTCGCCAAGTGAGACACGCGATCGGTTCCTATTATACGCCCCAGTGGCTGGCTCGCCATGTCATCCGATCCGCCGGATATCGCTGTGAGGACGCTGAAAGCCTGCGAAAGTCAATTATCGATCCGGCTTGTGGGTCGGGTGTTTTTTTGGTAGCCGCGGCCGAGGAGATTCGTCAGGCGGTAGTCGCTGGATCGATCGATTCTCACGAAGCGATCCACATAATTGACACCAAGATCCACGGCATAGATGTGGAACTTGTTCCCTGCCTCCTGACAATTGCTTCTTTGACCTTCGCCAGCTCGCGGCTGCGGCGCGAGGGTCGCGTTACTCCACCGACAATTCCACGGGGGATCTCGCACGCAGACTCGCTGGAAGAGCGGGAAGGCGCTACGCGTGTCGATCTAGTCGTGGGAAATCCGCCCTGGGTCAATTGGGAGTACATGCCAGCTGAGTACAGGAAAAAACACAGTGCTCTTTGGCCCGCGCTCGGTATCTTCGGTGCAACGGGCCGAGTGATGGGGTATAGCAAGGAAGACATCTCGGCGCTTTTCGTTGCGCATGCCATACATTTTCGGCTCGCCGGCGACGGTTCTTTCGGGTTTGTGCTTCCGGAGTCCCTGCTGAAGTCGGCCTCGAACCATCGTGACTTCCGGCGCTTCGAGCTGGGGCAACTGAAGGAACCATTTCAGGTCTCCTTGGTGGAGGATTTCGTGGAAGCGAAGCCATTCGAGGGTGTATCGAATCGCACAATAGTCATTCTGGGTCAGAATGGGCTCCGGACGGCTTTTCCTGTCCCGTTCCGGAAATGGGGAAAACTCGATCGTATGCTTCAGCCGACTACAGGTTCTGGTGCGTTGAATGGACCAGTCAGCGAAGGCATGGCGCAACTTGCGAGCGCTGATGACGCCTCCAGTAGCTGGTCTACTGGAGCCGCGGCGGGGATGGAAGTTCATCGGCGCCTAGACGGCGCTAACGCCTACAAGGCGCGAACCGGGCTTTTTACAGGGGGGGCCAATGCAGTCTTCCACCTTCGGCTCAATGGCCGCCGCGAGGATGGCCTACTTAAAGTCGAGAACGTGGTCGAAAGGGCGCGTCGTGTGGTGCCACAGGTTGAAGCCGTAATCGAGCCAAGACATGTCTATCCCTTCCTCCGTGGGCGAGACGTATCGCAGTGGCGATCGCAAGCCGAGTTAGCGGTCTTGCTTCCCCATACCGCTGACAGCAAAATGGCGGCGGTGTCGATTTCTGACCTTCGCGAATCGGCCCCGCGGACGTTGGCGTACCTGGAACAGTTCAGGGGAATTCTCGGTGAGCGTAAAGGCTTCTCGGCATGGGAAGAGAAATACCGAGCAACCGACTTCTATGCATGCCAGCGTGTTGGAGAGTACACGTTCGCGGACTGGAAGGTGGTGTGGCGATATATTGCAAAGGTCTTCACTACGGCCGTTGTGGGGCCGGTGACAATCGACGCAAATTGTGCTCCTCAACCGGCGATACCCAACGAGAAGTTGATGCTAATCGCATGCTCATCGCCTGAAGAGGCCTACTACGTCGGCGGCGTGTTGGCAGGCTCTGTCGTAGTCGAGCACGTGCACAGTCGGATGGTCTCGACGCAGATCTCACCCAGCATCGTAGCCAAGATCGGTGTGCCCCGGTGGGATCCTTCGAGTAGCGTGCATCGTCAGATTTCTGAAGTCTGCGCAGAGGGCCATAGGCGAGTGGCGGCTGAGGATGACGTGACTTCACTTCTCGATGAGTTGGACGACCTCGTGGCATCGCTCTGGGATGTTTCAAGTGCGGAAGCGCGCGCGGCGAGGCAGCGGCTCGGGTGACTAATGGAGCCAAATTGTTGCTCGTCCAGCCACGAGCGGGCGCGGACCTGCCGGCGGCGCTTCCTGCCCGACAAGCATCGCGGCTGAACCGCCATACCGAGTGTGCATCTGCGTTGCCGTTTCGATGGAGTAGAAGTCTGGGTCGTACCTAAC
The DNA here is from genome assembly GCF_003443875.1 of Aeromicrobium sp. A1-2. Classification (NCBI taxonomy): domain Bacteria; kingdom Bacillati; phylum Actinomycetota; class Actinomycetes; order Propionibacteriales; family Nocardioidaceae; genus Aeromicrobium; species Aeromicrobium sp. A1-2. The sequence goes on along the minus strand of NZ_CP027482.1, from coordinate 1,559,826 downwards.
CGCGACGACTTTGCAAAGCCCAAGTCGCGAGGCCGCAAGGACCGCTTTGTATGCAGAGTTGTGCTGGATGAACTCATGAAAGTGTCCAAGCATCGGAATGATCGTCCCATTAGGATTTTCGGCATATCCGATCCCATCGACGATTCCCCAGATTTCTAGGTTGGATCCTGTTTCTGTCCGGTGTTCGTCTAGACGAGTGCGAATCGTTCCGTTGGTTGCCGCCTTATCCACGCCGAATTGGCCTGGGTCGGATGACTGGACCAACCCCATGATCATTGCTTGAAGTGCACCTCGACTGTCCGTCAGGGCAATATCCGCGCTGACCGTTTTCTTGGGGTCTCGCGGCGATACCTCAAACGTTTCGAGGCTGATATTCGGATCTGCAGCTCCCATGGGTTCCGTCCCCTTATTGGCTGGCAAGATGCTTAATCCCGCATCTTGGAGTGCCAATGCGATCTCCGCCTCCGCGCCGTGACCCCTTCGTTTCGTTTCGTTCTGCTGAACGTCGTGAGGAGCAAGCCAAAGGTCATTGACGGCGCTGCGCATCACCTGGCTGAGTCCAAAGTAGAGGTCCAGCACAATAAGCAATCTGCGACCCACCAAATATTCAGCAATGACTTGGGATACACGCAGTCGGCGAGCATCCCCACCCTTCTTGAGAAAACCGAGGATAGCGCTTGTCGTGTGCCTCTTCATCCCGCTCGGAGAGCATCCGCACAGAGTCCTCGCGGCACCGTCGACTTCGTAGATCTCTCGACTCAGTCGATAGCTGAGATCAAGGTAGAAGCGCTTGTCGGAGAGTGATAGAACGAGGCGAAGCTCGTGGGCGATGTCCGGGTCCGCGTATAGCCATTGGGCAATGGTCTCGACCGCGAGAGCGCCAGGTGCATAGTCGTCGGCCGTCGGAAACTTCTTATCAAGTTCGTCGAGCACGCGTGCAGCCCGAGCCACCCCTGCAAGCGGCATCTCGTCTTGGGCGGCGACGTGGTACCAGTACTCGGTGGGCAGGGTCGCGCAGGACCCGAGTAGGCGCAAGGACTCTGACATGCCTGGCATTCTGTCATCCGAGAATCCGTCATGTGACTCCGGACCGGTGGGGATTCCGTGCAGGGTCAGCGCATCTCTCGGCAAGAGCACGCAAAGGACATGGGAAGGCACTCGACCTGTGTCGAGGCGTGTCATCGGCCCTCACCAAGTCTTAGGTTTAGACCGGCCAAGATCCGAAGTCGGGCCGCCTGGACTCATCAGGGTGATCGGATCGGGTCGTCGTGAATACGTTCGAGAAATCTACTGAAGCGTCCCAGTTCTCGTGAATGACGCGGTCACTGTCGACATGGGCGATACGGTCAGAACCGAGACCCTCGAGGGCTCGAATCGATTGATTGTGATGAGCCAGAATGGCGCACCCCCGGAATCATCGTTGTCATCCCAGCGATTCAGGTGGCTGGACAGAGGCTGAACATCAACATTCCATGCCCGACGGGAAATGCGAGGAAGCGTTGTCGACGCGGGTTCGGTTGCGTACGGCGCTTCGAAGGGCGTCGTTTCAACGTGACGCGGTACGATCGACGATCGTGCTGACCGAAGACAAGATCCGCGTCAACGAGGTCGCTCCCGGTCGCATGAAGGCGCCGATGATTAATTGATGGCGGCGGTTCCAGAGAACCTCCCGCTGCCTGCGCATGACGTCGATCCGGTCGGGGTCACGTACGGACTTCGTTGCTTAGTATCCGATGTGTCGATCTACGCCGGTTCGTCACCCGTCATCGACGACGGCTAAACCACGAAGTGGGCCCGCAGATCGTGGAAGTGACCTATCGCCGATCAGTATCCGGCTCCGGCAGGTATTGATGGACGCGGGGCCTCGGTTCATTTTCGGACAAGTATGGGGCCTCTCGATCCCTGGGTTCCGGGTCATGGAGAGCCTGCTGCGGTCCGCACTTTAACCCCGAATATTCGGGCAAAGCGCCGCATGCTCGGTCGCACGCGCGGACGGTCCGCGACGACATCGGTGCAGATCAGAGCATGTTTTGACAAGATCGAGCAAAGGTCGCGACTGGGCCGTTCCAGAACAGGGGGTCGCAGGTTCAAATCCTGTCAGCCCGACCGTGTGATCTCGCAAGAGATAAGAGACACCCGAACCTGCGGAAGCAGGTTCGGGTGTTCTTCATTTGCGCGGTTGGTAGTCGCGTTCTGGGTCTATTTCTAGGTCTCTGAGTAGCTCCCCAGTGACGGCGTTCACGACCCTGACGTTGAGGTCTTGGATGAGCAGGATGACGTGGGTTCGGGCGTGGGTTCGGCCGATGCCGATGTGGTGGAGTTTGCCGTTGACGCGGAGCGTCACGGCCCCTGTTTTGTCGATGCGGTCGTGGCGGATCCGGTCGTGGGTGTCGGTGTCGCGGGAGTTGCCTGGCAAGGCTTTGGGCATCGAGTCATAGAGCGTTGCCGGTGTTGCTCGGTGTGGCAACGACCGGTGGGGCGGCGGTGGTTGTATTCGTCGACGAACTCATCGAGTAGTGCCTGCAGCTCGACAATCGTCGCGGGTTGGACCGACTGAGCGCGGAGCCACTTCTTGAAGGTCTGTTGGAATCTCTCGACTTTGCCCTGAGTCGTGGGTGGTTCGGTCGGCCGTTCTTCTGGATCACGTGCAGTCGGCGGAGTTCGTGCTCGAAGCTGTTGCGTCCGCCTTGGCGGCCGATGCCGGCGAGGCGGACGGTGTAGACCATGCCGTTGTCGGCGAGGGTTGAGGCGGGGATTCCAACGGTTTTGATCGCGGCACGGAACTCGGCGAGGACGATGGGCGTGGTGACCCGGTGGTGGGCGGTGACGCGGATCGCCATGCGGGTGCAGTCGTCGAGCCAGGTCAGGATCTCGGTGTCGGTGTCGGTGCCGTCGGCGAGGGGTAGTGGGTGGGGCACCTCCCTGCACGAAGTGCTTGGGGAAAGTCTGATTGCCAGGTCTCGTTGGGCATCTGCGCTTCGAAGCGGATGTAGGACGACTTAGGTCGCTTCTTCGGTTCGGGGACGACGAGGCCGGCTTTGGCCAGGTGTCGGCTGATCGTGGCGGCCGAGACAGTGACGTCGTGGTGCTGCTGGAGGTGCCAGGCGATGGTGTCGGGTCCGGCGTCCAGACCAACCTCGGACAGCTGTTTGCGCAGACGGACGACCAGGTCTGCGGTGTGGTCGCTGATCGCTGTGGGTGATGTCTTGGGCCGCCGCGATCGGGGTTCGAGTGCGGCGTCGCCCTCGGTCTCGTAGCGGGCTTTGAGTTTGTAGACCCAGGAGCGGTGGACGCCGTAGCGGGCAGCGACCTCCGACGGTGACTGGTGCTCGACGAACAGGGCGGTGATGACCAGACGAGCCTTCGACATGCTCGAGCATCACCAGCAGCCGAGGTGTCTCCTATGTCTTGAGAGATGTGTCGCCTATGTCCTGAACCAGCACACTGTCAGCCCGACGTTGTGATGTCTCAGGACATCGGAAACTCCCGGACCTGCATTTTGCAGGTTCGGGAGTTTTTTCATTGGCCTTGGTAGTCACGGTCTGGGTTGATGGTCAGCTCCCTGAGGAGTTCGCCCGGTCACCGCATTCACGATGCGTACTTCGAGGCCTGGGTCTGCTGACACGGGGAATGCTGGGCACGTACGTCCACGTGTGTGACCCCGCTTTGCGCGCGTACCTGCGCCCGTTTTTGGTGGCTGACGGGAAATGCTGGCCCGCTGGCGGGGTTTGTCGGTTTCCGGCGAACTCACCGTTCCTTCGATCCGACGTTCCAGCGCCGCAGCGAGTGCACCACGCATGCAGCAGTCAGCCCGAGCGCTGCACTCGCTTGCGATATTGGGTGACGTTGTTGCCGTTGATCTGGGTCCGCTTCGTCCCGCTCACAGTGTCCACCTTGTGGTCACTCCCGGTCGCGGGCTGCGACTCGATGATGGTTTCCTTTTCGAAGTCATGCGACTTGTCGGTGTTGCGGTAGTAGCGGTAGAGCACCCAGTAGACGCCGGCGGCGCCGGCCGGCCCCAGGAGCAGCAGCACCAACGGGGCGCCGGAGTCCGATGATGTCTCGAGCGTCGCCACGGCGGCGTGGGACAGCTGCAGGGCGAGGTCGCTCATGAGACCGCCAAGATTGTGATGGCGATGGTTTCAAGCACGGTTCCGGCGGTCAGCGCCGCCACCGCGAGCCGCTTGTGGGAGACCGGCACGCTGCCCATGGTCTCGCCAGTGCGTCCGTTGACGGCGATGTAGTGCACCATGGCCCGTCCTCGATCTTCGTGGTAGTAGGAGTAGAGCCACACGGGGAGGTACATCGAGACCCACCTTGTCCCATGCACGGCAACCCCCTCGGACTCCCAGCGCACGCCGCGGTCATACTTCGTGACGGAGCTGCGCACCTCGGACCGGACGATCGAGAGTAGTTGGTCCTCCAGCGCAGGCATCAGTGCCGATACGTCAGTGTCGCGGCGCTCGGAGGTGTAACCGACCAGATAGTTGGCGTTCCACTGCACAGCGTTCTTCGTGTCGAACGGCAGGATCGTGTTGATCACGTTATTGGTGTTGACGAACGCGTTCATGTCAGAGCGCTCCGTCGAGGACTCCAACGTCAGGTCATCGACCGTGAAGTCGAGGTGCCGGTCGATGCGGTAGATGTCGGCGTCATAGACGGTTTCCTTGTTGTCACCGCTGCCACGGGTGTATTTCCGGGTCTGCACTTCCCCGACACCTTCCACCGTCCCACGGGCGTTGCTGTCGACGACCATGTAGGGCAGGTAGACGCCCACCACGTTCTCCGGCGTGAACTCAGCGACGAACTGGCGGTCGGCGAACATCTTCCGTTTGCCAGCGAACTCCTTGATGTGTGCCACCGCTTGGTCGCGCGTGACCGTGAACGGCAGCACGGCGTCGGGCACCGCCCCGTTGGGCATCTGCTCGTTGACCGTGAGCACATGTCGGCACCAGTGGCACCGCGACGACATGACCTCGGAGGTATTCACCACCACTTCCGAGCCACAGCCAGCGCACTTCAGGGTCAGCATCCCCGCGTCTGCATCGTTGTCGATGTCAGCAGCGCCCGAGGCCAGCGTCGTGCCAGTGAGGTCGCGAAGCGACTCCTGACCGCTGACCAACGGTTCCACCAAGGCTTCGGCCCATTCGTGACGGCAGAACAGGCAGATCAGCATCGAGCTCGAGACCCGCAACTGGATGTCGGTTGATCCACACGTGGGACAGCGATTGACGCCGTCCTCCAGTTGCTGGTTGGCGGTGTTGATCGTCGGATCTTCAGGAGCCAACTCCACCAGCTGGGGGTCTGGGGAGTCGCCGGGGTGTGGAGCCGTAGGTCCTGGCAGGCCCTCGCCCATCGGTGTCTCGGGGGTCACAGGCCGAGAGCCTTCGCCTTCGCGGCGTCGTAGTCCTCCTGCGTGATCAGGCCGGCGTCCAGCATCTGCTTCGCCTTGGTGAGCACCGCCATCGGGTCATCGGCGGCGGGTGCTGCGGCCGCGGGCGCGGCGGCTGGAGCAGCGGGAGCCTGTGGAGTGGACTGAGCGCCGACTCCCGGCACCGGCTGCTGCAGACCGCCGATCCCGGTGGCGCCGGCGGCCATGCCCATGCCGATCAGGCCGCCGGGGCCGGCGTTCTCACCGGCCGACTCGAAGCCCGCGGCGACCGAGGCCTGCAGGTTGGAGTTCCCACGGGCACCGGACAGTGCGTCGGCACGCTGCACGTTGCGCAGCAGCTCGCGGGTGTTCTCGTCGTATTCGATGGAGATGAGCGCGACCGAGATGATCTCCAGGCCGCGTCCTGAACTCCACGTGTAGTTCTGCTCGACGGCGGCCGAGAGGCTCTGGGCGAAGCCGATCGAGTCCTGCTGGATCTTGGTGATCCGGTTGCCCTTCGAGGGGTCGTTCGTGTACATCGAGAAGGCTGGCGCCAAGGAGCCGACGACCTCGTTGAAGAGCTGGGAGGCGGCGTCGTTCTCGATGTCGGTGAAGTCGAAGGCCCGCCCTGGCTCGAGGTAGGCGGCGGGCACGAATGCCTTGATGAACAGGATTGGGTCGGTGATCTTCATCGTGTAGGTGCCGCGCGTGACCGCGCCGACCTGGGCGTTCATGTAGGCGTCGTCCCAGTAGATCTCAGACTGCGTCCCGAACTTGTTGTTCGGCAGCTCCTTGAGCGTGACGAAGTAAGCGCGCTGCTGGGAGCTGGGTCGGCCGCCGAATTTGAAGCGCTCCCACGACGTGGTGACCATCGGGCTCACGATGCCGTTCCCGGCGAAGATCGACTGGGATTCTTGGGCCTCAGAGTTCCACTCATACGCTCCTGCCTCGGCCGCGAAGCCCGTGATCGCGCCGTCCTGCATCAGGATCAGGCCATAGCCCTCGGGTACGAGGATCTTGCTGCCGTTGGTGATGACTCCGTCAGAGGCCTTCGTGTTGGAACCGCGGCCGGCATTGGTGCCCCGCGGCACGGCCGAGAAGATGGCCGCAGTGGGCGTCAGGCCTTCAGGAACCGTGAAGAAGTCCTTCCACTGGTCCGCGAGGGTCCCCCCGAGTGCGCCGGTCGCTGCCTGAATGAGTCCCATGGGTGCCCCTCTGCCATCTCTGAAAAGAACGGTGCCCACCATATCGGTGGCGCGGGCTGCTGGGGCCCGAATGAATGTGGCGGCAGCGGTATCCACCGGTTCAGCGCCGGTTTTCCGTGGTTCTGGTGGACACCGCAACACCAGGCGGGAGTGTCACGCTCACAGGTCGCGGTGGAAGTCCTCGGCGTGATCGTGCTCGTGACGGATCAGGTCCCAGACCGCGAGGGCCAAGCCGCCCAAGATGGCGGCCATACAGGTCGGGTAGCCGCCGTAGGGCGTCTCAACCACGGCATGCAACGAGCGGACCTCCGAGCAGGTTGGAAAGGACATCGCCGCTGGCTCCGCCTATTGGGAGGGATGCGTGGAGGCAGACACTGAGCACGTGACGGACAAGTTCCCCGGCGCTCAGGTGGGGGGCGTGCCGGTCTTCGTTGCCTACGCGCAGCGCTGAGCACGCCGTCTGAACACGCTCGTCTCGCCCCGTCAACCGCACCGTCCCGCTGTGTTGGACGCCTCGGACCCCCTACGTTTGAACGGCGCTCAACCTCTGCGGGGGGCAATCTGTAGGACGATGACCGACGATGAAGTCCCGGAGGCGGTGGCAGACGATCTCGTGATGAGTCGCGACCTCAGCCGCTGAAGGCGGGCGGCCTTGACGGGCAACGAGTCCGGTACGCCTATGGGTGAGCGGTTTGCGCCGATGGTGAGTTCGATGCACCTCCCGACCAGGGCTCGAAGATGCCTGTCCCTGCTGGCCATTCGCGAGCTCGAGGGTCGAAGCTACGCGTGACACTCCGGCACACGTCCTTGACAAGCGGGCACTGTTTGTAAAGTATGGGTCGGACCGCGCTGCGACCGAAGTCCCTGACGAATAGGCCCCCAGATGCAACCGTCCCCTCTGTCCGTCGAGCGAACCGAGTCAGCTCAGCCCGTGTCGGGACTGCCCGATCCGGGAGAGGGCGTTCCCGCGGTCGCGTGGCCGACGATGGCGCTGTATGTCGGGACCCTGGCCCTGTTCGCCCTGGAGATGTTCGGCGTGTTCGGTGCGGGATGGACGCCGTGGGTGACCATCCCCATGGGCGCCGCTGTCACGTTCTTGATGTTCAGCGTGCTGCACGAGGCAACCCACCACGCCGTGAGCACCAACGATCGGCTGAACGACCTCATGGGGCACATCGCGGTCCCGCTCGTCGCGCCCTATGCCGGCTACGCGATGTTCCGGTTCCTCCACATCGAGCACCACCGGAACACCAATGAGCAGAAGTCGGTTGATCCCGATGCGTGGACCAGCGACGGCCCGTGGTGGCAGCTGCCGTTCCGCTGGATGACGCTTGACCTCTGGTACGTCGTCTTCTATGTGCGTCGGGCCCCGCAACGACCGCGCGGCGAGCTCGTGGCGACCGTGATGTTCGCCGTGGCCACGCTCTCGATCTTTGCTGGCCTCTTCGCGACCGGGTATGGCTGGGAGCTGACCGTGGCCTTCCTGATCCCGCAGCGGATCGGGCTGACGCTGCTGTCGTGGTGGTTCGACTACCTGCCCCACCACGGGCTCCCGTTCACCGGCCGCCAGGACAAGTACCGTGCCACCCGGATCCGGGTCGGCGGTGAGGCCTGGGCGACCCCGCTGTTCGTCTACCAGAACTACCACCTGGTGCATCACCTCCACCCGAGCGTGCCGTTCTACCGGTACGTGCGCGCCTGGCGTCGCAACGAGCAGGCCTACCTCGACCGCAACGCTGCCATCTCGACGATCTTCGGGCGTTCCCTCACGCCGTCGGAATACCGCACTTGGCGCCGTCTGACCGACAGCCTCGGCGTCGACGGCTCGTCGACCGCCGAGGGTGCGCAGAGGACCCGACCGCTGTTCCATCCGCTGCGTGTCGCCTCGGTCGAGGCGCTGACCGCCGACAGCACCGTGGTCACCTTCACGGTGCCCGCGGACCTGGCCGACGCGTACCGCTACCGGCCCGGCCAGCACGTCACCCTGCGCGCAATGATCGACGGGCAGGACGTGCGCCGGTCGTACTCGATCATTCCCGCGACGAGCGATGGCACCCTGCGGGTCGCGGTCAAGCGCATCGACGACGGATTCTTCTCGACGTACGTCCACCAGGACCTGCAGTCCGACGACATCCTCGACGTCATGACGCCGGCCGGCCGGTTCGGTGCGGATCTCGACCCGTCGTCCTCGCGGTCTTACGCCGCCGTCGCCGCAGGCTCCGGCATCACCCCGGTGCTGTCCATCGCGGCGGCCGCCCTGGAGACAGAACCGGGCAGCACGTTCACCCTGCTGTACGGCAATCGGACCCACGCCTCGACGATGTTCCACGGCGAGCTCGCGTCGATGGTCGAGCGTTTCGCAGGTCGTCTTGTCGTGCACCACGCACTGTCCCAGGAGCCGGGAGCTGGCCTGCCGGGGCGGATCACACCGACCCTCGTCACCGAGCTGGCCCCGGAGCAGGTTGACGCATGGTTCCTGTGCGGCCCCGAGCAGCTCGTCGACGACGTGCGGGGTGCCCTGGAGTCGCGCGGCGAGCGGGTGCTGTCGGAGGTGTTCCACACCGAGGACACCGTCCAGTCGATCGAGCTGGACGTCGAGAGCTCGGTGACGGTCAGCGTCGGCGGTCAGGAGACCACCTTCTCGCTGCGTTCGACCGGTGACACCGTGCTCGACGCCGCTCTGCAGCAGGGCATCGATCCGCCGTACTCGTGCGCCGGTGGTGCCTGCGGGACGTGTCGTGCCAAGGTGCTGCTGGGCAACGTCGTGATGGACCAGAATCATGCGCTCGACGACGCCGAGCTGGCCGCAGGCTATGTGCTCACCTGTCAGGCGCACCCGACGAGCGAAACCCTCCGGCTGGACTACGACGCCTGACCGGCGCCGACGTCGGGTTCCTCACTGCCGGACCGTGGGTCGACCGGACGACGTGTCGCGACGGCGTCGCATCGCCCAGACGACCACGATCAGCAGCCCTCCGACGACGGTGATCGCGGCATCGATCGGGGCGAGGACCGATCCAAAGTGGTCGGGGTCGTAATAGCTCACTGGGCTGTTGAACCGCAAAGACCACTCGAACGGGAAGAGCAGGAGAGGCCCGTCGTTGTGGTGGACCGGGATGTCCACGGCGGTGTGCACCGCGCACCCCAGCGCAAAGGCCTTCAGCCCATTGCCCAGACGCGGACGGCCGCGGCCTGCCGCCACGAGCGCGACGGCGTACAGGCCGACGATCACCAGCGGAGCATGCAGCAGGTTGTGCGCGATCACGAACACCGGCTCGGCGTAGAAGTAGTCGTCGAAGATCACCTGGAACGACTCGCGCACGCTCCAGCCCCTACTGATCACGAGGTAGGCCGTCGCACCCGTTGCCGCGGCGAACAGGCCCACGTCGGGGGCCAGGCCGCCGAGGATGAACAGGCGACGCGTCGAGCGGTCCGCAAAGATCGGGCGGGCTCTGAACCACTTGGCCAGGCCCACGTTGAGGACGATGTGGGTCGGCGTGATCATGGGCCGGCGGTCCGAACCGGTGCGCGTGACACGTCGAGGGCGTGCTCGGAGCGGAGTCGACTATCGGTCCCCGGATCGCGTCGCACAGCTGCCCTCACGATGCCGAGGCTACCTGCTCCATCCGAGCCGGCTCGGTTGCTATCTGCTGGGTGACGCACTCAGCCTGGCCTGTCCGAGGTCGACGATCAGTCCTCGGAGATCAGGGCAGCCGGGGGAGCGGGCTGGCCCGCGGCCTCCATGTCCGCGAGGAACCGTTCGGCGTCGAGGGAGGCCGCGCAGCCGGTTCCGGCCGCGGTGATGGCCTGGCGGTAGGTGTGGTCGACGAGGTCGCCGGCGGCGAAGACGCCGGGACGTTGGTCGCGGTGGAGCCGGCCTGGACCAGGACGTAGCCCTCGTCGTCGAGCTCGACCTGGCCCTTGAGCAGCTCTGAGCGCGGGTCGTGACCGATCGCAATGAACAGGCCGGTCGCGTCGAGGCGGCGGGTCTGGCCGGTCACCGTGTCGCGAAGGACGACACCCTCGAGCTTGTCGGCGCCGATGATCTCAGCGACCTCGGAGTTCCACGCGAAGTCGATCTTGTCGTTCGCGAAGGCACGGTCCTGCATGATCTTGGAGCCACGCAGCTCACCGCGGCGGTGGACCATCGTGACCTTGCTGGCGAACCGGGTCAGGAACGTCGCTTCCTCGAGGCAGAGTCGCCACCGCCGACGACGATGATGTTCTGCTCGCGGAAGAAGAATCCGTCACACGTGGCACACCAGGAGACTCCGTGGCCGGACAGCCGGTCCTCGCCGTCGACGTCGAGCTTGCGGTAGCCCGATCCCATCGCGAGCACGACAGCCTTGGCCGAGTAGGTGGTGCCGTCGGCGAGGGTCACGGTCTTGATGTCACCCTCGAGATCGACCGAGGTGACGTCGTCGGTGATCAGCTCGGCACCGAAGCGTTCGGCCTGGGCGCGGAGCTTGTCCATCAGCTCCGGGCCCATGACGCCGTCGGGAAGCCGGGGAAGTTCTCGACATCGGTCGTGGTCATCAGCGCGCCGCCGGCGGTGACCGAGCCCTCGAAGACGAGTGGCTCGAGGTTCGCGCGAGCAGCGTAGACCGCCGCGGTGTAGCCCGACGGGCCCGAACCAATGATGATGAGATTGCGTACGGTCTCGGTCATGCGGTCGCCGGCTCGAGAGAGGCGATGAGCGCCTCGACGCGAGTCCTGATCTCGTCGCGGATCGGGCGTACGGACTCGATGCCCTGACCAGCCGGGTCGTCCAGGACCCAGTCCTCGTAGCGCTTGCCCCGGAAGTAGGGGCATTCGTCGCCGCAGCCCATCGTGATGACGACGTCGGAAGCGACGACTGCGTCCTCGGTGAGCTTCTTGGGCTGCTCGCCGGCGATGTCGATGCCGACCTCGGCCATGGCCTCGACAGCAGTCGGATTGATCTGGTCGCCGGGCATCGACCCCGCCGACAGGACGTCGATGCGGCCTTCGCCCAATGACTGCAGGAAGCCTGCGGCCATCTGCGACCGGCCGGCGTTGTGGACGCACACGAACAGGACGGACGGACGCTCAGACATTCTTTGCTCCTTGGGTGGGAAGGGTGGCGGTGGGATCAGTGAAGAACTTGCGGGCCCACAGCGAGACGTAGACCAGACCGACGAGGACCGGGACCTCGATGAGGGGTCCGACGACGCCGGCTAGAGCCTGTCCGGACGTGACGCCGAAGGTTCCGATCGCCACCGCAATGGCGAGCTCGAAGTTGTTTCCGGCCGCGGTGAACGCCAGCGTCGCGGTCTTGGCGTAGCCGAGGTCGAGCCAGTGCCCGATGAGCATTCCGAGGCCGAAGGTGACGGCGAAGTAGACCAGCAGGGGCGCCGCGATGCGCACGACGTCGAAGGGCTGGTTGGTGATGGCGTCGCCCTGCAGGGCGAACAGCACGACGATCGTGAACAGCAGCCCGTACAGGGCCCACGGTCCGAGCCGCGGCAGGAACGTTCCCTCATACCACTCGCGGCCCTTGACCTTCTCGCCGATCGTGCGAGTCAGGAATCCGGCGACCAGCGGGATGCCGAGGAAGACCAGGACGCTGGCGGTGATGGCCCAGATCGAGAAGTCGGCCGAGGTGGTCTCGAGCCCGAGCCAGCCCGGCAGCGTCTGCAGGTAGAACCAACCCAGGGCCGCGAAGGCAAACACCTGGAAGACCGAGTTGATGGCCACCAGGACGGCCGCCGCCTCGCGATCTCCGCACGCCAGGTCATTCCAGATGAGGACCATCGCGATGCACCGGGCCAGGCCGACGATGATCAGGCCGGTGCGGAACTCGGGCAGATCGGGCAGCAGCAGCCAGGCCAGGGCGAACATCAGGGCGGGTCCGAGGATCCAGTTCATGAACAGCGAGGCGCCGAGGAGCTTGCGGTCGCCGGTGACCCGCTGGGTCTCGTTGTAGCGGACCTTGGCGAGCACCGGATACATCATGACCAGCAGTCCGATCGCGATCGGCAGGGACACCGAACCGATCTTGACCGAGTCAAGAGCATCGTCCAGTCCGTCGACGGACCTGCCCAGGATGAGGCCCACGGCCATCGCGACGATGATCCACACCGGGAGGAAGCGGTCGAGTCGGGACAGTCCGGCGATGACGTCCGGCTCGGTCGTGCGGTTGCTCTGGGGTGATGCGGACTCCACGGGAGCTCCTCCTGCGTCGGAACACGATTGCGTCGGTTCCATCTTGACGTTCAGGCGTCGCTCAGTCAAACTCGACTCAATGAACATTGAGCGAATGACTCCTGACGAGCGGGCGGCCCGGCATGCAGCGCTCGCGGAGGTCGCGCGCATCACCGTGGTTGACGAGCTCGCGCTCGGCGACCGTTCGCCCAGCGAGCTGCAGGCCGTGCTCGGTCTGCCGTCCAACCTCGTCGCACACCATCTCAAGGTGCTGGAGGATGCAGGCCTGGTGGCGAGGCGCCGGTCCGAGGGCGACAAGCGCCGCACCTATCTGACGCTGGCCGACATGACCACGGGGGAGGGCGAGCCCATTCCGTTGGCTGTCAGTCGAGTGGTGTTCGTGTGCTCCGCCAACTCCGCACGGTCCCAGCTCGCAGCTGCGCTGTGGGCCCAGACCAGCGACATTCCCGTGGCGTCGGCAGGCACCCACCCCGCGGAGCAGATCGCGTTGGGCGCGAAGGCCGTCGCCGAACGGCATGCCTTAAAGCTCATCGCGGCCGCCCCCCAGCAGCTCGCGACGATCCTCGACGGCGGCGACTTCGTCATCGCCGTGTGCGACAACGCTTACGAGGAGCTGGGATCGTCCGTGTCGCTGCACTGGTCGATCCCCGACCCCGTCGCCCAGGGCGAGGACGCCGCCTTCGACATCGCCTACGCCGAGCTGTATCGGCGCATCGCGACCCTCGCACCCCGACTGATCGCTGCGTAGGCGGCATCACCCGCGGAGCCCCGGACGAGTGCTGACGCGTCTTCTCGGGTTTGGCGCGTCAGCGGTGGGGTACCCAGCCGGCACCGCTCGGCGAGTGGTGCGCTCGGCCTGATGCATCGGGTTGGCGCGACATCGCGCGAGGCCCATCTCACGCGTTGGTACGAGGGAAGGAACTGACATGTACTTCGGTGGATCAATCGGACTCATCGCACTCGGCGCCATCTTGGCGTTCGCCGTCCAGGATCGACTGGCAGGTGTTGATCTGGTCGCCGTCGGCTACATCTGCATGGCTGCTGGAGCGCTTGGCATCGTCCTGAGCCTCGTCATCAACGGGCAGAGGGACCGCGGCGCACGCCGAGACGAGCTACCTCCGCGCTGAGCTCACAAACCGTCACGCTCGGTCAACAGCTCGGGCGTCGCGCCCGCGGCACCCGATCAAATGAAAGGAAGCATCATGGGATTTCTACTTTGGATTATCGCCGTCGCCCTCGTGATCTACGGGATCATCACGCTGTTCAGCGGCAGCGTGCTTCTGGGCATCATCCTGATTGTCGTCGGTCTGGCCGTCGGCCCGGGGGGATGGACCATCTTCAGCCGACGCGGGACGCGCGCGTAGCTTCGGCCAACTCGTTCGCCGCCCGCGCCGCGCCAACCGGGCGGCGGACCAGTTGCGCGGTTCTGACGAGCTAGAAAGGAAAGTGGCCTACGCATGGGCGAGCTTCTGAACGACCGCTACGAGCTGGACGACATCGTTGGCTCGGGCGGCATGGGAGCGGTCTATCGGGCCCACGACGTCAGGCTCGACCGAACGGTGGCCGTCAAGGTCCTCCGGGGTGGTGCGCTCGCAGATGACGTCGCACGGTCTCGCATGCGCAGCGAAGCGCAGCTTGCCGCCTCGATCCATCATCCCGGCGTGGCGGAGGTCTACGACTACGGCGAGAACACGTTGTCCCATGAGGGCGTCTCATTCATCGCCATGGAGTACGTCGAGGGATATTCACTGGCCCAGCTCCTACGATCTGAAGGACCGATGCCGGTCGAACAGGTGATGTCGATCGTGGTCCAGGTGGCCGAGGGCCTGCAAGCCACCCACTCCAGTGGAGTCGTGCACCGTGACCTCAAGCCAGCCAACATCATGTTCACGGCGTCCGGGCGGACGGTGCTGGTCGACTTTGGAATCGCCCGCGGTGCGACAAGCGATCCGCTCACCCACACCGGCGTCCTGCTGGGAACGGTCGAGTACCTCAGTCCCGAACAGGCAGGCGGCCGCTCCGCCACCGCTCAGTCCGACCTGTACGCCTTGGGTCTGGTCGCTCACCACTGCCTGACGGGGACTTCGCCCTTCCGGCGTGAGTCGCAGATCGCCACGGCTTTGGCTCAGCTCAACGACGAGCTCCCACCGCTAGCAGATGATGTGGCGCCCGAGGTCAAGCAGCTCATAGCCTCGCTGACTGCCAAGAATCCGAGCGATCGGCCACAGACGGCGGCCGCCGTCGCGGCGCTGGCCTCGACGATCGGCGCCTCGGCAGCCGTCGAGCTGCCCGCGACACTCAAGCACGCGCTTCCAGCACTCCCTGAATCCGCACGTGCCGCGCCGGCCCAGACGCCTGTTGCGACCGCCAGTGCTGGACCCCGGCGGCCGCGAAAGGCCTTCCTGGGAGTTGCGCTGCTTGCCGCTATCCTCGCGGGACTGATCCTCGAACGCTCCTATTTCGGAGCAGTTGTCGCCGTGCCTTCGGTTGTGGGCATGGACGCCGATACGGCTGCGGCCGAGCTGCGCGAGGCCGGAATGACCGCGACGGCAGAAGTTGTGGACGTCGCCGGCAAGACGAAGGGTGAGGTGCTCCGACAGTCGCCCGAGAGTGGTGCGCCCGTGCCCGACAACGGTGTTGTCCGCCTTGCGGTGGTGTCTGGAAAGGTCGCCGTCTCTGCCAAGGACCTGATCGGTACGCCATATGCCCGGGCGGCAGCCGACCTGGAGAAGTTGGGCTTCGTGGTCAAGCGCAAGGACATTCCAAGCGAGGCCGACGTCGGTGCGGTCGTCGCACTCGACAGGTCGGGCCGTCTCACGGACGGGTCCACCATCACGCTTTCGGTTGCGCTCGCGCAAATACCCGCGCCAAGCGTGTCCGCAGGCGACGGCACACCGATCTCGACGTCCGCGAGCTCGGGCAGTAGCTCCGACACGAAGGCCCAAGGAGAAGGCAAGGCGAAGGGCAAGGCGAAGGGCAAATCCAAGAGCAAGAAGTGATTGACACCCACGCCGACGCGTGGCGCCCCGAGTCCGCCTCGCGCAATGTTGGTGTGTCGGATGCTCCCGTGGGATCTGGCACCTGGCTCGACCCCCAGGCCGGCTACGCGCATGACACCCGCTTGGTCATCACGGCCTGCAGATCGGTCGCCTGACAGGTCGGCGAACTTCGGATCAAACGGCGAAACCCCTTGCATCTGACGGGTGCGCGCGTATGGTCTACCCAAAGCCCGCCCCTCCAATTCTTCGGCTGAAGAGTAGAGGGGCGGCACCATCTCTCCCGCAGTTGTCAGGCGATCAAGCGGAGAGCGGAGGACGGGCCACCAGCCGTCGCCTCGCCGGCGCGGTGCAGTGTGCTGACCTGCATGAGTCGCGCGGTCATCGCTGGGCTGCGCTGTAGTTGCGCATGAAGAGGGCTTCGGTGAGCGCGATGTGCTCGATCTCCGACGGGGCAACGCTCTCATTGGGAGCGTGGATGAGGCACTGCGGTTCTTCCACGCCGTAGAGCATGATTTCCGCGTCCGGGAAGGTCGTCTGGAAGACATTGCACAGGGGGATTGATCCGCCCTGGCCCTGGGTCGCGATGGGTCGACCGTAGGACTCCTCCATGGCGGCCCTCATGGCTTCGAATGCCGGGCCGGCGAGCGAGCCGCTGAAGGGTTCGCTCGCATCGATCCTTTCGATGAGAGCCCGAAGGTGCCACGGCACGCGCGCCTCGAGATGGGAAACGAGCGCGTCCTGCGCTTGATGCGCGTCGATGAGAGGCGGCACGCGCAGAGAGATGCGGGCGCGAACTGATGCCTGGATCGCGCTGACCGAGCCCTCCACGGCTGGCACGTCGATGCCCAGAACCGTCGCGACGAGGCGTGACCAGAGCATGTCGGCGACGCATCCGCTCCCGACGAGCTCGACTTCGTCCAGAACGTTCGCATCGGTGCGAAACTGCTCGGCGGAGTACTCGGAGCCCGGCCACACGCCGTTGTTGTCCAGTCCGTCGATCGTGGTGTTGCCCTCCCCGTCGTTGAGCGAGGCGAGGACCTGGATGAGACCGGTCAGCGCATCGGGTGCGGCTCCGCCGAAGACGCCGGAGTGCAACGGGCCGACGAGCGCGGAGAGCGTGATGTCGACGGTGGCCATGCCGCGCAGCGAGGTCGTGAGCGTGGGCTGGCCGATCGCCTCGTTGCCGACGTCGACGACGCAGATCGCGTCGGCGCGCAGGAGGTCGGCGTGTTCTGGGACGAAGTCCTCCACGCCGCCAGTGCCTTGCTCCTCGGAGCCCTCGGCGAGAAACTTCACGGTGATCGGGAATGACCCGTCGGGGGCCCTGAGAGCGCGAAGTGCAGTCAGGTGGGCCACGATGTTGCCCTTGGAATCGGCGGTGCCTCGCCCATACCAGCGTCCGTCATCACCGTCGGTCAGCTGCCACACCGGCGTGCGCCAGTTGTCCTCGCCCAGCGGCGGCTGGACGTCGTAGTGGCAGTACAGCAGGACGGTCGGGGCACCTTCTGGTCCGGTCGCGTGGCCGGTGACGCAGTCGCTGCCGTCGGAGGTCCGATGGCGAGTCATCTCCTGCAGGCCCGCTTCGGTGAACTTCTGCACGATCCAGTCGGCTGCCTGGTGGCACTCGGAGATCGGTTGCGAGGCCGGATCCGCAACAGATCTGAAGGCGACGAGGTCGCTGAGATCTGTCTTGCACTGGGGCATGAGCTCGGCGATCTTGGCCTTGAGTTCACTGGTGGGCATGTGACTGCTCCTGTCGTCGGGCTGGCGCATGTGGTTGTCGCCCAGCCTGCTACCGGCGACGCATCGTGGGCAGAGCCGTAGGTCCTGCTCCGGACTGACGTTCGGCTGCTGGTGACCGCACGATTTTGATCCCGGGGACCTATGGCACTGGCATGGACGTGACGGTCGCCGTGAACTGGCCGTAGCCGGTCGGCCGTCGTGGTTCGACCCTGAGGAAGGTCCACCATGAAGGCGCTCGTCTACAAAGGTCCAGGACACAAGAGCTGGGAAGAGGTACCGGATCCGGTCATCCAGCGCCCCACGGACGTGATCGTGAAGATGGTGGCCACCACGATCTGTGGCACCGATCTGCACATCCTCAAGGGAGACGTCCCAGAAGTGGAGATCGGTCGCATCCTGGGTCACGAGGGCATCGGTGTCATCACCGAGCTCGGTGCCGGGGTGACCCAGCTCGCCGTGGGGGACCGGGTCATCCTCTCGTGCGTCAGCTCGTGCGGAAAGTGCTTGAACTGCCGCGAGGGACTCTTCAGCCACTGCCTCGACCCCGAGGGAACGCCCGGGATCGGCTGGATCTTCGGCTACATGATCGAAGGCACGCAGGCCGAGTACGTTCGCGTGCCGTTCGCCGAGAACTCGGTCTACAAGGTCCCTGAGGGGATGACCGATGCCGAGGGCATCCTGCTCTCCGACATCCTGCCCACCGGATTCGAGATCGGCGTGCAATACGGACAGGTGCACCCCGGCGACATCGTCGCCGTCATCGGATCCGGACCCGTCGGCCTCTCCGCCGTCATGACCGCGCGGTTGTACGGGCCGTCCAGGATCATCGCGATTGACCTCGACGACGCACGCCTCAAGCGGGCCAAGGACTTCGGCGCGTCCGACACCGTCAACTCAGGTGACAAGGACTGGAAGGAGCAGGTATTTGCCCTGACCGATGGCGCAGGGGTCGATGTGGCCATCGAGGCGGTCGGCGTCCCGCTGACGTTCACGATGGCGACCGAGCTCGTACGACCGGGCGGCAACGTGGCCAACGTCGGGGTGCACGGCAAACCTGTCGAGCTGCGGCTGGACGAGCTCTGGATCAGGAACATCAACATCTCCATGGGCTTGGTCAACACCAATACCCTCGGGATGCTGCTCAAGCTCGTCTCGGAGCACAAGCTGCCGGCGGACAAGTTCGTCACCCACACCTTCTCGTTCGACCAGGTGATCGAGGCCTACGAGGTCTTCGGCCACGCCGCCGACAACGACGCGCTCAAGGTTCTGATCCGGTAGGGCTCGGACCGGACGCCTGCAGGGCGGTCCGATGCCAGGGGGCCTCGTTCGGCCTCCTGTGACCCCACATCGTGGACCGCCGCTGCCAAGGGGTCACATGGTGTTGACGATCAGGCCGATGTGGGTGAAGTAGTTCAGCGCGCCGAACAGGATGAACGCGACACCGGTCACGGCCCACACGATGCCGGTGATCCTGATCGGCAGTGTGGCCTTTGTCGCAGCGTTCTTGATGCTCTTGACGACGAACGGGAACAGTACAGCGCCGACGCCGACCAGGGCGAACAGGCCCGACATGAAGATCGCCTCGACCAGCGGCCATTGCGCAAACTCGCCGGAGATCGGCTCCTGCGGCGGAGCTGCAAACAGCTGGTACTTCACGCCAGCGACGGCGATGCCGAACAGCGCGAGACCCAGTCCGCCGATGAACACCGAGATCGGTTGGGCGACCTTGGCCAGCGCGACCAGCGGTTCGGGTTGGGTCAACGCCTCGGCCCCGCGGCGCCACATGTAGACCGAGGCGGCGAGCAGCAGCACACCGAATCCCAGACTGGTCTCACCGAAGATGATGTTGTCGAACGGGAACCCGCCGGCGGCCAGCGGCCAGGTCAGCGTCATGTGCAGGCCCGTGGTCGTCAGGATCGTGCCCAGGACGCCGAAGGCGAGCGACCAGCCTTCCGCGCTCACGTCGCTCGGCTTGGTCATCAGTTGCTTGACGAGTATGACGATGCCGAGCAGGCCGGCGCCTGCGGCAATCGACATGATCGTGTTGTACGTGGGCATGTTCGCCCAGTCGATCGTGAGCCCTTGCTGGGCCAGTTGCGTTGTGTTCACGTCACACCTCGATGTCAGGAAGCCGCTCTGGCTTCACACACATGCCAACCTATACAGATGTATGGGTTATTCCCGGTGGGGGGTAGATACGATTCGGCGTATGACGACACCTCGGGTGAGGGCAACCACACAAGAACGCAGCAGCACTCGGCAGAGGGCACTCGGCGAAGCCGCCGCGACCCTGCTGATCCAGCATGGTCCCGACGCTGTCACGCACCGCAGGGTCGCCGAGGCGGCCGGTGTCCCGGCCGGGTCCGCCAACTACTACTTCCCGTCCAAGGCAGGTCTGTACCAGGCGGCGGTACGCGGCGCGGAGGAGCTTCGACGGGACAGCGCGATGGCGTACGCGTTGGCGATCCCCGAATGTGACCGAACTCCCGAGGAGACCGCGCGACGGCTGATCGAGACGTTCTATGCCCCGGCGCTGAACGCGAACGTGGTGGCTATCCGGCTGGAGCCGATGCTCGCGGCGTATCGGGATCCGGACCTGCGGGCCACGATGGCCGAGTTCCGTCCGGGGCACCTGGCCGCGCTCCGTGTCGTGCTGGACCGATCGGGACGCGCGGCGGTCGCGGACGGTCCCGACGTGGACCTGTTGGCACAGATGATCGACGCATCCTTGTTGTACGCGGGGTTGACCGGTGACAGAGATCCCATTGGGGCAGCGGCCACATCCGTGGGGCGCCTGCTTGAGCTGGCAGACCGCGCCTAGGGGCCCGAGTGCGAATGGATCCGGTCGAGCATGACCACGACCAGGGCCTCGGTCGTCCTGCGCAGCCGGCGATACCGCCCGGATGTAGTTTGAGGGTGTAGTCCTGTTCCACTCATTCTGTGCCGGAAAGGCCTGTCCATGTCAGCTCAGCCCCCCATCTGGGCGGAGTCCTACGCCCCCGGAGTCCCGCTCTCGCTTGTGTACGGCGACACGACGGTGCTCGACCTCTTCGAGGGGGCCGCGCGCGACCACGCCGGGCGGCCGGCACTGGACTTCATGGGCCGGGTGACGACGTACGCCGAGACCGCTGACGCCGTGTGCCGGGTCGCCGAAGGCCTGCGCGGCCTCGGCGTCAAGGCCGGCGACAACGTCGCGCTGGCGATGCCCAACTGCCCCCAGAACGTGATCGCCTTCCTGGCGGTCGTACGCCTTGGCGCCACGGTCGTCGAGCACAACCCGCTCTACACGGCCGGTGAGCTGCGAGCACCCTTCGTGGACCACGCGGCCCGCGTCGCGATCGTCTGGGACAAGGTCGTCCCGGTGGTCGAGTCGCTGCGGACCAGCACCGCACTCGAGCACGTCATCGCGGTCGACCTCACCGCCGAGCTTCCCCTCGCCAAGCGCCTGGCCCTGCGACTCCCGATTGCCAAGGCCCGCGCGGCCCGCGACACGTTGCACACGCCGGCACCCGACGCGATGCCGTGGAAGATCCTGCTGGCCAACGACCCGATCGACGACGCGCACCCGCGTCCGGTCGCCGACGACGTCGCCCTGATGCTCTACACGTCCGGCACCACCGGTCAGCCGAAGGGCGTGCCCCTGCGTCACCGCAATCTCGTGGCCAACGTGCTGCAGGGCCAGGCGTGGGTCCCCGCAATGGAGCCCGGTCGCGAGACCGTCATGGTCGCGCTCCCGCTCTTCCACGCGTACGGCGTGACCGTGAGCGTGCTCCTGGGCCTCTCGTTGGGGTCCAAGCTGGTGCTGCTCCCCAAGCCCGACATCGGTCTGATCATGGATGCGATCAAGCGCGATGTGCCCTCGTTCCTTCCGGCGGTCCCACCGCTGTACGCGAAGATCGTCGACGAGGCGGAGAAGCGGGGCATTTCGATCCGGGGGATCAAGTGGTCGCTCTCCGGCGCGATGGCACTCCAGGCCCCGCTGGTCGAGCGTTGGGAGGCCGCCACCGGAGGCCTGCTGGTCGAGGGCTACGGCCTCACCGAGACCTCCCCGGTCATCGTCGGCAACCCGATGTCCAAGGCCAGGCGCCCCGGCTCGATCGGGGTCCCGTTCCCTGACACCCAGGTGCGCATAGTCGATCCTGAGGATCTCGACCGCGAGGTTGCTCTCGGAGATCGCGGCGAGCTGCTGGTGCGTGGACCGCAGGTCTTCGACGGCTACCGCGACCTGCCAGAGGAGACCCGAGCCGCCTTCCACGATGGCTGGTTCCGCACCGGTGACATCGTGACGATGGCGCCGGACGGCTTCATCACGATCGTCGACCGGATCAAGGAAGTCATCATCACCGGCGGCTTCAACGTCTATCCGTCCGAGGTCGAGGCGGCCCTGCGCCTACACGCCTCTGTCGCCGACGCCGCGGTGGTCGGAATCCGCAGTGCCGACGGTGCCGAGGAAGTGGTCGCCGCCGTGGTGGCCGTCGAGGGCCAGCAGGTCGACTCCGATGCGCTGCGTACGCACGTCCGCGGAGAGCTGACCCCCTACAAGGTCCCTCGCCGCGTCTTCGCGCTCGAGGCGCTGCCCGCCAACGCGATGGGCAAGGTGCTTCGCCGCGAGGTCGCGGAACTGCTCCAGAAGCTCTGACCCCGCAACCGGTTCGCCTTTCACACCTGATTCACAAGGCGTGCTGACGTCGCTGCCAGTTCTCCTCAGCAATGTGGCTTCAGACGACCTCGACCAACGAGGTCCGGCGCCGGGAGACCGGCACGAGGAGTAATCCCATGAGCATTCTTCGCAAAGCAGGCACGACTGCGGTCATCTCGGTGGCCGGAGCAGGCATCGCTCTCGGTGGAATCGGCATGGCCTCTGCCTCCGAGGACGGCACCTCTGCGCAGGACTCGGCAACGCAGAACACCGCATCGGCTGCGGACGCGTCCTCGACCGATGAGGGGCGCGGCCACGGTCGGGGTCACCGTGGGGGATCGGGCGAGCGCGCCGCGGAACTCGCCACGGCGCTCGACCTCGACGAGTCAGACGTGACGGCCGCGCTGAAGGCGGTCCGCGATGACCGCGAGCCCAAGTCGGCCGAGGACGGGACCCGGACGAGGCCCACCGAGGCCCAGCGAGAAGCTCGCCGGGCGGAGATGGCTTCGGCCCTTGCGGACGAACTGGGCATCTCGGAGCAGAAGGTCACCGAAGCCATGGACTCGCTAGCCGCGGACCGAAAGGCCGAGGGCAACGGCAAGGGGCACGGTCGCCGCGCGGCTGCAGACAAGAGCGCCGCAACCAGCTGACCAACTGACAGGTGGTCCGGGTCTGAGCCGGGTGCGGCGAGCGACGTCCCCCGGTCGTCGCCGCGCCCACCGAGACCACGGCAGTGACACGAGGCCCGCTCCATGGATCCCGCGCCCGGTGGCAGATGACCCCACGGTCGTACGCTTCATGCATGGTCGTGTCGAGATCCACTGATGTGAAGCAGCTCCTCACGGTCGCGTCCTCCTCATGACGACTGCGGCCGCACCACTGGAGTACAAGGTCACAGCCCGGGCTGTTCACGGCGACGTGGCGGAGGTCACCGCCGCTCAGGCCGTCGTCCCGATCGACGCAGGGTGGGCGACCCCGTCGACCGGAGCACCTGGTCCGGCGGACCTGTTGGGCAGCGCCTTCGCCGCTTGCATGCTCAAGAACCTGGCCCGTTCGGGTGCCCTGCTGGGCTTTGAGTACGACGATGCCCACCTCGAGGTCGTGCTTCACCGGCAGGACGCGCCGCCCAAGTTCACCCACATCGAGTACGCCCTGCGGATCAGCACCGACGAACCCGAACGACGTGTCGAGCTCGTCCACACCAACCTTCGCAAGTTTGGGACCGTCTACAACACGCTGGCAGCCGTGTGCGAGGTGCACGGCACCGTCACGGCAGTCCGGAGAACTCAGAAGAAGACCTAGCGGCGACGGGGGTCTGTCCCACCGAGGGTCACGCGCGGGACACGTCCGTCGCCTCGAGGGCGCCGTCGACGATCCGCACGGTGCGGTCGCCGTAGTGCAGAACCCGGTCGTCGTGCGTGACGATGATCGCCGAGACGCCGCGCCCCTTGATCTCCCGTTGGAGCAGGTCCATCACCTGCTTGCCGAGCTCGGAGTCCAGTGCCGATGTCGGCTCGTCGACCAGCACCAGCGAGGGGTCGTTCATCAGCGCCCGGCCGATGGCCACCCGCTGCTTCTCGCCACCGGAGAGCTGGCCCGGCAGGTTGTTGCCACGTCCACCGAGGCCCAGTTCGTCGAGCAGCTGATCGGCCCGCTTCCTGGCCGCAGCGTCGATCCGGGAGCCGCCGAACTGCCTGACGACGAGCAGGTTCTCCTTGGCAGTCAGGAACGAGACCAGATTGACGGACTGGAAGACGAATCCCACCTGGTCCCGTCGAAACCGGGCCAGCTGCTTGTCGTCGAGGTCGGTGATCTCCGTCCCGCCGACCCGCACACTGCCCGACGTCGGGCGGAGGAGTGCTCCGGCCACGGTGAGCAGGGTGGTCTTGCCCGACCCGGACGGGCCGACGAGGACCATCATCTCGTCGTCCTCGACCGTCAGGCTGACGTCGTTCAGGGCGACAACCTGCTGTTCACCGGCTCCGTAGACCTTCCGGACCTTGTCCAGCTCAAGTGCGGGCATGGTGCTATCCAATCGCTTCGGCAGGGTCGATACGCAAGATTCGGCGCAGGGTGAACAGGCTCCCGAGGAGCGCGCTCGCAAGCACGCCGACCGCGGTCTGGAGCATCCGGGCTGCCTCCAGCCGTACTGGCAGCTCGGCCGGCAGCAGGCCGACGAAGCCCACGCTCAGCCCGAAGCCGAGGGCAAGCGCCACCAGGCTCACGCCCAGGGCCTGGGTCGAGATCCCGGCCATCAGGTTGCCGGTCCGGGCGCCCAGTGCCTTGAGCACCGCGTAGAGATCGACCCGTTCCAAAGTGATGAGGGTGAAGAACAGCGCCACGACCAGCAGCGTGACGACGAAGGTGACCCCGATGATGCCCTGGAAGGTCGATGACTGCTGCTGCACAACGGGCAGGGCGTCGATCGCCTGCTTCGGGGGGACCGCGGCGACGCCGTCGACGGCAGCCAGGCTGCCGATGAGCGCCTTGGTGTCGGCGCCGCCGCTCGGCTCGATGACCAACGCCTGGTTGAACCCCTCCGGTGGCAGGGCAGCCGGATTTCCTGCCTTGACGATCGCCCGCCAACGCTCGGTCGAGATCCAGATCGTGGGTGAGCCCTGACTGAGGTCGTCGACGACCCCGGCGACCTCGACCGGCTCCGCTGTCGCGCCGACCAGGAGGGTGTCGCCCACGGCGACGTCGTTGCGGTCGGCCAGCGCCTGGTCGATGATGGCGCCACCGTCAGCCGGGGGAGAGGGGAGCACGTCGGTCGACAGGTCGTACCCGAACAGGACGATGTCGATGATGTCGCCCTGATCGTCACTGGCCGTCGACTGGATCTGGTTGAGCGCTCCGACCGCCGCGACCCCGTCGGTGGCGCCCAGCTGCGCAGCCTCCTCGGCATCCACCTGTGACCTCTGGATCAGCAGCTTGCTCTGATCGGAGAAGACGAGCAGTCGGCCCTCATGAGCTCGGTAGGGACCGGTCTGGTTGAGCTCCAGACCGTCCAGGAAGCCGCCCAGCACGACCAGGAGCACGACCAACATGGTGAGCGCCCCGCCGACCGAGAGGAATCGACCGGGCTGACGGACCAGCTCCTTGAACGCGATTCTCATGGGTCAGATGCCTCCGGTGGTGGTCGCTTCGACCGGGTCGACGGCCAGCACGCGACGTACTGCGCCGACCGAGGCCACGAGGCCCAGCGCAATGATCAGACCCACGGTCCTTGCCGTCCCGCCCACGCTGAGGGTCGCACCGAAGACGTCCTGGGTCAGGGCCAGCAGTGCCGCGGTGACTGCCGAGCCCAGCAGCGCGCCGAGCCCCACCACCACGAGCGCCTGCATCAGGACCGAGCCGATCAGGTCACGACTGCTGGCACCCACGGCGCGCAGCAGCACGAGTGCATCCTGCTTCTGGACCGTGAGGATCAGGAAGAACACGCCGGTGACGATCGCAACGACCAGGTACAGCAGCAGGTAGAGGATCGAGAACGACTGGGTGATCGAGCTGACTCCGGGGAGCGCGTCGACGGCCGCCGACCGGTCCAGTGCCTCGATCCCGTCGATCGACGCGGTCAGTGAGCGGGCGACGACCTCCGGGTCAACGCCGTCGGCGACCTTGACGCCGATCAGGGAGGGCGCCACGTCGATTGGTGCGCCCGCTCTTTCCTGCGCCGCGGCGACGTAGTCCGCGAACGGGACGTACAAGGTGGGGAGCACGTTGAAGGCGGCGTCGTCGGCGGTCCCCACGACCTTGAGCTTCACGCCTTCCACGGTGACGAGCTGGCCGATCTTGATGGGGGTGTCGAACGACGAGCCACTGAGCAACGCCTCGCCACGAGCGCGCGGGAGTCGGCCGTCCGCGACATCGGTCGGCACGGACGGCCCTGACATGTCGCCACCCACCAGCTGGACGTCGATCTCCGTCCCAGCGGTCGTCCCGGTGAACACGCTCAGCCCGATCTGCGACGTGGCCACCACATCGGTCGCCGCCGCGACTTCTGCCTGCACCGACGACGGCACGATGCTCGTCGCCGGGTTGCGGCGGGCCTGCGCGTCGTAGACCAGGACATCGGCCGAGCTCGACTCCAGCCCACCGGTCAGACCGCTCGTTAAGGTGCCGGCCACCGCTTGGAAGAACAGGAGCAGCAGCACCA
The DNA here is from genome assembly GCF_003443875.1 of Aeromicrobium sp. A1-2. Classification (NCBI taxonomy): domain Bacteria; kingdom Bacillati; phylum Actinomycetota; class Actinomycetes; order Propionibacteriales; family Nocardioidaceae; genus Aeromicrobium; species Aeromicrobium sp. A1-2. The sequence goes on along the minus strand of NZ_CP027482.1, from coordinate 1,533,530 downwards.
GCAGTGCCACTGCGGAGGTCAGCAGTGAGAACCGGCCGAGAGACCGGCGGATCTCCTTGAACGCTACGAACACGGGGACCCGCCGATTGCTCGAGCCGAATGGTGTGGCGAGCGAGGCGGCACGCTACGCGCCGAGATCAGGCCCACCGGTTCACAGCTGAGAGCCACGACCACACGGTTCACGGAACAGGGTCCTTTCGGGTCAGGGGTGCAGAGGGAGTGACACCACCAGTCGGTGCGCGCGATTCGGGGCGGCCCGATGCCGATCGCATAATGCCACACCGCGGTGGCGCGAGCAGATCATCGTGATGCAACGCATCGCTGTGCTCCTGCGGGTCACCCCGCACGGTGACGTCGTGGTTGATGTCACCGTCGGGCGCTGGTCCATCCTCGGCTGAACCGAGCGATCCGCTGAGCGTCAGGTCCGGTAGTTGAGGGCGATCATCATCCCGGCCTCGCCGTGGTAGATGTTGTGGCAGTGCGTCATCCAGGAACCAGGGTTGTCGGCCTGCAGGTCGACCGACAGGGATGACATCGGCTTGACGAGCACGGTGTCCTTCCGAAGGCCGTTGGGCAGGGCGAAGGTGTGGCCGTGGACGTGCATGGGGTGGGTCATCTGCGTCATGTTCATCAGTTGCAGACGTACCCGGTCGCCCTGGTCGATCAGGATGGGATCGTTCTTGCCGTAGGCAGCGCCGTTGATGGCCCACCGGTAGGGCGCCATCTGGCCGCTCAGATGGACCATCTCGGTGGCATCGGGCTTCCGGGAGGGAAGTCGAGTCGACTCAGCCGGTTGCAGGTCGTTGGCCTCGAGGATCGCACCGTCGAGCTCAGTCAGGTGGACGGTCGGTGCCGGTGCACTGCCGGCGCCGGTGCGAACCAGGGCCATGGCCTGGCCCTTCTTCCCGTATGGTGCGGCGACGAGGGGAAAGACCCCGTCCTCGAGTGTCACGATGGCGTCGTAGCGTTCGCCCATCCCGATGTAGAGCGCGTCGGTCTCACGGGGCTGCACGGCATAGCCATCGGTGTGGGTGATCGTGAGTCGGTGCCCGCCAAGAGCAACGGTGAACAGGGTGTCGGAGCCGGCGTTGATGATGCGGAGCCGGACGCGCTCGCCCGGCTTGCCGCGAAGTACGTCGGGGGCTGTCGGGACGCGGCCGTTGATCAGGTAGTGGGGATAGGCCACGTCGCCGGCATCCCCGAACGGGGGATCACCCATGCTTTTGCCGCCCATGTCCATGCCGCCCATGCCGCCGGAGTCCTCCCCGTCGGCGGCGCTGAGCTCGGCCAGCACGTCGTCGGGGGTGCGACCCGTGCCGTCGACCCAGTCGTCCAGGACGAGGACCCATTCCGAGTCGTAGCCGCCGGTCTCGCGTGGGTCGTCGATGATCAGGGGTGCGTAGAGGCCTCGGTCGAGCTGCACTCCCACGTGTGGGTGGTAGAAGTACGTGCCCGGATCAGGCGCGGTGAACTCGTAGAGGAATGAGTCGCCGGACGTGATCGGGTTCTGGGTCAGGCCCGGGACACCGTCAGCCTCGTTGCGCAGTGCGATGCCGTGCCAGTGCACAGTGGTGTCTGCCGGGAGTTGGTTCTCGAAACGGATCCTGAGCAGGTCGCCCGCGTTCGCGCGGATCAGCGGACCGGGTGCCGTGTCGCCGAACGCCCAGGTCTCGACGGCGGTGCCGCCGAGGTCCAGGGTCGCTGGCTTCGCAACCAGGGTGCGCTCGACCACGCTCTGCCCGGGAGCCGCGGACAGACGAGTGGGAGGCCCGAACGTCGACGTGACCCGGTTGCTTGATGGCGACGTACAGGCGCCGAGTGCGCCCGTGGCGGCGATGGCCAGTCCGCCGAGCAGCAGGCCGCGACGCGATAGTTCAGGCATGAATCCTCATCCGAGTCGGGTCAGGCAAAGCCGCTTCTGGGCGGCCAACCTTGAGCCTGCCGCGTCGGTACGGAGTTCCGGCGCGGGTTCGATGAAGGTTTGACGAAGATCGCCGGTGGTTGGCGATCGAGTCTCAGATCACCCGCAGGCGGACCGAGAACTCCGCCCCACGTCCTGGTCCTGGACTGGACGCGGTGATCTCACCGCCGTGGGCCTCGACCAGCGCCTTGGCGATGCTGAGTCCGATTCCCGAACCCCCGTGGGCGCGAGCCCGTGCGGCGTCCGCGCGATAGAAGCGCTCGAAGACGTGACTGAGGTGTTCGGGCGCGATGCCGTCGCCGGTGTCGGCCACGACGTACTGGACCCATCGCCCACGCAGGGAGCAGGAGATCCGGACGGTGCCGCCGGGCGGGGTGTGGCGCAGCGCGTTGTCGAGCAGGTTGGTGAGCACCTGGCCGATGCGATCAGGATCGACCAGCACCTGCGCGTCGGTCATCAGGTCGATCTGGAGGTTGATGCCTGCGGCGGCGATGCGGCCGTCGGCCGTGCGGGCGGCGGCGCTCACCAGGCCGGCCGCCGCTATCGGCGTTCGAGTGATGTCCAGGATTCCCTCCTCGGCGCGCGAGACTGCCGAGATGTCTTCCGCGAGCCGCTTCAGCCGCTGGGTGCTCAGGCGGATCACGCCGAGAGTGTCGGCGTCGAGGTCTCGGATGCCATCCTCGATCGCCTCCAGGTGCGCGTCGACGGTGGCCAGCGGGGTGCGCATCTCGTGGGCCAGGTCCGCGAGCATCCGACGGCGAGTGGTCTCGGCGGTCTCCAGCCGTTCCGCGAGCGTGTTGCTGGTGGACGCGAGGACCGAGAACTCCCGGCCCAGCCCGGGGTCGTTGACGCGTACGTCGTACTGTCCGGCGGCCACGTGCGCCGTTGCAGTGGACACCTGCGCGATGGATCGTTGGACCCGACGCGAGAAGTACCACGTCACAGCCAGGGCCGTGACGGTCGCAGCGACCAATGCGATCGAGATCGCGATGGCAAGGGACGAGGTGAAGGCCCGCTCCACGTGCTGTTCCTCCGCTGCGGTGTGCGGGACACCCGCCCGGTGCAGATGGTCGCGGAAGATGCCGGGGCCGACGATTGTGGCGACGATCCAGGTCGTCGCGGCGCCGGCGAGCAGGACCAACGCCTGGGCGCCGAGCAGCCGGACTCCGAAGCCGCTGCCCAGACGTTCGCGGAGGGTCATGCGCCGGCACCCATCCGGTAGCCCACGCCGCGGACCGTTCGGATGAAACGGCTGTCAGCAGCTCCGTCGTCGAGCTTGCGACGTAGGTGCCCGATGTGAACGTCGACGAGGTGCTCGTCGCCGACCCAGGTAGGCCCCCACACGTGGTTGATGAGCTGGCGTCGGGTCAAGACGATCTTCGGCCGTTCGGACAGCGCGGCCAACAGGTCGAACTCGGTACGGGTCAGTGCCACGGGCTCGCCGTCGAGCCAGACGTCACGGCCGGCTCGGTCGATGGTCAGCTTCCCGAAGGAGTCTGCTCGTGCCAACGCGCTGCCCTCGTGCGCCAGCAGTCGTGGGCGGCGCAACATCGCCTGCACGCGGGCCATCAGCTCACGGGGGCTGAAGGGCTTGGTGAGGTAGTCGTCGGCGCCGACCGAGAGTCCGATCAGGGTGTCCACCTCGTCGCTGCGTGCGGTCACCATGACCAGGTAGGCATCCGAGAAGGTGCGCAGCTGCCGGCAGACCTCGACACCGTCCAGTCCCGGCAGTCCGAGGTCCAGGACGACGACATCGGGATCGACCTGGCGTGCGAGGTCGACAGCCATCAGCCCGTCGCCGGTCGATGAAACGTCGAACCCGTCGCGCTCGAAGTAGCTGACGAGCAGCCCGGCCAGCGCCTCCTCGTCCTCGACGATCAGCGCGCGCATGCCCGAGCGGGGTTTCTCCGGTGCTGGCGTCGCTGCGACAGTCTGAACGCCTGGTGGGGAACCGGGGCTCGCGGAGGACATGACACTCATGGTGCCAGCCTGGGCTGCGCGACGACGCTGGTCAGGGACCTCTGCGCGACTTCTTCAACGAACCTTCACACAACCTCGACCGGACGAGCCCCGCGGGCGGGTGAGCATGGAGGGAGCAAGACACGCGAAGGAGTTGTTCAAGATGATGGATTGGTACGGGAATGGGATGGGCGCAGGAAGCTGGGTCGTCATGATCGCGGTGATGGCCGCCTTCTGGGGCTTGGTGATCCTTGCCGGCGTGATGATCTTCCGGGGCAGCGATCGGAGCCGCGGTGGCGATCGGACCCAGGATCGTACGGCTCTTGAGATCCTCGACGATCGGTTCGCCCGCGGCGAGGTGGACCGCGAGGAGTACGAAGCGCGCAAGGCCGTCCTCCGTGGAACCGCGTGACCTTTCAACTGGGCGTCGGAGGGCTCGGCGGCTTCGGCCACGGGATCGCTGGCTACACGTCGTGGATCGTCGCGTTCGCGATAGTCCTCGTACTGGCCTTGTTGGCCAGGTGGACGATGCGCCCGTCGCGACGAGCGGTACGGAAGCGCCAGAACGGGGACGGGACCCAGTGAGACGAGCCACCTGGCCCACGACGGGGCTGCTGCTCGCCGGCGTGCTGGCCGGATGCGCCAGCACGCAGGAGTCGTCCGGTCAACCAGTGGCCGAGTCCCGATGGTCGGCACCGACGAATGTGGCCGAGCGGGCGGCCCTCGCGGGTCTCGACATGGGCCCCATGGGTATGGCTGAGCACTACCACCCGCACCTCATCGTGATGATCGATGGGGAGGCCGTGCCGATCCCGCCCAACATCGGCGTTGATCCGGTCAGTGGCGCCATGTCTGCGGTGCACACGCACGAGGCAGACGGCTTGATCCACATTGAAGCCAGCACAGTGGGCGAGAGATTCACGCTGGGGCAGCTGTTCACGCAGTGGGGCGTCACGCTGACACCGACGCAGATCGGCGAGATCAGTGCAGTGGCGGGGGAGAGTGTGGAGGTCACCAGCAATGGAGGGAGCGTCGAGGGCGATCCCAACGATCTCCGCCTGGAGCCCGATCAGAGGATCGTGGTGCGCCTACGATCGATTGCAGGCAGCTGATCTGCCGCGTCGGCCAAGGTCGCCGAGGAGACCGCAGAAGTCGCAGTGGGCGCCGAGTCGCTGGTCAGACCGTCGACGCTCTGCCAAGCCGTGTAGCCCGCGACCAGAAGCAGCAGCGCGGCGAAGCCGTGCTTGACGTGGGCTGCCGGGAGCCTGTCGGCCACGCGCTTGCCGATCAGCGTGGCCACCATCGCGGCGAGTGTGAACGGGATGATCACGGCCCAGTCGAAGTGTGCGGTGCCGGCGCGCGAGACCAGCGCCGTCGCCGAGTTGAGCGCGACGATCATCAGCGAGGTGCCCACAGCTTGCTGGATCGGCAGACGCAGTGCGAGCACGAGGGCCGGCACGATGACGAATCCACCGCCGACGCCGAAGAAGCCCGTGAGCAGCCCAACGGCAAGCGCGACGGCGACCACGACAGCCGGCGACGGGCGTGCGGCCGGGGTCGCACCGGGCTCTGTCGTGACCCCGTCCGTGGTGTCCGACTCGTGAGTCCGCGCGTTGTCGACGACCATGGCTAGCGCCGCGACGACCATGAGGCCCGAAAAGCCCAGCAGGAGGACGTTCTCGTCGACCCGTTGGTTGAGGAAGCTGCCGAGGAAGGTGGCAGGGAGGCCGATCAGGCCGAACGCCAGGCCGAGGCCCCATCGCACTCGCCTGGCGGACAGGTAGGAGAGCACACCGACCGCAGCGCTGAGACCGACGATGACAAGGCTGCTGGTGGTGGCGGCTTGGCCGGACTGGCCGACGATGTAGACCAGCACCGGGACGGTGAGGATGGCACCTCCGCCGCCGAGGCCGCCGAGCACGGCTCCGATCAGGAGGCCCAGCAGGACGATCCACAGCAGATCCATCACATGGCGCCGGGGTCTTGTTCAGTGGTGACCACCGGCAGGCCAGCCTCGCTCCACGCAAGCATCCCGCCGTCCATGTTGACGACCTCGTGTCCAGCGTCGGCCAACAGGATGGCTGCCTTGCCGGATCGGTTGCCGGACCGGCAGACCGCCACGATGGGAGTGCCGACGGGGATCGTTGACGGATCCAGCTGGCCCAGGGGCACGTGGACCGCGCCGGCCATGTGCCCGGCCTGCCACTCATCGGGCTCGCGCACGTCGAGCATCAGCGCGCCCTCGGCGGCCAGCTCAGCAGCGCGGGCGATGGACACGTCGTGGATCGATGTCATGAGGCTTCCTTCGGTGGGTGGGCGGGTACGCGGTTGAACACCGTCACGGATGGCTGATCAGGACGGCTGACGTCGGTGACCAGGCTGAATCTGTCGCCGCGCACCACGGTCTGGCGCCACTCGACCGGGCGACCGCGCAGCTCGCCGGTGCGCTCGATCGCCAGGGCCGCGACGCCGTCGGGGATCTCGAGCAGCAGACGCTCGGCAGGTGTCGGCATCACGGCGCGTACCTGCTCGCGGCCGCCGGTCAGCCGTACGTCGCATCGGGTGTCGAGCTCGGCGTACAGCGAGGTCTGGGCGAAGTCTGCGTCCAAGAGGGGCGCGGCGATCCGCGCGGGTAGCCAGACTCGGTCCATCGCGAGCGGCTCGTCGTCACTGAGCCGAATCCGCTCGAGATAGATCAGGGGAGTCGATTCCTCAAGACCCAGACGCGTCGCGACCGTCCCGTCGGCGCGGGTGTCGAGCGCTCGGACGATGCTGCGTTGCTGGTGGCCGGCCGATTCCACCGAGGCGAAGAGGCTGTAGAGCGCTCCCTGCGGCTGGGCGATCTCGTTGTCGGCAACCTTGGGCGAGCGACCACGAGAGGCCTCGACCATGCCGGACTCCCGAAGGCGACGCAATGCCTTGCGTACCGTGTGGCGGCTGACGCCGTACTGGTCCACGAGTGCCATCTCGCCGGGAAAGGAGTGGTGGAACTCCCCAGTGTGGAGTCGACGCTCGATATCGGACTGAACCTGCGCCCAGAGGGGCTCGGAGCTGTGGCGGTCGACGGGGACGATCGATGCGCCGGGAGAGGAAACGCTCATGTCGGGTGCAGCCTCTCTGTCGCATCGAGAATCGGGGCACTCCTTAATGTACGTACATTCCAGCGCGAGCGCAAGAGAGGCTTGACACAGCGAGGGGTCTAACCCCGCGGGGGGTTAGGTGCTAGTCTGAATACAAGATGTACGTACATTTGCTGGACCTCTTCCAGGCCGGCTACGAGAGAGGTAGCACCGCATGAACACACAGGCAGCCACCGCAGCAGCGGACAGCACCGAATCCGCAAGCCGACCGGGAATGCACTTCGTCCAGCACTACCTGGACTGCTTGTCGCAGGCGTCGTACCTCATCGGTGACACCACGACCGGCCGAGCCGTGGTCGTCGACCCACGACGTGACGTGCAGGAGTACCTCGACGAGGCCGCCGCCAACGGGCTGGAGATCGTCGGAGTCATCAACACCCACTTCCACGCAGACTTCCTGGCCGGCCACCTCGAGATGGCCGCAGCCACCGGTGCCTGGATCGGCTACGGCGACGCGGCGGAGGCCGACTACGAGTTCCGTCACCTGGCCGACGGCGAGCGGATCGACCTGGGCGATGGCAGTGGCGTGACGTTGGAAATCATGCACACGCCCGGTCACACCCCCGAGTCGATCAGCATCCTGGTCCGCGAGCACGCCGACGACGGGACTCCCTACGGTGTCCTCACCGGTGACGCACTCTTCATCGGTGACGTCGGTCGCCCGGACCTGCTCGCCTCCGTCGGGGTCACGGCGGCCGAGCTCGGCCACCAGCTCTACGACTCGGTCCAGCACCGGCTCATGGGACTCGATGACGCTGTCCGTGTTTTCCCCGCCCACGGCGCAGGCTCTGCGTGCGGCAAGAACCTGTCGACCGAGAAGCAGTCGACGATCGGAGAGCAGCGCCGGTTCAACTATGCCTGCCAGCCGATGGACGAGGCGTCCTTCGTCGCCCTCGTGACAGCAGGCCAGCCACCGGCACCCGCCTACTTCATCCACGATGCGACGCTCAACCGCCAGGTCCACGACACCTTCGACGATGGATCGGCTCTCGAGCTCGACTCGGACAGTGCGTTCTCTGCCGTTGCGGACGGAGCGATCCTGCTGGACGCGCGAGACCAGGTCGACTTCGTCGCAGGTCATCTCAAGGGCTCCCTGAGCGTCCCGCTCGACGGTCGCTTCGCCGAGACCGCGGGCATGCTCCTGGACCCGGCCGACACCATCGTCCTGGTTGCGCCCGAGGGACACGAGGTCGAAGGTGTCACCCGCCTGGCCCGCATCGGCTTCGACCAGGTGGTCGGCTACCTCCCCGAGATCGAGGAAGTGCTCCTCTCCCGCGAGGCAACCGGTGTGAGCCACGGCAGCCGGATCACCCCGTCCCAGCTGGACGAGGTCCTTGCCGACGCCTCGCAAAGCGTCAGCGTCATCGATGTCCGCAATGCCGGCGAGGTTGAGGACGGCGCGATTCCCGGCTCGGTCAACGTGCCGCTCGCCCAGCTGCGCAGCCGACTCAGCGAGGTGCCTCGCGAGGGTTCGGTCGTCGTGAACTGCGCCGGTGGCTGGCGCTCGAGCGTGGCGGCGTCCTACCTGCTCACCCAGGGCTACACCGACGTCTCGGACCTCACCGGTGGCTACGCCGCATGGGCGGCGACCCACTCCCCGGCCTGAGACGCCCACATCACGCACGTGACATCAACCATCAGAGGAGAACCATCATCATGAGTCTTCACCTGGGCGACATAGCCCCAGACTTCACTGCGGACACGACCGACGGCGTGCTGTCCTTCCATGACTGGAAGGCCGGCTCCTGGGTGGTGTTCTTCAGCCACCCCGCCGACTTCACCCCGGTCTGCACGACCGAGCTTGGTCGCACCGCAGCCCTGCACAGCGAGTTCGCCAAGCGAAACACAAAGGCGTTGGCCCTCTCGGTCGATCCGGTCGAGGAGCACCGCGCCTGGGCGCCCGACATCAGCGAAGTCACCGGAACACCGCTGAACTTCCCGATCGTCGCCGATCCGGACCGCAAGGTTGCCGAGCTGTACGACATGATCCACCCCGGCGAGGGCGACACGTCGACTGTCCGTTCGGTCTTCATCATCGACCCGGACAACAAGCTGCGGCTCATGCTGACCTATCCCAAGTCAGTGGGGCGCAACTTCGACGAGATCGTGCGGGTGATCGATGCCCTGCAGGCCACCGATCGCGACCCGATCGCCACTCCTGCGGACTGGAAGCCGGGCGAGCGAGTCATCGTGTCCACGAGCGTGAGCACCGAGGATGCCGTCAAGCTCTTCAAGGATGTCGTCGAGGTCAAGCCGTACCTGCGCTACGCGGACGCACCGGCACGATGACCTGAACGGCGCGGCGTTCACGCTCGGCTCCGACCACAGCATCGCGCTGCTGGCCTGACGCGTGGCCGACTGCTGGTTGCCTATTCTCGTCGCAGGTCTGACGGACTGACCGGTGGCACGGGGGTCGTCTTTGACCCTTGGTTGTGCCATGGTGCCAACCAGGGGTTGCCACCTCACCGGCAGCGCCAGTCGTGATGAGTCGAGGCGGTCCGCCATGGGCAGAGCAGCAGTTTCTGACGGGGTAGCACCGGACAGGTCCCCATGGCTGATGCTTGTCCTCGCCACGGTCGGGTTCGCGGTCAACTTCTGGGCGTGGGCGCTGCTCAGCCCGCTGGGCCCCGTGTTCGGTGACAGCGGCACCCTGGGCGACCTCAGTGAGTCACAGATCTCCCTGTTGGTGGCCGTGCCGGTGATCGTCGGATCGCTCGGACGGATCCCGGTCGGAGCTCTGACCGACAAGTACGGCGGTCGCGAAATGTTCGTGATCGTCTCGATCGCGACGATCGTGCCGGTGCTGTTCATCGGTTTCTACGGGCAAACCAACTACGCGGCGCTGCTGTTCGGGGGATTCTTCCTCGGCATCTCGGGGACCTCCTTCGCGGTCGGCGTGCCGTTCGTCAACGCCTGGTTTCCCCCGGAACGGCGAGGGCTGGCCGTGGGGATTTTCGGGGCAGGTATGGGCGGCACCGCGATCAGTGCTCTCACGACGGTCCGGCTCTACTCGAACGTCGGCGACAAGGCGCCGTTCCTGTTCGCGGCAGTGGCCCTGGCGATCTTCGCCGGTGTGGCGTGGTTGCTGCTCGAGGACGCGCCGGGTCGACAGGCGCCGACCTCGTCCTTGGGCTCGCGACTGAAGGCGAATGCGCGCCTGCCGATCACCTGGCAGGCCAGCATCCTGTACGCGGTTGCGTTCGGTGGCTACGTGGCGTTCTCGGTCTACCTGCCCGCCTATCTCAAGACGGCCTATGACCTCACCCCCGCCGACGCGGCCAACCGGATGGCCGGATTCGTGGTGCTCGCGGTCATCATGCGGCCGGTCGGGGGCTGGCTTGCGGACCGGATGGGTCCGATCCCGGTGCTGGCTGTCGGCTACTCCGTCGTCGTGGTTGGCGCTGCGATCGCGTCCACGACACCAGTCCTCGAACCGGTCGGAGCGATCGCCTTCCTGGTCATGGCAATGGCCCTGGGCTCTGGCACGGGCGCGACCTTCGCGTTGATCGCCAGGGTGACCAATCCGACCCGGGTCGGTGGCGTGACCGGTCTGGTCGGAGCCGCCGGCGGCCTGGGCGGATTCGTCCCACCGTTGGTCATGGGCTACATCTACGGCCGCACTGATTCGTACGCCATCGGGTTGGGGCTGCTCGCGGTGACCGCGGCCCTGACGCTGCTGCTGACCCTGACCACGGTGCGCGGGACCGCGCGTCGACACGACGAGGAGATGGCCGGCGCATGACGACTGCCCAGGATCGCCCCGGCACCGGCAACAGCTCAGGCCGCTCCGGTCCGCCGGGTCTGGATGGCCCGCTGAGCGATGCGCTGGTGCGCAGCCGCCGGTTCTTCACCCGTGGAACGGTCTCGGACGACCTCCGGACGCTGTCGAAGGTGGGCGGCCGCCAGGCGGACGACTTCTACCGCGACCGGTGGAGCCATGACAAGGTCGTGCGTTCCACTCATGGGGTCAACTGCACGGGTTCCTGCTCGTGGAAGGTCTACGTCAAGGACGGGATCATCACCTGGGAGACCCAGCAGACCGACTATCCCTCGGTCGGGCCGGACTCCCCGGAGTACGAGCCTCGCGGCTGCCCGCGGGGCGCGGCGTTCTCCTGGTACACCTACTCACCGACCCGCGTCCGCTATCCATACGTGCGCGGTGTCCTGCTGCAGATGTTCCGGGAGGCCAAGTCCCAGCACGACGGCGATCCGGTGCGCGCGTGGGAGCACATCGTGGAGAACCCGCAACGCGCAAAGGCCTACAAGTCCGCCCGCGGCAAGGGTGGCCTGGTGCGCGCGACGTGGGAGGAGGCCAGCGAGATCGTCGCGGCGGCGCACGTCCACACGATCAAGCAGTACGGGCCCGACCGGGTCGCCGGCTTCTCGCCGATCCCGGCGATGTCGATGGTCTCGCACGCTTCGGGCGCACGGTTCATGAACCTGATCGGTGGCTCGATGCTGAGCTTCTACGACTGGTACGCCGACCTGCCCGTCGCCTCTCCGCAGGTCTTCGGCGACCAGACCGATGTGCCGGAGTCGGGGGACTGGTGGAATGCGGGTTACCTGATCATGTGGGGTTCCAACCTGCCGGTCACTCGCACGCCTGATGCGCACTGGATGACCGAGGCGCGCTACCGCGGCCAGAAGGTCGTCGCGGTCGCCCCCGACTACGCCGACAATGTGAAGTTCGCCGATGAGTGGCTGCCCGCCAGGCCGGGCACCGACGCGGCGCTGGCGATGTCGATGGGGCACGTCGTGCTCAAGGAGTTCTTCGTCGACCGGCAGACTCCGTACTTCACCGAGTACGTCAAGACCTACACCGACCTGCCCTACCTGGTGAAGCTCGACGACATCGGCGACGGTGCCTTCACCGCGGGCAAGTTCCTGACCGCCTCGGACCTGGCCTCGACCAACCCGGCAGAGGAGAACGCGGCCTTCAAGACCGTCCTGATCGATGCGCGTACCGGGAAGCCGGTCGTGCCGAACGGCTCGCTGGGTCACCGCTATGGCGAGACCGGTGTGGGCAAGTGGAACCTCGAGCTCGGTGACGTCGATCCCCAGCTGTCGCTGCTGGACGGCGCGCAGGACTCCGTGCTGGTGCGGATGCCGCGTTTCGACACCCCCGACGGCGCCGCCGCCGACCTCCCGCGCGGTGTACCGGTCCGCCGGGTCGACGGACACCTGGTGACCACGGTCTTCGACCTGCTGCTCGCCCAGTACGGCGTCGCGCGTGACGGGTTGCCGGGGGAGTGGGCCAGCGGCTACGACGACGCCGAGTCGCCCTACACGCCCGCGTGGCAGGAAGTCATCACCGGAGTCCCCGCCGCGACGGCAGCCCGGATCGGTCGGGAGTTCGCCGCCAACGCGGAGGAGTCGCGCGGCCGCTCGATGATCGTGATGGGCGCCGGCACCAACCACTGGTTCCACTCGGACACGATCTATCGCGCGTTCCTGACCCTGACCAACCTCACCGGCTGCCAGGGGGTCAACGGCGGCGGATGGGCGCACTACGTCGGGCAGGAGAAGGTGCGCCCGCTCACGGGCTACAACCAGGTGGCCAACGCGCTGGACTGGAACCGCCCGCCGCGCAACATGATCCAGACCGCCTACTGGTACCTGCACAGCAACCAGTTCCGCTACGACCAGTTCGGCGCCGACACGCTCTCGGCCACCACCGGCTCCGGTCAGCTGGCAGGCAAGTCCACCGCCGACGTGATCGCGCAGAGTGCCCGGATGGGCTGGATGCCGTCCTATCCCACATTCGACCGCAACCCGCTGGATCTGAGCGACGACGCGGCGGCCGCCGGCAAGCCCGTGGGGGAGTACGTCGTCGACCAGCTCAAGTCCGGTGGGCTCGAGTTCGCGGGTGAGGATCCCGATGCGCCACAAAACTACCCCCGGATCCTGTCCATCTGGCGGGCCAACCTGCTCGGCTCGTCCGGCAAGGGCAACGAGTACTTCCTCAAGCACCTGCTCGGCACTGACTCGTCGGTGCGGGCGACCGAGACGCCCCAGGACCAGCGCCCGGTCGACGTCAAGTGGCGAGACAAGGCGCCCGAGGGCAAGCTCGACCTGTTGATGACGATCGACTTCCGACAGACCAGCACCACGATCTTCTCCGACGTCGTCCTCCCGGCCGCGACCTGGTACGAGAAGCACGACCTCAACACGACCGACATGCATCCGTTCGTGCACTCCTTCAATCCCGCGATCGCGCCCCCGTGGCAGACCCGCACCGACTGGGACGCGTGGCAGACCATCGCGGAGAAGTTCAGCGAGCTGGCGGCCACACACCTAGGAGTGCGCAAGGACGTCGTGGCTGTGCCCCTCACCCACGACACCCCTGACGCGATGGCCACCCCGCACGGCGTCGTCCGGGACTGGAAGAAGGGCGAGTGCGAGCCGATCCCCGGAGTCACGATGCCCAAGCTGGTCGAGGTCGAGCGGGACTACGGTGCCGTGGCGCAGAAGATGAACGCCCTCGGGCCACTGCTGGACACCCTCGGCGCGACGACCAAGGGCGTGACCTTCGAGCTCGGCAAGCAGGTCGAGTACCTGCGGCACAAGAACGGTGCCGTCCGCGGTGGGGTGGCCGACGGCCGGCCGTCGCTCAAGAGGGACGTCAACGTGTGCGAGGCGATCCTCGCCCTGTCCGGCACGACGAACGGCCAGCTGGCGACCCAGGGCTTCAAGACCCTCGAGACGCGCACGGGCGTGAAGCTGGCCGACCTGGCCGAGGAGCACCAGGGCAAGCAGATCACCTTCGCCGACACCCAGGGCCCGCCCGTTCCGGTGATCACCTCACCGGAGTGGTCGGGGTCCGAAACCGGCGGTCGCCGTTACTCGCCGTTCACGATCAACGTCGAGCGCAAGAAGCCCTGGCACACGCTGACCGGCCGCATGCACTTCTACCTCGACCACGACTGGATGACCGAGCTCGGCGAGGGTCTGCCGGTCTACCGGCCGCCGCTGAACATGGCGGCGCTGTTCGCCGAGCCCGAGCTCGGCAGCGTCTCGGACGGCTCGGGCGGACAGGTCGAGGGACTGGCGGTGCGCTACCTGACCCCCCACAACAAGTGGTCGATCCACTCCGAGTACCAGGACAACCTGTTCATGCTGTCGCTGTCCCGTGGTGGGCAGAACATCTGGGTGAGCGACCGAGACGCCGTCAAGGTCGGCATCAAGGACAACGACTGGATCGAGGCGGTCAACCGCAACGGTGTCGTGGTGGCGCGGGCCATCGTCTCGCACCGCATGCCCGAGGGAACGGTGTACATGTACCACGCACAGGACCGGCTGATCGACGTACCGCTGGCCGAGACGTCGGGCAAGCGTGGCGGCATCCACAACTCGCTGACCCGACTGCTGGTGAAGCCATCGCACCTGATCGGCGGCTACGCCCAGCTGACGTTCGCATTCAACTACCTCGGTCCCACGGGCAATCAGCGTGACGAGGTCACCATCATTCGCAAACGTTCCCAGGAGGTGACGTACTGATGAAGGTCATGGCGCAGATGGCGATGGTGATGAACCTCGACAAGTGCATCGGCTGCCACACCTGCTCGGTGACCTGCAAGCAGGCGTGGACCAACCGGACGGGGACGGAGTACATCTGGTTCAACAACGTCGAGACCCGGCCCGGGCTCGGCTACCCGCGCACCTACGAGGACCAGGACACGTGGAAGGGCGGCTGGGAGCTCAACAAGCGGGCCCGGCTCAAGCTCAAGGCGGGTGGTCGGTTCAAGAACCTGATGACGATCTTCTCCAACCCCAAGCTGCCCTCGATCGGCGAGTACTACGAGCCGTGGACCTACGACTACTCCACGTTGACCGATGCGCCTGCCCAGGAGCACACCCCGGTCGCCCGGCCCAAGTCGCTGATCAGCGGCAAGGACATGAAGATCGAGTGGTCGGCCAACTGGGACGACGACCTCGGTGGCTCCACCGAGACCGCGCACCGCGACCCGATGCTGGCGAAGATCGCCGACAAGGTGAAGTTCGAGTTCGAGCAGACCTTCATGTTCTACCTCCCACGCATCTGCGAGCACTGCCTCAACCCGTCGTGCGCGGCCTCGTGCCCCAGCGGCGCGATCTACAAGCGCGAAGAGGACGGCATCGTGCTGGTCGACCAGGAAGCGTGCCGTGGTTGGCGCAAATGTGTCTCGGGTTGCCCCTACAAGAAGATCTACTTCAACCACCGCACGGGCAAGGCCGAGAAGTGCACGTTCTGCTTCCCGCGCATCGAGGTCGGCCTGCCGACCGTGTGCGCCGAGACCTGCGTGGGCCGCCTGCGCTACATCGGTCTGATGCTGTACGACGCCGACAAGGTGCTCGAGGCCGCCTCCACCGAGGACGAGCACGGGCTCTACGAGGCCCAGCGCGACGTGTTCCTCGACCCCTTCGACCCCGAGGTCATGCGCGAGGCAGAAGCGGCAGGCATCTCCCGGGACTGGATCGACGCCGCCCAGCGGTCCCCGATCTACGCGCTCATCAACACGTTCAAGGTCGCGCTGCCGTTGCATCCGGAGTACCGCACGATGCCCATGGTCTGGTACATCCCCCCGTTGTCGCCGGTGGTAGACGTCGTCCAGGAGACGGGTGAGGACGCCGAGGACAAGGGCAACCTGTTCGCCGCCATCGACGCCCTGCGGATCCCGGTCGAGTATCTCGCCGAGCTGTTCACGGCCGGGGAGGTCGAGCCGGTCGACGCCGTCCTCAAGAAGTTGGCCGCGATGCGCTGCTACATGCGCGACATCAACATGGGCCGCGATCCCGACGCCTCGATCCCGGCCGCGGTCGGGATGACCGAGGAGGAGATGTACGACATGTATCGCCTCCTGGCGATCGCGAAGTACGACGAGCGCTACGTCATCCCCCCCGCCCACCTCGAGCAGGCGCACTCCCTGGAGGAGCTGTCCACCGAGTGCTCGGTCTCGGAGTACGGCGGCGGCCAGCAGGACGTCTTCGGCGAGGGCTCCGGCACGCCGACCCCGATCGCGGTCGAGAACTTCCAGATGCTGCAGGAGCGGCAGACCTCCGACTCGCTGGCAGGGCCGGACCACAAGAGTGGTCGGGTCAACCTGCTCAACTGGGACGGCAAAGTGGCTCCGCCCGGGATGTTCCCACCGAAGGGCCCGGACTCGTGAGCGGCCGTCGAGCCAGGACTGCGTTGTCACCTGGACAGCTGAGCGCCGTGTGGCAGTCGGTCTCGCTGCTCCTGGACTATCCCGACGAGCGGGTGCTCGGGCACGCCGATCTGGTCAGGTCAGCCTCCTGTGAGCTACCCGCCGCGATCGGTGATTCGATCCGAGACTTCCTGGTGCACCTGGAGTCGACGCCGCTGCCGGACCTGCAGGCCGACTACGTCGAGACGTTCGACAACCGCAGGCGCTGCAACCTGTTCCTGACCTATTTCGCCCACGGCGACACCCGCAAGGGGGGGATGGCGCTGCTGCGCTTCAAGCAGACCTACCTGCAGGCCGGTTTCGAGCTCGATGACGCGGAGCTGCCCGACCACCTGTGCGTCGTGCTCGAGTTCGCGGCCACGATCGACCGCGATCGCGGCCGGGAGCTGATGCTGGACCACCGGGCCGGTCTGGAACTGCTGCGCCTGTCGTTGCGGGACATGAAGTCACCCTGGGCTGGCCTGATCGATGCGATCACGGCCACCCTGCCGCCACTGCGCGGCGACGAGCGCGATGCGGTACGCCGGCTGGCCGCCGAAGGCCCGCCCGAGGAGGAGGTCGGGCTCGCGCCCTTCGCCAACCCCCAGTTCAGCCCCGGCGCAGCCTCCGGTGCCGCGCCCGAGGCGACCCTGCTGCCCATGCCGTCGTTCCCGGGGGCCCGCACATGAGTGAGTTCCTCTTCGTCGTCTTTCCGTACATCTGCCTGACCAGCTTTGTCGTCGGGCACGCGTGGCGCTACCGCTACGACAAGTTCGGCTGGACCACGCGCTCGTCCCAGCTCTACGAGAACCGGCTGCTGCGCATCGGCAGCCCGATGTTCCACTTCGGGATGCTCGGCGTCGTGGGTGGCCACATCATCGGACTTCTGGTGCCGCAGTCGTGGACCGACGCGGTCGGGATCAGCGAGCACATGTATCACGTGGTGGCCGTCACGGGTGGTCTGCTTGCAGGCATCGTGGCCCTGGTCGGCATGGTGATCCTGATCTACCGTCGTCGCACCGTCGGACCGGTCTTCTCCGCGACCACGGTCATGGACAAGGTCATGTATGCGTTTCTCGCCGCGGCGATCGGCCTGGGCATGTGGAACACCATTGCCGGCTCGATCATGACGATCGGGGGCGAGTACAACTACCGCGAGGGGGTCTCGGTCTGGTATCGCTCGTTCCTGGCCTTCCAGCCTGACGCCAACCTGATGGCCGCCGCCCCGCTCGGCTTCCAGCTGCACGCGCTGGTCGCCTTCGGGCTCTTTGCGGTATGGCCGTTCACCCGGCTCGTGCACGTCTTCAGTGCGCCCGTGGGCTACGTGACCCGGCCCTACATCGTCTACCGCAGCCGCGATGACCAGCTGGGTAGCCACCGGCCGCGACGCGGCTGGGACCGTGTCTCGTAGCGATCTCGGTCAGTCGTCTGCGAGGACATCCTCGGCGGGTGGACGCCCTGTTCGCCGCGGTTCTCGGAATCACGGCCGTTGCCCTTGCGGAGCGAGCCGCGCCTATCCTCGATACATGGTGAAGCGACGTGTCCAGATCCCTGTGGATCGGAGCCCACGGTGACCGGGGACCACAGTCGAGACCGCGACCAAGCCGGTCGGCCACGTCAGGCACGCCCTCGCGATGCTCTCGGTCGCCCCCTGCCGTATGGCGCTGCCGGGGTCGAGCCGGTTCCCGAGGAGGCCCTGCCGGCCGTGGAGACGGTTGCCTTCGCCCAGGAGCTGGTGCAGGAAGGTCGGCCGTTCGCCGCGCACGAAGTTCTGGAGGCGCGTTGGAAGGCTGGTCCGGTTGAAGAACGTGGCCTGTGGCAAGGACTCGCGCAGGTCTGTGTCGGTCTGACCCATGCAGCCCGCGGCAACCGCACCGGAGCCGCCCGGCTTCTCGAGCGGGGTGCGGCCCGGGTCGAGGAGTACGAGTCGGGCCACGGTCCGGCGTACGGGCTCGACCTGGCTGCGGTGGTTGCGTGTGCGCGCGAGCACGCAGCCGCAGAGCGCTGAGGCACCCGAGCACGGCTGGAGTGACCAACCGGTAGCGTTGCGTCATGGCGAAGAAGAAGTGGTCCGACCTCACGACCGGTCAGCAGCGAGCGATTTGCGTCGTGGGTGCGGTGGAGGCAGTCCTCGCCACCGTGGCGTTGCGGGATCTAGCCCGTCGTCCTGCGGACAGGGTCCGTGGTCCGAAGGTCGCGTGGGCGCTCGCGCTCTTCGTGCAGCCCGTCGGTCCGCTGGCGTACTTCGCCAGGGGGCGTCGGTAGGGCCGAGGATCTGGAGGAATGGCGCGCCTGTCGACGGGCCGGCACAGCACCCACGTCCGCTGAGCCAGTCACTCATGGGCGGCGACGAGGCTGAACCTGGTGGACGGCCGCACGCGTGGCGGCAGGCGTCCGGGTTGAACGAGTCTGATCAGGCGTGCTGGTCCGCGACGCGGTCCGGCTGTACGGACCAGTCGGCGGGTTCGTCGTCGGTGTCGCTGTCGGCGATTGCCTTGGTCTCCTGGACCTTGCCCGGCTGGTGGTGCTGCGGTGCGTAGACGGTGTAGACCTGCATCGGCTCGTCGCCGATGTTGGTGACGTTGTGCCAGCTGCCGGCCGGAACGATGACGCACCAACCGTCGGTCACCTCCTGGTCGAAGGTCAGCTCGTCCTTGCCGGGTCCCATCTGGGCTCGACCGCGGCCACGGTCGAGCCGAATGAACTGGTCGGTCTGGGCGTGCTTCTCCAGTCCGATGTCACCGTTGACCGGAATCGACATGAGGGTGACCTGCAGGTAGCTTCCGCTCCAGGCCACCGTGCGGTAGCTCGGGTTCTCGATCGTCTCGGTCTCGAGGTCGAACGCTTGCGGACGGGGGCCGATGTCTTCGATGCTCATGGTCAGACCCTAGCCTCGCCAGGGTCAGGTCCGGATGCTCCCATGACGCAAGGATCCGGTCGTGAGACTCAACGACCCAACGCCGCTCAGCGTGGACGGCGGAATGTGACTTGGTCCTTGGAGTTCCAGTCCCACACGCTTCCAACCCTCAGCCCGACCGGCTCCCACCCCTCGCCGGCCATCTGATTGAGCAGGGTCTCGCGGACTGGTGCCTTGGGTGCGCACTCGCGAACGGCGTACTCGAACTGGCCGGTGGCCATGTCATCTCCCGATGGTTGACGGATCGTGCAAGCAAGCTAGCAGGACGCACGATTGCAGACTGCGAGGCGGATCGTGCGGCAGTGCCGCTCATGTCAGTGTCCGGCGGGGGATTCTTTGTCTGCCTGAGGCTCCAGACCAAACCGCGGCAGCAGCCGATCGAGCCAAGCCGGGAGATACCAGGCCCACCGACCGGCGATCGACATCGCTGCAGGCACCAACACCATTCGTACGATGGTGGCGTCGATCGCGATGGCGACTGCCAGGCCGAATCCGAACAGGTTGACGACCCGCTGGTCGTTGAGCAGGAAGCTGGCGAACACCACGACCATCACCGCGGCTGCGGCTGTGATCACTCGTGCAGTGGCGGCGACACCGTCGGCGACCGAGCGTCCGGGGTCGCCGGTACGGACGTACTCCTCGCGGACCCTGCTGAGAAGGAAGACTTCGTAGTCCATGGACAGTCCGAACAGGACGGCAAACAGCATCATTGGCGCGAAGGACTCGATCGGGCCCGGTTGTGCGCCGAACAGGTCGGCAAGCCAACCCCATTGAAAGACCGCGACCACGGCTCCGTAGGCGGCGCCAACCGAGAGCAGGTTCATGACGGCCGCCTTGATCGGCACGAAGATCGATCGGAACTCGACCAGCAGGAGCAAGGAGCTGAGCCCGACCACGAAGGCCATGAACCACAGGATGCGCGCTGCCAGGCGGTCCGCGAGGTCGATGGCCGTTGCGGTTGCGCCACCGACGTGGATGGTGGTGTTGGTGGTCTCCGGGACCACCGTGTCGCGGATGTGGTGAACCAGATCCTCGGTCTGCTTGTCGTCGGGGGAGGAGTCGGGGACGACGGTGAAGACGGCGGTGTCGCCGGACTTGTTGAACCGCGGCGCGGGCACCTGCGCTACCCCTTCTGTGGAGGCCAGCGTCTCGCGGAGGCCGCCTGCTGATGCAATGTTGGCGGCGGAACCGCCTTGGTACTCCGCGATCACCAGTAGCGGACCGGCCCAGCCAGCTCCGAATGAACTGGCAACGAGGTCGTAGGCCTTGCGCTCGGTGCTCCCCGTTGCCGCCGAGCCGTCATCAGCGGTACCCAGCTGCAGGTCGAGCAAGGGAGCAGCCAGGGTCAGGAGCAGCGCGCTCGAGGCCACGAAGTACGGCCAGGGGCGGCGCTGGACCTGCCGGGTCCATCGGTGCCAGCCATTGGGCGACTTCGGACCTTGCTCGGACCGGTTGCGGTGGATCGTGAACCGGTCGAGGTTGTCGCCGAATACTGCGAGAAGCGCCGGAAGTAGGGTCACCGCCGCCAGCAGTGTGGTGGCGACGGTGATGGCGCTGGCGAGCCCGAGCGTGGCGACGAAAGGGATGCCGATGAGGTAGAGAGACAGGATCGCGACGATCACTGTGCTGCCTGCCACCAGCACCGACCTCCCGGCGGTCGACAACGCGAGTGGGATCGATTCGCCGGCGGTGTGACCGCTGGCCAGTCCCTCGCGATGCCGAGTGACCACCAGGAGTGCGTAGTCGATGCCGACGCCAAGGCCGATCATCGCGGCCACGATTGGGCCCGAGGTGCCAATCGTGACCCATTCGGCCAACAGCTGGATCACTCCCAACCCGAGCGCGAGTGCCATCACCGCGGTGATCAACGGCACCGTCATCGCGAACACTGACCCGAAAGCGAGCAGTAGCACCAGCACGGCTGCAGCGAGCCCGATCACCTCGCTGCCTGAAGGTCCCGACTCGGCGTTCAGCGCGGCGCCGCCGTACTCAATCTCGACACCGGTGTCGCGGATCGACCCAAATGCCGACTTGACGGCCTCGATCTGCGCGGTCTGCAGGTCAGCGGCACGCTCGGTGAACCGGATGGTGGCCATAGCAGTAGTGCCGTCTTCGGAGACCATCTCCTGGGCGGGGCTGTACGGGGACTGGACCGAGGCCACGCCGTCCACCTTGCGTACATCGGCCAGCGCGTCCTCCACCTGGTCGCGCACGGACGGATCGGTGAGCCCCTCGGGGGTGTGGAGCACCACCTGCATCCCGTCGCCAGACATTTCGGGGAACTTCGTGGTCAGTGTCGCGTAGGCGGCTTGGGAGTCGGTGTTGTCCACCGACAGGTTGTTGCTGAACGAACCGCCGATGCTCTGACCGAGGACGCCGACGCTGATGACCAGCAAGAGCCAAGTCAGGATCACGAGCCACCGAAACCGGACCGATAGGGAGGCGAGCCTGCGCAACATCACTTCTCCTCGCATGTGGTGAGTTCGGCACCCAAAACGAGACATTCACGTCTCAGATACATTCAGCGTACTCGGTCTTGACCTGAACACAACCGGTAGCGTCGTGTTCATGAGTGAGTCCTTGGCGGCCAACCGCGTCGATGCCGTGCGCAACCGAGGCGCGATCCTCGACGCCGCCGTCGAGGTGCTTGCTGATACCCCGACGGCCTCGCTGGCCGAGATTGCCAAGCGGGCCGGCCTGGGCCGGGCCACCCTCTACCGTCACTTCGAGAACAGGGAGGCGCTGGGGGCCGCGATCCGGAGCGAGGCCCTCGATCGGGCCGCATCTGCCCTCGAGGCCGCGGCCGTCGAAGAAGGTCCAGCTCGCGAGGCGGTTCATCGAGTGGTCCTTGCCCTGCTGCCGCTGGGCATGCGGTTCAGGGTCATCCTGTACGGAGGTGTCGACGGGGACGCGGAGTTCGTGGCTGCGCGAGAACAAGTGCTCCAGCCGCTCATGGGGCTGATCGCCCGGGCGATTGGCAACGACGAACTAGACGCTCAGGTTGATCCCGTGTGGATCGCCGCAGCACTGCCCGCATTGTTGGTGGCAGCGGTCCGAGTGGCCTCATCGGGCTCCCTGGATGTCGAGCGCACCGCGGATCTGCTCTGTCGCACCCTGTTCGACGGTCTCGGCAGCGCGAAACGCGCGGCACCGGACCTCCAAGCTGACAGCTGAACGGAAGATCTCGCCCGATCCGATTGGTAGACGAGACGCCTGTGTCTAGGTCGCCCGACCGAGGGACACGATCGTCGCGGCGGGCGGCCGGCTGTGTCAGCGAGGGCGATGTCCGCCGACTCCCGAAGCGCTTTCATCATCAACACTGGACTGATCGAGCCCGCCGTCAGCCCGCTGGCACTTTGCCGGCAGCGGCTTCCACTTCGAAGACAAACTCACGTGGCTGACCACGTGGGACAGCGATTGGTTGTCGATGCCGGTGCGCACGGAACGCGCCTGCTACCCCGGTCGATCAAGTCGCTGCATCGCAGGCTCACTCGTGACCAGCCGCCGGTGTCGACTTCGGACCACCGGCTTCGCCCGGAGTAGATGTCCTCGTCGCGGCTGTGGTGAACCACCGACGAGAAGCCCGGATTGCGCGCGGGTTGCGTGCGTCGCAAACCGGGCGGCTGGCAGCCCCACCGGCGACTGCGACAGGGCGTGCGGCTCTCCGACCCAACTGCCATAGTGTCCGGATGACTTCCTTGGGGCGCAGGACCATTGCAGCCGTAGCTCAGGCGTACCGGGCCAGCGGCGCGGACCGACCATTCGGCGATCCGCTGCCCGCGCACGGGGTGGCGATGGAGGGCTATTTCTGGCGGTTCACCGACCCCGCGACCGGCCGCGTCGTGATTGCTCTCAACGGGGTGAATAGGGCCGACGACGGGATCTGGTCGACTCTCGGCCTCGCGGCACATCCCCACGGCTTCCTGCACACCTCGGTCAGCCCGACGGGGTCGGCTTCCACAGCCGGACTGGGGGCATCTGCCGGAGCAGCCTTTCACGGCACGGCGGATCGACTGCAGGTCGATCTCGCGCCGGATGCACGAGTCGACGTCGCCATCACGAATCCGGTTCCCTGGCCGCGCAGGAGCTTCGGCGGATCGAGCGTCTTCCAGGCGATTCCAGCGCTGAACCAGTACTGGCATCCGTGGCTCCTGGGTGGTTCGGCTCACGGACAAGCTGTCGTAGGGGCGGAAACCTGGGACCTGGATGGTTGGTCGGTCTATGCCGAGAAGAACTGGGGGAGGGGCGGCTTTCCCGAGTCGTGGTGGTGGGGGCAGGCCCAGGGCTTCGCGGAGCCGTCGGCGTGCGTCGCCTTCGCCGGCGGCGAGGTCACCGCCGGGCCGATACGCACCACCGTGACGGCCGTCGTCGTGCTCCTGCCCGACGGCAAGCTCATCCGCCTGGGCGACCCGCTGGTGTCACCGGTCCACGCCGAGGTCAGCGACGAGCGCTGGTCTCTGCGCGGCCGCAGCGCCCAGTGGAGTGTCGAGATCGAGGGATCAGGGAGCCTGGACACGGCCCATGTGCTTCCGGTGCCACTGCCGGCTGAGCGACGCAACGTGCCCGGTGCAATCGAGCATCTCGGTGCGAACATGCGGGTCACGGTGCGTCGCAGAGGTCGGGTCGTCTGGGAAGGCGAGTCGAGCCTGGCCGCTCTCGAGCACGGCGGCATCGCCCGCGCCCGGGCCGAGGTCGAGCGCCGGGGACACGGATCGGACGCGGTCGACGCTTCCCCGCTGCAGTAGCCACAGCCTTGGCGTCGGTCCGCGAGAGGCCGTTCGGACAACGATTACCGCGGGTCAAGCCTCCGTTCGGGGGCGGCGGAATGTCACCTGGTGCTTGGAGTTCCAGTCCCAGGGGTGCAAGCGCGGTCTGAGTCTGCCGACTACGGAAAGATCCCTTGGCGCGCGACGGCTCGTTCGCTCGCATACAAGCGGAACAGCAGGTACGCCGCGACGGCGTCCAGAAGGTGCCAGGCTGCGTGGCCCTGGACGAACGAGTCCGGGTCGCACCAGCTGTGCTGGGACAGGTTCCAGATCGCGAAGGCGACCAGCATGGATGCCAGCGCAGCGGCACCGTACCTCAGATCTGCACGCGCACGACCACCGCGCCACATCGTTGTCTCCACGACAACAGCGACCACGAGCAGGAGGCCGAACGTGGCGTTGCCGGCGGAGTGCACCACCGGGATCTCCCGGTCCCAGAGACCGATCAGCTCGCACGCGGCAACGAGCAGCAGGAACGCCAGCCAGAAGAACGTCGAATCTCGACTCCGCCAGCGGGTCACGGCGTATGCCGCGGCGAAGCTCGCGACCAAGTACATCGAGGTCATGTCGAGCAGACCCCCCAGTGACGACTGGGTTGCGTGCATCGCAGCACTCGCCGGACCGAGGAGCACCACGAGGCACGCGTAGCCGGTCGCGAGCCCGGGGAACCGCGGCAGTGTGTCGCCCAGGCACTGGGGGAGACGAGTCCGCCACGCGACTGCCAGACCAGCGACGACGAACCCCAGGTTGGAGAGCGCGTTGGCTGGCTGCTTGACCCAGCCGCCGCGAGCGGCCTCGCAGAAGTTTGCCCCGCGACCGACATCGGCGCCGAGCCAGCCGAAGCGCACGGCCAGGACGAGCAGGCCGATCGACACCATCGCTGTCGTGAGAGTCGCGACCACAGGACCGGGATATCGGGCAACGGGCACATCCTGAACCTAGCGGAGCTCGGCGGTCGAGTTCCGAGCCATCACCAGGCGATCGTCAGTCGTCGGGAAGATCGCTGAAGGCCTTCTTGGTGTCGCGGTACCAGTCCATGGACTTCTTTGGATGCCGCCACCGTCCCTTCATGTTGTCGCGGGCGGCTTGGTGCACGCTGTCCCCAGCAGCCACCACATCCTTCAGATGGCGGTCTTGGGCCTTGATGACGTCATCGGCGCTTTCTCCGTGGTGATCCAGATCGCAGGGTCCTCCGAGTTGGCGGCAGCTCATGGTCTTCATGTTCGGCATCCTTACTTCTGAGCGAGCATTGCAGGGTGTTCGTTTGTCTGACGAACGGCATGCCACAAACGTGACCGGCGCTGAAAGCTAGTTGCGCTTCTCGCCACCGGTACGCCGCTCCACCCTTGCGAGCGCCTCGGGTTCAGCGCGAAACGTGATGTGGTGCACGAGGCCGTCGATGACGGTGAAGTCGAACAGAACCATGGCCTTGCCCCGGTGAAACCATGCGGAGGCAGGGCGCTCGTCGACGAAGACGGGGAGCGTGGCCTGCGCTGAGCCGTCGAAGAAGGTTGCGACATCGTGTCGTCCATCGATCCGTTGCGGAGTGCCAGCGAGGATCGCGGCAGCGTCGGCGGTGACGGCGGTATCCGGAGCGAGAAGCCGCATGAGCCGGTTGAACTGGCCGCCCCTGGCCGCTGCCATGAACGCGTCGACGACCTCCCAGTCGGCAAGCTGGTCGTCGGGGCCGGGTTGGCCGACCTTCGCGCGAGCGCGTGACGCGAGCTTGCGCGCGGCCACCGGGGTGGTGCCAAGGACTGCGGCGATCGTGGAGAACTGGAAGCCGAAGCTGTCATGCAGCACGAACGAGACTCGTTCTTGGGGCGAGAGCCGGTCCAGGACTGCCTGAAGCGCAACCCCGACAGTGTCGGCGAGCACGACGTCGTCCGCCGGATCTGGTGCGGCGTCCACCGGCACGATCTCGGCGTGCGGGACCGGTGTCCGCGCTCGGAGCCGGTCGAGGCACAGACGGGTCGTAACTGTGGTGAGCCATGCGGGCACGCTCTCGATGACCGCATCGCAGCGATACAGACGGAGCCATGCCTGTTGAACGATGTCTTCTGCCTCGGCGCGATCATTCAGCACTCGGTTGGCGATACCCAGGAGCCGAGGTCTCTCAGCCTCGAAGATCTGCGTCGCGTCCATGGATTGACCCTTCCACAATTGGCCGTTTCCCATCTGACGCCTGAGCGACGGCACATGTGACCAAATGCGGCCATGTCCGCAGCGACGCGTTTAGGCTCGGCCGGCCGCTGACACCGCATTTCTGTCCGAGGCTGACACCGGGCCATAGCCCGTGATCCGATGAACACGTCGAGAAGTGGAAGCCCATGATGACGGCTGGGTCAGCGGAACTCTTGGCCCGTCCGGGGCTGGATGGAGAGGCGCCCGTCGATCATGATGTGCACGGCGTCCATCCGCAGCAGGTGCGACTGGTCATGGGTGACCAGCAGGGTTGCCGTCCCGCGCTCGACGGTGAGCTTGAGGATGAGGTCGATGATCTCGGCTCCGCGCTCCTGGTCGAGCGCGCTGGTCGGTTCGTCCACGATCAAGGCGCTGGGTTCGTTCATGAGGGCCCGGGCGATGTTGACGCGTTGCCGTTCGCCTCCGGACAACTGGTGGGGTCGCTTGCCCAGGTCGTGACCGAGACCCATCGACTCGAGCAGGGCTTCGGCTCGGGTCGCTGTTTCGCTACGGTCGCCGTGGCCCTGGCCCAGCTCCTTCATCACGAGGAGCTGATCGAGTGCGGTCAGCGACGGCAACAGGTTGGACTGTTGGAACACGATGCCGATCGTGGACCTGCGCAGCTCAGCAGTCTCCTTGCGATTCATCGCCGTCACGTCGATGCCGTCGATGCGCACGCTGCCCGAGTCGGGCGAGATCAGGGTCGAGGCGACTGCCAGCAGGCTGGACTTGCCCGAGCCGGAGGGGCCGGTGATTGCGGTGATGGTGCCGGGTTCGACGGTCAGCGAGGCGTGGTCGACCGCGGTGACGCGGCGGTCACCGTCGGGGAAGGTGAGGGTGACATCGGACAGCTCGATCATCGGTTGCTCCCGAGGGCGGAGAGGGGGTCGGCCTTGGTCACGGTGCGCAGGGCGAACGCTGCGCCAGCCAGTCCCAGGACGATCAGGATCGTGGCCGGCAGCAGGGTCGTCAGAGGGCTGAGCATGAACGGAAGGACTCGTCCGGCGAGGGCGCCTGCCGCGGCGGTCAGGGCGAACCCAAGGAGTACCCCGGTGGTCAGGACGAACAACGCCTGTCCGAGGGCATCGAGCACCAGCATGCGGTTGGAGGCGCCGAGTGCCTTGAGGATGGCGATGTCGTCCTTGCGCTGGATGGTCCACACCGTGAAGAACGCGCCGATCACCAGTGCGGAGATCCCGAACAGCATCACCACCATGGTCAACAGCGACCCTATCTCGGACCGGAACGCGCCGATGGCTGTCAGGGACCCGAACACGCCGGACGAAACGGTGCCGGGTGGCGCGGTGCCGGAGACAGCGTCGTCCGATGTCCCGTGCACGAGGAGCACGCTGGCGAACGCGTCGGGCTGGCCGGCTGCCTGGGCATGTGCCTGCCAGTCGGACAGGTTCATCCAGACGACGGGGGTGTGGCTGTACCAGTCGTCGCCTCCGATGGATGTGACCTGCAGCGACACGTCCCCGACGGTGACACGCTGGCCGACTGCCGCCCCGAGGCTCTTGGCGGCTGGGGTGGAGAGCGCCACGGTCCCCGGCTCGAGGTCGAGGTTGCGGTAGCGCGCTGAGACGCCGAAGAAGGCGACGCTTGCCGCCCGCGTGCCGGTGGCCTTCGCCTGCGAGATGCCGAGCGGCTGCACGTCGGTGACACCAGCCTGACCCGACCAGGTCTGCTCGTCCGCGGAGGTCACCGCGGAGTCGCCGTACGACTTCTGGTTGCCAGCGTCAGGTGCCGAGAACACGACACGGTCGGCGTCGAGGCCCGTGATCGCGGAGATGTTCTGTTGGGCGAGACCGCCGGTCAGCCCGCTGAGGAAACCGACCAGGACGGTGGTCAGGGTGACGACTGCTCCGATCAGGAGGAAGCGTCCGCGAGCGAAGCGAATGTCTCGCCAGGCAACAAACATGAAGATCCTTTGGTGGTGGATGGTCCGATGGGTCCACTGTGGCCCGATGCGGAGTCGAAACCATCGTTCGCGAGATCGACCCGTCGAGCCGCCCGATGGATGTCGGCCTCCACCTTTTGATGGATCCCCGGCACCCGCAGCACGGCTAGGGTCAAGACGTGACGCCAGTTCCGCTGCCCTCGGCCACGTTCACGGGCCTGCGCACGGGCCTGCACCTGCTGCTGGTGGGGTTGACCGTGCTGGCCGTCGTGCGGGTCTTCGTGGTCGACGAGGGCGACGCCTTCGCTGTGCTGGTCCTCGCGATCGTTTTCCTGATCACGTATGCGCTGGGTGGCTTGATGCTGCGGCGTGCCTCGGCCGAGTGGTGGCTGGTGCTGCTGACGCTCGAGTGGTTCGGGTTGGTCTGGCTCACCCCAGAGGCCGGCTACCTGGTCTTCCCGCTGTTCTTCCTCTACCTCCACGCGTTGTCCCCGAGGGTCGGTCCGGCGGCGGTGATCTGCTCGGCCATCCTCGCGGTGGTTGGCATCGGTGCGCACGACGGCTTCACCGTCGGCGGAGTTGTCGGGCCCATGATCGCCGCGTTCGTCGCGATCGCCATCGGCCTGGGCTACCGTGCGCTCTACATCGAGTCGAGGGAACGCCAGCGCCTGATCGACGAGCTCCTCGAGACGCAACGTCAGCTCACCTCCAGCGAGCACGACAAGGGAGTGCTCAGCGAACGGACCCGGCTTGCCGGCGAGATCCACGACACCGTGGCCCAAGGGCTGTCCAGCATCCAGATGCTTCTCCACGCCGCCGAGCGAGCCGATCCGACAGGACCCGGTATCGAGCACATCCGCCTCGCTCGCGGGACCGCGGCCGACAACCTGGCAGAGGCGCGCAGGTTCGTCCGCGAGCTCACCCCACCAACCCTGGCTGACTCCGGCCTGACCGCCGCACTGCGCCGGTTGAGCAGCACCCACCTTCAGGTGGCGGTCAGCACTCATGGAACGGTCCGCACCCTGCCGATGCCGATCGCGACCGCCCTCCTGCGGATCGCCCAGGGCGCGATCGCCAACGTCGACAAGCACGCCGGCACCGACATCGCGACGATCTCCCTGGTCTTCGTCGGGGAGGGCGTACGCATGGAGGTCAGCGATCACGGCGTGGGCTTCGATCCCGCCACGATCCAGGACGAAGCGGCCGAGGACTCCTTCGGCTTCGCGGTGATGCGCCGGCGAATGCGCGACCTGGACGGCACCTTGACCGTGGAGTCCGCCGTCGGCGAAGGCGTCCGGGTCATCGCGACGATCGAGCAGATCGCATGATCAGGCTGATCCTGTGTGACGACCACCCCGTCGTACGAGCGGGGCTCCGCGCCGTCCTGACCGTCGAGGCCGACATCCAGGTGGTTGGCGAGGCGACCTCGGCCGAGGAGGCCATCCGAGTCGTTGGATCCACCCGGTCCGACCTGGTGCTGATGGACCTGCAGTTCGGCGGCAGGCTCGACGGTGCCGAGGCGACCCGGCAGATCCTCGCCGCCGACAACGCACCCCATGTGCTGATCCTGACCAACTACGACACTGACGCCGACATCCTCGGCGCGGTCGAGGCCGGCGCCTCGGGGTACCTCCTCAAGGACGCACCGCCGGACGAGCTCCTGGCTGCGGTCCGTGCGGCGGCCGCGGGCCAGAGCGCCCTCGCTCCTGCCATCACGTCCCGCCTCCTGCAACGCGTACGCACCCCATCCATCAGCCTGAGCGCCCGCGAGCTCGAGGTGTTGACCCTGGTCGCCGACGGCAAGTCCAAT
Organism: Aeromicrobium sp. A1-2; assembly: GCF_003443875.1. NCBI lineage: Bacteria > Bacillati > Actinomycetota > Actinomycetes > Propionibacteriales > Nocardioidaceae > Aeromicrobium > Aeromicrobium sp. A1-2. Next base: position 1,503,769 of record NZ_CP027482.1, on the reverse strand, counting down.
GCCGAGGTCGCCGCCGAACTGTTCCTCGGAGAGACCACCGTCAAGACCCACCTCGTGCACATATTCGAGAAGCTCGGTGTCGGCTCACGTACAGCCGCCGTCAACGCCGCCAGACAGACCGGATTGCTGCGCACCAGCTGACGGTGAGGCGCTCAAGAGTTCAGCAGCGCAATGCTGGCGATGGGAGACGCCACCACCGGGTTCCCTTGCGTCCTGACCAACATGGCCTGACAGGCGCGCGATGGCGATCTGCGCAGTCCGCCACGTGCCAGCCTCGCACCGTACGGTTGAGGGGCAGCAAGCGAACACCTCTGGCTGCGTTCACGATGACCCGCACCGACGACTTGGAGGTCTAGCTTGTCAAGACTGTCGAGGCGGAGACAGGCTCATGACTGAGGTCGAGTTGGTGGCCGCGGGACTCATCTTCGTCTTGGCGGCCTTCGCGCAGGCGACGACCGGATTCGGCTTTGCCTTGGTCGCAATCCCGTTGTTGGTCCTCTTCATCGAACCCGAGCAGGCCATCGTCACGGTCACAGCGGCCGGGGCGGCACTGACCGGGGGGGCAGCGTTGCGCCACCGCGCTGACGTCAAGAGGAAAGTCGCCTTCCGTTACATCTGGACGGGGCTGCTGGGCATTCCGTTCGGTCTGGTGGTTCTGCTCGCGGTCAACGAGTCGGTCCTGACCGGTCTCATTGGCGTCGTCGTGCTGGCTGCGGTGCTGGCGATGCTGCTCCGCTTCCGGGCATCGGGGCCGCAGTGGCAGTTTGGGGCCGGCGTGCTGGGAGGTGCGCTGCTCAGTTCCACGGGCATGAACGGACCACCGATCGTGATCGGTCTCGACGGGCTGAGGCTCTCGTCAAAGCAGTTTCGCGCGACGACGCAGGTCATCTTCGTCGTCCAGGACATTGCGGCCCTGTTGTTCTTCGCGCTCGCCGGTCTCGTGACCGGTCAGACCCTCGCGCTCTGGGTAGTCTCGCTCGTGGCCCTCCCGATCGGCTGGTCCTTGGGTGGGTTGGTTTTCGATCGGCTCAACCCTGTCCGCTTCCGCGCCGGGATGCTGGCCATGCTCACGGCCTCGGCTTGCGTCGCACTCGGGTCCGCGCTGACGAACCACTAGGTTGACTGGCCGGCAGGTTTCCGAACGAGCGGCTCGCGCTCGTGGCGTGAACCGCTGTCGCAGGCGTCACCAGGTGTCGATGGTGACGTGCATGGCGTGGAGGTACTGGTGGATCTCGTCGGCGCGGGCGTCTGACCGCATGATCACCTGGAGTCCCAGCAGGTAGGCCGTGAAGAGGTCTGTCCGGGCCTGCGTGAGCTCCGTGTCAGCACTGCCCTCGGGTACGGCGCGGGCGACGAGCGTGGCGATCTGTTCGCGCATCTGTTGACGGTAGTCGGCGGCGAAGTCGTAGTCGGGCAGCTTCCCGTGCAGTTCGTTCGAGGCCATGACCATCAGGCACCCATTGCGCCCGTGCGGTGAAGTGGCGTCGAGCTCGAATCCATCGAGGAATCGGTGGATCCCCGCGACCCCCGGGCCGGACTGTTCGATCAGCGCAGCGAACATCGCGATGCGTTCGGCCAGGTAGCGCCGAAGGACGATCGCGAAGAGCTCTTCCTTGGTGCCGAAGATGCGGTAGAGGCTGGGCTTGTGGACACCGCTGGCCTGGACGATGTCCGCCATCGATGTCTGGCCGTAGCCCTGGCGCCAGAACAGTCCAGTCAGCTCAGCGAGCACTGCTTCCTCGTCGAACAGTCTCGGCCGGCCGATAGTCGCCTTTTCGCTGGTGTGCATGGGTAGATGATACGCCGCCCACCGGCGTTTGCAACCATGCGGTAGCAAAGTGTGGAGCCATAAAGTACCGTCTGGTACTGAACGGATTCTCGAGGTTGAAACGTCCATCCACAACGAACTGGAGCCCCGAATGATTGACTTCCCGCTGCATGACGAGACCACCGCTCCCGAGGGCAGCAAGGCGTTGCTCGCCAAGTCCAAGAAGCAGAACGGGATGATCCCCGGGCTGCACGCCACCATGGCCGAGGCTCCCGGGCTGCTCGAGGGCTACCAGGTCGTGGGTCAGCTCTTCCTGGACTCGAGCTTCGACAAGGACGAGCTCACGGTGGTCTGGCAGTCGGTAAATGTCGAACACGCGTGCCACTACTGCGTACCGGCCCACACCGCCATCGCCAAGGGCATGAAGGTGGACGACTCGATCACCGATGCGTTGCGCAATGGCACGCCTCTGCCCGATGACCGTCTGGAGGCCCTTCGCGCCTTCACCCTGGCCATGGTCCGCGAGCGGGGCGGGGTCGACGACCTTGCAGTGCAGTCCTTCCTGGACGCCGGCTTCACCAAGCGCCAGGTGCTCGAGGTCGTCCTCGGCGTCTCGCAAAAGGTAATGTCGAACTACACCAACCACCTCGCCCGCACGCCGATCGACGCACCGTTCCGCAAGTTCGAGTGGGATCCGGTGGCTGCCGCGGTCTGACCCGGGCGGGCTGGCAGCCGGGGGAGACGGGCCAACTGGTCGTGCCACGATGAATCATGGTCGAACTCCTGGTCGTCGCACTATCCCTGTTCGTGTTTGCGATGTTCTCGCAACGGTTCTCGCTGTCGCCGGTGACGGCACCGATGGTCTTCGCGGCTGTCGGCCTCCTGATGGGGACGGTGGGCGTGGACTTGTTCGACCTGACCCTGGACCGCGAGGTCGTCTCGGTGCTGGTCGAGGGCACGCTGGTGCTGGTGCTGTTCACCGATGCCGCGCGCATCGACCTGCGGGCCCTGCGGACCGAAGCGGCTCTCCCGAGCAGGTTGCTCGGGATCGGGCTTCCGCTGACGATCATCGCCGGTGCGGCGCTGGCTGCGGTGCTCTTCCGCGAGCTGACGTTGGTCGAGGCGGGCCTGGTCGCAGCGGTCCTGGCCCCCACCGACGCAGCCCTCGGGCAGGCCGTGGTCAGCGACAGGCGACTCCCCGTCAGGATCAGGCAGACCCTCAACGTGGAGAGCGGTCTGAACGACGGAATCATGGTCCCGGTCGTCACGGTCCTGCTGGCGCTCTCGGTGGCCGAGGCCGGCTCCACCGGCACGGAGGCCTGGGGTGAGTTCGTTGCCCGCCAGCTGGGCTTCGGCCTGACGATCGGGGTGCTTGCCGGTGCCGGGGGTGGGTGGCTGCTGCATCGCCGCGCTTCCTCCGACGCAGTGGAGGGCACCTACCGGCAGCTGGCGGCACTGTCCGTGGCGGTCGGAGCCTTCGCCGGCGCCGAGGTGCTCGGCGGCAACGGCTTCATCGCTGCCTTCGTGGCTGGCCTTGCCTTCGCTCGGGTCGCGGCTGCCGAGTGCGCAAACGTCCGTGACTTCACCGAGGACGAGGGAGAACTGCTGACGGCGCTGACGTTCCTGATCTTCGGCGCGGCGCTGGCCGCTCCCCGCCTCGGCCACCTGACCTGGCAGATCGGCCTGTACGCCGTGGCTTCGCTGACCGTGGTGCGGGTCGTCCCGGTGCTGATCGCGCTCGCCCGGTCGGGGACCCTGCTGGAGACCCGGCTCTTCGTGGGCTGGTTCGGACCCCGTGGACTGGCCTCAATCCTGTTCGCCCTGCTCGTCTCCCAGGAGCTCGAGGGGGGTGGGGCGGAGACGATCCTCGACATCGCCGTCTGGACCGTGCTCCTCAGCATCTTCGCCCACGGCCTGACCGCCAGCTGGTGGGCGGGGCGGCTCGGCAACCGGATCGCGCTCAGGCACGATGCCGTGGCCGAGAACCGCTCGGTGCCCGAGCTGCCCACCCGTCGCGACCTGTCTTGATGTTAGGGGCAGGCAATGCAGAAGGGCTGGAACGCGTCGGCGTTCCAGCCCTTCTGTCCGTCGATGACGAGAGATCAGTTGCGAGTCATCGTGAAGTTGCCGGACTTGACGTGCGTGCCGATGCGCTGGGTGTAGCGCCCCGTGATCGAGTTAGAGGCCGCGTTCATCTGTGCGCTCGTGAACGAGTAGGTGCCCTTGTTGCCCGCCGACGCCTGGAGATTCGTGCTGTGACGCTTGGCGTCGAAGGACCCGGTCATGGTCACCGTGGTCTCGAGCTGGTACACGAACTGCGACCCCGAGACGCCGCCCTTGTTGACGGTGAACCTCAGGTTGTAACTGCCGCTGTCGGCGTTCTGGTCCGGCTCGCCGGTCGTCGGGTCCGGGTCGGGGCGCAGTCGCAGGACCCACTCGTGGTTGGGGACCGACGGCAGCGAGTCGGTGCTCGTCGTGGGGGTGGTGGTCGTGGTCGTCGTCGGGGTTGCGACAGCGGTCGGAGCGACGGGCTTGCCGGCCACGGCAACGGGTGCAGGTGCGACCGGCTTGGCTCCCGGCTCGGGATCGGCACTCGCTGGAACGACGAAGGGCGGTCGGTCCAGATCGGGCATCGTCGAGATGTCCTGGGAGTAGCAGATGCCGGTCGCGTCGTAGAACAGCTCGGCCTCGAAGCACTTCTCCTGCGCCTTGAGCGCTTCCTCGGAGGTGGCGGTGACGGGTGTGACCGTGGCGTCGGCCTTGGTGCTCTGGCAGAACGTCAGAAACACCGCCACGGTGATCGCGAGGAGCACTGCGATCAAGATCTTGATCAGCCCACTGAAGCTGAAGGTGACCGACTTCTTCTCCGGTGGCTCGGGCGTGCCCCCACCGGTGGGGGAGAGTTGGCTCGTATCTGGGCTGTTCTGTTCGCTCATCGCGCTCCTATTTCATGGCGTGCGGGGCGCACGCTCCGCGCGCACCCTAGTTGAGTCGACGGCCGCTGTCAGGGCTTCGGGTCGGGCATGGACAGGTGATCTGACCTGCGGAAACTCGTCAGCGGTCGGACGTGGACGCGGTGGAAATCACGACTGGCTGTCGCAGACCCGTGCCGCGCCCGATCCTTGACCAAACATTCACTGATTGGTTAACTATTGGTATGCATCAAAGTGAATTGGACGGCGTGATCTTCGCGCTGGCGAACAGCCATCGGCGCGAGATGGTGCGAGTGCTCGGCCTCCAACCCTGCACGATCAGTCAGCTCGCGAAGATGAGGGACCTGTCGTTGCCGGCCATGCACAAGCATGTTGCCGTGCTTGAGCAGTCAGGGTTGGTCTCGCGACGCAAGGTCGGCCGCACCAACACCCTCACGCTGGATGCGAGCGGTCTTCGCGGTCTGCAGGACTGGCTGGGCCAGTTTCACACCTGGTGGGGCGCCGACGGCGCGTCGCTGGAGAACTATCAGCTCCATCTCGACTCAACCGGGCCGGGCACTCCTCAATGAAGGATCGATCATGAAGAAGTTCCTGCTGTTGCACCAAGGGTTCGAGACGCCGACCCCCGAGATCGGTGCTGGTTGGATGGCGTGGTTCGAGAAGATCGCACCCCACACCGTCGACATGGGCAATCCGTTCGTGGCCGGACGCGAGATCGGCAAGGACGGCGCGAGCACCGAGCTCGACTACTCGGGGGTGCCGATGACCGGCTACACGATCGTCAACGCCGAGAACATGGACGCTGCGCAGGCACTGCTCGACGGTCTTCCCATGATCCACAGCACGCGCATCTACGAGCTCGGCAAGATGTAGGTCGGCCACCGGGCGTCCCGGCCGGCTCAGATGTCGCCGGACCGCTGCCGTGCGCTGACCGCCAAAGTGCTTGACGTGCGGCGGTGGGCGCCCGAGACTCCGATGGTGAACCCCGATCCTCGTCCACACTCGCCCGTCGGCCGCGCGCTGAATCGCGCACGGCCCAAACAGCTGCTGCAGGCCGCGGGGATCCTGCCCGGTGACGGCGAACCGCTTCCCACCGATCCGCGTGAAGTCGTGCAGGTCCTGGACGACCCGCTGTTCGCCGACAAGGTCACCGAGGTCGCGTCGAGCATCGGCCAGGATCCCGCGGCTGCCCGGGTCGAGGCAGCAGCCAACCTGCGGGAGATGTCGGCCATCCACACCGAGCGCACCGGAGCGGCCTTTCGCAAGTTCTTGCACTGGATGGGTCGTGCCCACGATGTCTACATCGATGAGGACTCCGTGGCCCGGCTGAGGGCGCTCGACAGCCAGCACTCCTTGCTGTTCGTGTTCTCCCACCGTTCCTACCTCGATGGAATGCTCGTGCCCGAGGTCGTGGGGTCTCGACGCATCACCACGCCGTACCTGTTCGGGGGAGCGAACCTGAACTTCTTCCCGGCCGGGCAGCTGGCCAGCAGGTCCGGGATCATCTTCATCCGTCGCAACACAGGCGAGATCCCGATCTATCGGCTGGCGCTTCGTTCGTACATCTCAAGGTTGCTGGCCAATCGCGCCAATCTGGCGTGGTCGATCGAAGGTGGCCGAACCCGCACCGGCAAGCTCCGTCCGCCGACCTACGGCATCCTGCGCTACGTCGCGGACGCGGTCGATCAGCGGGAGGACACCGACGCGCTGATCGTGCCGGTCTCGATCGTGTACGACCAGCTCCACGAGGTCGCCATGATGACCAAGGAGGCACGCGGCGGCGCCAAGAATCCGGAGAATCTCCGCTGGATGTACAAGTTCGCCCGTGAGCAGAAGAACCGTCTCGGCCGCGCGTACGTCGACTTCGGCGAGCCGATCTCACTGCGGAAGCGGATGGGCGAGCTCGAGGCGGACGAGGCATCGGCGCCCTACGCGATCGAAAGGCTTGCCCTGGAGACGTGCCACCGGATCAACCGCGCCACCCCCGTGACAGCGACGGCTGTAGTCAGTATGGCCATCCTGGGTGAAGATCGCGCGCTCTCCCTCACCCAGGTCGAGGAGACGGTGGCGCCGCTGGCTGGGTACCTGCAGGAGCGGGGCTGGCGAGTGGCTGGTGGGTTCAACCTGACCGATCGCGCGACCTTGCGGCGCACACTGGAAGAGCTGGTCACCTCCGGTGTGCTCACGGCTTTCGACGGCGGCACCGAGACGGTGTGGAGCATCGCGCCGGATCGACACCTCGTCGCGGCGTTCTATCGCAACACCGCGATCCACGCTCTGGTCGATCGTGCCATCGGTGAGCTTGCGCTGCTGGCAGCCCTGGAGTCCGACGGTGATGACACCGCCGCCGTCGCGGAGGCGGAGGCGCTGCGGTTGCGAGAACTGCTCAAGTTCGACTTCTTCTTCTCCGGCCGTCACGAGTTCGGGTCCGACATCGATGCTGAGCTGGCGGGTCTGGGCAGCGCCGACCGGAGCCGTGGGACGAGGGACACAGATGAGCTCAGGGGTCACATCGCCGCGGCGCGCCCGCACGTGGCTCATCTGGTCCTGAGGCCGTATCTCGACGCGTATCACGTCGTCGCCGATCGGCTCGCGGCTCTCGACCTGCCGTATGACGAGAAGGTCTTCCTCGACGACTGCGTGCAGGTCGGCAAGCAGTGGATGTTGCAGGGACGGATCGCCAACGACGAGTCGGTGTCGCTCGAGCTGTTCAAGACTGCCCTGCGTCTGGCGGACCACCGCGGCCTGCTCGACTCGACCAGCCCTGAGATCGAGCAGCGCCGCAAGGATTTTGCCGACGAGGTCGCCGTCACGACCGCGCGAACCGAGACGATCGCCGCGTTCCACCGGGCGAGCCGTTCCTGACCGGAACCGATCGCAGTCGGTCCCGGACGACGATGCCCTGAAGGGGGCCGACGCCGGAACCGGCTCGGCATGACCTGGGTGGTCGGGCAGACTGGACAGATGGACGACGTCGCTGGAACTGGCATCTCGTTGACGCAGATCGTCACCGCGCTGGTCGTGCTCGCGGTTGGCATCGGGCTCGCGCTGGCCGTGCATCGCCTGGTGGTCCGCAGGTTTCGCGGCTCCGACTCGTCGCCGGGCGCTGCCCGCCTCATCGCCCGGCTGATCCAGCTGGTGATCATCGCGGCCGCGTTGATCTATGTGCTGAACACGCTCGGCGTGCGAATCACGCCGCTGCTGGGCGCCCTCGGCATCGGTGGCATCGCTCTCGCGCTGGCGGTGCAGTCGATGCTCTCCAACGCCGTGGCGTCGGTGCTGCTGCAGGTGCGTCGACCGTTCAGGATCGGTGACCAGATCGTCACGAACGACATCGCCGGCAAGGTGCTCGACATCGATCTGCGCACTGTGCGACTGCTGACCTTCGATGGCAACGACATGCTCGTCCCGGCCGCGATGGTGCTGGACGCACCCATCACCAACTGGACGAGACGCGCCACCCGGCGTACCCAGCTCGACGTCGGTGTCGACTATGCCACCGATCTCGAGCTGGCCTGCCGCACGATCCTCGAGGCGATGAACTCCGTTCCCGGCGTGCAGACCGAGCCTGCGCCGGAAGCCTGGGTCTTCGAGTTCGGGGACAGCACGATCAACATCGCGGCGCGGTTCTGGCACGAGGCACCGGTGGCCACGATGTGGCAGGTGCGCAGCGAGGTGGCCGTCGGGATCAAGGCCGCGCTGGACGCCGAGGGCATCGAGATCGCCTTCCCCCAGCGCGTCCTGCACATCGTCCCGCCCGACTCGGAGAAGCAGGGCTCCTAGCTGAGCTCACCAGACTCCTCCGGGACGTCGCTGGACCGGGGGGAGCTCGGACGGCGCCTGCCGGTTCGCGACGACCACACCAGCGGACCAGCCGGGTGTCCGACCCCCGGCCGGTGGGGTGATGTCGTCCACGGCATGACCGCTCTGCGTCAGGAGCCACGCGGTGAGGGAGTTGGAGTTCCACATGTCACCCGCGCCGAACTCGTCGCGGCCCCAGGTGGCGGCCGGGAAGGTGGCGGCGAGATCGAGCACCCGCTGCGCGCGCTCACCGTCGTTGCTCAGGCGGCGCGGACTGTCTACGGCGAGCTCGACGTCGGGAATGACGCCAATCCTGTCGAGGTGTATCTCGTAGCGGAAAGCACGGAACCGACCCAGCGCGCGGGAACCCACAGGCCCACCTGCCACGACCGCGCCGGTGTCGTGGGCTCCGCCCCACGCAGGCGTCATCTCGATCACGTAGCGGTTGCCGTCGACCGTGACCTCCAAGGCTGAGTGGTGGTCGACGGACGAAGGGACCGCCCCCGTGACGTCGACCCTGACGGTCTTCACGGATGCTCCGCGAGGCTCATCGGTGGGGGCTCATGCGACATCTCGCCGTTGGATCGCTACAAGACCGGCGGCAGCGGGGACGAGGCCCCAGGCGGCGACGGCCAGCAGGGCGGCCCACAGGCTGGTACCGGAACCCACCCCGGAGATGACCGCATACAGGGATTGAGGGATCCAGGATGCGGCTTCGGGAATGAGTTGAACGGCCAACGGAGGAATCACGAAGAGTGCCAGGACCGCGGTGGTGACTGCGCCGCCGGTGTTGCGGATGAGTGCTCCGAGCCCGGCCCCCAAGGTGGCACCGATCGCCCCTGCGAGCGCGGTGGCTGCGAAGATCCGGACGAGATCGCTGGCCGGGACGAGGAAGCCGTAGTCGGTGCTTGGCAGCGCCAGGGCGATTCCGAGCACGACCAGGGCCTGTCCGACGACCGCCAGGCAGGCGCCACCCAGCAGCACAGCGATGATCTGCGCGAGAGCGGCACGTGCGCGGTTCGGGGAGGTCAGGAACATCGGGATGGCGGTGTGGTGTCCGTATTCCCGGGCCACGGCTATGGCGCCGAAAAGGCTGGTGCCAATCATGGCGTTGGACGCGAAGGCCATCAGGGATCCTTGGTCCGCGGCTGTGGCAACAAACGCCTTGCTGCCGTCCATGTCGGTGGCGAAGGCAACGATCGCAGCGTCCAGCCCCGCAATGACGACCAGGAAGGCCAGGAATCCCGCCGGCAGATTCGTGCTGGTGAGCTTGCGGATCTCGGCGCGGACAAGCCGGAGAACTCTCGTCACAGCCGTCGCGCCTGCCCCTCGGGCTCGGTCGCGATCGAAGCGTCGGCGGCACCGGCACCGGCGTCCGGCTCGATGCTCGTCCAGTCCAGGAAGAGCTCCTCCAAGGAACCCGCCTGCGGACTGAGCTCGTGCAGGGCGATGCCTGCGGCGCAGGCGCGATCCCCGATTTCGGCGATCCCCATGTCGCGGACGACGAGCTCACCCTCGGTGCCGACGTGAACTGCGGCGCCTGCCGCGGTGAGCAGCTGGCTCAGCCGCTGACCTGCGTCCGTACGGACAGAGGTGCCGGCCGACTGAAGCGCGGCGAGAGTCCCGGTGGTGACCAGCTGCCCGTGGCTCAGGACCACGATCTCGTCGGCCATGTGCTCCACCTCAGCCAGGATGTGGCTCGACACGAATACCGTGCCTCCACCGGAGGCCCGCTCCCGCAGCAGGTCGCGGAGCCATCGGATGCCCTGGGGGTCCAGACCGTTGCCGGGCTCGTCGAGGACCAGCACAGGGGGGTCTCCGAGGAGGGCCGCGGCCAACCCGAGGCGCTGCCGCATCCCCAGTGAGTAGCCACCCACGTGGCGGTCTGCTGCGTGGGTCAGACCCACGGACTCCAGCATCTCCTCGACGCGTGTGGTGTCAATGCCTGCACCGTCAGCGATGACGCGCAGGTGGTTGCGCCCGCTGCGCCCGGGGTGGAAGGCGTTGGGCTCGAGCACGACCCCGACGGTGCGTGCCGGGTCGGCCATCTCGCGGTAACGCAATCCGCCGATCGTGGCGTGACCGTGATTCGCCCGGGCAAGATCGAGCAGGATCTTCATGACTGTTGACTTCCCGGCACCGTTTGGCCCGAGGAACCCTGTGACTCGTCCGGGCTCCACGGTGAAGGTCAGGTCGTCGACGACGACGTCCTTGCCGTAGCGCTTGGTGACGTTCTCGAACTCAAGGGCGTACATGGACGTTATTCCTCTCGAAGATCACGCTGGGCTTCTTCATCACACCGGATGACGTGCACCTGGGTCAGTGCCGGACCGCCCTGCTCAGGGGGCCATTGGGCCCTTACCGTAGCGGGGGGCTGCGCTAGGTTGAGGCGTATGGAAATCGAGGAACTGCTGCTCCCCGGGGTCGGCCTGCGCTACGAGTTCGTCAACCATCGTGGTGCCCGGGTGGGGGTGGTCGCGCTCCGCAGTGGCGGGTTCGAGCTCTCGCTCTACGAGAGCAGCGATCCTGATCTGGCCTCGGCGACGTTCCATCTGGACACCCAGGAAGCCGACGCGCTGGCCCAGATCTTGGGAGCGCCCCGGATTTCCGAGCGGTTCGCCGACCTGACTCGTGAGGTGCCCGGGCTGTCCTCGGGTCAAGTCGAGATCAAGGCGGGTGCCGCGTACGTCGACCGCCCACTCGGAGACACCCGCGCCCGTACCCGCACCGGAGCGTCGATCGTCGCGATCGTCCGGGGCGAGCAGGTGTTCGCCTCGCCCGGACCTGAGGAGATCCTGCGGGCGGGTGACGTCCTTGTGGTCATCGGAACCAGCGACGGTCTGTCGGGGGTCGCGAGCCTGATCGCCTCCGACTGACGTGGAGGTATCGACAGGGCTGCTCCTCGAGCTCGGACTGCTGCTGCTAGTCCTGACGGTCCTCGGCTCCGGTGCTCGCAGGCTGGGCCTGTCACCGATCCCGCTCTACCTCCTGGCGGGGCTGTTCCTCGGCCGCGGTGGGATCGCGACAGTGCCGGAGGCCAACGACTTCATCGAGGCCGGGGCCACGATAGGTCTGGTGCTGCTGCTGCTCGTCCTGGGACTCGAGTTCACGATCGACGAGTTCACGACCAGTCTTCGCCGTCACCTCGGATCAGCGGTCGTCGACCTCGTCCTCAACGCGACGCCCGGGGCGCTGGCCGGGTGGTTGCTCGGACTGGACACCGTGGGCATCGTGGCGCTCGCAGGCGCGACCTACATCTCGTCGTCCGGCATCATCGCGCGAGTCCTGGGGGATCTGCAGCGACTGGGCAACCGGGAGACCCCTGCGGTGCTCTCGGTCCTCGTTCTTGAGGATTTCGTCATGGCCGCCTACCTCCCGGTCCTGGCCGTGCTCGCCTCCGGAGGAACCTGGTGGCAGGCGCTCATCGGCGCCGCCGTCGCGGTGGGCGCACTGAGCGGCGCGCTCGTGGCCTCCCAGCGCTACGGACACCGAGTGGGTCAGCTGGTCTCCCACCCGGATCCCGAACAGCTGCTGCTGCGGGTTCTGGGGCTCACACTCGTCGTCGCTGCTTTTGCCGAATTCGTGCACGCCTCAGCCGCGGTTGGAGCCTTCCTCGTCGGCCTCACGCTGACGGGCGCGGTCGCGGACCGGGCCAGAGCCGTCCTTTCACCCCTGCGGGACCTGTTCGCAGCCGTGTTCTTCCTCGCGATCGGCCTGGCCGTCGACCCCAGCGACCTGCTTCCTGCCCTCCCCGCGGCCGCCTTGTTGGCCGTCGTCACGGTCGTCAGCAAGATCGCCACCGGGTGGTACGCGGCCGGCCGAGAAGGAGCCGGCCGTCCCGGACGGTGGCGCGCAGGAACAGCTCTGACGGCCCGCGGCGAGTTCTCGCTGGTCATCATCGGCCTGGTTGGGACCCAGCACGAATCGCTGGGCGACCTGGTGACGGCCTACGTCATCGTGCTCGCGGTCCTGGGTCCGCTGCTGGCCCGAATGCCGCCCCCGCGTCTGCTCCTCCGTCCCCGGACCACGCCACGAGATTCCGCTCCATGACGCTCGAGGCGATCGTGCCGCACCGTCGCGGGCCAGGAGAGGGCCGGCGCATGATCGTACCGGTGGCCGGCCCGCAGGTCAGTTGATGCTGCGATAGCGATCGTGCTGGAAGCCGTTCCAGGCGCGATGGACCGCCTCGGTCGACGAGCTGTCGGCGTCGCCCTCGGGGAACGCCACGGTCAGCGCGGCGGTGAGCGACTCCGGCTCGTGCAGCTCGAGCAGCGCATGGGCGGCATCGACCGCGACATCGGCGTGTTCGCTACGAATGCGGTGACGAAGGGGATCGGTCTGCGGGTAGCCGGTGGAACGGGAAGGCTGCGGATCGGCGGTCACATGGTGTCCGTTCTGAGTCGGCGCGATCCCCAGGAGGGCTCGGGCATGCTCAATCGCGGCGGGGGTGTCGGCGAAGGTGTGTCCGTCGAGGTGGTGGGGCGCAACCCCCAGGGCGGCGAGGATCTGGTGGTGCTCGTCGGAGATCCCCGAGAGCAGGACGGTGATTCCACGCTTCTCGAGCCGGGTGATTGCATCACCCAGGACCTGGGCGCCGGTCGCATCAACGGTGGAGATCCGTGACATGCGCAGGATGATGACCCGCACGTCGGAGACCTCGGTGAGCTCGAGCAGGAAGCGATGGGCCGCGCCGAAGAACAGTGGTCCATCGATCCGGTACGCCACGATGTGCTCCGACATCAGGGCGTGCTCCTCGGCCGAGTGGTCCGTCGACTCCAGCGGCACGCGGTCGAGCCGTGAGCTCAGGGCGATCGAGCGAAGCGCGAGGATGATTGCGAGGCCGAGTCCGACCCCGACCGCGGTCACCAGGTCGAAGGCGACCGTGACGACGAACGTCAGAGTCAGCACCGCAGCATCCGATCGTGTCGACCGTGCCAGGGCCAGCAGTGAGCTGACCTCGACCATCCGAATGGTGGTCGCGAGCAATACCCCGGCGAGAGCGGCCAGCGGGATCTCGGCCACCAGGGGAGCGGCCACGAGCACGAAGGCCAGCAGGACGATCGCGTGGAAGAACGCCGCCAGCTTGGAGCCGGCGCCCGAGCGGACATTGACGGCCGTGCGAGCGATCGCGGCAGTTGCGGGTATTCCCCCGAACAGCGGCACTGCGAGGTTGGCCAGCCCCTGGCCAAAGAGTTCCCGATCGGGGTCATGATGCTCGTCGACGCTCATGCCGTCCGCGACGGTTGCCGAGAGCAGGCTCTCCAGCGCGGCGAGGGTCGCCACGGCCAGGGCCGACGGGAGCAGGAGCATCAGCGAGCCTGCATCGAAGAATCCGAGCGAAGGGACAGGAAGTCCGGAGGGAATCGCGCCGAGGGGCGTGAGCCCGAGCGTGGTGACCTGGGCGACGATCGTCGCGCCGACGACACCCACGAGGGAGAACGGGATCGTGGGGCGCCACCGAGCACCGACCAGCATGATGGCGGCCACACCGATGGCCATCAGCAGGGGAGCGGGATCGGGCTGTGACACGTAGCGGGTGACCGCATCTGCCGCGACGGCCCAAACCTTCTCCTGATCACCGGCCGTGACGCCGAGCGCTGCAGGAAGCTGTTGCATCGCGATCACGACCGCGATGCCGGCGGTGAATCCCTCGACGACCGGCATCGGGAGGAAGCGGACGTATCGGCCGAGACGAGCGAACGCCAGGACGATCAGGACGACTCCGGCCATGAGCCCGACCATCAGGACGCCCGACGCGCCGAAGTCGTGGACGACCGGCACAAGAACGACCGTCATGGCGCCGGTGGGGCCCGAAACCTGGAGATTGGAGCCGCCGAACACCGCAGCGATCATGCCGGCCACGATGGCCGTGACCAGGCCGGCCTGGGCGCCAAGACCTGAGGTGACGCCGAAGGCCAGAGCCAAGGGCAGTGCGATGATCGCGACCGTGACACCCGCCACGAGATCGCGACGGGGCGACCTGCGGACGGCGTCCCAGTCGGATCGCTGCGGCAGCAGGGCAATGACGCGCGAGCCTGCGAGGCGAAGACTTGAGGCGGCGTGTGTGGTGGACATACTCACGTGCGCACGATTTGGTTCACAGTGTGATCATTTCACGACTTGAAGAAGTCTTCAAGCAACTGTGAGCGGCGAGACATGGCGCAAGGAACTCTGTGCAGGATGGACTGCGCCTGACGGGCACACGTGGCGCATGCCGGTTGCCAGGAGTCTGGATGTACGGGGATGGGGGCCCGTTGGCCGAGGCTGCCCACGGCGCGAAGGCCGCCGCAAGCCTGGCGTGGCTCGTCGTGCTGCCGCTGGGCCGCGCAGCCGAGACGTACGCGCACTACGTGCCACCGGGAGCGGTCTTCGCGGTCTCCACGACGCTTGTCGACTCGATCCGGGCCTCCTGCCAGAGCCTGGGCGCGATCTTCCTCGGTGCGTTCTTGGCGTGCGGCGCTGCTGACGTCAGCGGGGGCGATCCAGCAGGTCCTGGATGCGCTCCGGCCGACCGGGTGACTGGCTGACGGGGCGACACCAGCGTTCGACCTCCGCGGGCAGCCTCATCGTGGCTACGTAGACGCCGTCCCGTCGGCGAGCGAGTCGACGACCGTGAGACGTTCCGAGCCGACATCTGCGGCTTCGGGCAGGGCGCATTCGGGGTCGACCAGCACGACTTCCAGACCGTCCTCCCCGAGGCGCCGCACGCTTTCCAGCAGCATGCGTCGGCCGACGTCGTGCAGACGATAGACGCGGGTCAGGTCCAGCGCGACCCGCCGGGTCTCGTGCTCACCCTCTGCGATCGCCCGGACGATGGTCTCGGCGCCGGCGAAGCGAAGGTCTCCTTGCACTTCGTAGACCGTCATGGGGTCGTCACCCTCGGTGACATAGGCCCCGCGGAGCGCCGAGCGTCCCTCCTGGGCGACGTCCATCAGGTGCATGCCCATGTCGCGCGAGAGCCGCTCGAATGCTTCGACGCCGCGCACGCTGCTGCCGTGCGAATCGAGCCGGGGTGAGAAGACCGCGATCCCGACCTGCCCGGGCAGCGCGCCGATCACGCCGCCGGAGACTCCGCTCTTGGCGGGAATCCCGACGTCGGTCATCCAGTCGCCCGCCGCGTCGTACATGCCGCAGGTCATCATCACGCTCAGGACCTGGCGCACCACAGGTCGGCTCAGCAAAGTCTCATGTGTCAGGGGGTGGACGCCGGCATTGGCCAGGGTCGCGGCCATGATCGCGAGATCCTGGCACGACACCTTGACCGAGCACTGACGGGTGTAGCCCCTAACGATCTCGACCGGGTCGCAGTCGAGTGTCTTGGCGGCTTTCAGCAGGTGAGCCATGCCGAGGTTGCGGTGGGCCGACGCCAGCTCGGAGACGAAGGCCTGCTCGTCGACGACCAGATCACGCCCAGCGAAACGACTGAATCCTGCGCGAACCCGCTCGGACTGTGCCGCGCTGTCGTCACCGTCGACCAAGGAGTGGGTGAGGAGGGCGCCAGCATTGATCATCGCATTCTTCGGGCGACCTGTTCCCCGCTCGACGGAGATCTCGTTGAATGCTTCGCCCGATGGCTCCACGCCGACACGTTCGTTGAGGGCGTCGATGCCTCGATCGGCGAGCGCGATCGCGTAGGTGAAGGGCTTCGACATCGACTGGATGGTGAACTCGACGTCGGCGTCGCCGGCAGTGTAGATCGTGCCGTCCACAGTGGCCACGCAGATGCCGAACCGGTCGGGGTCTGCTGCGGCCAGTTCGGGGATGTAGTCGGCTACGGCCCCGCCATCCTCACCGCAGGAATCAAGCACCTCGAGCAAGTAGTCCGGGATCGGGGAACGCATCCCGTCAGCGTAGGCGTTTGGGATGTGGGCGTGGGTGCGTGACACGTCGGCGCCGAGCCGCTGGATCGTCTGTCGTAGTCCCGTCCGTCCACGAATGTCAGAGCATCCGCGTGGTGTGCGTGAAAGCCTGTTACCTTTTGCTCACGTGAGCGCCCGAGCCTCGCGTTTCACCTCGGAACAGAGGCAACTTGTGAAATATCTGTTGGCTGCAGGGATGTGTGTCTTTGCGTTGTCCGGATGCTCTGGTGGCAGCGAAGCGGTAGTCCTGACTCCGGCAATGGAGAGCAAGAAGCTCGACGTGGCCATGACGTTGCTGCAGGACGCTGAAGTCCCGGAGGGTGACATCGACGTGATAGGTGGTGGGGTCTTGGGGGTCATCGACGAGTCCAACTGGGTCGTCTGCGCCCAGAAGCCGTCCGCCGGCGAGCCGCTGACCGGCGGGATATCCCTGACCGTCGAGCGCACTTGCGACGAGCCAGAGGCGCCTGCCACGCCGAGCCCAGCAGCCACAGCGACGAACGAAGAACCCGCCGAGGAAGCGCCTGCTGAGGTCTTCACGATGCCGAAGCTCGTCGGAGATGTTCTGCAGGATGCACAGGACGAGCTGCAGTCACTCGGGAGCTACGTGCTCCGCCAGGACGACGCGACCGGCGCAGGTCGTTTCCAGGTGCTGGACTCGAACTGGAAGGTGTGCCAACAAGAGCCCTCCGCAGGAACCAGCGTGCCGACCGACCGGCTGGTCGTCCTCACAGCCGTGAAGCTGAGCGAAGCCTGTCCCTAGCAGTCGCCGCCCGAGCGCGAGCTTCCCCGCGCAACGTCGGTCGCCTGGCTGGTCACCTCGCCACCAATGCGCAGACGTGGCAGAGCAGCACATGATCTCGATCTCATCGCCCAGCCCGACACAGGTCTTGAGCCTGACCTCATCTGGGACGCCGACGGTGTGCGGCGTCCTCGAAGAGGTCCACGGGGGCTGGGTCGTGTGGGGCCTTCGCTCAAGACCGTAGCGGGCCGCCACGAGGTTCGTCGTCGGCGTGAAGTGTTCTACTCGCCGGCTTCGGCGGCCAATCGGGCCAGGTCGGTGATGGTGATGCGGCCGCGGCCGAGATGCACCATTCCTTGGACCGCGTACTCGTTGAGGATCTTCGTCGCGGTTTCGCGTGACGTACCAGACAAGGCCGCAACCTGCTCGTGCGTGAGCTGAATCTGGATTCCACGGCCCAGGGTCCGACGGGGTGCTTGATCGGCCAGCAGGCACAACGTCCCGGCAATACGTTGGGGGACGCTCTTGAACACGGTGTCGGCAAGTCGACGTTCGAGCAGGGAGACGCGCTTGCCGAGGAACTCCGAAATGCGCGCCGCAATACGCGCGTCGGAAAGGAGGAACCGCTGCACGTCCGTTCTGCTCATCACGCACACGGTGATCTCGTCGAGCGCCTCGGCGAAATTCTCGTGCATCTGCTGTCCGAGCAGGAGCATCTCCCCGAAGATCGTGCCGGGGGTCAGGATGGCTGTGGTCAGGACACGGCCATCGAGCGCCACCCGGAAGATCCTCACCCGACCCTGCTTGAGGATGAAGAGCGACTCCATCGGTTGGGGCGGCGAGAACAAGATCTCTCCGGGGGCAAACTGACGCATGGGTGCCGCTGCGGCGATGGCCCCAATCTCCCGCTCGTTGAGATCGCTGAAGATATCGACCTCGGCCATGCACCAAAGGTCCTCGGAGCGCTGTCCGCGACGTTCCACGTCGGCAAGCTCCTCACGACGACCGGACGCCCACGGCCTCGCGCCGCAGACTTCGAGGTCCTCAAGTCGTTGCACCAAACAGTACGTCTCGGGAACTGCCTCATGGATATTTGTGTCAAACGGTCGAGTCATCGGACACTCACCTGCCCTTCGCGTGGTCAGCGGACGCGTCTGAACGACTCAGCAGGTGTCGAACCCAGTGCGCACCGCCGACGACAAGCAGAGACCCGATCATCGCGAGGCCGAACCCGCCAGGTCCGATCGAGGCCGTCGTGTTCGCCAACAAATGTTGGACGGACGCGGCGGACTCGATGATCGGGTCGCCCGGAGCCGCTCCACGCAGGACCCGAATCTCCCACCAACCGTAGTAGGCGACGTAGGCGCCAACCAGCAGAAGCACGACACCGCCGCCGGACAGCGGTACAGCCCGTCCCAGCTGTCTGGCGCCGCGGATCAGCGACTGCTGGGCCAGCGCCACCGCCAACGCCGCAGTGCCCACCACCAGACCCATTCCGGCGGCGTAGAGGAGGAACAGACCCGACCCCGCTAGCACGGAGTCGGCGCGGAACGCGGACACGACAACAGCCAGGAACGGAGCGATTGTGCAGGTCAGGCTGGCAAGTGCGTACGAGACACCAAACCCAAACATCGATCCGACCGAACGCGTGATGGGTGCGCCCGACCGCGGCCGCCCCTTCGGGAATGTGATGCTGCGGCCCGCCAGGAGCCACAGGCCCGCGCCGAAGATGGCGAGGCCGACCAGCAGGCTGAACCACGGGAGAAATCGCTGTGCCGAGCTGGCCACGGGTGCGACGATCAGACCAAAGACGGCGAACACCACGGTGAAGCCGGTCGTCATGGCTGCGGTCATCTTGAGTGCCCGTGCCACGGCGACCAGACGGCTCGGTTGGTTGTCGGTGACCAGCATCGTCAGATAGGCGGGCAGCAGTGCGAAGCCGCACGGGTTCAGCGCGGCGAGCATGCCCGCACCGAGTGCCAGGGCTCCAGTGGCCGAAAGCACGTCAGCCCACGAGCTCCGCCACCAGGTCGGCCAGCTGGACGTTGTCGAGGAAGCCTGAGCTGACCGTCCTGCCCTGCGCATCCACGATCAGGTAGGTGCTCTGCGCCGTGACACCGAAGTGTCGCCAGATCTCGCCGTCCTCATCGATGAGATGGATCGGACCGACGACCTGACGCGCGAAGGCCCGAATGTCGTCCTGATCGGCCAGGCCACCGACGCCGACGATGTTCACCTGTCCGGCGTACTGCTTGGCGAGGGAAGCAACGCTCCCGGCCTGGGCGCGGCAGGTGGGACACCACGGTGCCCAGAACCACAGGACGGTGGGTTTCGCCGCGAGCTGACGACCGTCGTACGTCGCACCGTCCAACGACTCGCCTGTGAAGGAGAAGCTGACAGCTGCCGCCCCGGAATCGGATGCCCCTGGCAGTGTCTGGCCGGCGCTTCCCGCGCACCCGCTGAGTGCCAGAAGTGCGGTCAGCAGACCGACGATCGTCTTGAGTTTCACACCGTCTCCTTGTCGTGGAACGTGATCACTCTGCAGAAACGTGAGCGATGCTTCCGTGACCGCGCTTACGGAACGAGCCGATCTGATGAAGAAAACTCGAGGCAGCCCGTCAAAGGAGACCGTGCTCATGGCCCGTCATCGACTGCCCCTACTGCTGACCACGGTGTTCTTGACGCTTGTCACGGCCTGCTCGAGCGCTGACACAGACGCTGCCGATCGTGAGGATGTCCCCTCGGCTCTGAAGGATCCGACCAATGCTGCCTTTCCGACCGCGTTGATCGACGTTGCCGAACTGAAGTCCGGTGGCCCGGCGCCTGACGGAATCCCGCCGATTGACGAGCCGAAGTTCGAGTCCGCGGCGGATGTGGACTGGCTCGAGGACGAGGAGCCCGTGCTCTCGCTGACTGTGGGAGGCGAGACACGGGCGTATCCGTTGCGGGTGATGACGTGGCACGAGATCGTCAACGACGAGGTCGGCGGTGAGCCTGTTGCGGTGACGTACTGCCCTTTGTGCAACTCCGGCGTCGCATTTCTTCGCACGGTGCCCGATCGTGGGGTTCTGAGCTTCGGCACCTCCGGCATGCTGTTCGCCGACAACTTGGTGATGTACGACCGGCAGACGGAGTCACTGTGGCCGCAGCTGACCGGGCAGGCGTCGGTGGGCGTACTCACTGGAACGCAGCTCGAGGCCATCCCCATGGGCACGGTCGCCTGGGGCGACTTCGTGGCAGCCGCGCCCGCTGCCAAGGTGCTGTCACGAGACACCGGATTCGACCGCCCGTATGGCACCAATCCGTATGCCGGGTATGACGACCCGTCAGGCGAGTTGCTGTTCGGACTTCCCGGGGAGGTCGACACCCGGCTCCCGGTGAAGGAGCGGGTCATCGGCATCAGTGACGACGCCGCGCATGTCGCCGTCCTTCGCAGCTCGCTGGTCGGCGAGGCACCCCTCGAGGTGACGGTCGGTGAGCGTGAGGTCGTTCTGTGGCACCTGCCGGGTCAGACCTCGGCACTCGACGCCGACACCATCGCCGGCGGAGATGAGATCGGAACGGTCGGTGTCTTCAGCCCCGTCCTCGACGGGCAAGAGCTGCATTTCAAGGCTGGCTCGGACGGATTCGTGGATCGCGAGACCGGCAGCGAGTGGAACATCCTGGGCCGGGCGACGGCCGGCAAGTTGAAGGGATCTGTTCTTGACGCCGTTCGACACCTCGACACGTTCTGGTTCGCGTGGGTCGTGTTCCACCCTGAGACGTCCCTCATCGGCTCGTCCGCTCGCTGAGCTCGGGGCGTCTTGGCGTGTCCGGTGGTTGTCAGGCGACCGTGGTGCCGGCACGACGGTCCCGTACGCCACGATGGAGGTCCCCGATGGAAGGACCTTGATGGCACTGCGTTCAGTGGCAGTCTTCTGTGGATCCAGCTTCGGCCACGATCCGGCCTACGCCGATGCGGCCCGGCTGACCGGACGCACGCTGGCCGAGCGGGGGATCGACGTCGTGTACGGCGGGGGCCACGTCGGCCTGATGGGTGTCGTGGCCGACGCCGCGATCCAGGCAGGCGGCCGGGTCATCGGGGTCATCCCGAGCGCGCTGGACGATCGCGAGCTCGCGCACCACGGTCTCACCGAGCTCCACGTCGTCGACTCGATGCACGCCCGCAAGCTCATGATGGCCGAGCTGTCCGACGCGTTCATCGCCCTCCCCGGTGGCGCAGGCACCCTCGAAGAGATCGCCGAGCAGTGGACCTGGGCGCAGCTCAGCATCCACGCCAAGCCTTCAGGCTTCCTCGACGTGCTGGGATTCTGGGCGCCGATGCGGCAGCTCGTGACCCAAATGGTCGAGACCGGGTTCGTTCAGCCCGAGCAGTCCCGCATCGTGTCATTCTCCGATGATCTGGACGAGCTGCTCCGGATGCTCCAGCTGCCGCCGAGCTGGACCGACAAGTGGGGGCACGACCCCGGCGAGGTCCTCAGCCCGTGACCGAACCCGTCATCCATGTGGCAGCCGCGCTGACCACCGACGTCGACGGCCGGGCGCTGATGGTGCGCAAGCACGGCACGACCGTCTTCATGCAACCCGGTGGCAAGATCGAGCCGGGGGAGAGCCCGCTGACCTGCCTGCGCCGTGAGCTGCTCGAGGAGGTGGGAATCGACCTGCCCGCCGAGGCGTTCACGTGGGTCGGGACCTTCGAGGAGGACGCCGCCAACGAGCCCGGCCACCGCGTCCTCGCGGAGGTTTTCAGCGTGACGGTCGACGCCACTGCGCCAGTCGCAGCGGCGGAGATTGCCGAGAGCATCTGGGTTGACCCGGCCGAACCCGGCGACATCGATCTGGCACCGTTGAGCACACGCGCGCTGCTGCCGCTGCTCGCGCGCTAGCGACCACGCAGCCGGTCCAGGGCGCGGCGGTCCCGCTTGGTCGGGCGACCCGCTCCGCGGTCGCGGCGGGGCGCGATCGGGACCTCTTCCTTGGGCGGAGGCGGGGGAGTGTGGTCCTCGTAGCACTCAACGGCCACGGATGCGCCGACCCGTTTGACGATGACCCGTTTGACGACGACCGTACGCATGCCGCCCTCGGTCAGCGCCTCGACCCGGTCGCCGATCTTGATCGGCTGCGCCGGCTTGGCCTTCGCGCCGTTGATGCGTACATGGCCCGCCTTGCACTCCGCCGATGCGATCGAGCGCGTCCTGTAGAGCCGTACGGAAGAAACCCATACGTCGGCGCGGGCCTGCGTGACCACCATGTCACCGATCCTCGCACGCATCGGGGAGCCCGTCGTGGCAGGCTGGCCACATGGCTTCCGACGACATCGACATCGTTCCGATCACTGGCGACATGATCCGCTTGGGTCAGTTCCTCAAGTTCGCCAACATCGCCGACTCGGGGGCCGCTGCCGGTGATCTGATCCAGGGCGGCGACGTCAAGGTCGACGGGGAGGTCGAGACCCGGCGCGGACGCCAGCTCGCCAAGGGCATGCTGATCGAGGTGCAGCTCCCCGGCACAACCCTGGCGGCCAAGGTCGGCTGACCTGACCTGACCCGGGCAGTCAGTCCAGGTGAGCGGCCACGGACGCGATCTTCCACTCGCTGCCATCCTTCTCGACCGGGATCATCTCGTCGAACGGCGTGCTGCCTTTGACGTACGACACCCGGACCGTGGCGGTGCTGCCGCTCTGCGAGACCACGGCATACGTGAAGCGGTCGGGCTCCAGCCCCTCGTCGTGATAGGCGCGCTGCACCTGCGCGACCTCGGCACAGTCCACCGACTGGGGGCTCTCCGAGACATCTCGCAGGGCCTGGCAGTTGCCGGTCGCGTACGCCATGGTCGCGGCGCGCACCGTGGGAATCGGTCCGGGGCCGTCCAGTCGGTCGCGTACGAGCGTGCCAGCCCATACGGCGCCGGCGAGGGCGACCAGCAGCACGGCCAGCGACAACAGACGTCTGGGCACCGCTTCATCCTCCCCAAGTCGAAGCCACGACGCTAGCGCGGCGCGGGGTCCAGCGCGAGCCGGATCTCACCTACAGTGGCCCGGTGACCGAGCCCGTGATCGAGATAGTCCAGGACCGGGACCGCCCATCTGGCTACACGCTGCGGATCGATGGAACCGACCAGTCCCACGTCGACGTCGACGACCCGACCCGGCTCGAGTTCGACTACATGCAGCGCATCGCGGATGTGATCGACGCGTTGGGATCGCCTGGCGAGCCGTTGCGGTTCCTCCACATCGGCGGGGCAGCTATGACGATTCCCCGCTACGTCGCGGCAACCCGCCCGACCTCGGCGCAGGTTGTGCTGGAGCCGGACGAACGGGTGACCACGCTGGTCCGCGAACAGCTACCCCTGCCGCGCCAGAGTGGAATCAAGGTGCGACCAGTCGACGGCAGGACGGGCGTTGCGGCACTGCGACCCGACTTCGCCGACGTCGTGATCCTAGATGCCTTTGACGGCGCCCGCATCCCGGCGGGTCTGACCACGACGGAGTTCTTCGCCGAGATGGCCCGGGTCACTGTCGACGGCGGGGTGGTCCTGCTCAACCTCGCCGACAAGGCACCGTTCCCCTACGTCCGCAGGGTCGTGCGAGGAGTGCGGGACAGCTTCGCGCAGGTCATGCTGAGCGCGGAGCCCGCGACCCTCAAGGGCCGCAGATTCGGCAACGTACTGGTCACGGCGTCGCAACGTCCCCTGCCGTGGGAGGGACTGGCCAGACGAGCGGCGAGCTCGCCGTTCCCGTATCGCGTGCTTCCCTATCGCGACGTCGTCGAGGGCTTCGCGGCAAGGTCGCCCTTCACGGACGCCGACGCCGAGCGTTCGCCGGCGCCTCCCGGCGGAGTGGCGTTCTTCCGCTGACGTCGCAGGCGTGGATCAGGCGTGCAGAGCCTCGGTCAGTGCGTCGATCGCGACGTCGATCTCCTCTCGGGTGATGACCAGCGGAGGAGCCATGCGCAGCGTGCGCTCATGCGTCTCCTTGCAGAGCACACCACGGTCGCGCAGCGCCATCGAGACCTCGCGGCCGGTCTTGGCCGCCGGATCGATGTCGATGCCGGCCCACAGGCCCCGTCCGCGCACCGCGACGAGACCCTTGCCGACCAGCGCGTTGAGCCGGTTGTGCAGGTGCTCACCGAGATCGCGCGACCGTTCCTGGAACTCGCCGGTCTCCAGCAGCCCGACCACCGCGCGGCCGACTGCGCAGGCGACGGGGTAGCCGCCGAACGTCGAGCCGTGCTGGCCGGGCTTGAGCACGCCCAGCACGTCCGCGCGACCGACGACCGCGGACACCGGGATGATCCCGCCGCCGAGCGCCTTGCCGAGCGTGTAGAGGTCGGCGCGTACGTCGTCGTGGTCAAGCGCGAACAACTTGCCGGTCCGGGCGAGCCCGGATTGGATCTCGTCGGCGATCAGCAGCACGTCGTTGTCGTCGCACAGGGATCGGACGCCAGCGAAAAATCCCTCCGGCGGCACGATGACGCCGGCCTCACCCTGGATCGGCTCGATCAGGATCGCGGCGGTGTTGGGGGTGATTGCGGCACGCACGGCGTCGAGGTCGCCGAACGGCACCGTGACGAAACCGGGAGTGAACGGCCCGTAGTTGTCGTGGGCGGCGGGATCGTCCGAGAACGAGACGATCGTCGTGGTGCGCCCGTGGAAGTTGCCGCCTGCCACGATGATCTCGGCCCGGTCGAACTCGACGCCCTTGACCTCGTACGCCCACTTGCGAGCGACCTTGATGGCGGACTCGACCGCCTCGGCGCCGGTGTTCATCGTCAGCACCATCTCGGTGCCGGTCAGCGCTGCCAGCTCGCGGCAGAATGCGCCGAACTGGTCGTTGTGGAAGGCCCGTGAGGTCAGCGTCAGACGATCGAGCTGGGTGTGCGCCGCCTCGAGCAGGACCGGGTGGCGGTGGCCGAAGTTGAGGGCCGAGTAGCCCGAGAGGAAGTCCAGGTAGCGATGGCCGTCGACGTCGGTGACCCAGGCGCCCTCGGCCTCGGAGATCACGACCGGAAGCGGGTGGTAGTTGTGTGCGCCCCACCGCTCGTCGAGTGTGATGAACGATGCGGTGTCGAGTCCGGTTGCTGCCATGTGTCCACGGTACAAGCCCACCGTGCCCAACCCCGGGTCGGACGCCGCCACGGGGGAGGCGCTCGACCGCGAACGCGCCGGGCAGACTCCTTAGACGCCTCGGTACGATGAGCGGGTGCCACGATCCGCCCCTGCAGCCGTGCTGAGCCCGGCCTCCGGTGCGGTCCGCATGATCCGCTCGCTCGCCGTCGCGCTGCTGTGCACCGTGACCGCCGGCGTGGGGCACGCGAGCGTCGGGGGCACGATTCCCAGCGGCGCTGTCGCAGTGGTCTTCGTCGGCGCGACCCTCGTCGCCTGGCTGCTCTCGTCGCATCGGGTGACACCGGGACAGCTCGTCGGACTCCTGATCCTGTGCCAGGTCGGGGTCCACTTCGGGTCCTCGTCCGGGGAGATGACGATGCCGCTGTCGATGCTGGTGGCCCACCTCGTTGCCACCGCGGTCAGCGCGGCCGCGCTGGCACGCAGTGAGGCCTTCGTGTGGCAGCTCGCCGAGCGACTGGGTCTGCGCGTTGCTCCTCACGACCTCAAGGCACTCGCGGTCCCGTCGTGGCGCCCGGCAACCCCGATCGCCTCGGCCCGCACACTCGCCGACCTACGCCTGGCGTACTCACGAGCCGAGAGAGGACCGCCGAACGGGTCCTGAATCCCCGCTCCGCAGCTCCTTTCACAGAAAGCACCATCATGAATCGCACCATCACGCGGCTGTCCGCTGTGCTCTTCACGACCGCCCTCATCGGGCTGGCCGGTCCTGCCTACGCCCACGTCGGGGTGTCGTCGACCGATGCCTCCCAGGGCGGGTTCGGCAAGGCCGTGTTCCGGGTCCCGAACGAGTCGGACACCGCATCCACGACCAAACTTGTCATCACCTTCCCGGACGACACCCCGTTCGCCTTCGTCACGGCCGGCGCCAAGCCAGGCTGGAAGGTTTCGATCAAGAAGGAAAAGCTTGACGAGCCAGCCAAGGCCGGCGACTTCGACGTCACCGAGGTCGTGCGCACGGTGACCTGGACCACGACGGGCGATGGCATCCAGCCCTCGCAGTTCGACGAGTTCGCGATCTCCGGAGGCCCGTTCCCTGAGGTCGCGTCGATCGCATTCTCGGCCGAGCAGACCTACGACGACGGCGAGATCGTCAGCTGGGACGAGCTGCAAAAGGGTGACACTGAGCCTGAGCACCCCGCTCCGACGCTGACGCTGGTTGAGTCCACGGGAGACCACCACGGTGCGGGCAGCGCCGACACGGACGATGCCAAGGGCGCCGCCGATGAGTCGTCGAACACCACGGCATTCGTGGCCGTCGCTCTCGGAGCAGCAGCCCTGGTCGTAGCGACCAGTGCGTTGGTTGGCACCCTCCGACAGAATCGACGTCGTGCGTAACGTCGTCCTCCGTCTGGCTCTTCCGAGCCTGCTGACCCTGGGGCTCCTGGCCCTGGGGTCAGCGCCGGCCAGCGCGCATGCGTCGTTGGTCGGCACCGACCCCGACGACGGTTCCACCCGCGCCACCGCTCCCAGCAGCGTGACTTTCACCTTCAACGAGAACGTCGGCAACGCCGCCGTCGCGGTGACCGCGCCGGACGGCTCGTCGGTCAAGCTCTCGGAGCTCAGCGCCGTTGACAACGCCGTCACGGCGCAGGTGGCGGCGGTGGACATGAAGGGCCGATACACCGCGTCCTACCGTGTGGTGTCCTCCGACGGGCACCCCATCGCCGGCACCGTGGCGTTCACCGTGACGACGGGGCGATCCGTTGCCCAGGTCGCCCAGCCCGAGCAGGACACTTTCCTGCACCGGCACAGCGCCCACGTCCTGTGGGGAGTCCTCGCGGCGGCTGTCGCCATCGCGCTCCTCCTGATGCCTCTGAGGAGACGCGATGACCCGGACCACACGTGACGTCCTGGTCGGCTTCCTGATCGCCGGCCTGACCATGTTTGCGGCGCTGCAGCTCGGCGGCAGCGCACCGACCAAGGCGCCACCCAACATTCCCGACCCCGGCCGGTTCGTCGGTTGGGCGGTGCCATCGGTCACAGTCCTGACCGAGATCTCGGTTGTCGCTCTGGTGGGCTTCCTGATCGTCGCCGTGTTCCTGCTGCCGGGCGGCAAGGACGACGTGCAAGGGCTCGCCGTCGACGCCGTGCGAGTGGCTCGTCGCTGGGCGGTCGTCTGGTCATTGGCCAGTGTGGCGCTGTTCATGCTGACCGTTTCGGACGTCTTCGGGCGCCCGCTCGGCTCGCTCAACTGGACGTTCATCTCCTCGCTCGCGCTCGAGACCTCGCTGGGACGAGCGCTGCTGATCCAGGCTCTCGCGGCTGCGCTCCTCGCCCTGGCGCTGGGGTGGACCCTGTCGGTGCGTCCCCTGGCACTGATCCTCGGAGCGTCGATCGGCTCACTGATCCCAGTCGCACTCACGGGGCACGCATCATCGGCTGGCTCGCACGACCTGGCCACCACGAGCCTGTTCCTCCACGTCACGGGCGTCACGGTGTGGGTCGGGGGGCTCGCGGCGCTGGCCTGGGTCGCTGCCCGCGGCAGCAAGCGGCTCGACGAGGCCGTCGGCCGTTACTCGACGCTCGCGCTGTGGGCGTACGTCGTCGTGGCCGCCTCGGGCCTGGCCAACGCGTCAGTGCGGCTCCTCGGCTGGTCGGACGTCTTCGGCTCGTCATACGGCCGGCTGGTCGTCGCGAAGACCGCAGCGATCGTGCTCCTCGGCGTCTTCGGCTGGTTCCAGCGCCGCCGCATCGTTTCCGCCGGCGGTAGGTTCCTGCCACTCGCGATCAGCGAGCTGATGGTCATGGCCGCCACGATCGGTCTCGCCGTGGCGCTCTCACGCACGGCCACGCCGGCCAGCGACAAGGTCGTCTCGCGGGCCGAGGACCTGATCGGCGGTCCGATGCCACCTCCTCCGGACGTCATGAACCTGATCTGGGGCTGGGCGCCGACCGGTGTCGGTCTGGCTGTCGTGGGGCTTGGCACGGCGCTCTACATCAAGGGCGTACTTGTCCTCCGCTCGCGCGGCGTCGGCTGGCCGGTCGGCCGCTCGATCTCGTGGGCCATCGGCATGGTCGTCATCTACTGGGCTGCAATCGGGGGACTGGCGGAGTACTCGCACGTCCTGTTCAGCGCCCACATGGTGGCGCACATGATGCTCTCGATGGTCGCGCCGATCTTCCTCGTGCTCGGAGCGCCCATGACGCTGGCGCTGCGCACGCTGCCGGGGCCCCGTCGACCGGGGGAGGTGTCGCCCCGCGCGATGCTCCTGACCTTCCTGCATTCACGGTTCTCGCGCTTCGTGACCAACCCGCTGGTCGGTCCGGTCCTGTTCACCGGAAGCCTCTACGGCCTGTACTTCACCGGGGCGTTCGAGGGCCTGATGGGCAGCCACTGGGGTCACGCCGCGATGCAGCTGCACTTCATCGGCGTCGGCACCCTGTATTACTACGTCCTGATCGGCATCGACCCCGCACCGCGTCGACTCGCGCCGATCGTACGGTTCGGTCTCCTGCTCGTCACGGTGCCGTTCCACGCGTTCTTCGCGATCGGGATCATGTCCGACAACTCGATCATCGCCAGCGGCTACTACCAGGCGATCGAGCGGCCGTTCCGCACCGACCTGCTGGCCGACCAGTATCTCGGCGGTGGCATCACCTGGGCGATGGGCGAGATTCCCCTGGTCCTGGTCATGCTCGCGATCGCGGTGGCCTGGTACCGCTCGGACGCCCGCGACGCTGCCCGGTTCGACCGGTCGGAGAGCCGGACCGGCGACGAGCAGCTCGAGGCGTACAACGCACGTCTTCGCGATCTGGCCGCGCACGGAAAACGGCGGGACCCCTGAGGGATCCCGCCGTTCGTCCGGTGCCGTGATCAGAAGATGATCTGGCCGCCGGACGTTGCCGCAGCGAAGCGCAGCTGGGCATCGGCCCAGTTCGCGATGTTCCACCACGCCTTGACGTAGTCGCCCTTGACGTTGAGGTAGTCGAGGTAGAACGCGTGCTCCCACATGTCCAG
Source organism: Aeromicrobium sp. A1-2 (assembly GCF_003443875.1). NCBI lineage: Bacteria > Bacillati > Actinomycetota > Actinomycetes > Propionibacteriales > Nocardioidaceae > Aeromicrobium > Aeromicrobium sp. A1-2. Next base: position 1,474,581 of record NZ_CP027482.1, on the reverse strand, counting down.
CTGGATGATCGGGATCAGCGTGGCTGGGACGTTGTTCTGCTGGTCGAACAGCTGCACGTTGATGAGCCGCTGGCCCAGCGTGTCCCAGGCGAGGATCGCCCAGCCCGAGCCCTGCAGGCCCAGCGCCGACGCCTCGAACTGTGCGCGGAACGCATCGAACGAGCCGAAGTTGTCGTCGATCGCGGCCCCGAGCTCACCGGTGGGCTTGTCGCCGCCCTCGGGGGAGAGGTTCTTCCAGAAGATCGAGTGGTTGATGTGACCGCCGAGGTTGAACGCGAGGTTCTTCTCCAGCAGGTTGATCGTGTCGTGGGCCTCGTTCGAACGAGCCTCTTCGAGCTTCTCGAGCGCGGTGTTCAGGCCGTTGACGTAGTTCTGATGATGCTTCGAGTGGTGAAGCTCCATGATCTTGCCCGAAATGTGCGGATCCAGTGCGCCGTAGTCGTACGGCAGATCCGGAAGTGTGTAGTCAGCCACGATCCTCCTCGGGACGTGGGCACGCGTGTGCCCGTGTGTTGTGGACTTTCGACCCCAGTCTGTCAGGCCTGTTCGGTGACGCAACGGCAGCGCCCGACCGACGGGGCTGATGCTCGTGTCCGCGGCCACGTCGTGGGGTCCCATGTCCTAGTCTGTCTGTGGACAATCCGGGGACGACCAGTGCAGGAGGCGATCAAGATCGAGGAACGTGTCCTGACGATCCCCAATGCGCTGAGTTTCGTGCGCCTGCTGCTCGTCCCGGTGTTCCTGTGGCTCGTCCTGGGTCCCAAGCACGATGAGCTCGCACTCGCCGTCTTGATGTTGTCGGGCATCACCGACTACCTCGACGGCAAGCTCGCCCGCCGGCTCAACCAGACGTCCAAGATCGGCGCGATCCTGGACCCCGTTGCGGATCGGTTCTTCATCCTCGCCGTGGTCATTGGTCTGGGCTACCGCGACATCATCCCGTGGTGGCTCGCGATCATCCTGCCGCTGCGTGACGTGTTCCTGTTCAGCCTGGTGCCTTTCCTGCGCACCCGCGGCTACAGCTCACTGCCAGTTCACTTCCTTGGCAAGGCCGCCACCGCAAGCCTGTTGTACGCCTTCCCGCTCCTGTTGCTGGGAGACCCCAACGGCGAGCCGAGCACTGTCGCCGATCTCGCCAACGTCTTTGGCTGGGCGTTCACGGTGTGGGGCGTGGCGCTCTACTGGTGGGGTGGGGTCCTCTACGCCTTCCAGGTGCGGCGGCTGATGGCCTCGACACCTCGAGTCGTCCGGAGCTGACATGGTCGAGCAGGACGCACCGACCCAGGCCGAAGGCCTGCTGGAGCAGATCGCCGACACCGCGCTCGATGACGACTACTACGTCGTCCGCACCGGCACTTATGCGCAGTCGCGGGAGTTCAACACCGTGCTGACCGCGATCGTGCTCGGGGTGTTTGCCGTGATGGTCTCGATGGCGGCGCTGCAGACCCGCAGCGACCGTCCTGCGACCGAGCGCGAGCGCAACGGCCTGATCAACGATGTGGCGGCCCGCAAGTCGCTGTTGTCCAGCCGTGAGGCCGCCGCCGCCAAGCTGCGCGGCCAGGTCGAGACGCTGTCGGCTTCTGTCGACCGGTCCGATCCGGCGTATGTCAGCCTTCGTCTTCTCGCCGCAGACCAGGCCGCGCAGGGACCCGGCGTGCGTGTCGTGGCGACGCACAGCGAGGTCGGCGTCGACAACGATCGGTTCACCGAGGCGGGCCGGATTACCGACACGGACATGCAGCGACTGGTCAATGGGCTCTGGTACGCCGGCGCGGAGGCCATCTCGATCAATGGTCAGCGCATCGGCAGCCTGACCGCGATCCATTCGGTCGACGGGATCATCAACGTCAACTACAACGACATCGGTGCGCCCTTCACGGTGCTCGCGATCGGTGACGGGAAGTCGATCATGCAACGTTTCGACGACAATCCGGCCGGCCGCTACTGGGCCGAACGGAAAAAGAACGCAGGAGTCCAGCTCACCATGACACCATCGTCGGACCTGTCCGTCAGCGCCACACAGCGAGGCCGCTCGGCGATCCGCAACGCAAAAGCCATCGAGGGGGAACAATGATTCCGGTCATCGGGCTCGCGGTCGGCATCGTGGTGGGTGTTTTCCTGCAACCGACCGTGCCCACCGGACTGCAGCCCTACCTGCCGATTGCGATCGTCGCGGCGCTCGACGCCGTGGTCGGCGCACTGCGAGCGCTGGGGGAGCGGCGGTTCAACGACCGGGTGTTCGTCGTGTCGTTCATCTCCAACGTCCTGATCGCCTCGTTCATGGTCTATCTCGGTGACCAGCTCGGCGTCGGATCACAGTTGTCGACCGGTGTGGTTGTCGTTCTCGGCATCCGCATCTTCGCCAACGCGGCGGCCATCCGGCGAAGGATCTTCCATGCGTGAGCGAGGTTGGCGCGCGCTCCTGAGGCCCACCGCCTCCCAGGTCCTGGTCGGGCTCCTGATCGGCGCGCTGGCCTTCGCGATCACGGTGCAGGTACGAGACGACGGGACCGAGGACTACTCCAGCGTCCGCGGCGACGACCTGGTCGAGCTGCTCAAGTCGCTCGACTCGGCCAACCGGCGGCTCGACACACAGATTGATGACCTGACCGCGACCCGCAACGGCCTCCTCAGCAGTACGCAGCTGTCCGAGAAGGCCGAGAAGCAGGCCAAGCTGCGGGCCGAGCAGCTCGGCATCCTCGCCGGTACGACCGGTGCCACCGGGCCAGGCATCGAGCTGGTGATCAACGACCCGAACAAGACCATCGACGCGTCGGCGCTCCTGGACGCCGTCGAAGAGCTCCGCGACTCCGGCGCCGAAGCCATCGTGATCAACGATGTTGCCCGCGTCGTGGCGCAGACATACTTCCTCGACGACGCCGAAAAGATCCGGGTCGGCGGTCGCGAGATCAAGCAGCCGTACCGGATCGAGGCGATCGGTGACTCGTCGACGTTGGCCGGGGCGGTACGCTTTCGCGGCGGACTCATCGATCGGGTCGCGACGCGCGGCGGAACGGCGACCGTGACCGAGAAGGACGTGGTCACGATCACGGCTCTGGCCGACGTCAAGACCCCGGAGTACGCTCGTCCAACATCCTGACCTGGCTAGGAGCACGCGGTGATCCCTGAGGACCTGTACTACAGCGAAGAGCACGAGTGGGTGCGCCTCGACGAGGACATCGCCACGATCGGCATCACAGACTTCGCCCAGGACCAGCTCGGAGACATCGTCTACGTCGAGCTTCCCGCGGTTGGCGACGTCGTGCAGGCCGGATCGGTCATCGGCGAGCTGGAGTCGACCAAGTCGGTCTCCGACATCTTCTCGCCGCTGTCGGGCGAGGTCGTCGCGCGCAACGAAGCACTCGACGGCGGACCGGAGGTCATCAACTCCGATCCGTACGGAGAGGGCTGGCTCATCCGGGTGCGCCCGAGCGACGAGGACCCGAAGGCATCGCTGCTCGAGGCCGAGGCCTACAAGGCTCTCATCCCCGACTGAACGGGCGTCCGCATCCTGGCGTCCCGTGAACTTCCGGGTGCTAAGTTTGGGCGTGAAGTCTCAACCCGCACTCAACCCCCCGAATTTCAGGAGTGAACCGATGTCAACGCCGGACCACGAGCCCGATGAGACCGGACGCACGGTCGGGCCCCCCGCATCGGCGCCGCAGCCTCCGAGCGACGACACGACACACATTCCGATCATCGACGCCGACACCGAAGAGATGTCCGCGTCGGACGTCTCAGCGGTCGAGAACCTGCCTGCCGGCAGCGCGATGTTGCTGGTCCAGCGCGGACCTGACTCGGGTGCCCGATTCCTGCTCGACAGCGACGTCGTGACGGTCGGCCGTCACCCCGACAGCGACATCTTCCTGGACGACATCAGCGTGTCTCGCCGGCACGCGACGTTCACCCGCAGCGAGGTCGGCTACGCCATCGCCGATCTGGGCAGCCTCAACGGCAGCTACGTCAATCGGGACCGCATCGACAGCGAGGTGACGCTGACCGGCGGCGATGAGGTGCAGATCGGCAAATACCGCCTGATCTACTTCGCCGGAGCGCTGAAGGGGCAGGTCTGATGGCCTCGCACCCGGAGGCCATCGCGTGACCGAACCTCTGCCGGAGCTTTCCCGGCTCGGCATCGGCAAGGTGCTCGACGAGCTCCTGCCGGAGTTCCCGGACTTGACGATCACCAAGATCCGCTACCTGGAGTCCGAGGGGCTCCTCGAGCCGGAACGCACCTCCTCGGGATATCGGAAGTTCTCCTTCGGCGACGTCGAGCGACTGCGATTCATCCTGCGTCAGCAGCGTGACAAGTTCTGGCCGCTCAATCACATCCGCCAGGTCCTGGACGACATGGACCGTGGCGTGGTCCCCGACACCCAGCAGGGGAGCACGACGCGGGTGCCACACCTGAGTCTGGCTGCGGACGGTCTGCCGACCGCCGAGACCTTCGCCGAGCCCAGCAGCAACGCCAGGCTCTCCCGCGGGGACCTGTTGGAGTCGGCCGGCATCGACTCGGCGACGCTCGACGCGATCGAGGAGCACGGGCTGATCGTGCGCCGCCCGTCCCAGACGTACTACGACGGCGAGGCGCTCCAGGTGGCCGCGCTGGTCGGGCAGTTCGCCGAGCTGGGTCTCGAGCCGCGACACCTGCGGATGTTCCGTGCCGCGGCCGATCGTGAGATCGCGCTGTTCGAGCAGGTCGTGACGCCTCGGGCGCGCCGGCTCGACAAGGATGCCGCCGAGCACACTGTGTCCGCGCTGGCCGCACTCTCGGTCCGGCTCCAGGCCGTCCTCGTCAGAAGCCGGCTGCGGGGCTAGACCCATGCGTGAGGTCGAGGTCGTGGGCGTGCGGGTCGAGATGCCGACCAACCAGCCGCTGGTGCTTCTGCGCGAGACGGACGGGGGACGGTATCTGCCGATCTGGATCGGCGCGGTCGAGGCGTCCGCGATCGCCTACGCCCAGCAGGGCACCGCGACGGTCCGGCCTCTGACTCACGAGCTCATGCAGCACCTGGTGGAGGCGTTGGGCGATGAGCTCGACGAGGTGCGCATCGTCGACGTGCGTGACGGCATCTTCTTCGCCCTGCTGGTGTTCTCCTCGGGTGTCGAGGTCGAGGCACGTCCGTCGGACTCGATCGCGTTGGCGTTGCGGGCCGGAGCGCGAATCGTGTGCACCGAGGACGTCCTCGACGAGGCGGGAATCCAGTCGACCACGGACGAGGACCAAGAGATCGAGAAGTTTCGCGAGTTTCTTGACGACGTCAGCCCGGAGGACTTCGGCTGAGCCCCAGGAGGCGATGTGAGCGTGAAAATCTCAACTCTCACGTCAGACTTGAGGGTTGCGACACGCCGAGGCTCACGCTGGGTCGTTGACCCGGCAAACTCTCACCCTTACCTTGAGAGAACTACCGAAGGTACACGGATGTAGTTCCGTGGAGGTAGTCTTCCCCCATACAGCTTCGGAAGGCATTTCGGATGATCGAGTCACGCGACGACGACGTCACAGCCGCCACGGCAGCGCAGGCAGCAGCCAGCGACCAGGGCCTGCTGTTCAACGATGATGTCTCCCCGCTCCCGGAGGACGCCGGATTCCGCGGCCCTACCGCCTGCAGCGCGGCCGGCATCACGTACCGCCAGCTCGACTACTGGGCCCGCACCGGACTCGTCGATCCGACCGTGCGCTCGGCAACCGGCTCGGGCACGCAGCGGCTGTACTCGTTCAAGGACATCCTGCTGCTCAAGATCATCAAGCGCCTTCTGGACGCCGGAGTCTCGTTGCAGCAGATCCGTATCGCCATCGACCACCTGCGTGCCCGTGGCACCGCCGACCTGACCCAGGTCACACTGATGAGCGATGGCGCCAGCGTCTACGAGTGCCGGTCTGCCGATGAGGTCATTGACCTGCTGCAGGGTGGCCAGGGTGTCTTCGGCATTGCGATCGGCGGTGTGTGGAAGGAGATCGAGGGCTCGCTGCACACGCTCCCGAGCGAGCGCGCGGTCCAGATCTCGGTGGCCGACGACGAGCTCGCAGCACGTCGCCGTGCGCGCCTGTCCAGCTGACGGAGTGCGCGACATCACCTGAGTACCGCCCTCAGAACGTGTGAGCCTTGGTAGGCTGAGGCTGCTGTCGACCGCGCGTGGGAGAGTTCGCCCAGGCGGCGCCGAAGGGGCAATTCCTCCCCGGAACCTCTCAGGCACCAAGGACCACGCGACCGAGGCAATTCTGGAGCCTCGTCCGTATCGGTCGGTGTGACAGAAGGGGGGGCGTAGTTCGACGACGCCTCTACCTCCGGGAGCACTTCGTGCCATCAGCCTTCTCCAGCCGCCACATCGGCCCCACCGCGACCGACCAGGACGCCATGGTGCGACGGGTCGGCTACGACTCCCTCGACGCCCTGATGCAGGCCGCAGTGCCGTCTGGCATCCGTAGTGCCGAGGCGCTCCGACTCCCCGCCGCCCAGACCGAGACCGAGGCCCTCGCGAGCCTGCGCGCGCTCGCGGAGCGCAACAACCCCGGCATCGCGATGATCGGGCTTGGCTACCACCCCACGGTCACGCCCGCCGTGATCCGGCGCAACGTGCTGGAGGACCCGTCCTGGTACACCGCGTACACGCCGTACCAGCCGGAGATCTCGCAGGGCCGGCTCGAGGCGCTGATCAACTTCCAGACTGTCATCGCCGACCTGACCGGTCTCCCGACCGCCAATTCCTCGCTTCTGGACGAGGGCACGGCGGTCGCCGAGGCGATGACGCTGATCCGTCGTGCGACCAAGGGCAAGGACGCGCTGCCGATCATCATCGACTCAGCGCTGCTGCCGCAGACCCTGGCCGTGACCCACACCCGCGCTGATGCGCTCGGCATCGAGCTGGTCGAGGTCGACCTCGCCGCCGGCGTCCCCGACATCGACGCAGCAGGAACGATCATCGCGTACCCCCGCGCCGACGGGCAGATCATCGACCCGCGGCCCGCGATCGAGGCGGCTCACGCCTCCGGGGGGCTGGCCGTCGTCGTAGCCGACCCATTGGCGCTGGTGCTCCTCGCCTCGCCCGGCTCGCTGGGCGCCGACGTCGTCGTGGGCTCGAGCCAGCGGTTCGGGGTGCCGATGTTCTACGGCGGACCCCACGCCGGGTTCATGGCGGTGCGCGCAGGACTCGAGCGACACCTGCCCGGGCGCCTGGTCGGCGTCTCGGTCGACAAGGCCGGACGTCCCGCGTACCGGCTGGCCCTGCAGACCCGCGAGCAGCACATCCGTCGCGAGAAAGCGACCTCCAACATCTGCACCGCACAGGTCCTGCTGGCCGTGGCCGCGTCGATGTACGCGGTCTACCACGGTCCCGACGGGCTGCGGCAGATCGCGTCTGAGGTCAACCGGTCAGCACGGCTGCTCGCTGCCGGACTGCGGGCCGGGGGAGTAGCAGTGGCCGGGAGCGGCTTCTTCGACACTGTCGTCGCCGAGGTCCCCGGTCAGGCGGCCGGCATCGTCGCCAAGGCGCGAGAGGCAGGCGTTCACCTGCGGCTCGTCGATGCCGACCATGTGGGCGTCGCGACCAACGAGGCCACGACCCGCGCACACCTGGACACGGTGTGGAACGCCTTTGGCGTCCCCGCGGTCGACGAGGCACCCGAGTCGCTCCCCGCCGATCTGCTCCGCACCGACGAGATCCTGACGCATCCGGTGTTCCACGAGCACCACAGCGAGACCCAGATGCTGCGCTACCTCCGCAAGCTCAGTGACCGCGACTACGCCCTCGATCGGGGAATGATCCCGCTCGGTTCGTGCACCATGAAGCTCAACGCGACCGCCGAGATGGAACCGATCAGCTGGCCCGGCTTCGCCGAGCTGCACCCGTTCGTCCCGGCCGAGGACGCCGGCGGCATGATCGAGCTGGTCGAGACGCTGGAGTCGTGGCTCGCGGAGGTCACCGGCTATGCCGCGGTCTCGATCCAGCCCAATGCCGGCTCGCAGGGCGAGTTCGCCGGGCTGTTGGCAATCCGGGCCTACCACCTGAGCCGTGGTGACGAGCACCGCGACGTGTGCCTGATCCCGAGCTCGGCGCACGGCACGAACGCCGCCTCGGCCGTCATGGCCGGCATGCGGGTCGTGATCGTCAAGTCGACCGACCAGGGGGAGGTCGATCTGGCCGACCTGCGCGCGCAGTGTGACGCGCACGCCGACGACCTTGCCGCGATCATGGTGACGTACCCGTCGACGCACGGCGTCTACGAGCACGGCATCACCGAGCTGTGCGAGATCGTGCACGGCCACGGCGGGCAGGTCTACGTCGACGGCGCCAACCTCAACGCACTGCTCGGACATGCCGCCCCGGGCCAGTTCGGTGGCGACGTCTCGCACCTCAACCTGCACAAGACTTTCTGCATCCCGCACGGCGGCGGCGGACCAGGTGTCGGCCCTGTCGCGGTCGCGGAGCACCTGGTGCCGTTCCTGCCGACCCACCCGTTGCACCCCATCGAGAGCAAGCGGGAGGGCGTCGGAGCGATCAGCGCGGCACCGTACGGCTCGGCCGGCATCCTGCCGATCCCGTACGCGTACATTGCGATGATGGGCGCGAAGGGTCTCACCGATGCCACCTCGGTCGCGGTGCTGTCGGCCAACTACATCGCCAAGCGGCTCGAGAGCGCGTTCCCGGTGCTCTACAGCGGCGACGACGGACTCGTGGCACACGAGTGCATCCTGGACCTGCGGCCGCTCACGAAGGCGTCGGGGCTGAGCATCGACGATGTCGCGAAGCGGCTCATCGACTACGGCTTCCACGCGCCGACGATGAGCTTCCCGGTGCCCGGCACGTTGATGGTCGAGCCGACGGAGTCCGAGGACCTGGCCGAGCTCGACCGGTTCTGCGACGCGATGCTGGCGATTCGCGCCGAGATCGACGCCGTGACTGCGGGGGAGTACCCCGATGGCGACAACCCGTTGGCACACGCTCCGCACACGATGCGTGACCTGCTGGACTGGCCGCACGCGTACTCGATCGAGACCGGCGCCTTCCCGGCCGGATCGGTCGACGACAAGTACTGGCCGCCGGTGGGCCGCATCGACCAGGCATACGGCGACCGCAACCTGGCCTGCTCCTGCCCCCCGATCGAAGCCTTCGCCAACTAGCGGGGGGTGGGTGGGGGCCACCAGGCGATGATCTGGTCGACGACGGGACCGGGGGTACGCGCCCACAGGACGTGGTCGGTCGTCCCGCCATCGGGTGCGGCGGCCTTGGTGTAGACCCAGCGGGTCGTGCTCGCGGGGTCGAGGAACGTCTCGACGAACAGCTTGTTGGCCGCTGAGACCGAGTACGCGTCACCCTGCAGCTGCACGACGAGGGATGGCGTCGTGATGGGATGTGCGACCTCGAACGGCGGCTTGCCGGTACGGATGAATCGGGCCCATTCACGCATCAGCGTGCGTGCACCGGGGGCACCGAAGAACGGCTTCGGCAAATAGCCCAGCAGGCGAGTCACCAATGGCACGCAGGTGCCCATGAACAGGACCGGAAGTCCGCCACGCGGGTAGGCGCGAAAGTACGGCGCGGAGGCGCCGACGGTCACGAATCCGTCGCTCGGCGGGTGGTGCAGCTCGTGACCCGCCCCGATCTGGGAGCCGAGGCTGTGACCGAGCAGGATCACCGGGCGGTCCGGCTGCTCGGCCCGAGCGAGCGCGACCTCAGCCGCGATCGCGGCCATCTCGTCGGCATAGCTCCAGTCGTACGACCGGGAGGCGATCGGCTCACCTCGTTCGAACCCGCGGTTCGGCAGTGCCTTGGCGTCCCATCCGCGGTCGTGGAAATCCGCGACCAGCGTGCGGTAGAAGCCGGACGGGACTGCCATCGCGGCGGAGATCAGGACCAGGGGCGCAGGCATACCGACAGAATGCCAGTACGCCTGCGGGCGAAGACCGCCGGATCAGACCGGGATCGTCGCTACCGGCTCAGTCGTGGGCTGCTTCGAGCCGCCCTTGGGCTCGACCGTCACGGCGACAGTCTTGGCGCCGGACACGCCTTCCATGATCATCTGCCCGTCGGTGACGAACGTGCCCTGTGACGTGGCGCCGGATGCATCGACCATCCACACCTGGTAGACCTTGTCCGCGCCGGGGCTGGGCAGGTCGTGGGCGAAGATCACCGCGGTGTCCTGCTCGGCCGAGGAGATCATCCGGACGTTGCCGCCGCCCGGGAAATCCTTCGCTGAGGTGTTGGCATCGGCGGCCGCAAGCACAGAGGAGACCGCTGCGTACTCGTCGCGGGCATCGTTGGCCTGGTTGCGCTCGACGGCGTAGCCGCCGACACCGACCGTGCCGACCAGGAACGCAGCCGCCATCGCGAGGCGGGGGAGCGTGCGGCGGACTCCGCGTCGCTCAGCGAGCGACGTGACAACGGGACGCTCCTGCCGCGTGCCCGAGATCTCGGCGAGCAGCCGTTCACGCAGGGCGGCAGGCGGCGCGTGGCTGACGCTCTCGCCGAGCAGTGCCGTCGTCTCCTGGAACCCGGCGAGCTCGGAGCGACATGTCGCGCACTGCTCGAGGTGAGACTCGAAACGTGCGCGCTCGTCAGCATCGAGCGCGTCGAGTGCGTACGGTGCGATAAGTGAGTGCAGGTCCGTCGTGGTCATGCTTCCACTCCCATGCAGTCGCGCAGGCGGACGATTCCGTCGCGCATTCGGGTCTTGATCGTGGCGGGGTTGGCCTTGAGCGTGTCGGCCACCTCCGCGTAGGTGTAGCCCTGGTAGAACGCCAAAGTCACGGCCTCTCGCTGGAGCTCGGTCAGGCCGTCCATGCAACGACGGACCTGTTCGTGCTCGAGGCTGATCGTCACGGTTTCCTCGACTTCGTCGTAGTCGGGTCCGTTGGACCAGTCGTACTTGTTCTCGCGATTCGTCGCCGCCTGGTCGTGACGTACGGCGTCGACGGCACGGCGGTGCGCCAGGGTCAGGATCCAGCTCTTCGCGCTTCCTCGCGCGGGGTCGAACTTGACCGCAGACTGCCACACCTGGATAAAGACCTCCTGCGAGATCTCCTCGGCCCGGGACGGATCGCGGACCACCCGTCGGGCCAGACCGTAGACCGAGGCGCCAAGGGCGTCGTACAGGCTCGCGAAAGCGCTCTCGTCGCCTCGAGCGACGCGGACGAGGAGGTCACTGAGGTCCGCGGGGGTCTCCGGCGCCCCGGTCGTGGCGAGACTGAGGTGCGCTGCGCTCGATGACACGTCGTTCTCCCGTCCTAGTAGCTTCCTACGAACCATTCGATGCCGCCTTGCCTGTGGATGGGTGGAGATCGCGAGAAGTTTTGGGGAGTCCTCGCTGTCATCGTAGTCGGGCATCACGGCCTTTCCCGGCTCCCCGCGGTACGTGATGAATGCCGCACGAGTTCAGCGCGCAATCGGTCAGGACGCGTGTAAACATCGAAAGATGTCCGGCCCACGACTCGACCATCACACAGCGCTCGAGAACCCTCGAGCGATCGTGCTGTTGCTGCACGGCGGTCAGCAGCAAAGCACCGACCCGGTCGAGAACAAACACGCCAGTTGGTGGCGCATGGCGCTGATGGCGCGCTCCTTGCGCGGCTTCGCCAAGCGCCACGACATCGCGCTGAGCCTCCTGCAGTACGGCCAACGCGGCTGGAACTCCGAGACACAGCCCGCACCTGTGGTGGATGCCATGTGGGCCCTCGACCAGCTCAGTGGCAGCCACGACGTGCCGGTCCTTCTCGTGGGTCACTCGATGGGTGGTCGCACGGCCTGTCGGGTCGCCGACCATCCCGCAGTCGTCGGAGTTGTTGGTCTCGCGCCGTGGCTCCCGCCCGGCGAACCCAACCGCTCGACGGCGCGCCGCCACCTGCGGATCCTGCACGGCACTGCGGACCGGTGGACCTCAGCGGCAGCCAGCAGGGACTATGTCGAGCGCAGTCGGAGCATCGCGACCAGCGCCACGTGGACGTCGCTGCCCGGCGCGGGTCACTTCATGTTCCGCCGCTCGTCGGCGTGGCGGCGCTTCGTGGAAGACTCGCTCACAGACATCCTCGACACCGCCACCTCGCACGAGGGGGCGCCGAACAAAGGCCTTGCGTGACCGATCTCGTGGCGTATCTCCTCGGAGGTGTCGCGATGCTGGTTGCCGCATACGCCGCCTGGCACACGGCCCGCGACCGGCCATTCAGTGATCCGCTGTTCTACGCGGTCGGTGGGCTCGAGATCCTGCTCGTCGCGCTGCTGGTCGGTGGATCAATCGCGCTCGGGACGACGTCGCGGGACGTCGACGGCGTCCTGTTCGTGTCGTACCTCGTGACGATCGTGGTCATTCCACCAGCGGCCGTGCTGTGGGGCATTGCGGAGAAGTCCCGCTGGGGCACGGGCGTCGTCGTCGTGGCGATGGTGACGACCGCCGTGCTGATCATTCGGCTGCTGGGCATCTGGAAGGGCACCTATGTCTGACACCTCGCACGGCTTTGGTCGTGCCCTCGTCGCGATCTACGCGGTGTTTGCCGTGGCGGCCTCAGCACGGTCGATCTTCCAGCTCACGAGCAAGGCCGGAGACGCACCCTTCGCGTACTCGCTGTCAGCGTTCGCCGGCATCGTCTATGTCGTGGCCACGGTGGCCCTGGCGCGGAGCATGCGCACCCTGGCCCTGGTGACGATCAGCATCGAGCTGGTCGGCGTGCTCGTGACCGGCGTGCTCTCACTGGCCGATGACGCACTGTTCCCCGACCAGACCGTGTGGTCGAGCTTCGGCGCGGGATACGTCTATGTGCCGCTCGCGCTGCCGCTCGTCGGGATGTGGTGGCTGCGCCGCACGGCCTCGTCGGGGCATGACTAAGGCCCTACGCACTCATACGGCGTAGGGCCGGTTCCATTCAAACCCGGAGCCCTCCTCGGGATCGGTAGCGACACGGAGAAGCCTGGATGAATTCGCAATACGTGCTGGTCTCGCGCTGGACCGTCGAGCACAGCCGTGACGCGCTGTGGGACGTGCTGGAGCGGCTGCTGGCGGCATCGGACCCGCTGCCGTGGTGGCCAGCGGTGCAGGTCACCGGCTATGACGGCGACAGCCTCGACCTGCGGGCGTCCAGCGGCCTGGGGTACTCCGTCCGGTTCCGGCTGGTCGAGCTGGAGATCGAGCGGCCTTGCCGCCTCGCGTTCGGGTCGGAGGGGGACCTGCGCGGCAGGGGAGAGGTCACGTTCACCGAGCTCGGACCGGACCGCTCGGTCATGGAGATCGACTGGCGGGTGGCGACCGATCGTCGGTGGATGCGTTGGACCGGCTGGTTGCTGCGGCCTGTGTTCGTGGTGGGTCACCACACCGTGATGCGGCAGGGCGAGAGGCGACTCAACGCCTGGCTTCGGACGCAGGAGCCCTCGGCGGTTCAGTCCAGGCCGCAGCGCGACCGGAAGTAGTCGAAGAACGCGGTCTGCTGCGAGCGGTTCAGCGGGAGGAAGAACGACGCGCCCGCGCCGACGTCGTCGGCCTTGACCGTGACTGGGAAAAGTCGCCCGACCTTGTCCTCAGCGAGGGCGTGCGGATCGCAACGAGCCGGCACGACCGTCATCACCAGTCCGGCTGGTGGATCGCCCGGCCCCAGCCGGACGTCGACGTCGGCGGCCGATCCCGGTGCCTGACGGAACAGCACCGTCGAACCGAAGCCAGTGAACCTGACATCGTCCCTTCGTCCCTTCGTCCCGTCGGTGTCATCGTGACGGGCAGCCGCAGCACCGACGTGCTGCCCTTGCCGGAGACCTCCGGGTCGCCGACGACGATCCGGGCGGCCTCCTCCAGGGTCGAGCGCGCGCAGTCGCGGTCCGCAAGGTCCGCGGCATTGCCATATCGGTCGTCGGTCGGCACCGTCGACTCCCGTAGCCCCCCCGCCGGCGACGCGGTAGGTGAAACGCACCGTCGCGTCGATGCTGGTCCCGCAACGTCCCGTGGGCATCGTGAACTCCAGATCGGCGTCGTAGCTTGCGCCGACCTCCTCCTCGCCCGACCAGCGCACTGTCTCGAACCGCGGCGACGACAAGACGTACTGGTGGATCGTGAAATCCCGACTGGTGTTGTTCTCGACGCGGAGGAACACGATGCGACCCTTGCGTTCGACCCGCGACTGGTCGATGTGGACCACAACCCCGTCGGGCAGCGCAACCTGATCGACGCGGCCCCCGCAGGCGATCGTGCTGCCCAGCACGACCGCCAGCACGGCAAGGCCCGCGCCACGGAACATGTGCCCATTGTGGTGCTCCGACGCCCAGGCGCACCACCCCGCGGAGCGCTCGACATGGCCCGAACGAGCCATCGCCATGGGCCGGATGGGGGATAGCGGACGGCCTGTCCGAACTAGAGAATGGACAACGTGTCTGTTACTCGGGGCGCAGCGGATGCGTCGACGGCCTGACTCCCTCTGGTCGTCGACGTCCTCCCCTGACGTACCGACTGCGGCCGACCCGGGTCGACTACGTCGGGGGCCAGCTCGGCGCAAGGGTCACGACATCGCCGATCACGGTGATGGCAGGTGACTTCGCGCCAACAGCCGCCGCGCGGTCAGCGATCGTCGACAGCGTGCCGACCGTGACGCGCTGGTCAACGCTGCATCCATTCTCGACCAGAGCAGATGGGGTCTCAGGGTCATGGCCGGCCGCGATGAGCTCGCCCGCGGTCTCGGCAAGCCGTTTGACCCCCATCAGCATCACGATGGTGTGCGCCCGGTCGTGCGGCAGCGCCGCCAGCGACTCGTGACCCGTGACGACGCTGAATCCGCGCGCAACACCGCGGTGCGTCACCGGGATGCCGGCCGCCGCAGCGACACCGATGGCGCTGGTCACACCCGGCACGACCTCGACGGGGATACCGGCGTCGCGGCAGGCGATGAGCTCCTCGCCGCCGCGTCCGAAGACGTACGGGTCGCCGCCCTTGAGCCGGACCACGATCTTGCCCTGCCTGGCCCGGTCGATCAGGATCGCGTTGATCTCGTGCTGGGGGATCGGGTGGTGATCGGGCATCTTGCCGACGTCGATGACCTCGACGTCGGGTGCCAGCTCGGCCAGCACGCCATGTGGAGCGAGCCTGTCAATGACGACGACGTCGGCCTCCGCGAGCAGCCGTCTGCCGCGGGTCGTGATGAGTCCCGGGTCGCCGGGCCCGCCACCGACCAGCGCCACGAATCCGTCCGGGCGGTGGGTGCGATGCCGAAGTGGCAGGTCGCCGGACTGCAGCGCCGTCGCGACTGCATCGCGGAGGGCCGCTGCTCGCCCTGCGTCGCCGCCCCCGCTGACTGCAACCGTCACGTCATCGACACGGGCCACGGCCGGAGCCCATGCCGTGGCACCAGCCGGATCGCCGCCCTTGAGGCACCAGATCTGGCTCGCCTCCGCGTCCGCCGCAACCCGTTCGTCGACGAGCGCGTCGGCCGTCGCGGTCTGCACGAGCCACGCACCGTCGAGGTCACCGGAGCGGTACGTCCTCGCGATCCACGTGACGTCTCCGCGGCCGATCGACGACGCCAAGGAGCTAGCGACCGTGGGGGAGATGACGACGACGAGCGCACCGGCATCCAGCAGCGACAGCGTGCGCCGGGTTGCGACGTGCCCACCGCCGACCACGACGACCCGACGGCCGGCCACACGCAGGGTGAGCGGGAAGCTCTGCTCGCTGCTCATGCCGTCCCGACCGGAGCGTCCGCCGCGCCCCTGGTGTCGAGCAGGGCGTCGCCGACCATGCCTGCCGCGAGGGTGCCACCGTCCTGAGCGTCGATCAGCAGGAAGGCGCCGGTCGCGCGGGAGTGCAGGTACTCCTCGGCGGGGATGGGCGAGGCCAACCGCAGCGTCACGTGGCCGATGTCGTTGAGCCCCAACAACTCCGCCGGCAACAGCCGGGCGTCGTCGAGGTCGAGCTTGCCGCCGATCGCCCGGACAACCGCCTGCACAGTGCGGGTCCCGTGCTTGAGCAGCACCTTCGCCCCGGGCTGCAACGTCCGGTCGGCGAGCCACGCGACCGTGCCATCGATGTCCTGCGTGACAGTCGGGACGCTGCGTGACGTGACGATCAGGTCACCGCGGGAGATGTCGATGTCGTCGGTGAGGCGGAGCGTGACCGACTGCGGTGCAAACGCCTCGGTCAGCTCGCGGCCGGCAAAGTCGATGCCCGCAATGGTGCTGGTGCGCCCGCTCGGTTGGACCGTCACCGCGTCACCGACCCGGACGAGTCCGGAGGCAATCTGACCGGCATAGCCTCGATAGTCGCGGAACTCATCGGCCGCGGCCGACTGGGGCCGGACCACGAGCTGGACCGGGAACCGCAGCGGCTCGGAGTGCGGATCGCCGATGGGGGCGAGCTGCTCGAGGTGCGACAGCAGGGTCGGCCCCTCATACCAGGGCGTGCGCGACGACGGCTCGACCACGTTGTCGCCGTCCAACGCCGAGACCGGGACCGTCGCGACGTCGTGGAGGCCCAGGCTCCGGGCCGATGCCAGCACTTCGTCGGAGACCCGCTCGTAGGTCTGTTGATCGAACTCGACGAGGTCGATCTTGTTGACCACGACGATGACGTGGGGGACCCGCAGCAGCGACGCTACGGCCAGGTGTCGCCGAGTCTGCTCCTGGATGCCGTGCCGCACGTCGACCAGCAGCACGACAACATCGGCCGTGCTGGCGCCCGTCACGGTGTTGCGGGTGTATTGCACGTGCCCGGGGCAGTCGGCCAGGATGAACGACCGCTCAGGCGTCGCGAAGTAGCGGTACGCCACGTCGATCGTGATGCCCTGCTCCCGCTCCGATCGCAAGCCGTCGGTCAGCAGCGCGAGGTCGGCCGACGCCAACCCGCGATCACGGCTGACCCGCTCGACCGCGTCGAACTGGTCGGCGAGCACCGACTTGGAGTCGTACAACAGGCGACCTACCAGCGTCGACTTGCCGTCGTCGACCGAGCCGGCGGTCGCCAGCCGCAGCAGTGTCCTCATCAGAAGTAGCCTTCCTTCTTGCGATCCTCCATGGCGGCCTCGGAGGCCCGATCATCGGCACGAGTCGCCCCACGCTCGGTGATCCGTGTGGCGGCGACCTCGACGATGACGTCCTCGACCGTGACAGCGTCGCTCTCCACGGCGCCGGTGCACGACATGTCACCGACGGTCCGATAGCGGACCTGGCGCGTCCGGACGGCCTCGCCCTCGCGTGGCGGCGACACGTCGCTGACCGCCACGAGCATTCCGTCGCGCTCGAACACCTCACGCTGGTGGGCGTAGTACAGCTCGGGCAGGGCGATGCCCTCGGCACCGATGTACTGCCAGACGTCGAGCTCGGTCCAGTTGCTCAGCGGGAAGACCCGGACGTGCTCGCCGGGCCGGTGCAGACCGTTGTAAAGGTTCCACAGCTCGGGCCGCTGGTTGCGTGGGTCCCACTGTCCGAATTCGTCACGTAGCGAGAACACCCGCTCCTTGGCCCGCGCCTTCTCCTCGTCGCGGCGTCCGCCGCCAAATACTGCATCGAACCGGCCCTTCGCGATGCCGTCGAGCAGCGGTTGGGTCTGCAGCTGGTTGCGGGTCCCGTCGCTGCGCTCACGCAAGCGCGCGTCGTCGATGTAGTCCTGCACGCTGGCGACTTCGAGCCGCAGCCCGAGACGCTCGACCGTGGCGTCCCGGAAGGCCAGCACCTCGGGGAAGTTGTGGCCCGTGTCGACGTGCATGACGGGGAACGGCACGGGGGAGGGCCAGAAAGCCTTGGTCGCCAGGTGCAGCATGACGACTGAGTCCTTGCCGCCTGAGAACAAGAGCACGGGCTTGTCGAACTCGGCGGCGACCTCCCGAATGATGTGGATAGCTTCGGACTCCAGCCACTGCAGCTGGGTGAGACGGCGTTCGGCAGTCTGGGTCATCGGAGCCCTGTCAGAGTGCTGGGAGGTTGGGGGATGCTGGACGGCCAGATCATGAGTGCAGCCCGCACTCGGTCTTGTCGAGCCCGGCCCACCGACCGGCGCGCGGATCTTCACCGGGCGCGACGCGACGGGTGCAGGTGGAGCACCCGATCGACGGATAGCCATCGTTGACCAGGGGGTTGACGATCACGTCGTGCTCGTCGGCGTAGGCAAGCAGCTGGTCGAAGGTCCAGGCAGCGAGCGGGTTGATCTTGACGAGTCGGTTCTTGGCGTCCCACGTGACGAATGGCGAGCCTGTGCGGGTCGGCCCCTCGTCACGACGTACGCCGGTGATCCAGGCCTCATAGCCCTGCAGCGAGTCGTGCAGCGGCTGGACCTTACGCATCTCGCAGCACAGGCCCGGGTCCCGCTCGTAGAGCCGGCGGCCGAACTCGGCATCCTGCTCACCGACACTGCGCGCTGGCTTGACGTCGACGATCGTGAGTCGCATGGTCGACTCGACGGCGTCGCGGGTGCCGATCGTCTCGGCGAAGTGGTAGCCCGTCTCGAGGAACAGTGTGTCGACCCACGGCAGGTGGGTGGCGACGACATGGGGGAGGACGGCATCGGCCATCGAGCAGGCCACGGCTGTGCGGTGGCCGAACTCCTCAGCGACCCAGGCGAGCACCTCGGTCGTGTCGGAGCCGACGAACCGCTCCTCGGCTGCTTCCGCGATGCGCTGAAGATCGTCTGCTGAGCGTCGGGCTGGTTGTTTGCGGGCCGCGAGGTGAGCGGCGCGTTCATCACCGTGCGCGATCTGCTGCGCCCGGCGTTCGGCAAGTGACAGTGCCCGTTCGGTCATGCGTCTCACCTCGTTCTACTGCTGCTGAAGGACCTGGGTGGCCCCACGGTAGGTCGCGTATTTCAGCATGTGGAGCGATGTCCGTATGGCGGGACAACGACATGTACCGGCGGCTCATGTGCCGAGGTTTGTCCTTCCACGGACGGGGTAAGGCATCATCCGGTGGCCACAGTCACCCATGAAGAGAGGGAGAAACATGGCTTTCATCTTGTGGATCATTGCGGTCGCGATTGCGATCTACGGCATCCTGCGCCTCGTGCGCGGCGACATCCTGATGGGCATCGTGCTGCTGATCGTTGCGGCGCTCGTCGGACCCGGTGGGTACAGCATCTTCAAATGAGATCGGGCGAAGGGCCGCGCAGCAGATGCGCGGCCCTTCGTCATGTCCAGACGGCCTTGCTCGGACTATCCTCGGTGCATGGTCCGATACATCGAGATTCACCCCGACAACCCTCAACAGCGATCCGTCGACCAAGCTGCCGCGGTGATTCAGGACGGGGGGCTCATCGCCTATCCGACCGACTCCGGCTATGCGCTCGGTGCCCAGCTCGGCAACAAGGAAGCGCTCGATCGCATCCGCACGATCCGGCAGCTCGACGACAAGCACCACTTCACGCTGGTGTGCCGCGACTTCGCCCAGCT
The DNA here is from genome assembly GCF_003443875.1 of Aeromicrobium sp. A1-2. Classification (NCBI taxonomy): domain Bacteria; kingdom Bacillati; phylum Actinomycetota; class Actinomycetes; order Propionibacteriales; family Nocardioidaceae; genus Aeromicrobium; species Aeromicrobium sp. A1-2. Next base: position 1,455,244 of record NZ_CP027482.1, on the reverse strand, counting down.
GGGTCAGTTCGTGCATGTCGACAACTCGATCTTTCGGGCGGTGAAGTCCGCGACTCCTGGTCCCTACACGTTCATCCTTCCCGCCACGCGTGAGGTCCCGCGCCGACTGCTCCATCCCAAGAAGAAGACCGTTGGCGTACGGATCCCCGACAGCAAGATTGTCGGAGCCCTGCTGGCCGCCCTGGGGGAGCCGATTCTCTCGACCACGCTGATCCTTCCCGGCACCGTCGAGCCGATGTCGACGGCATGGGAGATCGCCGAGGCGCTCGACGGCCAGATCGACGTGGTGATCGAGTCCGGCGCCGAGGTCCTCGCAGAGCCGACGACGGTGATCGACTTCACCGACGGGTCGGCCGAGGTCCTCCGCGTCGGGGCAGGCGACCCCACGCCTTTCGAATGAGCCATCCGACCTACGTCCTTGTGCCCGGTGCGGGCGGCATGGCGTCGTACTGGGACCTCGTGCGTAGAGAGCTCGACGACCGCGGCGTCGCCAACCTCGCGGTCGACCTGCCGGGTGATGACCCGCAGGCAGGGCTGCCCGAGTACGTCGACCTCATCACCGAGGCTGCCGCGGGGCTTGACGACGTCGTCCTGGTCGGACAGTCACTTGGCGGCTTCAGCGCATCATGGGCCGCGGCCCGGCTGCCGACGTCGCGGATCGTGCTGCTCAACGCCATGATTCCCCTGCCGCACGAGACGGCCGGCCAGTGGTGGGAGGACACCGGGTCCTCGCAGGCCCGGCGCGAGAACGATCTGCGCGAAGGGCGTGATCCCGACGCAGACCTCGACCTCGACGTGTACTTCCTGCACGACATACCCGCTCACGCGCTGCGGACCGACGAGCAATCGCGCGACCAGAGCGACACGGTGTTCGCCGCGCCATGGGGACTTCCGGCCTGGCCGGAGGTGCCGACCACGGTGCTGGCCGCACGAAACGACCGGTTCTTCCCGTTCGCGTTCCAGCAACGAGTAGCCCGCGAGCGACTCGGCCTGGATGTGGTGCAGGTGCCTGGCGGCCACCTGACCGCGCTGAGCCACCCCGTCGAGATCGCCGACGCGGTCGTCTCAGCGGCTTGAGCCGAGGCTCAGACCTTGATCGGCTCCCGACGCTGCGACAGCAGGACCAGCGGCACGGTGAGCGCGATGGCACCGATACCGACCAGCATCAACCCCGCCGGTGACAGTGCCTTGAGCGCCAGTGTGCTGAGCAGGGGAGCGGCGAACCCGACGTAGGTCAGGCTGTAGAAAACTGCGTTGAGAGTGCCGAGGTCGTCCGGCCGGGCCAGTCCCTCGACGGTGGTCAGGCCACCGACCAGGATCAGGCCGTACGCCGCACCGAGCAGGATCGCGGCGAGCACGACGAGCCACGCGATGCCGGACGTCGCGAGCAGCGCACCCATCGCCAGTCCGCCGGTCGCTGCGGCCAGGCCGGTCAGGATGATCAGGCGCGGGTCGTGCAAGCGCCGACCGAGTGGCTGCACCGCGACGCCGGTCCACAGCGTCAGCCCCGTCAGCGCCCCGGTCACGGCGATCGGGGCGAAACCGATGTCCACGAAGTTCGGCAGCGTGGCGAAACTGATCGAGGCGGTGCCGAACACCCACGGAGCAGTCAGGGCGATGCCGAGCAGGAACCGGCGCGACCGCAGCGCCTGCCAGGCGTCCGAGCGTCGACGTGGCTCGTCCTTGCTCCGGGGGACCGACGGCTCGGGCGCGTTCCACGCGATCGCGATGACGCCGATCATCAGCACGAGGTGCGGGACGTACGGCAGGACCGTCGGACCGGGGAGCCATTGCGCGATCACGCCGGCAACCAGGGGTCCGGAGCCGAACCCCGCCGACAGCGCCCAGGTCGCGCGGCGTGCCCCGGTGCCGGCCGGACCGTCACCGGAGAGTTCCTTGACCCACGCCGTGCCCGGGGCGAACGCCGCACCCGAGGCGATGCCTGCCGCCAAGCGGCCGAGCAACAGCACAGCGATGTTGTCTCCACCGATGAGCAGGATGACCGTGGCGATGACCGACAGCACGAGCACGGGGCGCATGACACGGCGACGGCCGATCCGGTCCGAGATAGGGGCGACGATCAGCAACGCGGGGATCAGTCCGAGGGCATACGCCCCGAAGAGTGCTGTGACGGCCTCGCTCGAGGCTCCGTCCTCCTGCCGGTAGACCAGGAGCATCGCGGCGAACTGGTTGGCGCCCCATCCGACCGCGAACAGCGCCGCGGCCACCCGCAGCCAGGCGGGTATCCGCGTCATCGGTGTCACTGCGCCACTGTAGGCGCCGGGTCAGATGCTGCGGCCGTCGAGGTGTAGGCCGTAGAGCGCCTTTGCCCCGTCGATCTCGGGGACCAGCACCTGCCAGCCCCGACCGCCGTAGAGGCGCGCGGCGGCGCCGTCGTCGGGGGCCGTGGCGAGCAGGGCCCGCTCCTGCGGCAGGCCTTCGACCAGGAGGTCGTGCACCTGACCAGCGATGCCCTGACCTCGGTGGGCCGGGTCGACGACGATGTCGACGAGCTCGAAGTGGTCGCCAACCCAGGTCTCGACGATGTCCGACGGAGCGGCGCCGGCCAGCCAGTCGCTCCAGAACTGCCCGCGCTTGCCGGTGAAGCCGTAGCCGTAGCCGGACACCGCGCCGTCGGTCGTCGCGACGACAAGGCGAAAGCCGTCGCGGCGGGCATGGCGGGGGACCGTCGACGTCGCGAAGTTCTGGGCGTCGAGCCGGCTCTCCGGCAACGAGGCATCGCCGTAGGCGGCGAGGTAGACCGAGGCGAGCGAGTCGCGCACCGTGGTGTCGACCTGCTTGCGATTCAATGCAGTCACAGTCGTCGTCATGTCAGATTCAACCCTTTCTGGAGATGGATCCATCCCCACCTGCTCAGATCAGCCGGTGGTCGACTCGAGGCATGCGGGGACCGCGTCGTTCGGGCTGCGCGTGCGGGCTGAGCCGCACCAGGGTCACGACGCGCAACCGGTGCGGGCGCCACGGCTCGAGCAGGTCAGCGAGCCCGTCGTCATCGAGCCGGTGGCCGACCAACGCAGTGCCGACGTCCTTCGCGACGTGATAGTCGCCGAACGGGACCGCGTCGGCATCGCCCAGCGCACGAGATCCGACCTCGGCCGCGGTCCAGACCCCGACTCCGGGAATGCTGCGAAGCCCTCGATAGACCTGCGCGTGGTCGTGGTCGTGCGTCGACACGAGCTGATCGATCTGGCGACCGACCCGCGCGCAGGCCTGCGCCGTCCGTGCTCGTTGCGGATCGACTCCCGCTCGGTGCCACTCCCACGAGGGGATCGATGCCCACGTCTCGGCGGTGGGGAAGACCCGCATGCCATCGGGAGCCGGTCCGGGTGCCGGTTCGCCAAACCGCTGGTGCAGTCGCCGCCAGGCGGCGAAGGCGTCCAGCCCGACGACCTTCTGCTCGATCACCGCACCGAGCAATGCCTCGAGGACCCGGCCAGTCCGTGGCACCCGCAGGCCGGGGAAACGGCGATGGGCGTCGAGCAGGACGGGGTGCTCGGGCCTGAACCCGGACACGTCGTCCTCGGCGCCCACGAGGGCGGGAAGCCCGTCGAGCAGCTCCGCCGCACCATCACCCCACGCTTGGGCGTCGACCAGATCCGGTTCGACCTGCCGAAGGACGTACGTCACGGGGCCGGTTTCCATGCGGCTCGTGCGCCAGAGCCATGACCCGTCGCGGCGGGTCGTCGGGTCTCCAGATCCGCGCTGCAGACCCGCCAACGTCAACTGGACATTGACGGATTGGTCCATCCTCAGATCGCGTCGTAGCGAGACCTCGGGAGCAACCGCCATGACGCCAGTGTGCCCGGTGGGGCCGACAGGTGTCACGCGATGCGACGCCCATCAGGATCACTCCTTCAGGACTGCTTCAAGCCTGGCCAGTGCGCCGGAGCAGCACGACCCCGTCGACCAGGTCGGTTATCTCACCGTGATGCATCGCAGTGCGTTCACGAGTCTCCGATGTCACGACCGCCCAGTCGTCGGGGGAGAACAGCCCGATGATCTCGTCGAGGGTGAACAGTCGCTCCGGGTGGTTCGCCCCGGCGTGGCCAGCCGGATAGTGGCCGACGACCAGGAGGTGGCCTCCGAGAGCGACCGAGGCGCCGAGCGAGCGCATCGCCTGGCTGCGCGGCGGATCCTCGAGCTGGAAGAACTGGGCCGAGACCAAGTCATACGTTTTGGGCTGAGGGGGAGTGGCGACCACATCGAGGTGCACGAATTCGATCTCGCACCCGAGTGTGGCGGCATGCTCACGCGCACGCTTGAGTGCGACGTCGGAGACATCGACGGCCGTGACGTCCCAACCGTGCTGCGCCAACCACACCGCGTCGGCGCCCTCGCCGCAGCCGACATCGAGCGCGGACCCAGGGGAGAGACCCGTGGCTTCCGCCACCAATTGGGCGTTGGGCTCACCGCTCCAGATCGTCGATCGCTCGGCGTAGAACACGTTCCAGTCAGCGCTGCCAGTCATGTCGCCGGTCATCGGCTGGGCCCGCGTGGTGTCGGTGGTCTCTGCGCACATGTCATGTCTCGAACGCTATCGGAGCGGCGCAATTCAGGCCATGCCGAAGATCTCCGCGGGGGCGGCTCGATCTTCGCTCGGATGAAGCGAGAGCGTGAATATCCATGCGAGTTGACATAATGTGCATTATCGGACAATCAGCGGTGAGCCGGAAAGCGGAGGCAACGGGGCTGAAACACCTAGTTGTACGGGTTCATCGGCGCCGTAGTGTTTCGGCATGGACGAACCTGCCACATCGACCTGCCCGCGACCGGTACTCATCTCCATCGGCGGATTGCCGGCGACCGACAACACGACAGTTTCCCGACTCGTGGCGTCGCACCGACGAGCCGCATACGTCCGGGTGGACACGCTCGAGGCGGCGATTGCTGCGTCAGAAGGCGTCCACGAGACCACGAACGGTTGGGAGTCGCCGCCCGGCTACCTGGCGGGTCGCGCCCGACCTGGGACGAGATCAGTGCTCGCGAATACGAACCGTGGAGCCGCGGCCGCCTCGTGATCGACACCGCCTCAGTTGATTCTGGCACTGCCGCCGAGGCCGTGGAGGCAGCGATGGCCGAGCTCGTCCGACCCGATCACGAGGGTTGAACCGTCGCAGACCGGACACGTACGTTCGAGTGCATGCCAACTGATGCCGAGATCAGGACCTGGGATGCCGAGGCCGACGCCTTCGACGAGCCTGCCGACCACGGGTTGCTCGATCCGGCCGTGCGCCAGGCCTGGCGGCAGTTGTTGCTGGACCGGCTCCCCCAAGCCCCGGCCGCGGTCGCCGATCTGGGCTGTGGGACCGGCACGTTGTCGTTGCTGCTCGCCGACGAGGGCTATCAGGTCGACGGTGTCGACTTCTCCCCCAGGATGCTCGAACGAGCGGAGGCAAAGCTGGGTGACAGGCCCGATGTCCGATTCGTCCTCGGTGACGCGTACCAGCCACCGCTCGCTGCCGGGGCGTACGACGTGGTGCTCTGTCGCCACGTGCTGTGGGCCATGCCCGACCCGTCGATCGCGTTGACCAGATGGGTCGGCCTGCTGAAGCCCGGCGGGATCATGCTGCTCGTGGAGGGCCGGTGGTCCAACGATGCCGGCCTGTCCTCCGACCAGTCCGTCTCGCTGGTCGGGGCTACTGGACGCACCGCGGACCTCACCCGGCTCGCCGACCCGGTGTACTGGGGACGATCGATCCAGGACGACCGCTACATCATCACCAGCCCCGCTCGCTAGAACGGCGGCGCCGTTCTGCTCCCTGCATAGCCCGGAAACACTGGACCGCCCCGGACGTACGCACGTGGCGTACATCCGGGGCGGTCAGTGAAGCGGTGGTACTAGGCCTGCTGGCCGAGTCCGAACTGGACGGATCCGTCGGGGTCGACCTGCGCGTCGAGCACCTTGTCACCAAGGAGCTCGGCGGCAGCCTTGTCCAGGAAGACGCGTGCGCCGTCGGCGTCGACGACCTGGTCTCCCGGCTCGGGCGACTCGACCGGGGCGAGCGTGAGACCGGCCTCGGTGCCGTCCTCGGCCTCGCTGATGCGAAGTCCGGACTGCTCCGGGTCTGCGACGCCTTCGCTGATCTTCTTCACGATGTCGGCTGCATTGTCGGTCAGGGTGAGCATGGTCGTTCTCCTGTTCGTCAGTGACGTGGCCAAACATCCACACTGCCAGACCTGCCACGGAACGCAAGTCGCCCGGCGAGCCGGGCGTACCGAAAGCGGCTGGGCACCCCCGCGATTGTGCAATGACCCACCCTCGGCAAGTACCGTGGGCGCATGACTGACTCGGAGGTGGCGACACGTCACGTCGCTCCCCCCGTGGTTCGTAGCCTCGACCTGAGCGCCAAAGCCTTGCTGATCCTGCTGCTGGTGACGGCGCTGCTGTTCCCTGATCTGGGGAACATGAAGGAGAAGGCTGCCGGGCTGCGTGCCGTCACCTATCCCCTGCTGGCGTTCACGATTCCGGCGCTCTGGTACACGTTCTGGCGCGATCGCGCGTCGTTCCCGTGGGTCGCCGACCTCCTCGTGACAGTCACCTGCTTCACCGACACCCTCGGCAACCGGATGAACCTGTACGACACGATCTCCTGGTTCGACGACTGGATGCACTTCATGAACACCGGCCTGCTCACCGCGGGTGTGATCCTCCTGACCCTGCACCGCAGCGCGACGCTCTCCGCCACGCTCGAGCGTGCGCTGGCCTTCGGTGTCACGGCCGCCGTCAGCTGGGAGATGGCCGAGTACTTCGCCTTCATCAGCAAGTCCTCGGAGCGTCGAGGTGCCTACACCGACACCCTGGGCGACCTCGCACTCGGCACGATCGGGACGATCGTCGCGGCGTTCGTGGTGCACGGCATGTGGCAACGGGGCCGGTTCGCCTCGGCTGCGCCGCAGCTCGAACCGCGCGTCACCGCGCCCGCGCCTGCCTGACTTACCGACCGCCGTTCGCGAGCACTGCTCGCATTCGTTCGCCTACCGCGGCCTGGTCGTGGGCCCGAGGTACGACGTGACAATCCTGGTGAGCTCGTCGATGAATAGATGCTCTGCGATAGCAGGCCGTTCCAGCACGTACTGCACCGTCACATGCTCCACGAGCCGGACCAGGAGCCAGGCCGCAGCCGCGGGGTCCTGCACCCGCGCGGAGGGCTGCAGCACCAAGTACGTCGACACCAGATCGCTGACTCGTTGTTCCGTGGCGGCGGCCTTGTCGCCGAACTGAGCACGAGGCAGCTGCTCCACGACCAGCCGCAGGAACTCCACGTTCTCGGCCAGCGCCTCCAGCAGTCCCTCCAGGGTTGCGCGGACGAGCTCGGGCCCCGGCAGATCGAGCCGATCGGCCAGGACCTTGGTCAGCCTGGCCGACAATTCATCGGAATAGCGGTCGATCACAGCGTTCAGGATCGAGTCCTTGTCAGGGAAGTACTGGTACAGCGAGCCCGGACTGATGCCGGCCTCCTGTGCCACCCGGTTGGTCGACGCCTTCTCATAGCCGTCGCGCAGCAGAACTGTCTGGCCCGCGGCGATGATCCGCTCGACCATCATCCGGGAGCGGTCCTGCTGCGGTGTGCGACGCAGTTCGGGGGGCGTACGAGGGCGAGCCATGACGCGAATTGTATGCGAGCAATTGCTCGTGTCACTCTCACGGCGTGACAATCGACCTGCAACCACCCACTCGTTTCCGCTCCGGTGAGGAGCGCGGCGCCAAGATCGGCCGGGTCCTCAGGGTCGTCGGCCGTGTGGGAGCCGTGGACGACGACCTGCTCGACCAGATCGGCCGCCGATTCATGCAGCGTGACGAGGTGGGTGCCGCGCTGGTACAGGCGATGCGCGCCAAGGACGGCAACAGCCCCACGATGCGTCAGTTCCAGCAGGCGCTGGCGGGTGGCATCGACTCCGTCGGGGGCGCTCCCCCAGCGCTGCGTGACTTCTTCGCGGTGGTCGACGCCGTGCCGGACTGGGTCGACTTCGACCTGGTGAACCGGGGAGCCAGGGCGTACCGCCGCTACGGCAAGAACGCCGCCGACGTCCTGCTCCAGCTGTCGCTGCTCGGCGGCTACCGATTCGGGGGCCCCAGCGACTTGCTGATCGCGACCGGAGCGCTGGCCGGCAACAGCACGATGCGCCGGCTCGGCGAGACCCAGAAGTGGGGCGTCGCAGTCTCCGAGCACGACTCGATGCGCCGTGGCGGCGAGGCCTTCGCGCTCACGGTGCACGTTCGGCTGATGCACGCGATGGTCAACCACCACTTCGAGGCCAAGGACAGGTGGGACACGCAGACGTGGGGCCTGCCGATCAACCGCTCCGACCAGGCCGCGACCCTGGGCCTGTTCAACGGCGCACTCCTGCTCGGCGTCCGCGCCCTCGGTGTGCGGGTGACACGTGATGACTCCCGTGCGGTCATGCACCTGTGGAAGTACGTCGGATGGCTGATGGGCGTCGACGAGGACTGGCTGTTTGACACCGAGCGCGAGCAGCACCGGTTCAGCTATCACGTCCTCCTGGCGCAGGCCGATGTCACGCCGGCCGGCGCCGAGCTGGCCCGAGGCATCCTGGATGCCCAGAGCACGCTCCACTTCGCCCGGCTCCCCCGGCTCGGTCGTGCGTGGACCCGCGCGCGACTGCTCAGCATGCTGCGGCTGTTCCTCGGCAAGCAGGGCATGCGTGACCTGGGCCTGCCGGTTCGGCTCCCTTGGGCCGCGCTGGGCATCGTCCCGCTCAACGTCGTGCGTCACCACGTTTTGGGTCGAACGGCATGGGGTGAGCGGAGCCTGCACCGCAGCGCGGCAAGCGCGCGGGACACTGTGATGTTCCGCTACTTCGGGACCGACGAACCCGATGTCGCGAAGCTGCCTGGCGCCTGAAGACGACTCTGTGCCGACCGGTTCGGCGGTCGTAGACTCCTGCCATGACGACAGATCAGGGTATCCACGAGCACATTTCCGCACTCGTTGCAGAGGAAAAGGCGCTGCGCGAGCGGCTGGCCCGGCACGAGGTGAAACCGTCCGAGGAGCACGAGCGGCTCCGCCGGCTCGAGGTCGAGCTGGACCAGGCCTGGGACCTGCTGCGCCAGCGCAGCGCGAAGCGGCAGTACGGCGAGTCCCCCGATGACGCCGCCGAGCGCACTCCGGACGTCGTGGAGAAGTATCTCGGCTGACTCACCCGACGGGTCGCAGCGCCTCCCGGAGCCGATCGGCCATCCGGCGCATCAGGTCGCGCGCCTGGGCTGGGGCGTCGGGATCCAGGAAGTAGTGGTCACGACCCGGCACCACGATGTGCTCGGTCAGGAGCCCCGCGCGATCGAGCGCTGCGGCGTACGCGTCGCCCTCGGCCCGCAGCGAGTCGTGCTCTGCCGTGACGACGACCGCAGGCGCGACACCGGTCAGGTCGCTGGCCAGCAACGGAGAGGCGTACGGCTCGGAGCGGCGCCCGACGTCCTTGAAGTACGTCGCGCGCACCAGCCTGAGCAGTCCCGGCCCGACCATGGGGTGCGCTGTGGTCGACGTCTTGGCCGCAGCGTCGCCGGCGACGTCGAGCGATGGCACTCCGAGCAGCTGGAGCCGCGGAGCGATGCCGCCACGGTCCCGGATCTGCAGACAGGCAGATGCGGCCAGGTTTCCCCCCGCGCTGAATCCGCCGATCGCGAGGTTCCCACCGTCGATGCCCCAGTCCGATCCGTGCTCGGTCAGCCAGACGAACACATCGTGCGCCTGCTCCTGGGCGACCGGGTAGCGAGCCTGCGGTGCCACGTCGTAGTCGACGTTCACCACGGCAACTCCCACCGTGGCGACCACGAAGCGGCAGAAGAAGTCGTCCATCCGCGGATACCGCATGATGAATCCGCCGCCATGAAGGTGGACGTACGCCGGAACCGCTCCCGAAGCCGGTGCCGGCGGCAGGTAGAGGTCGACCTTGACGCGGCCGTGACGCGTCCGGACCCGGTGCGAGACCGGCTTCGGCAGGTCCTGCCCGGCGTACTGCAACGCGGCTCCGTGCTGGACGGTGAACCGTGCCGTCGCCTGCATCATCAGAGCCGTGAGGTCGGCGGTCAGTCCCATGCAGGTTGTTCGACGCCGATCGACCCGCTGCTGGGTGCAGGTGCAAGATGGGAGTCATGCAGATCACCCGTTTCGGTCACGCCGCGATCCTCGTCGAAGCGGCCGACACCCGGATCCTGATCGATCCCGGCACCTTCAGCCTCGATGCGACGTTCGAGCTCGTCGAGCTGGACGCGATCATCGTGACCCATCAGCACCCCGACCACCTCGATCGAGTGCGGGCCACGCGGCTCGTGGAGCACAACCCCGACGCACTGCTGCTGTGCGATCCCGAGACCGCTTCGCTGGTCGACTTCGGCGCGTGGACCATGAACTCCGACGGTCTCGAAACCATCGTCAGCGGCCTCACGGTGCGAGGCGTCGGTGCGCAGCATGCCGTCATCGTGCCCGAGATGCCGCGGGTCGCCAACGTCGGTGTGACGTTGCACGCGGAGGGTGAGCCCGTGCTGTTCCACCCCGGCGACACCTATGAGTACGTCCCCGACGGCGTGCAGGTGCTCGCACTCCCCCTTGCCGCGCCGTGGGGCAAGATCAGCGAGACGGTCGACTTCGTCCGCCGGGTCGCGCCGACGACGGTCTTCCCGATCCACGACTGCACGATCGCCGAGGCCGCGTACGGCATCTACTGGCAGCACGTCGGCAACTTCGGCGATGTCGAGGACGCCCGAAAGCTCGGCCAGGGCGATCGCATGACGGTCTGAAACCGCTCGCGGGTCACCCGTCACGGCGGCAAACCGCGACAATTGAGTTATCTCATATCTGAGATAAGGTGAAATCATGACTGTTCGTGACGACTACCTGGCCCGCATCGGGGCACTCATCCGTGACGCTCGTCAGCACAGTGGCCTGACCCAGGCCGAGCTGGCCGTCGAGCTCAAGACGAGCCAGAGTGCCATCAACCGCATCGAGAAGGGGCAGCAGAACTTGACGCTGGACATGTTGGCCCGCATCGGCAGCGCGCTCGACTCGGAACTTGTGACGGTCGGCACCTCCGGCCCCAGCCACCTGCGGGTCGCCGGCGGCACCAAGCTCTCGGGCGCGATCGACGTCAAGTCCAGCAAGAACGCCGGCGTCGCCCTGCTGTGCGCGTCGCTGCTCAACGCTGGCACCACAACCCTGCGCAAGGTCGCCCGTATTGAGGAGGTCAACCGCCTTCTCGAGGTGTTGACCTCGATCGGGGTCAAGGCCACGTGGCTCAACGACGAAAACGACCTTGAGCTGGTCGTCCCGGCCGAGCTCGACCTGGACGCGATGGACGCCGATGCCGCTCGCCGCACCCGCAGCATCATTATGTTTCTTGGCCCACTGATGCACCGCTATGACGACTTCGAGCTGCCGTACGCCGGTGGCTGTGATCTCGGCACCCGCACGGTTGAGCCGCACATGACCGCGCTCCGCCCGTTCGGACTCAAGGTCGTCGCGACCGAGGGCAGCTATCACGCGACCACGGCCGCCGGAGTCGGACCGGAGCGGCCGATCGTGCTGACCGAGCGCGGCGACACGGTCACGGAGAACGCCCTGCTCGCGGCCGCGCGGGTCGACGGCGTGACCGTGATTCGCAACGCCAGCCCCAACTACATGGTCCAGGACCTGTGCTTCTTTCTGGTCAAGCTCGGCGTCGGCATCGAGGGCATCGGCACCACCACGCTCCGGGTCACGGGTGCGCCGATCATCAACTGTGATGTCGAGTACGCGCCCAGCGAGGACCCCATCGAGGCGATGAGCCTGATCGCCGCAGCGATCGTCACCAAGTCCAGCATCACGGTCCGCCGCGTCCCGATCGAGTTCATGGAGATCGAGCTCGCGCTGCTTGAGGAGATGGGCTTCGAGTACGACCGCACCGACGAGTACCCAGCCGAGAACGGCCACACCCGGCTTGTCGACATCACGACGCACCCCTCGGCGCTGCACGCCCCGATCGACAAGATTCACCCCATGCCGTTCCCGGGCCTCAACATCGACAACCTGCCATTCTTCGCGGTCATCGCGGCGACGGCCGAGGGCCAGACGATGCTGCATGACTGGGTCTATGAGAACCGCGCGATCTATCTGACCGAGCTCAACAAGCTCGGCGCCCAGGTCAAGCTGCTCGATCCGCACCGAGTCCTGATCGAAGGCCCGACACACTGGAGCGGCGCCGAGCTGATCTGTCCCCCGGCACTGCGCCCGGCGGTCGTGATCCTGCTCGCGATGCTCGCCGCCAAGGGCACCTCGGTGCTCCGCAGCGTCTACGTCATCAACCGCGGCTACGAGGACCTGGCCGAGCGCCTCAACGCTCTCGGTGCGCAGATCGAGACCTTCCGCGACATCTGACGTACAAGCTGACCGTCGACAGTTGACAGCCTGTCTGGCGCGGTGGTTGCATCGTGATTCACATCGCCGATTGGCGGCGGTGCCCTCGGGGGAGGAAATCATGAGCATCTCGGCAATGGTGAAGCACTCCACGATGCGGCCCCGGGAGTACGCCGTGTGGGCGGTCGCCCTGACGGCCGGGAGCCTGGTCCTACCCGGTCTCGGCATCGTGATCGGCGCCGTGTTGGCCCTCACCAAGATGCGCGGCGCAAAGCCGCTGCCCCGCTGGGGCCTGCTGGCCCTCGGGGTGCTGATCCTCGCGATCCAGCTGTCCGGCATCACCGCTGGTGAGAGCGACGGTCACAGCTCGCCGGTGACCACAGTCCGGTGATGGCCTTTCGCCCACGGTCTGACCCGGACCGTGGGTAGGGTGCGGTTGTGGCTGGACTTGACGGCATACGGCACCCCTACCTGGACACCCCTCCCCCGGTCGCGCTTGCGCACCGTGGCGGCTCGGGGACGGCCGGCAATCTCGGTATCGAGAACTCCGTCGCGGCCTTCGCTGACGCCTACGCGATGGGCTTCCGCTACTTCGAGACCGACGTACGGACCTCGTCCGATGGCGTGGTCTATGCGATCCATGACGAGTCGCTGGAGCGCTTGACCGGCTCCGCGGAGGTTGTTGCCCTGTCGACCGCTGAGTCGCTCGACCAGCAGCGCCTCGACCAGCGTGAGCCGTTCGCCCGGCTCGGCACGCTGTACGACAGGTTCCCGGACGCCCGACTCAACATCGACATCAAGTCCGACGACTCGCTCGAACCGACGTGCCGTGTCGTCGAGACCCACGACGCCACGGCCCGGACTCTGCTGGCGTCCTTCTCGCACCGCCGACTGCGTCGGGCACGACGACGACTACCAGGCGTCGCGACGTCCGCCTCGAGCCTCGAGGTCGCGCTGGTCAAGCTACTTCCGTCCGCGCTGCTCCGCCTACGACGCGGGCCGGGCCCGGTGTGCCTGCAGGTTCCTGCCGTGCACGGGCGTCTGCGGGTTGTGACGCCGCACTTCATCAGCAAGGCGCACGGTCTGGGCCTGCAGGTCCACGTCTGGACGATCGACGAGACCGATCAGATGCACGAGCTCCTCGACCTCGGGGTCGACGGCATCATCACCGACCGCACGGACCTGCTCAAGGACGTGCTCGTGGCCCGTGGCTCCTGGAGGCAACCAGCATGAAGGTCAAGGCAAATCCCGAGCAGAAGGCATGGTTCTTCTACGACTGGGCCAACTCGGCATACATCACGACGATCGGCACGGTGCTCTACGCGCCCTACCTGACCAGCGTTGCCGAACGAGCTGCGTGCGGTTTCGTCGGCGACGAGGAGACCAAGTGCACCGAGCACCTCTCGGTGTTGGGACTGTCGGTCTCAGCGGGCTCATTGGTGTTCTACGTCGTGACTCTCGCGACGGTCCTGTCGGCCTTCGTGCTGCCGATCGTCGGCGCGATCGCAGACCGGGTCCAGTCCAAGAAGACCCTCATGGCACGGCTCGCGTGGTGTGGTGCCGCCGTCGCAGCGCTGATGTTCTTCGTGACCGGCACCAACTGGCAGCTCGGTGCGGGTCTGCTGATCGTGGCCAACCTGTTCTATGCCTCCTCGATCGTGGTCTATGACGCGATCCTGATCGATGTTGCCGCCCCCGACGAGCGCGACCGCATCTCCTCGCACGGGTGGGCACTGGGCTATCTCGGTGGCGGCCTCCTGCTGGCGATCAACCTGGCACTGGTGACGATCCTCCCGTTCGGACTGTCGACCGAGATGGCGGTGCGGCTCAGCCTGCTGTCGGCCGCGATCTGGTGGGCCTACTTCACCTTCATCCCGTATCGCGGCATCAAGGACCGAGCGCCACGCGGGGTCGTGCAGGTTGACGGCGCGACTCTGATGCAACGCAGCTTCGGCCAGCTCTTCCGGACGCTCCGCGAGCTCCGCAACTATCCCCAGACGCTGCTGTTCCTGGTCGCCTACCTGTTCTACAACGATGGCATCCAGACCGTGATCTACTCCGCATCGGTCTACGGCGACAAGCAGCTTGGGTTCGGCACCAGCACGCTGATCGCCACGATCCTGATCGTGCAGTTCGTGGGTGTCGCCGGCGCTCTGGTGTTCGGCCGAGTTGCCGCGCGGATCGGCAGCCATCGCACGATCCTGTACGGACTGGGGGTCTGGATCCTGGTCGTGTGCTTCGGCTACGTCCTGCCCGAGAAGCAGATCCTGCCGTTCCTGGTCCTCGCGGTGGCGATCGGCCTGGTGCTCGGCGGCACGCAGGCCCTGTCACGCGCATTCTTCTCCCAGCTCATTCCCCGGGGTCGGGAGGCGGAGTACTTCAGCCTCTACCAGGCCTGCGAACGCGGGACGAGCTGGCTCGGTACGCTGGTCTTCGGCATCGTGCACCAGATGACCGATTCCTACCGTCCGGCGATCCTGGCGCTGATCATCTTCTTCGTGGTCGGCGGAGGGCTGCTGTGGAAGTTGGACGCCCGACAGGGCATCATCGAGGCCGGCAACGAGGCGCCGGCGATCGTGTGACCGTGCGCGCGAATACTCATGCGCGTTCAGGGGAATCTCACACGCGTGAATTACGTTGTAACCGATAAGCGACACGAGAGGGGACGCACATGGCTGAACGTGCATTGCGAGGCGCTCGACTCGGGACTCAGAGTTTTGAGGACGAGCGCGGCGTGGAAATGGCTCCCCGTCAGCAGGTCGAGTATGTCTGCCCGGATGGGCACACATTCTTTGTGACGATGGCGGACGAGGCCGAGATCCCGTTCGACTGGGAAGACCCCAAGACAGGGCAGATGGGTCACCTGACCCACGGCGTCAGGCCCGAGGGCAAGGCCGAGAAGCCGATCCGCACGCACTGGGACATGCTGCTCGAGCGCAGGTCCGAGGCCGAGCTCGAGGAGATCCTCACCGAGCGCCTGGAGCTGCTGCGAGGTGGAGAGATCGGTCCGCCGCACCTCCACCGGCCGGCCAAGAAGCGCGCTGCTAAAAAGGCAGCACCGAAGAAGACCGCCTGAGGCTCACGCAGCCAACGGCTAGATGACGGGACCCCGGCTTACGCCGGGGTCCTTTTGTCATGCATCCGGCGGAAGCGCTCGGGCACCATCCGGGCCAGTCCCCACATCGTGACGCGCCACAGCGCCTCGCGAACGATTCCCGCACTCATCTTCGACTCGCCGCGCTCGCGCTCGACGAACGTGATGGGGACCTCCACGATCGCCATGCCGGCACCAAGCACGCGACGGGTCATGTCGATCTGGAAGCAATAGCCCTGTGAGGCGACCTCGTCAAGGGGCAGACGTTCGAGGGTGGCCCGCCGGAACGCCCGGAACCCGCCGGTTGCATCCTTGATCGGGATGCCCAGCATGAGTCGGGCATAGAAGGTGCCGCCACGCGAGATCAGGCGTCGGTACCAGGGCCAGTTGACGACGCCGCCGCCCGGGACCCACCGGGAGCCCAGCACCAGGTCCGCCCCGTCGGCGCTGGCCTCGAGCAGCCGACCGAGATCCTCAGCGCGGTGCGATCCGTCGGCATCCATCTCGACCAGGACGTCGTAGTCGCGCTCGATGCCCCAGGCGAAGCCGGCGCGATAGGCCGAGCCCAGCCCTTGCTTGCTGCCTCGGTGCATCACATGCACTCCGGAATGGGCCACGGCCAATGCATCGGCAATCTCGCCGGTGCCGTCGGGCGAGCCATCGTCGGCAACCAAGATGTCTACCTCAGGCTGGTGCAACCGCACCTGCTCGACGATCCACGCCAGGTTCTGCGCCTCGTTGTAGGTCGGTATGACGACCAGTGTGCGCATGGGTTCAGCGGTCCTTCCGTCGAGTGCCGAGCCACCATGCTCCCAGACCGAGGATCACCAGGGCGTACTCCAGCGGAACCCCGATCTCGAGCGCCGGGGTCGTGCCCGACGCCAGAGTGACCTGCGCGTTGACCGTCGCCGGTTCGTGCAGCGGCGCCTGCTCCACGCTGCGCCCACTCGGGTCGACGACGCCGGTGATGCCGTTGGTCGACGGGACCACGACCCACCGACCGGTCTCGATCGCCCGGAGCCGGGAGATGTCCCACTGCTGTGACGGCTGGGAAGTGCCCGTGAAGGCCGCGTTGCTGGTCTGCACGACGATCATCTGTGCACCGCCGTCTACCGCGCGCCGGATCACGGAGTCGTACGCGATGTCGTAACAGATCGTGTCTCCGATCAGGGTGTCCCCGATCTGGAGAGCCCCCGGCTCATCTCCGGCCAGCATGTCGCGCGGGATGTCGCGGGCCAGCCGGTCCACGACGACGGATGCTTCGTCGCGGAACGGGACGTACTCGCCGAACGGCACGGGCTTGAGCTTGACGTATCGCTCCCCCGGGCCAGCCGCGGTCCAAACCTGTCCGGCGTTGTACGCCGTCGTGACGGTGGGCCCGTCCAGGATTCCACCGACCAGGATCGGCGCGCCGATGCGCCCGGACAGCTGCATGATGCGCTGTCGAACCGGCAGGTCGAAGGACGGATCGGTGTCGGTCGAGTTCTCCGGCCACAGGACCATGTCGGGCCGCGGGACCTCGCCTGCGTCGATCCGGTCGGCAAGCCGCTCGGTCTCGGCGGCATGCAGCTTGAATATCTCGCCGAGCGGCCAGGTCAGGAACACGCCAGGCACATCTCCCTGCACAAGGGCGACCTGCCTCGTGCCGTCCGCTCCGGCTATGCCGGTCGGCAGGACCGAACCAAGGCCCGCAACGGCCACGATCCCGGCCAGTGCCACTCCTCGTGGCCGCCAGGTCGATGAGGTGATCAGCACCACCAGCAGGCTGGCCACGAGGAACAGGACGGCGCTGGTGCCCGGCATCGCCACGAGACGTACGTACGCCGAGAACGGAGTATCGATCGAGGTGTGCGCCAGCCGGCCCCAGGGCAACCCGGTGAACGGGAACCGTCCGCGGGCCCACTCACCGAGCACCCAGACTCCGGCGCCCCACACAGGCCACCACCGCAACCGGGATGAAGCCCGAAGGGCCAGCATGATCGGCACGAAGAACAGCGACTCGGCGATGACCAGGCCGATGTAGGCGCCGTGGCTGACCGCGTTCATCCACCAGATCAGCGGACCCATGAACGACAGGCCGTAGAGCAGCCCGGTCACAGCGACGGTCCGCTTGCGGGCGTCCCGCAGCCCGTGGGCCAGCCAGATCAGTCCGGCGACCGAGACGACCATCGCGTACGGCAGTCCGACCGGGTCAAAGGCCAGCGACGACAGCACTCCCAGTGCGGTGGCTGCCGGCCAGGCAGTCCGCCCACCGATGCCCCGTGTCACAGGACGGAGAGCTGGCGGGGGGTGTTGTTGAGCACCTCGAGCCCGTCCGCGGTGCAGACCGCGATGTCCTCGATGCGGGCGCCGAACTGGCCCTCGAAGTAGATGCCGGGCTCGATCGAGAAGGCCATGCCTTCTTCGAGCACCAGGTCGCTGCCCTCGACGATATAGGGCTCCTCGTGGGTCTCCTGACCGATGCCGTGCCCCGTACGGTGGATGAACAGGTCGCCGTAGCCCGCGTCGCCGATGATGCCACGCCCCACGGCGTCGACGGATGCTGCCGTCACCCCGGGCCGCGCGTGCTCGCGTTGCGCCTGCTGGGCCGCCTCCAGGACCGCGTACGCCTCGGCGTACAGACCGGGCACCGTGCCGCCGGCGAGATAGTTGCGGGTGGAGTCCGAGCAGTAGCCGGCCGACGTCGTGCCGCCGATGTCGACGACGACGGGGTCACCCTCCTGGATGACTCGGTCGGACAACTCGTGGTGCGGCGACGCGCCATTGGGTCCCGAGCCCACAATGACGAAGTCGACCGTCACGTGACCTTCGTCGATGATCGCGCGGGCGATGTCCGCGCCCACCTCGCGCTCGGTGCGGCCGTGCCGCAGCCACTCCCCCATGCGGGAGTGCACCCGGTCGATCGCGAGGCCTGCCTCCCGGAGCGCCTCGACCTCGTCGGCCTCCTTGCGGATGCGAAGCTCCTGCACCAGCTCGCCGCCCAGCACCTGCCGCGCCTGCGGGAGGGCAGATCGGAGCGCAAAGACGCGTGAGGCCCACATGTGGTCGTCGACACCGACGGTCGCGGCGTCTCCGACGAGCGAGGCCACGAGCGCGAACGGGTCGTCCAGCTCGCCCCACGACTCGATCTGCACGTCAACGCCCGAGGCAACCGCCGCAGATCTTTCCAGCGCAGGCACGACGAGCGTCGGGTCGCCCTGGGCGGGCAGCACCAAGCAGGTCAATCGCTCCAGCGGGAGCGCGACATACCCCGTGAGGTAGCGGAGATCCGCTCCCGGCGTGACGAGCAGGGCATCGATGCCCCGCGAAGCGGCCAGTTCCTGTGCCTTGCGCCATCTGCTCACGGGACGACGATACCTGCGCGCCACCAGCAGTCGTCGACCGTGTGCGCGCTGCAACCACTGCGTGACAGGTCGTCCGGCCCGACCTACTGTGAGTGGACCAACTCTGGATCGGGGGATCCCATGCGCAGAATTCTGCCGACGATCGCTGCCGTCGCCCTGGCGGCCGGCCTCGTCACTGCATCACCAGCAACCGCCAAGCCGCACAAGCCGAAGCCGGTCGACACCAGCAAGCTGACCAAGGCTGTCACGGTCAATGGCATCCTGCAGCACGAGCGCGCGCTGCAGGTCATCGCCAATCGCAACGATGGCAACAGGGCCTCAGGCCTGCCGGGTCACACGGCCTCGGCCGACTACGTGGCCAAGAAGCTGCGCCAGGCCGGCTACCGGGTGAAGCGCCAGAAGTTCACCTTCCCGTTCGCCCGCGAGCTCGAGCCCGCAACGCTGACGCAGCTCGAGCCCACCGAACGCGACATCGAGACCGCGACGTTCGACTACTCCGGCTCCGGTGACGTCACGGGCCAGGTCGTGGCCACGAACGACCTGGTGATCCCGCCGAGTCCCAC
The DNA here is from genome assembly GCF_003443875.1 of Aeromicrobium sp. A1-2. NCBI lineage: Bacteria > Bacillati > Actinomycetota > Actinomycetes > Propionibacteriales > Nocardioidaceae > Aeromicrobium > Aeromicrobium sp. A1-2. Next base: position 1,435,872 of record NZ_CP027482.1, on the reverse strand, counting down.
GCCCGGCAGCACCTCAGGCTGCGAGGCCTCGGACTTCACGCCCGCACCGACTGAACCGGCAGTCGCGCTGATCCAGCGTGGCACCTGCACGTTCGAGACCAAGGCGAGCAGTGCTGCCGCCGCGGGCTACGACGCTGTGATCATCTTCAACGAGGGACAGCCCGGGCGCGACGAGCTGCTGACCGGCACGCTCGGTACGCCCGCCACGATCCCCGTGGTCGGTGTGTCCTACGCCGACGGCGCGGCACTGGCCGATGGCACGTTCACGGTACGTGTCACGACCTCGACCGAGGTTGATCTCAACCGCGAGACCGAGAACGTCATCGCTGACCTTCCCGCGACCGGCAAGAAGGTCAAGAACGCCGATCAGGTCGTCGTCGTGGGCGCCCACCTCGACAGCGTTGCTGTCGGGCCCGGCATCAACGACAACGGCTCGGGCTCGGCGACGATACTCGAGATCGCCGAGCAGATGTCTCACCTCAAGCTCACCAAGAAGCTCGAACGCCCCGTGCGGTTCGCGTTCTGGGGAGCCGAGGAGGCCGGACTCCTGGGCTCGACGCACTATGTCGATGCCCTCTCGACGAGCCAGCGTTCGAAGATCTACGCCAACTTGAACTTCGACATGCTGGGTTCGCCCAACTACGCGCGCTTCGTCTACGACGGCGACGGGTCCGAGGACGGTGTGAGCGGTCCTCCGGGGTCCGGTGAGATCGAGCAGGTCTTCACGGACTACTTCGACGCCAAGCACCTGGCCACGGAGCCGACGGCGTTCGACGGTCGCTCCGACTACGGGCCATTCATCGAGGCAGGCATCCCAGCAGGCGGACTGTTCAGTGGTGCCGAGGGTGTCAAGACCGATGAGCAGGCCGCCACGTTCGGCGGAACCGCAGGCGATGCGTTCGATGCCTGCTACCACCAGGCCTGCGACACCATCACCAACCTCAGCATCAAGGCTCTGTACGAGCTGGGTGATGCCGCGGCTCACGCCACGGCGGTCCTGACGATGTCGAAGACCGGGTTGTTCCCCGATGGCAGCCGCAAGGCGATGGGCAAGTCCGCCCGGGCCAAGGTGGAGTCCAACGGGCACGCGCACATCCGCTGACCCCCTGGAAAGGATCGGCGCCACCATGCCCTGGACACGGTGGCGCCGATCCGACCATGTCGGCCGCACGGTCTAGGCTCATGGCCATGGCATCTGGTCGACTGCTCCTGCTGGATTCTGCGAGCCTGTACTTTCGGGCCTTCTTCGGTCTCCCCGACACGCTCAAGGCACCCGACGGCACGGTCGTGAATGCGCTGCGCGGCATCTTGGACTTCACCTCCACGCTGTCCACCCAGTACGAGTCCGATGCGATCGTGGCGTGCTGGGACAACGACTGGCGTCCGCAGTGGCGGGTCGACCTGATCCCCACCTACAAGACGCAACGGCTCGACGACGCCGGTGCGGAGGCGGACACCACGGGTGGTCTGCTCGGTCCGCAGGTTCCACTGATCGCGGAGGCCATGGGGCTTCTGGGCGTTCCTGTCGTGGGGGCCGCCGGCGCTGAGGCAGACGACATCATCGGCACCTTCGCATCGACGTGGGACGGACCGGTCGACATCGTGACGGGCGACCGCGACCTGTTCCAGCTCGTCGATGACGAACGCGATGTGCGGGTGCTCTATGTCGCCCGCGGCGTGTCCAACCACGACGTCGTCGACAACGCGTGGATCCGCGCCAAGTACGCGATCGACGCCGCAAGCTACGTCGACTTCGCCGTGATGCGCGGCGATGCATCCGACGGCCTGCCCGGCGTCGCCGGCATCGGCGACAAGACCGCGGCCGTGCTGCTGGCCGAGTTCGGTGACATCGACGGGATCCTGCGCGCGGCCGCCGACCCCACCTCCTCGATCAAGCCGCGGGTGCGACAGTCGTTGCTGGACTCACTCGACTACGTCGAGGCCGCCCGCACCGTCGTGGCGGTCAAGCGCGACGCGTGCGACCTCGAAGTGCGGACCGGCCCCGTGCAGGAGCAGGCCTTCCGTACGTTCGGCGAGACGTGGGGACTCGGCGGGGCGGTCGACCGCATCCTGACTGCGCTTCAGTCCCAGCGCTAGCCGGCGATGCTGGTGTACGCCACGACGCCGTGGCGGAGGTTGTCCAGGGCTTCTCGGGCGGTGTCGCGCAGGGGGCCGGGACCGGCTGCGTCGGCGACCTGCGCGACGACATCGATGAGCTGCTTCATCGCCCGCACGAAGTCACCGGCGGCAAGCTCCATCTCACCGAGCACGTCGTCCAGCGATGCGCCATTGCTCCACTGCCAGACCGCCTGGGCGAAGCCGAAGTCGGGCTGGTGCAAGAACTTGACCCGGTGCTCGCGCTCGAGCTGCTGCAGCCCGGTGCACAGGTCGGTCATGGTGCCTGCGACGGCGCGGACCTCCTTGGTCGGCAGCCGCGGGGCCGGAGCATCATCGGCATTGCGCGACTCGAAGGTCAGACCGCTGATCGCGGCCGCCAGCTCGGACGCGTCCAGACCGTCCCACACGCCCCCACGCAGGCACTCGCTGACCAACAGGTCGAGCTCGCTGTACAGCCGCTGCAGCTTCTTGCCGTCGACCGTAACCTCGTCGCCGTCGAGGTAGCCCAGGACGTCGAGCACCTCGCAGACCCGGTCGAACTGGCGGGCGACGGTGTTGGTGCGGGACTCGATGCGATTGCGCTGGTTGGTCGTGTCGCGCTCGAGCTTGAGATAGCGCTCGGCCCACCGGGCGTGTGACTCACGATCGGGACAACTGTGGCACGGGTGGTCGCGCAGCTTCTCCCGGATTGCCGCAATCCGTGGATCCTCGCTCGAGACCTGGCTCCGCTGAGCCTTGTCATGCTGGTACGCCACCCCGTCCGAGCGGCTCCGGAGCTGGGCGGCCAGATCGCGACGCGACTGCGGATTGCGGGGGTTGAACGACTTGGGGATCCGCATCGTCGTGATGGGTGAGACGGGCACGTTGAAGTCGACCATCGCCAGCCGGCGAGCGTGCCGATTGGCCGTCAGCACCATCGGACGGGGGCCATCGTTGTCGCTCGTCCGGCCCGGATCCAGGACCACGGCGATCCCGGACCAACGGCCGACCGGCACGTCGATCACATCACCGGGCCGCAGCTTGACCAGCGACTGGACGATGCCTTCGCGGTCTGCGGCTCGGCGGGCCTTCGAGCCCGAGGCCTCGATGTCGCTGAGCTCGCGGCGCAACGAGGCGTACTCCATGAAGTCGCCCTGGTCGCACTCGGCGGACTCGCGATAGCCGTCGAGAGCCTCCTCGGCCTTGCGGATCTGACGGGACAGCCCGACCACGGCACGATCAGCCTGGAACTGCGCGAACGACTGCTCCAACAGCTCGCGGGCGATCGTGCGACCCACCTGGCCCACGAGGTTGACCGCCATGTTGTAGGACGGCTGGAACGAGGAGTTGAGCGGATAGGTGCGGGTGCTGGCGAGCCCCGCGACCTGCTTGGGGTCGAGGCCGGGCTGCCACAGCACGACGCCGTGCCCCTCGACGTCGATCCCACGGCGGCCGGCGCGCCCGGTCAGCTGGGTGTACTCCCCCGGCGTGATGTTGGCATGTGTCTCGCCATTCCACTTCGACAGCTTCTCGATCACGACGGAGCGGGCGGGCATGTTGATGCCGAGCGCCAGGGTTTCGGTCGCGAAGATGATCTTGCACAGACCTTCGCTGAACAGGATCTCGACGCACTCCTTGAAGGTCGGCAGCATGCCGGCGTGGTGCGAGGCGATCCCCCGGACCAGTGCGTCACGGAAGTCATAGAAGCCCAGCACGTGCAGGTCGTCCTCCGGGAGGTGCGAGCACGTGGCGTCGACGACAGCGCCGATCTCGGCCTGCTCCTCGGGGGTCGTGAGGGTGATCCGCGCGTCGAGGCACTGCTTGACTGCGGCAGCGCATCCTGCGCGGCTGAACACGAAGCAGATGGCGGGCAGCAGCCCTTCGGCCTCGAGTCGCCCGACGAGCTCGATCCGGTTCGCGGTGTGGTGGCGGCTGCGCGGACGCTTGCTGCCCTTGCCCGGGCGGCCCTTGTGCATGCGGGTGAACTGCCAGTCGTCGCGGGCGATGCGGGTCAGCGCCGGATTGACCTCGACACCTTCACCGTCGGGGCTCGGGGCGAACAGCGGGAACATCTTGCGGCCGACCAGCACGTGCTGGTGCAGCGGCACCGGCCGACGCTCCTCGACGATCGTCTGGGTGTCGCCGCGGACCTCGGTGAGCCAGTCGCCGAACTCCTCGGCGTTCGACACCGTCGCCGACAGCGAGATCACCGACACCGACTCGGGCAGGTGGATGATGACCTCTTCCCAGACCGCACCACGCATGCGGTCGGCAAGGTAGTGAACCTCGTCCATCACGACGAACCCAAGCGTGTTGAGGGTGCGCGATCCGGCGTACAGCATGTTGCGCAGCACCTCGGTCGTCATGACCACGATCGGTGCCTCGCCGTTGATCGTGTTGTCACCCGTCAGCAGGCCGACGTTGTCGGCCCCGTGGCGCGCGACCAGATCGGCGAACTTCTGGTTGGAGAGAGCCTTGATCGGCGTCGTGTAGAAGCACTTGCGACCGGTCTCGAGCGCGAGGTGAACGGCGAACTCGCCGACCAGGGTCTTGCCCGACCCTGTGGGTGCCGCGACCAGGACCCCATGACCGTCCTCGACGACCTTGCAGGCCTCGACCTGGAAGCTGTCGAGATCGAAGTCGTAGTGGCCGCGGAACGCGGCGAGGTGCGGATAGGCCCTGCTGGCGCGCGATTGTGCGTACTTCTCAGCCGGGGAGCTCATGCCGCAACACTACGCGGGAGACCGTGAGTCGCCGGTCACGCCACGGGTGGGGCGAAGACCCGCAGTGCACCGGGCTGGACGGTTGCGGTGATCGGCAGCGGTCCCAGGCGCTCCCCGTCGCCGTACGCCACGATGCCGGCCGACGCCAGGGTCACCTCGCGCACGAGGTGACGCTCGAACTCGGGCAGGGTTGTGTGGGTGCCCTTGTAGAGCATCGGGAACACCCGCAGGAGCTTGGCCTTGCTGACCGGGTTGATGATCACGACGTCCAGCAGCCCGTCATCGATCGAGGCTCCCTCGCAGATGCGCAGTCCACCGCCGAACGACGGACCGTTGCCGACCGCCACGAGCATCGCCTCGCGCTGGATCCTCTCGCCGTCGAGCGTCAGTGTGAACTCCAGCGGCTGGAAGGAGCGCAGCTCGGTGAGGATGGCGATGTTGTAGCGCATGTTGCCGCGCGGCCAGGTCATGGCGTTCGCCCGCTCGTTGACCTTGGAGTCGAACCCTGACGCGATCACGGTGGCTACATAGGCCTCGCCCGTGCGTGCGAGGTCCACCCTGCGGACATGGCCGGCGACGATCAGATCGACTGCCGCATCGGTGTCGTTGACCGGGATTCCGAGGGATCGAGCCGTGTCATTGCCGGATCCGGCCGGGATCAGCCCGAAGGCGAGGTCGGTGTCGGCGACGTGGTCGAGCACGTCGTGCAGCGCCCCGTCACCACCCACGACGATGACCCCGTCCAGGCCTGTGTCGATCGCATGCTTGAGCTGGTCGCGAGCCCCCGCAGCGTTCTCGCCCTGGATCCTCGTCGTGACGTGCCCGGCGCTGCCGAGGCGGTCAGCGGCCTGCGCGGCAATCGCCACTCCACGCCGATTTCCGGACGCAGGGTTGACGACGAGCGCGTAGTGCATGCGAGAACTCTAGGGCCAGAGGCTGCTTCGAGAGAGTCAGTCGTCCAATGAGGACAGCTCGTCATCGGCGAGCTCGCGGCGTTTGGCCTTCCCGCGTCGACGGTCCGTGAGCTTGGCGATGATCTCGGACAGCAGGTACAGGATCACCATCGGAATCGCGAGGAACAGCATCGTCAGGGGGTCGGTGCTCGGAGTCGCGATGGCAGCGAAGACGAAGATGCCAATGATGGTCCACGGCCGCGCCCGCGCGAGCTGGGCGGCGCTGACGATACCGAGCCGGTTGAGCATGACCACGACAAGGGGGATCTCGGCGGCGATGCCGAACACCAGCAGGGTGCGCAGCACGAAGTTGAGGTAGTCGCTGAGCGAGGTCAACGAATCGATCGAGCTCGGCACGAAACCGATCAGGACCTCGATGCCCTTGGGGAGGACGAGATAGCCGACGTAGATGCCGGCGAGGAACAGCGGCACGCCGGTCGCGGTCAGCAGGTACGCCCAGCGCTTCTCGCTGCGGTGCAGCGCCGGAAGCACGAACCGCCAGATCTGGTTGATCCACACGGGGCTGGCCAGGATCAGGCCGATGACCAGGGCGAGCTTGAGCCGAAAACTGAACGCCGTGCCGATGCCGCCGCTGATCACGATCTTGGCGTCGACGTCCTTGCTGGTCAGCAGGCTCGCGATGCCGGTCTCGTACGGCTCCTTGAGAATATCGAAGATCGGGTCGAAGAAATACCAGCCGACGATCGTGCCGAGCAGGATCGAAAGGGTAGCGATCGTGAGTCGCCGTCTCAGCTCACGCAGATGTTCCATGAGCGGCATCGTGCCGCCCGATGCCGGGGGCTTGCCGCGCCGAAGCGCCAAGCGTCAGCCCTGTTCTGGCTTCTTGTCCTGCTCCGAGGCCTGGACGCTCTCGAGCGACGCAGGCTTGATGTCATCGTCATCGTCGTCGTGCAGGGCCTTGACCTCGGTCTTGAAGATGCGCAGCGCCTTGCCTGATCCGCGGGCGAGCTCAGGGAGCTTCTTGCCACCGAACAGGAGCAGGACGACTCCGAGGACGATCAAGATCTCGGTCGGGCCGATCTGGCGGAACATGGCTACTCCTTGGTGGACGATTCACGTTCATCGTACGCCTGCAAGGCTAGACGAGCGTCGTCAACCACGTGAGCGCGAAGAGTGTCGGGCTCGATGACCGTGACAGATCCGGCATTGCGCAGCACCAGACGACGAAGCCACGCCCAGTCCGCGCCGAACAGCTTGGCCCGCCAGATGCCCGCGGCGCTCTGCTCGAGGAGCTCGACCTGGTAGTACTCGGTCAGCCAGTGCGCCCGCGGGTGCAGGTCGACCAGCGCGTACGGGGTCGCCTCCCCCACTGTGAAGATGCCGTCGGACATGTCCCGCTCGTTGACGTCGTGGTCCTGAGCGTCGACATCGGTGAGCTGGGCGTCGACGACCCGGTCGAGGCGGAAGAACCTGAGGTCCTCGGCCTTGAGGCACCACGCCTCGAGGTAAAGCCTGCCCTGCTCGGTAAACAGCCTGCGCGGGTCGACCGCGCGATCGGACTGCTCGTCGCGGGAGACCGTCGCGTACGTCAGCTGAAGACGCTTGCCCTGGGCCAGAGCGTGCACGATCGCGGAGTGGATCGTGGGATCGACCTCATCCATCAGGACGTCGACGGGCGCAGAGACGGTGTCGCCGACCGCGCTCTCGAGCTTGGCCAACGCGCTGTCGACGACCGTGAGCTCCGAACCACTCGCCGAGGCGCGCAGCGTGCGCAGCGCCACGATCAGGGCAACACCCTCACGGGTGCTGATCCGCAGCGGCCGCGTCATGAACTCCGCGTCGCGGATGTGCACGATTCCGTCGACCTCGAGGGCCGTGAGGTCGAAGTCGATGAGCTCGCCGGCGTACTCGCCCGTGCCGGTGTACATCAGCAGACGGAGATCGTCTCGGATGACCTTCGGCGTGACCCCGAACTCGGCGGCAACCTCGTTGACCGGGACACCGTCATTGCCCTGGAGGTAGGGCACGAGCGCGAGCATACGGATGACCTGCTGCCTGGACCGGCTCATGCGGGCGCCTCGAGGGTTCCGCGGACCGCTGTCTGGAGCCGGTGGATCACGGCGGCGCGGACGTCGGGCGGGGACACGACCATGACGTCAGGACCGTACGAGGCGACCTCGGAGGCAAGTTCCCAGGCAGACGAGTAACGGATCTCGACCTCGTCGAGGTCATCGCCCAGTGGCGTGACCTTCTCGGCGAGGCGGCGCAACGACTGGCCACGGCCCGTGCGGATGCGCAGGACTGCGGCCTCCTCGGGCGCCGGCGGGAACAGCGAGCGGGCGACGTCCTTCATGTCGGTGCCCTCGGGGACTTCGTACGAGCCCGGTGCGCCCTGATTCTCGACGTCGCCGATGACCCGCGACAGTCGGAAGATTCGGGCCTCGCCGCGGTCGAGATCGAATCCACCGACATACCAGCGGTCGTGCCACGAGATGATCCCCCATGGCTCGAGGTGCCGGGTCATGGGTTCGCGGTTCGGCCGGGCGTAGACGAACGTGACCGGGATTCGCCGCGTGACGGCGTCCCACATCGCGTCGAACGACGGCTCGTCGGCCGAGAGCTTGGGCTCGGCCATGCGGAGCACACTGGTGTCGACGTCGACACCGATCGACTTGAGCTTGACCAGCGCGGTCGTCGACTCGCTCGCGAGTCCTGCGTGCTCCCACACCTGGGTCGCGAGCCCGATCACGGCGGCCTCTTCGCGAGTCAGCTCCAGATCGGGCAGCTCCGCCTCGTCGCGCCGAATCCGATATCCCGGCTCGTCGCTGAAGTACTTGTCGATCGAACCCATCTCGACGTTGATGCCGAGCTCACGCAGCTCCTCCTTGTCGCGCTCGAACTTGCGGTCGAACGCCTGGGGCGTCGAGTCGCGGTAGTCGGCGATCGACTCGCGGATCTGCTCCTTCGTGAGGTACTGGCGACTGACCAGCAACGCGAAGATGAGGTTCATCAACCTCTCGGTCTTGCGCTCGGCCATGTCAGGAGGATGTCAGGAAGCGTCGAGCAAGTCGATGGCGAAGATCAGCGTGTCGTCCTTGCCGATCTTGCTGCCAGCCGGCGGGGAGTCTCCGTACGCCTTGTCGCCCGGGCAGATCAGGACGACTCGGCTGCCGAGCTTCTGGCCGACCAGCTGGTCGTCCCAGCACTTGATGAGCTGGCCTGCACCGACCTGGAAGGAACGGGATGAGCTGGACCAGGACTCGTCGAAGATCTCGCCGTCGGGGTAGACCTGGCCGACGTACTGCGCGGTCAGGGTCTGGCCCTCGGTGATCTCGGCGCCGTCGCCCTGGATCACGATGTGCGCGCTCTCCTTGGTGATCTTCTTGGCGGTCTTGCTGGTCTTGGTGAACTTCGACGGGTGCTTGTCATCGTCGAGCACGAGCTTCGGCACGTCGGCCGGAAGCTTCTTGGCCGTGCCGGTGACCTCCGTGGGGACCTTCGAGACGATGTCGAAGAGGAACACCATGGTGTCGTCCTTCTTGATGTCCAGCTGGTCCTGGTCTTGACCGAAGCCATCCTTGGGCGAGATCGCGACGAGCACGCGGCTGCCGACGGTCTGACCCTCGAGGCCGGCCACGAATCCCGGCAGCACGGCGTTCTTGTCCAGCGTCAGCGTGAGCGGCTTCTCGGTCTTGAACGAGCTGTCGAACTGCTTGCCCGTGCGGCCGTTGACCGCGACATAGTTGACCTTCACGGCGTCGCCGCTGGCGAGCTTGTCGCCGCCGCCGGCCTTGAGGACCTTGCTCTCGGTCTTGGTCGCGGTGTAACCCTTCGCGACGGTGACCTTGGGGCTCTTCGCGGAGCTGACCTTGATGGCGTCCAGGCCATCGTTTCCGGAGTCACTGCCACCGCATCCGGCGAGGATGAGGCTGGAAGCAGCAACAGCTGCGATGAGAATTCGACGCACAGGAAACGACCTTCAGGGACGGAGAGACAGATCGTCGATCATCCTAACGACAGCGGACAAGGCCGCGGCCATCACATCCCGTCAATGAGCCGCTGCACCCGCTCATCGTGCGAGCGGAAAGGATCCTTGCAGAGCACGGTGCGCTGCGCCTGATCGTTGAGCTTGAGGTGGACCCAGTCGACCGTGAAGTCGCGGCGGCGTTCCTGCGCCCGCTTGATGAAGTCTCCGCGCAGGCGGGCTCTGGTGGTCTGCGGCGGGATGGACTTGGCCGCGAAGACGTCCAGATCGTTCGTCACGCGCGCGACGGCGCCCTTGTTCTCCAGCAGGTAGAAGATGCCGCGGTCGCGCCGGATGTCGTGATAGGCCAGATCGAGTTGGGCGATGCGTGGATCAGCCCAGCTCAGGCCGTGCACCGTGCGGTAGCGGTCGAGCAGCTTGTACTTGATGACCCAGTCGACCTCGCGCTCGACGAGCGACAGGTCCTCGGACTCGACGGCCTTGAGCGTCCGCTCCCACAGGTCCAGAGCCCGGGTGATCGTCGGCGTGTGCAGCCCGTGCTTGTCGACGAACTCGGCCGCCTTGCCGAAGTACTCGGCCTGGATCTCCAGCGCGGACAGCTCCCGGCCGTTGGCGAGCTGCACCTTGCGCCGTCCGGTCATGTCGTGGGCGATCTCGCGGATGGCCCGGATCGGGTTGTCGAGCGTCATGTCGCGCATCGTGACGCCGCCCTCGATCATGCGCAGCACGAGATCGGTCGTCGCGACCTTGAGCAGAGTCGTCGTCTCGCTCATGTTGGAGTCGCCAACAATGACGTGCAGCCGGCGGAAACGTTCGGCGTCAGCGTGCGGCTCGTCGCGGGTGTTGATGATCGGGCGGGAACGGGTCGTAGCGCTCGAGACGCCCTCCCAGATGTGCTCCGCGCGCTGACTGACTGAGAAGATCGTGCCGCGCGGCGTCTGCTGGATCTTGCCCGCGCCGCAGATGATCTGACGGGACACGAGGAACGGGATCAGGACGTCGGCCAGTTTGCTGAACTCGCCCTGCCTGCTGACGAGGTAGTTCTCGTGGCAGCCGTAGGAGTTGCCGGCCGAGTCGGTGTTGTTCTTGAACAGATAGATGTCGCCCTCGACGCCATCGTCGGCGAGGCGCTGCTGCGCGTCGATCATCAGACCTTCGAGGATTCGCTCCCCCGCGCGGTCGTGCGTCACCAGGTCGACCAGGTCATCGCACTCAGGCGTGGCGTACTCGGGGTGGCTGCCGACGTCGAGGTACAGGCGGGCGCCGTTGCGCAGGAAGACATTGCTGCTGCGACCCCACGACACGACGCGGCGGAACAGGTAGCGGGCCACCTCATCGGGCGACAGTCGGCGCTGGCCCTTGAATGAGCACGTGACGCCGTACTCGTTCTCGATACCGAAGATCCGCCGGTCCATGCGTTCAGACTAGTCCGGGCTGGTCCACCGCGCGGGATAAAGCCCCCGACCCGCTGTCACTGCGGCGACGCCGGCCCGTGATCGGTTACTCAGTGGCCTGTCCCGGCAGGCAGAGGCCGCTCAGCCACCGACTGCTGTGCCGAGAGCCGGGTCAGGTGGCGAGGGCGGCGAGCACGTCGGTGTCGCTGAGGCGGCGGAACTTGCGCGGCTGGGTGCGCGTGCGGGTCAGCACCGCGACCTCGAGCGAAGTGGCCTCGACGGTCCGGGCAGGATCGACGTCCTGACCCAGCGCCGTGACCGCGACGCGGATCGCGTCCGTCAGGACCATCCCGGGCGTGAAGTGCTCACCCAGGTACGTCTCGACGAGCTCGCTCTGGCCACCCATGACACCGAATCCCTGCACGTCGGCGACCGAGCCGTCGTACATCAGCCGGTACACCTGATCCTGCGAAGCCTCGTCACCGAGCTCGCCCACGAAGATCTCGACCTCGTACGGCTTCTCGCCGCCGGAGGAGAAGATCGTGCCGAGCGTCTGGGCGTACGCGTTGGCGAGTCCACGGGCCGTGACGTCGCGACGGTCGTAGGAGTAGCCCCGCAGGTCGGCAAGGCGAACGCCGGCGATCCGCAGGTTCTCGAACTCGTTGTAGCGGCCCACCGCGGCAAAGCCGATGCGGTCGTAGATCTCGCTGATCTTGTGCAGGGCCTGCGACGGGTTCTCGGCCACGAACACGATGCCGTCGTCGTACTGCACAACGGCAACGCTGCGGCCCCGGCTGATGCCCTTGCGGGCGAAGTCCGCCCGGTCCTTCATCAGCTGCTCGGGCGAGACGTAGAAGGGTTGCGTCATCGGGTCGGTCCTCTCACGTCAGGGGGGCCGAGGGGCCGTCGGGGCGGTCCATGCGGGCGGAGATGACCTCGTCGGCGATCGCCGCGGTCTCGTCCTCGGGATAGGCACGGTAACCGTCGGCCGTGATGGCGCCGACCATCGGGAAGATCCGTCGGGCCAGGTCGGGACCGCCGGTCGCGGTGTCGTCGTCCGCGGCGTCGTAGAGCGCCTGGATCGTGGCGGTGACCGCCTCGCGCTCGGTCAGACCCTCGCGGTAGAGCTTCTTGAGCGAACCGCGGGCGAAGGTCGAGCCGGAGCCGACGGAGTGGAACGCGCGCTCCTCGTTGCGATTGCCGGTGACGTCGAAGGCAAAGATGCGGCCGACCTGGGCATTGAGGTCGTACGCCGCGAACAGCGGCACCACCGCGAGACCCTGCATTGCCATGCCGAGGTTGTTGCGGATCAGGGCAGAGAGCCGATTGGCCTTGCCGTCGGTCGACAGTACGATGCCCTCGATCTTTTCGTAGTGCTCGAGCTCGACCTGGAACAACCGGGTCATCTCGACCGCGAGGCCCGCGGTGCCGGCGATGCCGACGCAGGAGTACTCGTCGGTGGGGAACACCTTCTGGATGTCGCGCTGCGCGATGACGTTGCCCATGGTGGCGCGCCGGTCACCTGCCATGACGACACCACCATCGAACGTTGCGGCGACGATCGTCGTGCCGTGCGCGACTCCCACGAGGCTGCCCGCATCGCTCGGACGGGCCGAAGGCAACAGATCCGGAGCCCGGATGGCGAGGTAGTCGGCGAAGGAGGAGGTTTCGGACAGTCGAGTGCCGTCAGGCAGCATCACTGGCCGCCCTTCTGGACGAAGCTGCGGACGAACTCCTCGGCGTTCTCCTCGAGCACGTCATCGATCTCGTCGAGGATCGAGTCGACGTCGTCGTCAAGCTTTTCCTTGCGCTCGGTGTCGACCTCGGTGGTCTCGACCTGAGCCTCGGGCTCGCTGGACTTGCGGGTGCTCTTGTGCTGCTGCTCGGCCATGCCTTCACCCTATAGCGGAAAGCCTCACCAGGTCCTTGAGCGAGTCGAAAGGGTGCAACGGGTTTCGACACGCTCCACCCAGCGACAGGTCAGCGGCCGGTGATCGCGGCGAACAGCTCACTCGCCGTCGCGCTGGACTCGAACAGCCCGCCGACGTGCTCGGCGGTGCCGCGCAAAGGTTCCATCGTGGGGATCCGTTGCAGCGAGTCCTGGCCTGGCAGGTCGAAGATCACCGAGTCCCACGAGGCGGCGGCGATGTCCTTGGAGAATCGGGCCAGGCACATGCCCCGGAAGTAAGCCCGGGTGTCCTGCGGAGGGTCGGTCACGGCGGCCGCGATCTGGTCCTCGGTCAGCAACCTGTCCATGCGACCCGTGCGGACGAGCTGGTGGTAGAGCCCCTTGTGCAGTCGGATGTCGTGATACTGCACATCGACCAGGTGCAGCTTGGCGTGCGACCAGTCAAGGCCGTCACGCTCGCGGTAGCGCTCGAGCAGGGCCAGCTTGGCGACCCAGTCGAGCTCACGGACGCACTCCATCGGATCGCGAGCCAGTCGCACCAGGACGTCCTCCCAACGGCGGAGGATGTCGTCGGTCTGCTCGTCCGAGCCCTCCTGGGCCACGAACTCCTTGGCGAGCTGGAGGTACTCCCCCTGCAGCTCCAGCGCCGTGACGGTGCGCCCGTCCTCGAGCTCGACCTTGTGCGTCAGCGTCGGGTCGCACGAGATGGCGTGCAGCGCGCGGACCGGCCTGATCAACGCGAGACTGCGCTGCAGGAAACCGGCCTCGATCATGGCCAGCACGAGCGAGGTCGTGCCGTGCTTGAGGTAGATCGCCGTTTCCGAGCAGTTCGCGTCACCGATGATGACGTGCAGGCGACGGTACTTCTTCGGATCGGCGTGCGGCTCGTCTCGCGTGTTGATGATCGGGCGCTTGAGCGTCGTCTCCAGGCCCACCCCGACCTCGAAGTAGTCGGCCCGCTGGCTGATCTGGAACGCGTCGACGCTGCCGTCCTGCTTCTGTCCCACCCGCCCGGCTCCGGTGAAGACCTGTCGGGTCACGAAGAATGGCGTGAGGTGCTCGACGATCTGGTCGAACGGGACGTCCCGACGCATCAGGTAGTTCTCATGGGAGCCGTAGGACGAGCCCTTGTTGTCGATGTTGTTCTTGTAGAGAACGATCGGCTGCGTGCCGGGGATCGTGGCCGCAAGCTCGGCACCCAGCCGCATGACGTTCTCCCCGGCCTTTTCCCACAGCACGACGTCGAGCGGGTTGGTGACCTCAGGGCTGGAGTACTCCGGGTGCGCATGGTCGACGTACAGCCGGGCGCCGTTGGTCAAGATGATGTTGGCCAGGCCCATGTCCTCGTCGGTGAGCTGCGAGGGGTCGGCAACCTCGCGGCTGAGGTCGAAGCCGCGGGCGTCGCGCAGTGGGTTCTCCTCCTCGAAGTCCCACCTGGCGCGCCGGGTGAGACCGTGCGCCGCGGCGTAGGAGTTGACCACGTGGGTCGAGGCCACCATGGGGTTGGCGTGCGGCTGTCCCTGCACAGCGATGCCGTACTCGACCTCGCTGCCCTGAACCCGCCTGACTGTCATGACGTGAGCCTATGCCCCGGCAGCACCTTGCCGAGGTGGACGCTGTCGTCGTAGTCCGCGTAGAAGCCGAACGAGGGGATGTCGACATAGCCCACGGATCGGTAGAGCGCGATCGCCTCGGGCTGGCCGAGCCCGGTCTCGAGGATCAACCGGGTGATGCCCACCGCGGCGGCGGTGCGCTCGAGCTCGGCCAGCACCAGGCGGGCGAGTCCACGGCGCTGAAAGGCCGGGCGGACGTACATCCGCTTGATCTCCGCGTCGTCGCCGTGCCGCCGCCAGCCGCCCATCGCGGCAGCAACGCCGTCGACGTGGACCAGGAAGAACCGGCCGCCGGGCCCGTCGAACTCTGACGTGTCGACCGGCGCGACGTCGCCCTCACCGCCGTAGCGCTGGACGTACTCCTGCTGGACCTCGGCCGTGAGCAGTTGCGCGTCGGCACTGTCGTAGGTGCCGACGCGCAGCTCGATGCTCACGTGTTGCAGGGTCAGAGGTACTGACCGGTGTTGGCCACCGTGTCGATCGAGCGGCCGGGCTCATTGCCGCTCTTGCCGGAGATGAGGGTGCGGATGAAGACGATGCGCTCACCCTTCTTGCCCGAGATCCGTGCCCAGTCGTCGGGGTTGGTCGTGTTGGGCAGGTCCTCGTTCTCCTTGAACTCGTCGAGGCACGCCTGCAGCATGTGCTGGATCCGCAGGCCGCGCTGGCCGCTCTCAAGGAGATCCTTGATCGCCATCTTCTTGGCTCGGTCGACGATGTTCTGGATCATTGCGCCGGAGTTGAAGTCCTTGAAGTACAGGACCTCCTTGTCGCCATTGGCGTACGTGACCTCGAGGAACTGGTTGTCCTCGGACTCGGTGTACATCCGCTCGACGGTGCGCTGAATCATGCCGGTCACGCAGGCCTGACGGTCGCCGTTCCACTCCCCCAGATCATCGGGGTGCAGCGGCAGCCCGGCAGTGAGGTACTTGCTGAAGATGTCGGTCGCCGACTCCGCGTCCGGACGCTCGATCTTGATCTTGACGTCGAGTCGGCCGGGCCGCAGGATCGCGGGGTCGATCATGTCCTCACGGTTGGACGCGCCGATCACGAGGACGTTCTCGAGTCCCTCGACGCCATCGATCTCGCTCAGCAGCTGCGGGACGATGGTGTTCTCGACATCGGAGGAGACCCCCGATCCGCGGGTGCGGAACAGGGAGTCCATCTCGTCGAAGAACACAATGACGGGGGTGCCCTCGCTGGCCTTCTCGCGAGCCCGCTGGAAGACCAGTCGGATGTGCCGTTCGGTCTCACCGACGTACTTGTTGAGCAGTTCGGGACCCTTGATGTTGAGGAAGAACGAACGCCCCTCCTCGCCGGTGCGCTCGGAGACCTTCTTGGCCAGCGACGCCGCAACAGCCTTGGCGATCATGGTCTTGCCGCAACCCGGCGGGCCGTAGAGCAGCACCCCCTTGGGCGGCTTGAGCTCGTGCTCGATGAAGATCTCGGGGTGCAGGTAGGGCAGCTCGACCGCGTCGCGGATCGACTCGATCTGGGCACGGAGACCGCCGATCGACTCGTAGTCGATGTCGGGGACCTCCTCGAGGACCAGGTCTTCGACCTCGCTCTTGGGGATGCGCTCGTAGACGTAGCCCGAGCGCGAGTCCAGCAGCAGCGAGTCGCCAGGCCGCAGCTTGATGCCATCGAGCGACTCGGCGAGCCGCACGATGCGCTCCTCGTCGGCATTGCCCATGACCAGGGCCCGCTCGTTGTCGGCCAGGATCTCCTTGAGCGAGACGACCTCGCCGGTGAGCTCGAAGTCCAGCGCCGTGACGACGTTCATCGCCTCGTTGAGGATGACCTCCTGGCCCTTGCGCAGGGCCAGCTTGTCGACCGCAGGACTGACGTTGACGCGCAGCTTGCGGCCACCGGTGAACACGTCGACGGACTCGTCGTCATTGCGCTGCAGGAACGTTCCGAAGCCGGTCGGCGGCTGAGCCAACCGGTCAACCTCTTCCTTGAGGGACACGATCTGGTCGCGCGCCTCGTGCAGCGTCGAGGTGAGCCGTTCGTTCTGCGAGCTCGTGGCGGACAACCGGGCCTCGAGCTCGGTCAGCCGCGAGTCGGTGGATCCTTCCGAGCCGAGTCGGCGGCGAAGATGCTCGACCTCCGCGCGCAAGTAGGCGATCTCCTGCTCGGAGCCGCTGCTTTGACTACTCATGCCGTTGTCCGTCATCAGCCACCTCACTACTCGTAGCACGACCCTACCTGCCTGTGTCACGTCTGGGACTCTCAACTCAGACACCCGCCAAGTGTCATTCCGGTGACGTTGCGGGAAGGTCGCTACTCGGTCTCGGAGCCAGCCGGCCGCGGTCCCTTGTAGTCAGGGCCGTACGCGCCCGGGGCGGGCCGACGGGACGTGCCCATCGACCGGTGACCGGGAGCCATCCGGCGGGCTGTGACGAGAAAGGCCGTATGACCGTTCATCTTGTGCTGCGGCCGTACCGAAAGACCCTCGAGGTGCCAGTCGCGCTCCAGCGTCTCCCACGCTCGCGGCTCGGTGAAGCCACCGTCGGCGCGCACGGTCTCGACGAACAGCGACAGCTGCGTCGTGGTGGCGACGTACGCGCAGATGATCCCGCCGGGCACGAGCCGCTCGGCGGCCAGGGGGATGCACGTCCAGGGGTCGACCATGTCGAGGATCAGCCGGTCGATCTCGGTCTCGGTCACGACGTCACGCACGTCACCGACGGTCAACGTCCAGCCGGGCAGGTCGGTGCCTGCCACCTGGTGGACGTTCTTGCGGACGTTGTCGGCGAACTCCTCGCGCAGCTCGTACGAACCCAGGGTGCCGGTCGGCCCGATCGCCCGCAGGAGATAGGACGTCAGGCTGCCCGAGCCCGCCCCCGCCTCGACGACGCGAGCGCCGGGATAGATGTCGGCCTGCGCGACGATCTGCGCAGCATCCTTGGGATAGATGATCGCGGCGCCGCGCGGCATCGACACGACGTACTCGAACAGCAGCGGCCGGAACACCTGGTAGGGCGCCTCGAGGGACGACTCGATCACGATGCCTTCAGGCTGGCCGATCATGTCGTCGTGCCGGATCTGGCCCTTCTTGGTGGAAAACTCCCGTCCGGTCTCGAGCTGCACGTTGTGCTTGCGGCCCTTGGGGTCGGTGAGTCGCACCCACTCCCCGGGTTGGAGGGGTCCACTGCGCATGAAAGAGGTCATCGTCGGCTCGATCTGTAGGCCTCGTCGACAGCGTGGGCGGTGAGTATGCCGTAGACGCTGCCGTCGGGTTCGGTCAGGACATAGCTTTCGGCAGGCATCGCCGCCATGGCGCGCAGGAGTGCGGCACCGTTGAGGTCTGCCGGCAGGTGAGGGATGCCGGCCGGTGGGATCTGGGACGTGTCCGCGAGAGCCCTCGCGACGAGGAGCTTGACCCGGGCGGCACGGCTGGCGTTGCGGAGCGCGTCACCGGCCCCCTGCCAGAGGAACCAGCCCACCAGCGCCGCGATCAGCAGGTCGATCGAGAAGTCGCGACCACTGCTGTCGCGGAGCAGGACGAGAGCGACGATCGCGATCGCAGTGAGGCGTCCAATCCAGGCAGCGACCCGGATACCGAGCTCCTCGCGACCCGTCAGCTGCCAGATGATGGCCCGGAACACCCGACCGCCGTCCAGCGGCAGGCCGGGGAGCATGTTGAAAATCGCGACAAGGATGTTGACCTGCGCCACGGCGTAGACGACGTCGGACGCCGTGCCGCTCAGGGAAGGCTCGATCGCGAAGCTCGCGCCGCCGATCGCGAGCGAGGCCAGTGGGCCGGCTATCGAGACCGCGAGCTCCTGCCACGGCGTGCGGCTCTCCCCCTCGATCAGGGTCTCGCCGCCGAGCAGGTGCAGCGTGACCGAGTGCACCCGCATGCCGAAGCGACGGGCCACGAGCACGTGGGCGATCTCGTGGATCAGCACCGAAACGTAGAGGCCCAGGACGAAGGCCGTCGCAATGACGTACGGATTGGAGTCGACCCGCCCATCGAACCGAGGAGCGAACAGCAGGACCAGGGCGGCGCCCATCAGCAGCAGTGACGGCTTGATCAAGAGGTCTACACCAACGACACGGCCGATGCGCCAGGTGCCGGGATGCGCGGGAGAACTCACCGAGTCAACCTATCGGGTAGCGCACCGTCGCCTGATGCGTCGGTGGGTCGAACTAGTGTGCTCCGCATGGACGACACCGCCGATCCGCAGATCATTCGCCGGTCGTTGTCGCCCAGCCGAGCCGGCGACTTCCAGAACTGTCCGTTGCTATATCGCTTCCGCACGATCGATCGGCTGCCCGAGTCTCCCGATCCGGCCATGGTGCGGGGCACGCTCGTGCATGCCGTCCTCGAGGACCTGTTCGACGAGGCATCCGCAGGGCGCACGCTGGATCGCGCCGTCGATCTGTTGCCCGGCGAGTGGGAGACGCTCCGCGCCGAGGAGCCGCGGCTCGCTGAGCTGTTCAGCGCCGGGCAGGCCGTCGAGGAGACCGCGTGGCTCGCATCGTGTGTCGACCTGCTCGGCACCTACTTCGGCATGGAGGACCCGCGCTACCTCGAGCCGGCCGCCCGCGAGGAGCGGGTGTCCTACGAGCTCGAGTCGGGCCTGACATTGTCCGGCATCATCGACCGCGTCGACGTGGCCCCGGACGGCCGCATCCGGGTGGTCGACTACAAGACCGGCCGCTCCCCCAGCCCCCGGTTCGAGGACAAGGCGATGTTCCAGATGCGGTTCTACGCGCTGGTCATCTGGCGGACCCGGGGTGTCCTGCCGACGCTGTTGCAGCTGATGTATCTCGGCGACGGCTCGTTCCTGACCTACGAGCCGGACGAGGACGAGCTGCTGGCGACCGAGCGCAAGATCGGGGCCTTGTGGTCGGCGATTGAACGGGCGATCGAGCTGCGCGACTTCCCGCCACGCAAGAGCGGTCTCTGTGCCTGGTGCGCGCACCAGAAACTGTGCCCGGAGTTCGGCGGGACTCCCCCCGCGCTCCCGCTGCTGGAGATCGTCGACATCGGCTCGCTGCGCGCCACGGCTCCCTAGGCGAACAGCTCTCGCAGGTCGTCCGGCGTCAGGCCGGCTAGGGTCGGGATCTGCACCCGCCGGTCGGCCTCCGGCACGTTGACGAAGTGCGGCACGACGATCACGTCACACCCCGCGGCATTGGCCGAGGCTGCGCCCGTGCCGGAGTCCTCGATCGCGAGGCACTGGCTGGCGTCGACACCCAGCAGCTCGGCTGCCAGGAGGTACGGGTCGGGGTGCGGCTTGGGTCGCGAGACGCTGTCGCCCGTGACGACGGCCTTGAACGGCAGCGAGGCCGCGACGATCTCCGCGATCGAGGTGTACGACATCGTGACCAGCGACTGGGGCACTCCCTCTGCCTCGAACGCCGCGATCATCTCGCGGGCACCAGGCCGCCAGTCGATGTGCTCGCCGAGCGCAGCAGTGAGCCGACCCACGAGAAAGGCGACGATCTCCTCGGGAGTCATCGAGCTCTCGAGCTTGTCGCGGATGTACCGACCCGAGGTGAGCAAGGAGTTGCCGACCAGCGCGAGCCCGTCCTCCTCGGTCCAGATCTTGCCGTGCTCCTCGGCCAATGTGTGCTCGGCGGCCATCCAGAGCGGCTCGGTGTCGACGATGGTGCCGTCGAGGTCCCACAGGACGGCGGCGTATGCGGTCACCGGTCAACCGTAGTCGAGCCGTGACTTGTGGCCACTTCGACGCGTTGTCCATATGGCGCGAGGCTCCCGACCGACCTTGCCGTCCGTGAGATACTGATATCCGAGTTCGGGACTCCCGAGGCCCAGGCGAGCCCGCCGCCGGCTGGAGATCCCCAGCATTCCTGCCGATCGCACTTCCGAGGATTGCTTGTGTCCGACACCCAGAACCTTCGTCCTGACGCCACGTCCGCCCTGACCGAGATGCTGCAGAGCCGCATCATGGTCCTGGACGGCGCGATGGGCACTGCGATCCAGCGGGACAGACCCGACGAGGCCGGCTATCGCGGCGAGCGGTTTGCCGACTGGCCGTCGGACGTCCAGGGCAACAACGACCTGCTGTCGCTGACGCAGCCTGAGATCATCGCCGCGATCCACCGCGAGTATCTCGAAGCCGGCGCCGACATGATCGAGACCAACACCTTCAACGCGACGACGATGTCGCTGAGCGACTACGGCATGGAGGAACTGGCGTACGAGCTCAACTTCGAGTCGGCGCGCCTGGCGCGGCACGAGTGCGACGCCATGACCGAGCGCACCCCTGACAAGCCGCGTTACGTCGTCGGCGCGATTGGCCCCACGAGTCGAACCGCTTCGATCTCACCCGATGTCAACGACCCGGGCGCCCGGAACGTGACCTTCGACCAGCTCGTCACGGCCTACCTCGAGCAGGCCAACGGCCTGGTCGACGGCGGCTCGGACGTCCTGATGATCGAGACGATTTTCGACACGCTCAACGCCAAGGCGGCGATCTTCGCGCTCGAGACCCTCTTCGAGCAGCGCGACCGACGCTGGCCCGTCATCATCTCCGGCACGATCACCGACGCCTCCGGACGCACACTGTCCGGTCAGGTGTCCGAAGCCTTCTGGCACTCCGTGCGCCACGCGAAGCCGCTGCTCGTCGGGCTCAACTGCGCTCTGGGTGCCAAGGAGATGCGTCCCTACATCGCCGAGATCTCGCGGGTCGCCGACACCTTCGTGTCCTGCTATCCCAACGCGGGCCTGCCGAATGCCTTCGGCGAGTACGACGAGGCCCCGGACGAGACCTCGGCCATCGTCGCGGAGTTCGCCGAGAGCGGCTTCGTCAACCTCGTCGGCGGGTGCTGCGGCACGACGCCGGCGCACATCGCGTCGATCGCGCGCGACGTGGCGGGTCTGGTCCCCCGCACGCTTCCGGAGACCACCCCAGCACTGCGGCTTTCGGGGCTGGAGCCGGTCACGGTCGTCGAGGACACCCTGTTCGTCAACGTCGGTGAGCGCACCAACATCACCGGATCGGCTCGCTTCCGCAACCTGATCAAGGCCGGCGACTACACGACCGCGCTGGCCGTGGCACGTCAGCAGGTCGAGGCCGGCGCCCAGGTCATCGACGTCAACATGGACGAGGGCATGATCGACGGCATCGAGGCGATGGACCGCTTCATGAAGCTCGTCGCGACGGAGCCCGACATCTGCCGGGTGCCGACCATGATCGACTCCTCGAAGTGGGACGTCATCGAGGCCGGGCTCAAGTGCGTCCAGGGCAAGTCGATCGTCAACTCGATCTCCCTCAAGGAGGGCGAGGAGAAGTTCGTCCGCGAGGCCCGGCTGTGCCGCAAGTACGGTGCCGCGGTCGTCGTGATGGCCTTCGACGAGGACGGCCAGGCCGACAACCTCCAGCGCCGCAAGGAGATCTGCCGCCGGGCGTACGACATCCTGGTCGACCAGGTCGGCTTCCCAGCCGAGGACATCATCTTCGACCCCAACTGCTTCGCTGTCGCGACCGGTATCGAGGAGCACGCCAACTACGGCCTGGACTACATCGAGGCGACCCGGTGGATCAAGGAGAACTTGCCCGGAGCGCTGGTCTCCGGTGGTGTTTCCAACGTGTCGTTCTCGTTCCGAGGGAACAACCCCGTACGCGAGGCGATCCACGCGGTCTTCCTCTACCACGCGATCTCGGCCGGGATGGACATGGGAATCGTCAACGCCGGAGCCCTGGAGGTCTACGACCAGGTCCCCGAGATCCTGCGGGACCGGATTGAGGACGTCATCCTCAACCGCCGCGCCGACTCGACCGAGCGGTTGCTCGAGATCGCCGCAGACTTCGCCGGCGACGGTTCGGTCAAGGAGGTCGCGACCGAGGAGTGGCGCTCGCTGCCCGTGACCGAACGCATCACACACGCGCTGGTCAAGGGCATCGATGAGTTCGCCGAGTCCGACACCGAAGAGCTGCGGCAGATCATCTCCGACCGTGGTGGACGGCCCATCGAGGTCATCGAGGGCCCGCTGATGGACGGCATGAACGTCGTGGGCGACCTGTTCGGTGACGGCAAGATGTTCCTCCCTCAGGTCGTGAAGTCGGCCCGTGTCATGAAGAAGGCCGTCGCCTACCTGCTGCCGTTCATCGAGGCGGAGAAGCAGCCCGGTGACGCCGAGCGCAGCAACGGCAAGGTCGTCATGGCGACGGTCAAGGGCGACGTCCACGACATCGGCAAGAACATCGTCGGCGTCGTGCTGCAGTGCAACAACTACGACGTCGTCGATCTGGGCGTCATGGTTCCCGCGCAGAAGATCCTCGACGCCGCCAAGGCAGAGGGTGCGGACGTCATCGGCCTGTCGGGCCTGATCACGCCGTCCCTCGACGAGATGGTCAACTTCGCCGTCGAGATGGAACGTCAGGGCTTCGAGATCCCGCTGATGATCGGCGGGGCGACGACCTCCCGCGCGCACACCGCGGTCAAGGTCGCCCAGAAGTATCACGGTCCCGTCATCTGGGTGAAGGATGCATCGAGGTCCGTCCCGGTCGTCGCCGCGTTGCTGTCGGACGAGCAGCGACCCAAGCTGCTTGCCGACACCCTGGAGGACTACGCCGCGCTGCGAGAGCGTCACGCGGCCCGCCAGGACACTCGTACGCTGTTGACGATCGCCGCCGCACGTGCGCAGCGCACCCCGATCGAGTGGTCCGACTACCAGCCGCCACGGCCGCGGATGCTGCTGCAGCAGGCGAGGGACCTCTGCTCGGGGCCCAGTTGCGACCACCGGCACGGCGCCGCCACGCAGTTCGTCAAGACCTTCAAGGACTACTCGCTCGAGGAGCTCCGCGGCTACATCGACTGGCAGCCATTCTTCAGCTCGTGGGAGATGAAGGGACGTTTCCCTGACATCCTGAACAGCCCGACGTACGGCGAGACAGCGCGCAAGCTCTACGAAGATGCACAGGTCATGCTGGATCGCCTGATCGACGAGAAGTGGATCCAGGCCAACGGTGTATTCGGCCTGTTCCCGGCCAGCCAGGTCGGCGGCGACGACATCGAGGTCTACACCGACGAGACACGCAGCGAGGTCAAGACTGTCCTGCACCAGCTCCGCCAGCAGGGGGAGGGACGCGAGGGCACGGCCCGCAAGTCGCTCGCGGACTTCGTGGCGCCCAAGGAGACCGGACTGCACGACTACGTCGGTGCCTTCGCCGTCACGGCAGGCACCGGCATCACCGACCGCATCCTGCAGTTCAAGAAGGAGCTCGACGACTACAGCGCGATCCTGCTGGAGTCCCTCGCGGACCGACTCGCCGAGGCCTTCGCCGAGCGCATGCACGAGCGGGTACGCAAGGAGTTCTGGGCGCACTCCCCCAACGAGACGTTCAGCAGTGAAGACCTCATCAAGGAGAAGTACGACGGCATCCGTCCGGCCCCGGGCTATCCGGCCTGCCCCGAGCACACCGAGAAGAGCACGATCTGGGAGCTGCTGGACGTCGAGGCCAACACCGGCATCCAGCTGACCGAGAGCATGGCGATGTGGCCCGGCGCTTCGGTCAGCGGCCTGTACTTCTCACACCCGCAGTCGCAGTACTTCGTGCTGGGCCGAGTCGGCCGCGACCAGGTCGAGGACTATGCCGAGCGGAAGGGCTGGTCGGTCGACGAGGCCGAGAGGTGGCTGTCACCGAACCTCGGGTACCGGACCGAGAACGAGTAGCCCGGGTGCGGCTCCTCCGTCGCCGCTCACTTCCGCTGGTTGCTGGCGCTCGACCCGAGCCCCTGGCCGGGCTTCGCCCTCCCCCGGGGGAGGTGGCGGTTAGGGTGATCGGGTGACTTCTGGCTCTGACGTTCCGCAGCTGCGCGACCCCTGGATGGTTGCCGCGTTCGAGGGCTGGAACGATGCGGCGGACGCGGCTTCGGGCACGGTCGACCACCTGATCGACGAGTGGGACGCCGAGCTCCTGATCGAGCTCGACCCCGAGGACTACTACGACTTCCAGATGCACCGACCCCAGGTCCACAACCACGAGGACGGCGATCGGGTCATCACCTGGCCGGCGCCGAAGATCTTCCATGCGCGCCCGCGCCGTAGCGATCGCGACGTCCTCCTCCTGCGGGCCCCCGAGCCGAACTTCCACTGGAAGGCGTTCTGCTCCACAGTCCTGGGAGTTGCCAAGCTCGCCGGGGTGACCGAGCTCATCACCCTCGGTGCTCTGCTCGCCGACTCCCCACACACCCGACCCGTGCCGGTCAGCGGATCGACCACGGACCCGGTCCTGATGCGGCGGATGTCGCTGCTGCCCTCGACGTACTCCGGACCAGTCGGAATCACCTCGATCCTCAACGAGATGGCATCACACGAGGGCATTGCAGCGGCATCCCTGTGGGCCGCGGTCCCGCACTACATCGCCGAACCCCCGTGTCCCAAGGCCACGCTGGCCCTCCTGGGCGCGATCGAGGACGCCATGGGTCTGCCGCTCCCCCAAGGCGTGCTGGTCGAGATGACCGATGCGTGGCAACGCGGTGCCGAAGACCTGACCTCGCGTGACGAGGAGATCGCCGAGTACGTCGAAGCGTTGGAGAAAGAGCGCGACACCAGCGACCTGCCCGAAGCTTCCGGGGACGCGATCGCCCGCGAGTTCGAGCGCTATCTGCGCCGGCGCACCGACGAGTCTGAGTAGACCCGCGACGAACCTCCTCCGCCCGGTGCGATTGAGGTTGCGGTTGGGAGCGCGCGTGTCATTCTCAAGACAGAGGTGGAACTGCCACCGCAGACCCTGGAGGTCCGACATGACGACACCTGACGACGCGGCGATGCGCCCCACGATCCAGCCGGTGACCGACTGGTCGGACCTCGGCCGTGAGGTCTGGGACTACCTCACCGGCAAGGGCGCTGCGGTCAGCTACGAATTCATCGACATGGCTGTCGAGGTTCCTCGAGACACCGGAGCCGACGCGCCCCGTGCGATCTGGAAGCTCGACGGCACGCTGCGCATCACGACCAGCGACGACGAGCTGGCCGGCTCCGACCAGCACCGGGAGTAGCGGTGGCCGCGGTGGTGCACCTCACCGCCGACCTGACCTTTGACGTCCTCGTCCCGCCCGACGGCGCTAGGCAGGGCGGGCACCTGCAAGGAACGGTGACCGCGCGCGGCAACAAGATCGCGATCAGCAGCGACGACATCCTCGCGGTCGTCGGTCAGCCATCGCGGGCGGAGGTCCGACGGCTGGCGGCGGCGCTCGCGGGCTTGGGACTCGCGGTCGAGATCTCGGGACCCACCGGTGTGATTGTCGTCCTCGGCGATGTCAGGCCGAGCTCACTGCACCGGCTGGTGACACGCTCGCGATATATGCGGCTGGGACGTTGGAGCCAGGCACTCGTCGCCGGGTGGGCACGCCGACCGACTCACGCCGGGGTCGAGCTGACATCAGCAGGTCTGCCGCCCGGCACTCCGTGGCCGCCCCTGCCGACTGTTCGCGGCCTTCCCCGCATCGTGACGACGACGCACGACCCTGCCGGTGGCGGCAATCCTCGTCTGTACATCGCCGACGCCTCAGATCCCGACATGCCCCAGGTCCTGGGGGTCTACCCCCTGTCGGCCAGCGGAACCACGATCGGCAGCGGCGACGACGTCGACCTGCGTCTCGACGGGACCGACGCGCTGCAGGCCGAGATCATCCGGACCGACGACGACGAGTACGTGCTGGTGGCAAGGAGCCCACACATCCGGAGCACAGTCGCGGGCCAACAACTACCGCGACAGCTCCTGCGCACAGGTGCCAGGATCCAGCTGGGTCACTGGCGCCTGTCCTATGTCAGAGACGAGTACGCGGACCACGGGCGGCCCTACGGAGGACGAATCGGTGGGGAGCTCGGCCATCAGCGCACCCAGCCGCGGCCCGCCAACCGACCTGGACCGGGCTTCTAGGACCTCCCGCCACGCTGGTTCACCGGCCCGCTCAGAGGTTGCAGAGTGCGGTGTCCGAGTGCTTCAGACACCGATCAGCGTCACGCTCGAGGAGTGGCCCGCGCTCCTCGCCGGGATGCAGGACGACTAGAGCTTGACGCCGAGCAGCGTGTCGATCGCCGTGCGCACGGTGCGGCCGGCCTGCGGATCGGCAGCCGAGTCATCTGCGGCCCACGCGTCGATCGCGTCCAGAGCCGACGGTGCGTCGAGATCGTTGGTCATGGCAGTCCGGATCACCGTGACGAGGTCAGGCCCGGACGGCGCGACCGTCCGGCTCACCGCGGCTCGCCAGACAGCAAGCCGCTTCTCGGCCGCTGTGATTTCCTCACCGAACCACTCCCAGTCGCTGCGGTAGTGGTGTGCGAGCAGCGCCAGCCGGATCGCCATGGGATCGTGGCCAGCAGCGCGGAGCTTGGAGACGAGCACCAGGTTGCCCTTGGACTTGGACATCTTTTCGCCCTCGAAGCCCACCATGCCGGCGTGGACATATGACTGGGCGAAAGGTTCGTGCGTCGCGACGGTTGCCTCTGAGGCGGACATCTCGTGGTGCGGGAAGACCAAGTCGGAACCGCCACCCTGCACGTCGAAGTCCGTGCCGAGGTGCTCAAGCGCGATGGCAGCGCACTCGACGTGCCAGCCCGGGCGTCCCTTGCCGAGGCGGGTCTCCCACGAAGGCTCGCCCGGTCGTTCGGCCTGCCACAGCAGACAGTCCAGCGGATGCTTCTTTCCGGGCCGATCCGGGTCTCCTCCGCGCTCCGGGAAGATCCGCAGCATCTGCTCCTCAGTGAGGCCGGAGACCGCCCCGAAACCCGCATCGGCGTGGACGTCGAAGTACAGGTCTTCGTCGACCCGATAGACCGAGCCGGCCTGGTCAAGCCGGTCGATCAGGCCGACCACGAGATCGATGGTTTCGACCGCACCGACGTAGTTGGCTGGCGGGATGATGCGCAGCGCCGTCATGTCTTCGCGGAACAGCTCAATCTCACGCGCGGCCAGGTCCATCCAGTCGACGCCGGTAGCCAGAGCCCGCTCGAGCAGTGGGTCATCGACATCCGTGACGTTCTGGGTGTAGTCGACGTCCAGCCCGTGGTCACGCCACGCCCGCTGCAGCAGGTCGAAAGCGAGGTACGTCGCGGCGTGCCCCATGTGGGTGGCGTCGTACGGCGTGATGCCACAGACGTAGAGGCGTGCGGTCTCGGCCGGGTCGCTGGGCCGCAGGTCGCGGGTTGCGGTGTCGTGGACACGCACGACAGGACCCACACCGAGCCCGAGCTCCGCGAGGGACGGGACATCAGGACTCGACCAGCTACGCATGAGCCGAGCGTATCGGGAGGTCGGTTGCGGCCAGTCTGCGGCGTCGTCTGCGTTGTCAGGGGCAGAATGACGTCGTGATCATCGACTGTGCGGTCTACCGCGACGGTGTCCGGGAGGACACGGCCCACGACACCGACTCGCTCGACGCGGCGCTCGCCGGTCTGGGCGAGGACGACTTCGTCTGGGTCGGCATCGGCAACCCCACGAAGGACGAGCTGCACCGGGTCGCCGAGTCGCTGTCCCTGCATCCGCTGGCAGTCGAGGACGCCCTTGAAGCCCATCAGCGCCCCAAGGTCGAGCAGTACCAGGACCACCTGTTCATGTCGATCCGCACGGTCTCCTACAG
The DNA here is from genome assembly GCF_003443875.1 of Aeromicrobium sp. A1-2. Classification (NCBI taxonomy): domain Bacteria; kingdom Bacillati; phylum Actinomycetota; class Actinomycetes; order Propionibacteriales; family Nocardioidaceae; genus Aeromicrobium; species Aeromicrobium sp. A1-2. Next base: position 1,407,674 of record NZ_CP027482.1, on the reverse strand, counting down.
CGATGACGACATCACGACGCACGAGGTCAACATCTTCCTCGGGAGCAACTTCCTGCTGACCGTCCGGCACGGTGGACCATCGCTCAAGGAGGCCCGCCGGGCGGCCGAGGCGATGATCGAGCCGTTGTCGCACGGGCCCACTGCCGCGCTGTACGCCGTGGTCGACAGCATCGTGGACCACTACGAGAACGTCGCCGCCGAGCTCGAGGTCGATGTGCAGGAGGTCGAGACGTCGGTGTTCTCGACCGAGCGATCCAACGACTCGTCCCGGATCTATCGGCTCAAACGCGAGACCCTGGAGTTCCGGCGGGCCGTGCTGCCGCTCAAGGAGCCCATCATGCGATTCGCACACGGCTCGATGCCGGAGGACTCCCGGCCATACTTCCGCGACATCGGCGACCACCTGACCCGCGCCGCCGAGGCCATCGACTCGATCGACCATCTGCTGGACAACGCACTGCAGGCGCACCTGGCCCAGCTGAGCGTCCAGCAGAACGAGGACATGCGCAAGTTGACAGCAGGAGCGACGATATTCGCCGTCCCGACCGCGATCGCCGGCATCTACGGCATGAACTTCGCGCACATGCCCGAGCTGACCTGGACGTACGGCTATCCGGCCTGCCTCACCGTGATCGGCGGGCTGTGCCTGTACATCTACTACCGGTTCAAACGTTCCGGCTGGCTGTAGGAGTGGTCAGCCGACGGTTGTGCCAGCGGTGATGACACCCGCGCCGACCAGCACCAGGACGATCGCCCCGAGGCCTACCCGGTAGATCACGAACGGCGTGTAGGAGTGCGTGCTGACGTACTTGAGCAGCCAGTGGATGACAGCGAGGCCGACGACAAACGACACTACCGTGCCGACGATGGTCGGGCCGGTGCCGTACGCGTTGTCGCCACCGATGTCCTTGAGCTTGTAGAGGCCCGCGCCGACGACGGCGGGGATCGCGAGCAGGAATGCGTAGCGGGTGGCCGCGGCACGCTCGTAGCCGAGGAAAAGGCCCATGCTGATGGTTGCGCCGGAACGCGAGACACCCGGCACGAGCGCACCAGCCTGCGCCAGACCGAGCAAGATCGCGTGCTTCATGGTCAGATCGGCAATGGGGCTGGTCTTGCGGCCCACCCGCTCGGCGATCCCGAGCACCACTCCCAGCACGATTAGGGTCGTGCCGATGACCCACAGGTTGCGGAACTCGCGGTCGATGGCGTCCTGCAGCAGGAGGCCGAATGCGACGATCGGCAGCGAGCCGATGATGACGAACCAGCCCATCCGCCACTCCGGCTCCGAGCGGGCCGCGCGGGAGAACACGCCGCGCACCCACCCAGACCCGATCGTCCAGATGTCCTTCCAGAAGTACAGAAGTACTGCCAGCTCAGTGCCGATCTGGATGACCGCGGTGTAGGCGGCCCCCGGATCCTCCCAACCGAAGAACTTGGGGAAGATCGCCAGATGGGCGCTGCTGGAGATCGGGAGGAACTCGGTCAGGCCCTGCACGACGCCAAGGATCACGGCACGAAGAAAATCCACTGTGCGAGCCTACCCGCCGGTCTTCGGTCGTCCGACTAGCCTTGCGCCATGCAGTATCGCCGTGTCGGTCACTCGGGGCTGGAGGTCTCTCGACTCGCGCTCGGCACGATGACGTGGGGATCGACGGTCGACGCCTACGAGGCTGAGGAGCAGCTTGCAACTTTCCTCGACGCAGGCGGCACGATGGTCGACACCGCCCCGATCTACGGTGAGGGCGCCTGCGAAGAGCTCCTCGGAACGTTGATCGCCAAGGCCGGAGTGCGTGAACACATCGTGCTGGCCGGCAAGGCCGGATTCGTCCGTCGCGCTGACGGTGTCATCCGTGACGGCTCGCGCGGGACCCTGCTGGACCAGCTCGACCAGTCGCTGCGTCACTTCGGCACGGATCATCTCGACGTGTGGCAGGTACACACGTGGGATCCGCACACGCCGATCGAGGAGACCCTCGGTGCCCTCGAGCACGCGGTACGCACCGGCCGGACCCGCTACGTCGGCATCTCGAACTTCACTGCCTGGCAGTCCGCGCTCGCGCAGACCTGGTTGCGCGGCCGCGCCGATGCCCTCCCCCTGATCAGCACCCAGGTCGAGTACTCACTGGTCCAGCGCGAGCCCGAGGACCAGCAGATCCCCGCAGCACAGCATCTGGGCCTCGGCGTCCTCGCCTGGTCCCCATTGGGTCGGGGCGTGCTGACCGGCAAGTACCGCAGCGGCGTCCCGGTCGACTCGCGCGCCGCTGATCCCGCGTGGACGGACTTCGTGTCGCCCCACCTCACACCGGGCAAGGCCGCCGTGGTGGAGGCATTGGCCCGCGCTTCGGAGGGTCTCGGCGTCACGATCGCGCATGTGGCTCTGGCGTGGCTGCTCGGCCGGCCGCAGGTCTCCGCCGCAATCGTCGGTGCCCGCACGACCTCCCAGCTCCAGGAGAACCTCGCTTCGGAAGATCTCGACCTGCCGGCCGAGATAGTCCAGGCGCTCGACGATGTCTCAGGCGGCGCTCGATGAGAGGCGAATCGATGATCGAGTACGAGTTCTGGAAGCTCACGATCGACCGCACCAAGTCGCGGACGGCCGTGTGCCGCATGTTAACCGATGCGGCGGAGTACCAGGGCTGGGAGCTCGACCGACTGCGCAGGGATGGGACGGGGCAGCGCACTGTCGTCCTGCGCCGAAAGATCATCCGGATGCGCAGCACCCTGTAGCGGCTACACCAGGTTCAGGAACTCGTCGAACACCCGGGAGCCGAACTCCAACGCTTCCACCGGCACGCGCTCGTCGACGCCGTGGAACAACGCCGTGAAGTCCAGGTCGGCCGGCAACCGCAACGGGGTGAACCCGTAGGACGTGATGCCGAGCTTGTGCCAGGCCTTGGCGTCGGTGCCGCCGGACATCAGGAACGGCGCAATGTGAGCCTCGGGGTCCTGACTGTGCAGCGCAACCGTCATGTGGTCGACCAGATCGCCCTCGAAGCCGTACTCCAGGGCGGCGTCGGAGATGTACGGCTCGACCGTGACGTGATCGCCGACGACCTCCTGGACCGTCGGCAGGAACGTGTCGGCATGGCCGGGCAGGTAGCGGCCGTCGACGTATGCGATGGCCTCACCGGGCACGACATTGTGCTTGTAGCCCGCCTCCAGCATCGTCGCGTTGGTCGTGTTGCGGATGCCCGCGCCGATCATCCGGACTGCAGGGCCGAACTGCTCGAGCAGCTCATCGGGCGATCCGTCCGTGCCGGAGAGCTCGCGCACCTTCGAGAGCAGGAGCTGCATCGACGGCCCGGGCTCGGGCGGCCACGTGTGCTCCCCGAGCGCAGCCAGAGCGCGAGCCAGGTGGGTCACGGCGTTGTCGTCGTTGCGCATCGAGCCATGACCGGCCGTGCCGTGGGCCCGCAGTCGCATCCACGCGATGCCCTTTTCGCCGGACTCGATGAGATACAGCCTCTTGCCGCCGACCTCGGTGGAAAATCCGCCGACCTCGCCGATCGCCTCGGTGCACCCTTCGAACAGATCGGGATGATGCTCCACGAGCCAGTGCGCACCAAGCCGGCCACCTGCCTCCTCGTCGGCGGTGAAGACCAGCGTGATCGGCCGGTCCGGGATGACTCCCGCACGCTGGCGGGCCCGGACGACCGACAGCAGCATGGCGTCGAAATCCTTCATGTCGACTGCGCCGCGGCCGAACAGGTAGCCGTCGACAACCTCGGCCGCGAACGGGTCGACCCGCCAGTCCGATGCCTGTGCCGGCACGACGTCGAGATGGCCGTGGATCAGCAGCCCTGGCTTCGGCGAGTCCTGGTTGCCCCACCGCGCCACGACGCTCGCCCGACCGGTCACCGATTCGAAGATCTGTGACTCGATGCCGACCTCGGCGAGCGAGCTGGCGACGTACTCCGCGGCCTTGCGCTCCCCCGGGCCCGAGTCATCACCGTAGTTCGACGTGTCGATCCGGATCAGATCACGGCAGATGTCGAGTGCTTCAGCTTCCGGCGAGTACCCCATGCGCCGATCGTACGTGTGGCACCGCTGCGCACAAGCCCAAGGACCGACCTACCAGCCGGATCAGGCCAGCAGTCCGTCGATGACCCGGGAGAAGAGCTTGGTGCTCGAGGCGCGGGTGAGCCCGTCGAGCATCCGTGGCGTGCCGCGCACGTGGATGTCCTCGCGCCACGTCACCCGACTGCCGTCGTCGGTTGCCTCGACACTCAGCTCCGCCCAGCCCGTCACGACCCGGCCGCGCTTGACCAACCGGCAGAACGACGGCTCGCGGGACTCCACGACGTCCATCGGGTCGTCAAAACCGATCCTGCCGAGCCCAGTTCTCGCCACGAATCCGAGGTCGGTCCGGCTGATCCGGGTGAGCGGCACGAACTCGCCGTGTCGTTCCCAGTCGGTGAGCCGGTCCCACGACTCCTGGGCTGTCAGGGGCACCTCGCGCACGATCTCGATCAGGGTCACGGCATCATCGTAGGCATGCCCACCATGCCGTTCACCTCGATCGCCGACGTCAAGGTCAAGCTCGCCTCCGCGGGCTACCTCGCATCCGACGCCGTCGCGACCACCGTCTTCCTGGCCAGCGAGCTCGGCAAACCACTGCTCGTGGAGGGGCCTGCCGGGGTCGGCAAGACCGCGCTGTCGACCGCCGTCGCCGAGTCCTGCGGGGCAGAGCTGGTTCGGCTGCAGTGCTACGAGGGGGTCGACGAGGCGCGGGCAATCTACGAGTGGAACCACGCCAAACAGCTTCTCCGGATCACGGCCGGCAAGGACGAGACCTGGGACGAGGCACGCAACGACATCTTCAGCGAGGAATTCCTGCTGGCCCGTCCGCTCCTGACCGCGATCCGCAACGACGGGCCGACGGTCCTGCTCATCGACGAGACCGACAAGGCCGACGTCGAGATCGAGGGCCTGCTGCTCGAGGTGCTCGGCGACTTCCAGATCACGGTGCCCGAGCTCGGCACCATCACCGCAAAGACCCGGCCGTTCGTCGTGCTGACCTCCAACGCGACCCGCGAGCTGTCCGAGGCACTTCGCCGCCGCTGCCTGTTCCTGCACATCGACTTTCCGGACGCCGAGCTCGAGCAGGAGATCGTGCGGCTCAAGGTGCCGGCTCTCGACCAGACCCTCGGTGACTCGCTGGTCCGGGTCATCAACGCCTTGCGGGCCATGCCGCTGCGCAAGGCGCCGTCGGTCTCGGAGACGATCGACTGGGCGCGCACGCTCGTCGCTCTCGGCGCCGACATCCTCGACGACGAGGTGGTCAAGGAGAGCCTCGGTGTGATCCTGAAGCACCAGGACGATCTGGAGAAGGCACGCAACCGGCTCGATCTCGACGAGGTCCTGGCCGCTCCATGACCCCTCCACCGGCCCGCACAGCCGACGCTGCTGGTCCGGCGGACTCGCAGGACGTGGCAGGACGTCTCGTCGAGTTCGTCACGGCCCTGCGCAGCAAGGGCATCCCGGCCGGCACCAGCGAGACGGTCGATGCCGCATCGGTCGTCGAGGTGCTCGGGATGAGTGACCGCGACCAGCTCCGCGAGGGTCTCGCATCGGCGCTCGTGCGTCGCGGCGGCCAGCGTGACGTCTTCGACATGACGTTCGACCTGTACTTCCCCGCTGGAGTCGGTGTCCCCCAGGCCGCTCGTGACCTCGATGAGGTGCTCGATCTCGACGATCTGCGAGACCTGCTGGCGATGGCCCTGGCCGAGAACGATCTGCGTGCCCTCGAGCAGGTCGCCGAGATCGCGGTCGACCTGCTCGGCGCTGTCGGCACGCAGGGCACACCAACCGGAGGCTGGTCGGCCTACCAGACGCTCGAGCGTCTGCGGCCCCAGACGTTGCTGGTCCAGGCGCTGGAGCAGCGTGGACAAGGTGGCGGCGGTCAGGGCCAGGGTCAGGGGCAGGGCGGGGGCCAGGCGGGCGGTGAGTTCACCCAACGGCTCGAGCGGGACGAGATCCGACAGAATATCGAGAGGTTCCGCGCGTTGGTCGCCAGCGAGGCCCGCCGTCGCACCGCCGAGCTGAGAGGTCGGGACACCGTCACCCGGCACGCCGTGCGCACCGGGACCGACCGGATCGACTTCCTCAGCGCCAACAAGCAGCAGCTCGAGGAGCTCGGCCGGACCGTGCGTCCGCTCGCGCGCAAGCTCGCGACCCGACTGTCCGCCCGGCGGCGCAAGGCCACCCGCGGCCGGATCGACATCCGTCGCACCCTGCGCAGGTCGATGTCGACCGGCGGGGTCCCGATGCACCCCGTGCATGCGAGGCCTCACCCCTCCCGTCCTGAGCTGGTCCTGCTGTGCGATGTGTCCGGATCGGTCTCTGGGTTCTCCAACTTCACGATGCACCTCGTGCAGGCCCTCAGCGGTCAGTTCAGCAAGGTCCGGGTGTTCGCATTCGTCAATGCCATGGACGAGGTGACCGCGATGGTCAAGGAGGGCGGCGACGACCTCGCGGGGCGCATCGCGCGGGAGGCGCACATCACGAAGTGGCACACCAGCAGCGACTACGGCGAGGCCTTCGCTGACTTCCACGCCGACTTCATGCGTGCGATCGGACCACGGACCGCGGTCCTGATCCTCGGCGATGCGCGCAACAACAACCAGGACCCCAACCTCGGCGCGCTCCACGACATCAGCCAACGCGCACGTCGCACGTTCTGGCTCAATCCCGAGCACGAGATGCGGTGGGGACTCGGCGACTCGGTCGCACCGACGTACGCCGAGGTCGTCGAGATGCACGAGTGCTGCAACGTCGACCAGCTGACCCGGTTCATCACACGGCTCCTGCCCGTGTGATCACGAATTGTCACAGGTCTCGCCACGGCGTGGTGGTCGGTGGACCTACCGTGGACGGGTGCATGAGCGACCGGACCGACCCAGGCGTCGACGGATCGTCTGGTCGGCCGCCTGCGCTGCGGTCGTCGCTGGGCTGCTGGCCGGCCTCGGCCCCCTGCGTCCCGGGACGTCGGCACCTGCGTGTGAGGACATCGACTACTCGGACCCGGCCCAGGGGCGGCTGACCTTCGCGGAGGACTTCGACGGCCGCGCGATCGACCGGACGAAGTGGCGAGTCCGCGATGACACCTATCTGTCGTTCGACCAGGCGCAGATTCGCACCGAGAACGTCACGGTCCACGACGGCAGCCTGGACATCGTCGGAAGGAAGCTCCCGGAGTCGCAGTGGCAGATGGCCGCCGGGTCTCGCTACACCTGGAACACGACCCGCGACTACTCGACCGGCTACGTCGACACGATCGACGAGGCCGGCTACGGCAACGCCGCAGGCGACCGGTTTGGGCAGAAGTACGGCCATTTCGAGATCAGGGCCTTGGTCCCGAGCCGCAGCACGATGTCACGCGGGGTGTGGCCCGCATTCTGGCTGCGAGCAGACCACCGGCTCGGTGAGATCGACCCGATGGAGTCCTACGGCGGTCCGACGACCCGCAGCTACGACCCGTCCAGCTCGTACTACTGGAACTCGTGGTCCGACACGAGCCAGAAGTCGACGTACGCGCACACGATGGGCCGCGCCCACGACGACGAGGCGCACGAGCCGATCTGGCAGGACTGGCACACCTACGGCGTCAACTGGTCGCCCACCTGCTTGCGGTACACCTACGACGGTCGCACCGTCGGCACCGTCCCGCTGTCGTCCAAGCCGTATTTCACCGGCGAGTCATTCGACGACACCTTCCACATCCGGCTCAACATGCAGGTGGGCTCGGACTACTGGGGCAAGGCCGACGACACCCACACCCGCCCGGAGTTCCACTACAAGGTCGACTGGGTGCGGGTGCATCAGGGCCGGGACATCTGACCTGTCAGGCGACCATGCCAGCGAGCTTGCCGGTGATGATCTCGCGGGCGTCACGCACCATGCGCTCGACCAGCGCGCCGGCTGATGGGATGTCGTCGATCAGGCCCTGGCACGTGCCGACGCTCCAGATCCCCGCCTCGGGGTCTCCCAGCTCGTAGACGGTCTTGCCACGGGCACCCGAGACCAGGTCACGGACCTGCTCGAACTGTCCGCCATCGTTGAGGATCTCCACGACCTCACGGCTGACGGTGTTGCTCGCGACACGTGCGGTGTTGCGGAGCGTACGGAAGATCAGCTCGGTGTCCCGCTCGGTCGAGTCCACGATCGACTGCTTGATGTTCCGGTGGATTGGTGACTCCTCGGTGCACATGAAGCGCGTGCCCATGTTGACGCCGTCGGCGCCGAGCGCGAGTGCTGCCACCAGACCACGCCCATCAGCGAATCCGCCGGAGGCGATCATCGGGATCGTGATGTGCTTGGCCGCCGCGGGGATCAGCACGAGTCCGGGGATGTCGTCCTCCCCCGGGTGACCCGCGCACTCGAAGCCATCGATGCTGATGCCGTCGACGCCGAGGTCCTGTGCCTTGATCGCGTGCCGGACGCTGGTGCACTTGTGCAGCACCTTGATGCCGGCGGCATGGAACTGCGGGAGGTGCGGACCGGGGTTCGAGCCGGCGGTCTCCACGATCTTGACGCCGGACTCGACGATGACCTGGCGGTACTCGTCGTACGGAGGCGGCGTGATCGACGGCAGGATCGTCAAGTTGATCCCGAACGGCTTGTCGGTGAGGTCGCGGGTGCGGGCGATCTCCTTGACCAGGTCTTCAGGGGTGGGCTGGGTCAGAGCCGTAATCATCCCGAGTGCGCCGGCGTTGGCGACTGCCGCGACGAGCTCGGCCCGGCCGACCCACTGCATGCCGCCTTGAACGATCGGGTGCTCGATCCCGAACGCTTCGGTGAACTTCGTCTTCAGTCCGGCGCTCATCGGGGTGCCATGCGGATCGCGCCATCGAGACGGATCGTCTCTCCGTTGAGCATCGGGTTGGCCACGATGTGTGCGGCGAGCGAGCCGTACTCCGCCGGTTCGCCGAGTCGGCTCGGGTGCGGCACCTGCTGGCCGAGCGAGGCCTTGGCGTCATCGGGCAGCGAGGCGAGCAGCGGCGTGTTGAACAGGCCGGGCGCGATCGTCATGACCCGGATGCCGAGCGAGGCGAGGTCACGAGCGATCGGAAGCGTCATGCCCACGATGCCGCCCTTCGAAGCGGAGTATGCCGCCTGCCCGATCTGACCGTCGAAGGCGGCGACCGAGGCGGTGTTGATGATGACACCGCGCTCCTCGCCGATCAGGTCGAGCTCGGCCATGCGGGTCGCGCCGAGGCGCAGGACGTTGAACGATCCGACCAGGTTGATCTCGATGACCCGCTTGAACGCGTCGAGCGGGAAGGGGCCTTTCTTGCCGGTCGTCTTGACGGCGTTGCCGACTCCGGCACAGTTGACCACGACCCGCAACTCGCCGAGCTCCTGGGCGACGTCGAGAGCCGCGTTGACAGCGTCCTCGTCCCGCACGTCCGCAGCGGCGAAACGCACCGAGTCACCCAGTCGGGCCGCGACCTCTTCGCCGGGCGAGCCGGGCAGGTCCACGATGACGACCTTGGCACCGTCGGCGAGCAGCGCCTCGACGGTGGCCAGTCCGAGGCCCGAGGCCCCGCCTGTCACGAGGGCTACGGAGTTCTTGACATCCATGTCTTGTCCTTCTCTGCGGCTGGGCTGGCGAACACTGCTGCACGTTATCGGTTCGGCCGGGACTGGTTTCGGAGTGGGGCGGCATCTGTCGACCGTTCTCCGTAGGATCATGCCGTGGACCGCGACCCGATGCCCTCACGCATATGAGCTGGGCGACCTGGGACCAAGCGGCGATCGCGGCTGGGTTGAGCATCGCGTGCTTCCTGGCGCTGAGCCGGCTGCGTCCGGGGCGCCTGCGCGACGCCCTGCTGCCCGCGTTCTACGAGTTCGCGTTGATCTCGGCGTTGTACTCGATCTGGCGCCTCGCCCGCGAGCTGCCGCTGACGCACACCGACGGCGCGTTGCAGCGGGCCCGCGACATCGATGACGTGCAGCAGTTCTTCCGGCTGCCGACGGAGATCTCGATGCAGCACTTCGTCGTGGATCACGACCCTCTTGGGGCTCTGGTCAACGACTACTACGCGACGCTGCACGTCCCGGCGCTGATCATCTTCATGATCTGGATGTTCGTGCGGCACCGTGATGCCTATCCACACTGGCGCAACGGCCTGGCCGGGCTGACAGCGTTCTGCCTCGTCATCCGCTTCGTCCGGGTCGCGCCACCACGATTCATCCAGGAGCTGGGATTCCTGGACCTGTCGGACAAGCACGGTTTCGACGTCTACGGCGACGTCGGCACCGGCATCTCGGACCAGTTCGCGGCCATGCCGTCGATCCACGTGGGATGGGCGGCCGTGGTCGCTCTGGGCGTCTTCGCGGTCAGCACGAGCAGATGGCGGTGGATCGTGGTGCTCCATCTGCCCATCACGATTTTCGTCGTGGCCGCGACAGGTCACCACTGGTGGCTCGACGGTTTCGTCGCGATCGGTTTGTTGTGGCTGTCGCTGCGGGCAGACAGCTATGTGCGCGCCCGGTTCGCGCGACGACGGGCACTGGTGCCGGTGTCCTGACCGGAAGCACTCTCCCCGGCTTGGGATGACGGATTCATCACCTCGGGCCCGCCAGTCAACCGCGAAAGCCACGCCTGCACCCGAATGGCACTAGAATTTGCCGGATGGACGCCGCCTCTAGACACCACGTGACACGGACCGGCGTGAGCGGCGGACCGTCCTTGGTGTTTGCGCACGGATTCGGTTGCGACCAGCACATGTGGCGTCATGTCGCGCCCGCCTTCGAGGACGAGTTCGACGTCATCTGCTTCGACCACGTCGGGGCCGGCGCCTCCGACCTCTCGGCCTACGACCCCCACCGCTACGCGGACCTATCGGCCTACGCGCACGACGTCGTCGAGCTGTGCCGCGAGCTCGACACCCGGGACACGATCTTCGTGGGTCACTCAGTCTCGGCGATGGTTGGTGTCCTGGCCGACATCTCGCAGCCAGGGCTGTTCTCCGGCCTCCTGCTCGTGGGGCCGTCGGCCTGCTACGTCGATCACCCCGAGGACGACTACGTCGGTGGGTTCAGCGAGCGGGACATTGAGGAGCTGCTGGCTGTCATCGACGACAACTACCTTGGCTGGTCCAGCACGATGGCACCGCTCATCATGGCCAACCCTGAGCAGCCCGAGCTGGGCCAGGAGCTCACCGAGAGCTTCTGCCGGACCGACCCCGAGATCGCCAGGCAGTTCGCGCGGGTGACGTTCACCTCCGACAACCGAGCCGACCTACCCCAGGTCAGCGCCCCCACGCTGGTGATGCAGTGCCGCGACGACGCGATCGCACCGCTCGGTGCGGGCCGACTGGTCCACGAGTCGATCCCGGACAGCACTTTCGTGCAGATGAACGCCACCGGCCACATCCCCCACCTCAGTGCTCCGCAGGAAACCATCGCGGCGATGACAGCCTTCCTGCATCGCGCATGACGACGCCGGAGTCCGGCTTCTCGTCGGTCACCGACGCCCAGCGGATGTACGACATGGCACCGTGCGGATATGTGACCGTTGCTTGGTCGGGGACGATCCTGGCCGTCAACCGCACGTTCTTGCAGTGGACCGGATACACCGCGGAGTCGCTTGTCGGCGTGCGGACCTTCGTCGATCTGCTGAGTCGCGCCACAGCGGTCTACAGCGAGACGCACCTGCGGCCGATGCTCCTGATGGGCAGCAGCGTGCGGGAGATCGCCCTCGAGCTAGTCTGTGCGGACGGTTCGCGGCTAGCGGTCCTCCTGAATGCCTCACTGGAGCGGGCCGACAACGGGGAGCCCGAGGTCATGCGGGTCGTCGTGTTCGACGCGAGCGAGCGACGAGCCTACGAACGGGAGCTGTTCCGCGCCAAGGAGCGGGCCGAGGCATCCGAGGCGCACGCCCGGCTGTTGGCCAGGACCCTCCAGGACACCTTGATCCCTCCTAGCCCTCCGCAGGTTCCCGGGCTGGAGATCGCCGCGGCCTACCGACCGGCAGGCGATGGCGAGGAAGTCGGTGGGGACTTCTACGAGGTTTTCCAGCGCCGCGCAGGCGAGTGGGTCGTAGTGCTCGGCGATGTGTGCGGCAAGGGAGTTGACGCCGCCGTCGTCACCGCCTTGGTCCGCTACTCGCTGCGTGCCGCCGTCGTCGAGCGCGAGTCACCCGCCGCCGCCATGGACCTGCTCAATCGGATCGTGCTTGACCACGACACGGATCGGTTCTGCACCATCGTCCTGATGTACCTGCGCCAGTCCGACCGCGGATGGGTCGCCGACGTGTGCACCGCAGGCCACCCAGCCCCTGTACTCGTGCAACCGGGCCAGGCACCGCACGCCGAGCAGGCCATCAGCTCGCTGGTCGGCGTGCTGGACGACCCGGTCTTCGTCGACGCTCACCTCGAGCTTGCGCCTGGCGATCTGCTCCTGCTCTACACCGACGGGGTGACCGAGGGGCGACGGGACACGGACTTCTTCGGCGAGGAGCGCATGCACGCGTCGATCGAAACGCATCGTGTCAGCGCTGCCGCCGTCGTCGCCGGCCTCCTCGCGGACGTCCTTGACTTCCAGCGTGGTCGCACCACCGACGACCTCGCCCTCGTGGCGCTCAAGGTTCCTGAAGGCGTGTAGATCGGGGTTTCGTCGCTCCTCCAGTTGTTCTAGCGTGATGCTGGTGAGCACCTCGCACGAGACCTTCTGGATCTGCCGGACCTGCGCCGTCGAGCACGCCGAGCGCATCGAAATGTGCGCAATCTGTGCCGACGAACGGCAGTGGGTGCCGTCCCACGGCCAGCAGTGGACCACTCTGGAGGAGCTCTCCGCCGATGGGCACCAGGCCGAGATCGCCGAGCTGGAGCCGGATCTCTTCGCCATCACGACGACACCCGGCACGGGCATCGGGCAGCAGTCCAAGCTCCTGCGCACCCCGGCCGGCAACCTGCTGTGGGATCCGGTCGGCTACGTCGACAACGACATCGCCCGACAGGTTCTGGAGCTGGGCGAGGTACGATTCGTGGTCGCGAGCCATCCGCACATGTACGGGGTACAGGTCGAGTGGAGCCGCCGGCTCGGTGGGGTGCCGGTCCTCGTCGCCGAGGCAGACCGGGAGTGGGTGGCGCGGCCCGACCCGGTCATCCGGATGTGGGCCGGCGACCAGGAGATCCTGCCGGGCGTGACGCTCAGCCAGCCCGGCGGGCACTTCGCCGGGAGTGCCGTGGCGCACTGGGCCGCGGGCGCCGACGGTCGCGGCGTCCTGCTCAGCGGCGACACGATCTTCGCCAATCCGGATCGAACATCGGTGAGCTTCATGCGGAGCTATCCCAACCGGCTGCCCTTGTCAGCAGCTGTGGTCCGCCGCATCGCGGCGCACGTCGACCGCTTCGAGTTCGACCGTCTCTACGGCAACTTCGACAACGTCATCGCGTCAGACGCCAAGCAGATCACGCTGTGGTTCGCCGAGCGCCATGCCGGCTGGGTCAACGGCGACTTCGACCACCTGACCTGAGGTCAGTCGGCGATCCTCTCCCCCAGCGCCTCGGTCAACAGCAGTACGAGTGCCTCAAGCTGCATGTCCGAGCTCGACGCGATTTCCTCGTCCGAACCGTCGAGCGCGCGTGCGGCGAGGCCGGCCTTGCTGTCGATCAGCTCGACGATCTTGGTGTCGATCGTCTGCGAGGCGATGATCCGCCAAGCGGTGACGGGCTCGGCCTGGCCGATGCGGTGGACCCGGTCGATGGCCTGTGTCTGCTCGGCATCGGTCCACGAAAGCTCGGCCAGCACGATGTTGGAGGCAACCTGGAGGTTGATGCCGACGCCAGCGGCCGTCAGGGAGCAGACCGCAACCGCGACCTCTGGGTCGTCGACGAATGCGTCGATATTGCGCTGCCTGACCGCTGTCGTCTGATCGCCCCGGATCGAGGCGTAGCGGATACCGCGAGCCTTGAAGGTCTCCTCGGCGGTGTCCATGACGTCGACATGCTTGGCGAAGAACACGACCTTGCCGACGCTGTGGGCCAGCTGGGCGGTGTAGTCGGCGGCGAGTCCTGCCTTGGCCTGGCCGATGCGGCGCATCATGCTGAATACGTTCTCGTCGGTCTTGCTCGAGGAGTCCTCGCGCTCCCACGTCGCGACCCGGCGTACGAGCTCGTGGTCGATGCCGTCAACCACAACCCCGGCTGATCGGGTCTCGAGGGCCTTGTCGTAGCGCGACACCAGTCGGCGAGCCAGCTCGCGCTCGGCCTCCCGGATGGACCGGCCGACCTCGTCATCGAGCTCGACGGGCAGGTCCGCGATGCGGCGGGCAGGGATGTCCGAAGCCACGTCGACCTTGCGACGTCGCACGATGCCCATCTCGATGACCCGGCCGCGGGCGGCCGAGTAGAAGCCGTTGTCGACCGGGGTGAGCCCGGTGTCCTCGAGCGAGTGCATGAGCTCGGCCAGCGGCTTCTTGTCGTCGATCCATCCAAGGAACTGCCAGATCGCCCGGAAGTCATCGATGTCGTTGATCAGTGGCGTGCCGGTGAGCGCCATCAACAGTGGTCGCGGCGTCCGCGCGCGGATGCGCTCGGAAAGCTGGAGCACGTGCTGGGAGCGCTGCGACTTCTTGTTCTTGATGAAGTGCGCCTCGTCGAGCACCATGCCGCGGAAGCCCAGGTCGCCCAGCCAGCCGACGTGCCGGTCGAGCACTTCATAGTTGACGATGACGATGTCGGCGAAGCCGTCGATCGCGTCACCGTTGCCGTGGATCACGGTGGCCGGACGCCCGGGTGTCCACAGCTCGGCTTCGCGGGCCCAGTTGGTCTTGACGACGTTCGGCACGACGACCAGCAGCGGATACGCGTTGGCGGCCTGCGCCGCGAGCAACGCCTCGGCGGTCTTGCCCAGGCCAGGCTCGTCGGCGAGAAGGAAGGTCCGGTGCCCGTCCTCGGCGGCCGCGACGAGCTCGGCCTGGTGTCGCATCAGGGTGAGTCCCTTCGGCACCTTGGTGTCGGCAGGCTCAGGGAGAGTCATGCAGGCCGACGATCCGCCGGCGGCCCGCTCGAACGAGGAGAACAGCGGTCCCAGCAGCTCCCAGGTCGCGAGTCGGCGCGACTGCGGTTCCCGTCGCTCCACGGCGGCGAAATCGGGCGTGAGGAATGGATTGGCGAGCTGGCGGGCCACGACGGACTTGGGCACGACCTGACGCTCGCTGGCGGGCGCGATCGTTGTCGACACGGGAGGAGCGGCGGTCGGCTTGACCTCCTCCTCGCGTCCGGCGGCCCGCATCATGTCCGACTTCAGGATCGTCGCGGCGTCGGTGACCTCGGAGTCCTCGGCGAGGAGTGACAGCAGGGAGGTGTCGCGGGCAGCAGTCTGGGCGAGGATCGTGCCGATCCCGTCAAGGCGCTTGAGCTGCTCCGCACGGTGGGACTCGGTGCTGGTGGCGTCGGCCTTGACCCGCAAGCGCTCTTCACGAGCCAGCAGCGCCACGACCTGGAACTTGGTGCGCGCTGACGGTGTCAGACGACCGCGTTGCGCGCCGGCCTCAACTTCACGAACTGCGCGCGCGAGCACCGACATGATGCCGTCGTTGCGGACCCGCCGCGGCGACGTGCGGGTGGTGCTCGACGGGCTCTGGCCTCGTTTGGCCACGTGTTCCTCCTCTGAAGTGCCCGGCACAAGGCCGAGGCGGTGCCGTGACGCCGGGCCCGGCCGACAGCCCATACGTCAATGCGCCCCCACGGAGCGGGTCCTGGAAGCCGCTCCACGACGCATGCCGTACGACCGATCGACCACCCGATCAACGCGGTGGACACACATCGCAACGCCTGCATCGCGCTCGACACCGACCTTCGGCCAGATGTCACGTCGCCTTCAGCCGAGTAGAACGCGGCCAGTCAGCGGCAGTGCAGGGGTTGGTACGTCAACCATGCTACCCCTCCCCCATGCCGTTTGGGCGCCAACGCACGGGAACGCCGGGACCTTCCGCAACGCGCGCAGGGTGTCAGTCCAGCTTGAGCTCGCTCGCAAGCGCGCCTTCCATCTGCTCCCGATCGCTGCCGCCATCGCGCTGTCGGTCGCCGCGGTCGCGATCGACCAGCACGGGGCACGCGGCGTAGCGCACGACCTGCTCGCTGACCGAGCCCAGCATGAGCCCGGTGAACCCTCCGCGGCCACGGCTGCCGACGACCAAGAGGTCGACATCGGCCGATGCCTCGAGCAGCGCGCGAGCCGGGCTTTCGTGGACCACGGTGGTCCGGATCGTGACTCCAGGGGCCGCCGCACGCGCGGATGCGACATCCCGTTCCAGCTCACTGGCGGTCGCGGCCGCGAACTCCTCGATCGGCGGCACGTATCCCGCCGACCAGCTCTCCGGACGGGGGGCGGTGCTGAGGCTCCAGGCGCGCACGACCGTCACATCCAGGCCCAGCGCCTCTGCCATCCGTACGGCGGTCCGCAGGGCGGCCTGCGAGTGCGGCGATCCGTCGTGCGCCACCAGAACACCGCCATGCACGTCGATCTTTTTCGAGACAGTCATGACCCGACGGTAGTTCCTGCTGGGACCACCCGACTACCTCAGGGGCGTGCAGCAGTGCGCAGCTCGGCAACGTCACCGCGGGCTGCGCGGGCAGACGCTCGGCCGGCCAGCTCGTCGGCCGCGACGTTGAGGGGCCACACCGACAGGTCCACCAGGTGCGCTTTGACCTTCTGGAAGAACACCGGAGCGCCTGTGTCGCGCCGCGCCTGCATCAGCGCGTAGATCGACTGGACGATCTCGAGGTTCGCGACGACCTCCTTCTTGGAGTTCTTCCACCCGTTGCGAGCCCATCCGGCAGCCCATGTCGTCGAGCAGCCGATCGTGTACGACGAGTCGGCCTGGATGACCAACGGACGGTCGGCGAAGTCCCGCAGGGCGTTCACGACCGCAAGCAGCTCACCGATGTTGTTGGTGCCCTCGAGCAGCCCACCACACGCCGAGGTTCCGTCGTCGGCCACGTACGCCCAACCGGTCGGGCCGGGATTCGTCACACACGATCCGTCGGTGCCGACGATCACCGCGCCCGCAAGTCCGGTCACGTCGGTGTGATTCCTGGCCAGTGTCACAAGCGCTCCTGATGGTCCTCGACGAGCCGCCTGCCACGACCCTCGGCACAGTGTGGCGCACGGCACCCGGGTCGGTGTGGACGGGTTCGAAGGGTTAGACAGCAGGACGGCCTGACCCTGCGTCCCGTACGTTGTTCGGCAGGCAGTCGCGAGGAACTCGGGAGAACTCATGGACGAACAGATCGAGATTCGCCTGTTCGGACGCCTCTGGGTGCGTTCAGCCGACGGGCAGATCGTGCCGTCGTCCCGGTGGACGACCGGAAAGACGACTGACTTGTTGCGCATCCTGGCCATCACGTCCGGACAGTCGGTCAGCAGCCAGAGCCTGATGGATCGGCTGTGGCCGGGAGTCGACGAGGCGCGGGCGGTCGCGAGCCTCCGGACGGCCACGGCAAACATCCGCCGCGCACTCGGACGGGAGGCCGTGACCAGGCAGGGCGACGGTCTGCGACTCGCAGCCAGCTGGGTCGATGTCCAGGCACATCAGGATCTTGCGCATCAGGCCGCCGCGGCCGTCCAGTCCCGTGATCATGCCCGGGTGGTCGCGCTGGTCAAGGAGGCCGAAGCGCTCTACGTCGACGACTTCCATGCTCACGACGACGACAGCACCTGGGCCGTCGACGTCCGCGCCGGATTGGTCGCCCTGCGCACCACGCTGCTCGCCGAGGCCGCTGACAGCGCGCTCGAGCTGGGGTGGATGCGCGACTCGATCGACATGTCGACCCTGTCGATCAGCCTCGACCCGTGCCTTGAACGTGCCCACCGTTCGTTGATGCGTGCGTACGCCGGGATCGGTGAGATCGAGTCCGCGCTGCGGTCGTACGACCGTTGCAGACGCAACCTGTTCGCAGATCTTGGCGCATCCCCGTCGACGCAGACTCGGGCGCTGCACCGCCAGCTCTTGTCGTGGGAGCCCGAGAACGAGACTGCACCTCCGTCGTTCGTCGGTCGCACCGCACCCCTGAAGGCCTTGGCCACGGCCATCCAGGACTGCATCGACGGCGACGGCAGTGATGTCGTCTGTCTCATCGGACCAACTGCCTCGGGTCGGCAGGCCCTGCTGCGCGCCGCGACGGACCAGCTCGCTGTTCGCCTGCGCCCAGTTCGACCCGTGGAGGTCGCGCGGCGAGCACCCATCCAGCGAGCCACCAGTGAGTCGGCGGCCACTGACATCGCCGTCATGGGGCCGGTGGACCTGACCCCGGCCAGGGCGCGGGCCGCCATGGCCGAGGTCCTCGCCACGATCGACCCACAGATCGGTCGTGTCCTGGTCTTCATCACCTCACCAGAAGCCGCCTCACTGCTCGCCGAGGAAGCGGACGACGACGCGCGCTACCGGGTGCACGTCGTGGACTCGCCGCCGGTCGACGACGAGGATCTGTTCGCTCTCGCCGAGGCGATCCTCGCTGGTCGGCCTTCCCCCCGACTCATGGGCGTGCTCAGGAGCCGTTGTGACGGTCTGGCCGGCGCAGCGGTCGACACGCTGCAGGCTTGGGTGTCAACCGGGCAGATCATCTCGACGCCGCGGGGTCTCGAGCTCGCGAACGCATCAGCCGCACCGGCAGCCCAGGCGGCGGCATCGGCGACGTTCCGCGTCCTCGCCGAACAGCTGGCCCCGGAGGACATGGAGATCTGCCAGGTCCTCGCGGTCGCCGATCGGCCAGCCCTGCCCGCCGATGTGATGGACCTACTGGGCAGCGAGCGACGGACCGAGCGGCGGCGCCTCCACATCCAGGACCGCATGGACTTCTTGGCCGACCGCGGCATCCTTTGCCCGAGCGAGCTCGGGTACGTGTTTCGGGACCGGGCTACCCAGGACCTGTTCGAGCTCTGGCTCCGGCCATCTCTGCGCACTCGCCTGGTCGAGCGGATCGGCGACGGCCCCTCCCGGGTGGTAGGCGACAGCCGTCCGGCGGCCTCCGTCGAGCGTCGAGGCGGCAGCCCCGGACGCCGCGCTTCGGACCAGGCCCGCGTCGCGCGCTGACACAGCCGTTGTGGTGTGCGTCAATTCGCGAGCACGGCGTTGCTACCTACGGCCCGACCATCAGCGCGTCAACGGCAAGTTTGTGGCAATCAGGACGATGATCCGACGACTGCTTCACGAACTGGTCGCCCTCCGTGGGTTGGCGCACCAGAGCCGTCAGCGGATCGCCGTCGTCGAGCCCCGATAGGTCGGAGCATCGCGGCATGCTCTGCTTCCCTCGCAGTTGCGGTACTACGCGCGGTAATCCGTCGGCACGACGACGACGGGGCAGTGGGACGAGCGGATCACCTCTTGGGCAAAGGGCCGCGCGAAAAGATCCACGCCGTGCGTAGACGAACGGCCGGCCACGAGCAGCGAAGCTTCGGCAGAGCCTTCCCGGCTCACCGCCACGGCCCCTCCCGGCACGACCACGGTCCTGACGCGAACCTGTGGGAAGCGTCGGCGCCAAGACTCGAGCAGGTGCGACATCTCCCCCCAACGTTGCATCACCGCGGCCCCGCTCTTGTCCGGCTCGACGACATGCAGCATCTCCAGCGACCGACCCTCGAGCTGCGCGACGTCGAACGCGTAACTGACCGGGCCGTGCGCATTGGACTCCCCGTCGAGCGCGACGATCACGAGCTCGGGCGACCCTTCCGACGACCAGCCATCCGGCACCACCGTGACGGGGCACCGGCCATGCGCGGCCAGCGACTTCGCGACGCGTCCTTGGAACAGCTGGACGTACCACGGGGAGTCATCAGGACCGATGACGATCTCTCTCGCCGACGAGCTCTCGTCAAGCAGGATCAGTGAGGCCCGCCCGCGCACGAGCGCATACTCGACGTCGACCTTCGGGTCGAGGCTGCTGATCACCTCTCGAGCACGGTCCAGCACCGCTTGCCCGCCCTCTTCGAAGCCCGCGACGACTGCCGGAGTGTAGGTGGAGTGAAGCCCCGATCCCGGCACGTCGAAGGCGTGGACGACGCGCAGGCCGCACTTGTGCTGCTCGGCCCGACGCAGCGCGAGGCCGAGCGCGCCGTCCTCGGTATCAGCGATTCCGACCACGACACGTTGGTGCCTGTTCGGACCGACCACGGGTCAGGCTCCCGGAATGATGGCGATGGGACAGTGAGCCGCACTGATGACGTGCGGCACGATGGAGCCGGCGGACAGGAACGGCAGGCTCCGCCGACTGGGCCTCCCCATCACGATCAGGTCCGCTGTCCCTGTGGCGCGGACGCACGCGTCCTCGGGATCGGCCGAGGCGAACTCCAGGTGGACCGTCACCTCGGGGTACATCTCCCGCCACCCGGCGAGGACCTCGCTGATGTTGGCCCGCATGATCCGCAGATCGGCAGGTAGCCAGCGGGGATCGGTCGCATGCAGGACCCGAAGATCCAGGTGGTGCAGGTCGGCCCATTCGAAGGCAAAGGTCAGCAGAGCCGCATCCGCCTCCTCGCCGTCCAGGGCCACGACCACAGTCTCGGTGGGCGTGGGGGTGAAGTTGGGCTCCTGCACGACGACGAGCGGACAGTGCGCGTGGAATGCCAGGCGGCCCGTGACCGACCCACCCAGGAGACGGTCGAGCCAATTGATCTCGTCCGACCCGACAATCAGGAGAGCAGCTTCGAGCGACTCGCTCTCCAGCAAATCCACCGGTGTGCGTGCGGACAGCGAGTATGTCGTCCCGCTGAGCCGCCCATCGGCGTCCACGGCCTCCTGAGCTTCCTGAAGGATCTCGCGCCCAGCCTGCTGGAGCGCGTCATAGATCTCGTTGCCGGCGTAGAAGTCGGCGACCTGCGCCGAGTTCCCTGCCGAATGCACGACTCGCAGGGCGGTCTGGCGAAGATGTGCCTCGTCGGCGGCAAACTGCAGCGCGTAGGGCTGTTGGCCCACCACACCAACCACGACAGGATTGAGCGGCGAATTCATGGAGCCTCCTGATGTCCCGATGATGTCTCCATGATCGCCATTTCACCCGTCTCGCACCAGGGGCCGAGGGCCGGACCCTGTGGGACGAACGTCCCTCCTGACGCGAGGCATGCCTCGTGTCGGCCCCGAGGCGAGGAAGGACTTCAGTCCCGCCAAGTGGTGGCCTATGCCAGTGCCATGAAGACGGACCACGCGGCAGGCTCACGACCAGGAGGATCTGCCTCCGAGCCGAACGAGAGCCGACACATGCCTGCGCCTACTTTCTTCACCACGGATCATGACGTCCAGAAGGCAGTTACCGAAGAGTTGGACTGGACCCCACAGGTGCACGCGGAGAATGTGGGTGTCTCGGTCCACCAGGGTGTGGCCACGCTTTCGGGCGACGTGCGCACCTTGGCAGAGCGGACCGCGGCAGCCAAGGCTGCCCTCAGCGTTCATGGCGTGATCGCGATCGCGAACGAGCTGACAGTCCACCTCGTCGGGGCCGCCCACACCGACAGCGACGTTGCGGAGGCCGTGTCCAACTCACTGCGCTGGAGCTCGGTGGTCCCAGCCGGCCAGGTACGTGCCGAGGTCAAGGATCACGTCGTGACACTGACCGGGCTGGTGGATTGGGACTACCAACGACACTCGGCGCACCGCCTGGTCGAGCACATCGATGGCGTCGCACACGTCGAGAACCACATCCTGCTCAAGGAGCGTCCCACCGCTCACGGCACGGAGGCGCTCGTGCGCCGAGCCGTCGTCCGCAAGGCGACCCGGGATGCCAACTCCATCACCGCAACGGTCGATGGCACGAACGTCACTCTCAAGGGAACCGTCACGTCGTGGTCCGAGAAGCAGCAGGCTGGCCACGCCGCTTGGTCGTCTCCCCACGTCACGTCAGTCACGAACCAGATCCGGATTGTCGTCTCCTAACCACCCGAGGGCACCGGACTCACCGGTGCCGCACCCCGCGCCGACCTGCAGGAGCCCCATGTCCCACCACGCGCAACGCGTTCTCGTCGCCCGCCGTCGTCACACGCGCCAGCTCGCCGCCATGGCGGCTCTCGCCGCGGCGTTCGCGAGACCGACAGCACCATGACCGGCCAAAGCCATCGCCAAGGAGATTGAAGTGTCAGACAGCCCGCCGGACCCGGCAGCACGGCGTCGGGGTGGCCGCGAGGATCCAAGCTCCATCGCTCCCCTGCACGACGAGCCGCACCAACCGGGTCAGGCAGGCCGCCTCAACTGGCTGAGGGCCGGTGTCCTCGGCGCGAACGACGGGATCGTGTCAGTCGCCGGACTCGTGATCGGCGTGGCCGGGGCCACCTCAGGCCGCGGACCGATATTCACGGCCGGGATGGCGGGCATCGTGGCAGGCGCCGTGTCAATGGCACTCGGCGAGTACGTCTCCGTCAGCAGCCAACGCGACAGCGAGTCAGCCTTGCTCGACAAGGAACGCCGGGAACTGGCCGAGGAGCCCGACGCCGAGCTGCACGAGCTGACGATGATTTATCGGTCCAAGGGGCTCAGCCAGACCACCGCGCACCAGGTCGCCGTCGAGCTCACGGCGCAGGACCCGCTCGGCGCACACGCGGAGGCAGAGCTGCACCTGAATCCCAACGAGCTGGCGAGCCCGACCCACGCAGGTCTGGCGTCTGCCACGGCCTTCCTGCTCGGTTCTCTCCTGCCATTCTTGTCGATCCTCTTGCTTCCCTCAGGCATCCGGGTGCCGATCACCTTCCTTGCCGTGCTCGTGGCTCTGGCGATCACCGGTGGTCTCAGCGCGCGGATCGGTGGGAGCAGCGTGCGCCGCGCCGTGATCCGTATCGTCGCCGGCGGGGCGGCCGGAATGGCACTCACCTACGGCATCGGCGCGATGTTCGGCACGGCAATTGCGTAGCTGCCCACCCACGCGGCACCCCCGGGACTCAACCGATGCTCGAGGGTGGGACGTTCGGCTCTATCGTCCCGCCGAAACAGTGGTCAGACTCCACGCATGACTACCGACGAACGAATTGCCCAACTCGAATCACGGCTCAACAAGCTCTCCGAGGACCACGCGGCCGTGACCCGCCAGCTCGCCCAGGCGCATGTTGACCAGTGGCAGGGACGGATCGACGATCTCGAGCTGCAGGTCCATCTGGGCGCCACCGAAGCCACCGACCGACTCGAGGCGCTGACCTCGGAACTCCAGACTCGCTGGAGCAAGGCTCGCCGGCAGATGGAGGACGCGAGCAGCACCACGTCTGCCGTCGCAGAGACCCTCCGCACCGGCGTCGAGAATGCCTACAAGGAGCTGCGGACCGCCCTGCTGGACTCGCGCAAGAAGCTCACCTGAGACCGGGTCCGCATCGGCAATCCTCGCTCGCGCTACCGGGATCGCGACTCGGGCAGGACTTCAGCTCGCTCGGCGGTTGGCATGTCCGCGTCGCGAAGGATCTCCTGGATGGTCTTGTTGCGTGCGGTCCTGCGGTCGAGAACTGGGTTCACGATCCCCCGGAGCATCGAGTAGGTCGTCCAGCGCTTGGGCGCAACGACCCGGGGAGCACGTGCCTCGATCCCTGCGACAACAGCACGGCCGGCGTCGGCTGGCTGCAGGCGGTCACGCAGGAAGGCCGGGAACGTGCGCTCAAATCGCTGGGCGATCGAGCTGGCGAAGCCTTCCTGGACCATCGCCGTGTCGATGAACCCGAAGTAGGCGACGGTGGCGGATGCACCGTGCAGAGCGAGCTCGCCACGCAGGGCTCGACCGAATTGTTCAACGGCAGCCTTGGACATCGCGTACGGCGCCAGCATCGCACCGTTGACGAAGGCATAGACCGAGGCCACGACGACGACGTGCCCGCTGTTCCTGGTGATCTCGGGCAGAGCTGCGTGGACCGTGCGGTAGACACCGACGGTATTGACCTCCAGCACCCGCTCGAACGTGACCCGATCCATCGCCCTGATCGTCGCTGGCTGCGGCGCGATTCCGGCATTGGCCATGACGACGTCGAGGCGTCCGAACCTGGTGACGGCCTGAGCCACCGCGCCGCGCATCTGCTCTGCGTCCGTGACATCGGCAGCGATGCCGATCGCGCGGGTGCCAACCTGCTTGGCCGCGAGGATCGTCGCCTCGGCATCGAGGTCGACCAGCACGACGTACGCGCCCCGTTCATGCAGCCGCCTCGCGGTCTCGAAACCGATCCCGCGAGCAGCGCCGGTCACGAGCGCCACCTTGTCCTTGATGTCGTAGCGGGCCATCAGCGGGCCAACCTTTCTCTCGATCGATGAGTTGAAGCATGCTGGGACAGGAACTTGATCTGGTCGGCGAGGATCTGTTGTTGCCAAACACCTTGATAGACGTCGAAGTGGTCGACCGGGTACGTCAAGACGTTGGCGAACCCGTCTGCCTGCTGCGCCGCGCGATGAGCAGCAGCTGGCGGCGCGACGGCGTCAGTTTCACCAATCTGGACCAGCATGGGGACGCGCAATCTTGATGCCGAGCGGATGGGGCGGTTGAACGCGACCGCGAGGGCGGCCCGCGCGCAGACCTCGTTGCGCCACGTGGGACCGGCCAGCTCGTGATACCCCTCGAACGCACCGGCAGCGCTGATCATCGACGTCGTACCCGGCATCCCCACGATGGGCATCAGGTGCGGTCGACGCCGCGTGATCGCACGGAACCCGTCGCGCAAACCATGCCCGACCAGCGCAAGCAGCATCCGCGGATGCCGGCGAGCGATCGCACCGAGTGCTGCCAGGCCGTCCATGGCGGGTGTCAGCGAGAGTACCGCCGCTACCCGAGGGTCGTGGGCCGCGACCGGGACGACATGACCTCCCGAATAGGAGGTGCCCCACAGCACGATTCGTTCTGGATCGACCCCCGAGATGTCCCGTGCGGCCGCGATTGCCGCGCGGTAGTCGTCACGTTGGTCCCTGTACGACACTCGTTGACGCGGGCTGCCGTCGGAGTCACCGAAGCCGCGGTAGTCGAACACGAACACGTCGAGCCCGGCAGCTGCGAAACCCTCGACATAGTCATCGAGCCCGGTGTCTCGAGTTCCACCGAAGCCGTGAGCCATCACGACGCAGGGTCGCCCGCGGTCACCCAGGAAGGCGGTGCCCGAACCAACCACGTGCGTTGCTGCGCAGCGAGCTCCGTCACTCAAGAAGGTGACCTGCTGATGCGTGGTCACGATGCCACGTACCGGTTCGCCGGGACAGGGCCCTTCAGCTCCAGGTGCCTGTCGCCGATCGGCTCCTCGAGCAGCATCTTCGAGTCCTTGCCGTAGTGCATGAGGACCTTCCACGGCCCTGAGGAGCCCTGCCTCGGCAAGGTCTCCTTGGCGCGTTGGACGTAGCCGGACTGCAGCTGGTCGAGCATGCCCATGTCTAGCGCGCTGCCCTCCGTGTCGCGAGGAGTTGCGACCGCGTGACCGTTGTCGTCCATGTGCTGCAGGAGCCGGCAGACGTACTTGCCGGCGATGTCGGACTTGAGGGTCCACGGCGCGTTGGTGTAGCCGAAGACCCACGCAAGGTTGGGGATGCCTTCGATCAGCACGCCCTTGTAGGTCATCTGGTCATGCAGCTCGCAACGCGTACCGTCGATCGACAGCTTCATCCCGCCGAGCATCTGGACACGCAGGCCGGTGGCCGTGACGATGATGTCGGCCTCAAGCTCTTCGCCCGAGGTCAGCCTGATCCCGCTCGGTGTGAAGGTGTCGATCTGACCGGTGGACACCGAGGCCTCTCCGGCGGCAAGAGCCCTGAAGAGATCACCGTCGGGCACGGCGCAGAGCCGCTCGTCCCACGGCATGTACGCCGGCGTGAAGTGGCTCATGTCGAAGTCCGGCCCGACCTTGCGACGCACCTGGCTGAGCAGGAACTTGCGCATGGTCCTGGGCCAGCGGCGGCACGCGATGTACAGGCCGCGCTGGATCGCGATGTTGCGCCACCGCGCGAATCGGTAGACCGGGGAGTCCGGCAGCACCTTGGCGAGTCCCTTCGAGATCTTGTCCAGCCCCGGCACGGACATGACATAGGACGGTGACCGCTGAAGCATGGTCACGTGGTCGGCGGTGCCAGCCATGGAGGGAACCAAGGTCACCGCGGTGGCGCCGCTGCCGATCACGACGACCTTCTTGCCGGCGTAGTCGAGGTCCTCAGGCCAGTGCTGCGGGTGCACACACTGGCCCTCGAAGGTCTCCTCACCCGGGAACTCGGGGAGGTAGCCGTTGTCGTAGTTGTAGTAGCCGGTGCAGCTGATCAGGAACGAGCAGGTGTACGTCCGCACATCGCCGCTAGCCTCATGCTCAGCCGTGACAGTCCAATGCTGCTCTGCGCTCGACCAGTCGGCCGTCACGATCTTGATGCCGTACTGAATCTTCTCGTCGATCCCAAACTCCGTCGCAGTATCGGCGATGTACCGGCGGATCGAGCCGCCATCGGCGAGCACCTTGAGATCGTGCCAGGGCCGGAACTTGTATCCGAACGTAAACATGTCCGAGTCCGAGCGGATGCCCGGATAGCGGAACAGGTCCCAGGTTCCGCCAAGTCGTTCGCGGCGTTCGAGGACTGCGATGGAGCGGTCCGGATGCTCGTTACTGATCTGGCAGGCCGTACCGATGCCAGAGAGGCCGGCACCGACGATCAGGACATCGAAATGTTGAGTGCTCATAACTTCAGCGTGACAGCGCCGGACGACGATAGTCTTGGCAGAACCCGACAGGGTTTTGGCATTTCCCGACAG
Source organism: Aeromicrobium sp. A1-2 (assembly GCF_003443875.1). NCBI lineage: Bacteria > Bacillati > Actinomycetota > Actinomycetes > Propionibacteriales > Nocardioidaceae > Aeromicrobium > Aeromicrobium sp. A1-2. The sequence continues at coordinate 1,380,999 of NZ_CP027482.1, read as the reverse complement.
GTGGTGACGATGAACAGTCTGATTCGGGCCACGAACCTGCGCGGCTACCACCAGCTCGTGAAGGAGCTTGGCGGCGAGTCGGAGCCCCTCCTGTCTCGGTTCCACCTCCCGCTCGAGGTCGAGAGTGAGCCCGATGCGTTGATATCGTTTGAGGCGGTGGCCGGCTTGCTCAGGGTCAGCGCTGAGGAGCTGGGATGCCCTGATTTCGGGATGCAGATCTCGCAATGGCAGGGACTCGACATCCTTGGCCCAGTGGCCGTGATCGCTCGAAACGCCCAGACCGTGCAGGAGGGCCTTGGCGCCATTGCCCGCTACCTCTACCTGCACTCCCCTGCGCTGAACATGACAGTTGGGCCATCGACCGTCCCGGGTGTGGTGCGCTTCACCTTCGCGATCGCAGAACTCCCCCTGATCAAGCTCCAGCAGTCGTACGAGCTGAGCCTCGCCAACGCTGCGCAGATCATCCGGCTGCTCACCGGTGGGGACGGCCCCCTGTCCGTGTCGTTCCTGCACGCCCAAGTTGGACCCGACGCGGCGTACGCCGACGTGCTTGGTTGTGAAGTCCGGTTCGAGCAGGACTGGTGCGGCTTTGACATCCCCCTGTCGCTTGCCTCCAAACGGATTGACGCCGCTGACCCGGAGACCCGGCGGTTAGCCACCAGGTACCTCGAGACGGAGTTCCCAGCGCCCGACGCACGCCTGCTTCAACAGGTCGCGAACCTCGCGCGTCGACTGATCCCGACCGGGCAATGTTCGGCCGACGCGATCGCCGAGGAACTTGCTCTCCACCCCCGAACCCTGCAGAGACTATTGGCTGTCGAGGGCGCCACCTGCCAGGAACTCATCGACAAGGAGCGACAGCAGCTCGCAATCAGATATCTCGCGGAGCCTCGCCTCCACCTCAACCAGGTGACGGGTCTGATCGGCTACTCCGAACAGAGCAGCCTCAACCGCTCGTGCCGACGCTGGTTCGGAAGAACCCCGCGCCAGTACCGCGCAGACGTCGCGACTCCGACGTATACCCTCTCCGTGACCGATGGAACCAAGCAGCCGTTTCACGTTGACCCCCGCCGACAGAATGGGACGAAGTGATCAATCGAGGAGCTCCCGCCCACGCTGCCGAGCGCAGTCGAGGCCGAGGTTCACGCAAGCTCTTCGTTATCGCCGGTCTGCTGCTGGTTCTCAGCATCCTGGTCTTCGTCGGACTCAATTCTTCGTCGCTGATCCGCTCCTCATCCGACGAAAAGCCAGCGACCAGCTTGGGTCAATCGGTCCCGACGATCTCAGACACACCGTTGGCACGCATCGCGGTGGCAGGAGACACCGGGACCGGAGACGCAGCCGAGGCTGCGACAGCTGAGCGGATGCGGCTGGAATCCGAACGGACCGGCCACCGGTTCGACGCGCTGCTACTGCTCGGGGACCTGGTCTATGAAGATGGCGATTCCTCCCTCACCAGCCAGGTCGTCACGGAACCGTTCTCGCGGATCCTTGAGCACGCGACGCTGATTCCTGTGGTGGGCAATCACGACGTCAAGTCCGGCGAAGAGAAACAGATCATGAGCGAGCTGGGCCGCGACTCCTCGTGGTACGTCCAGGAGGTCGGCCCGCTGAGGGTTATCGTCCTGGACTCCACGCGGGTGGACGACGAGCAGCAGACGGCCTGGCTGCGCGGAGTGCTTGCCGAGAAACAGCCTCGCAACACGTGGACGATCGTCGCGCTGCACCACTCTGCGTACTCGTCGGGTAGTCACGGCTCAGACAAGGGCGTCCAGAAGGCTTGGGTGCCGCTATTCGCCGAGGCGCGCGTCCCTCTGGTCATGTCCGGTCATGATCACGACTATGAGCGGTCGACCCCACAGCTCGGGGTGACCTACGTCGTGTCAGGTGCCGGTGCCAAGTTGCGGCCGGTGGGCCGGTCGGACTTCACTGCTGTCAGCACCTCCACGCTGCACTTCGTGGATCTGCTTGTGTACGACGACCGGGTGGAAGTCCGGGCCATCAACCACACTGGCGGACTGATCGACCAGTTCACGATCAAGCGCTGACGACGCGGCCCGAACCACCTCAGAGCAGAATTCCTCGGTTCGCGAGCTCGACCGTACGGCTGAGCCCGGACCGGAAGATCCGGTCAAGTCGGGGGTTGTCCGCGAGGTTCCAGAGCATCTCAGCACTGTCCCAGGCAACCATCCGCGCCAGGTGCAGTCCGAACATCTCCAGGGCATCGTCAACCCGGCCGCCCAGCTGGTCGATCCGCGCGAGGCTTCCGGTCATGAACCACTCCTTGATGGTCTCGGCGGCCTCGGCAAGGAGCTCGTTGGTCGTGGTGTAGTCCGTGTGCTGCGGAGTGCCCTCGCTCGGCACG